>PKWL01000111.1 GCA_003133225.1 Janthinobacterium sp.
GCGTTGGCATAACTTGGTCAGCGGTTTGAGATAGTCCTCGGCACCATCCATCAGTGCGGCACACGCATTCAATCACTTGGATGCGTGTCGAATCCAAAGTCTGGGAACCGTGAACGTCGGCAATGGGTCGATCGTGTGCGGGCATCGTCCGCTTACGCTGCGCTGCTGACATTCGCGGCGTAGCGATCATCGGCAGCTCACGACCCATACCGGACGATCGCGTGAATTTCTTGAGCAACTGCAATGCGACGCACGACGCAATAGCGGACTTTTTTCTAAATATTCAAACTGGCGTCCTTGGCCACGCACGCTCAGTCGGGCGGGCAGGATGGAAAATGGGAAATATCGCTGGCTATCGGCACTCTTTTCGATAGCGTGCGCTGGTAAAGCAACGACAAAAACCACATGATTTATCCTCTCACTCGAACAACAAAATAGAAGAAGCTTGGCGGGAATCTTGAATGAAAAATTGCGGCCAAATCTGACCGGCCTTAGTATGGTGATGCGCTTGTTCGTTGTCGAAGTGCTGAATCGTGCGCCTCCACCTAAAGCGGTTTGGCAGCAACCTTGGTATCCATGGCGGAAACGGGAAACCGTATCGGCGGAAATCGGCTCCTAGTGCCGCAAGCGGCGTCCTATCTGTGCGTCACCGTACGGACGCGCGATCGACCCGACGAGCATCCTGTCAACTGAGAACTGAGCCTCGGTTCAACTGGAAACAGGCGAAAGCGTTCAGCCTCGCTTCGTCTCGGCAGCGAGCCCAGGAGTCTTTCCATAAATGAACTTACCGCAAATGTGAAAAGATAGGAGGGCATCCATTGAAACTCTCCCGCTTTATCACCAGCCACATCGAAGAAATTCTCGTCGAGTGGGAGACTTTTGCGAGAACACTTCAACCCGCTGCTAGGTACATGTCCGCTGTAGCTCTACGCGACCATGGGACAAGAATTTTGGAGCAAATTGCGAAGGAAATCGACGCTGACGAAAGCGCCAAACAGGTGGATGAAAAATCGAAGGGGCTGGCACCTGATTCAACAAATTCTCACAGCGCCGCTGCCAAGCATGGTACGGAACGTCAGGAAACCGGGTTTACGATGTTGCAGCTTATTTCAGAGTACCGTGCAATGAGGGCCAGCGTACTGAGATTATGGATGCCGAAGTTATCGAAAACTTCTGAAGAAATTACAAGGGATGTCCTTCGGTTCAACGAAGCCATCGACAAGGCGCTGGCGGAGTCTGCGTTGACGTTTTCCGAAGAAGCAAATCGCACAAGAAATACCTTCCTGGCGGTTCTGGGGCGCGACTTAAGAAGTCCATTGGCCACAATGACCATGGCCGGCTCCTACCTCATTCGACCCGGAGTGGGAACAGATGGTACGTTTGTCGTCGGTACCCGCGTGAAAAAAAGTGCGGCAACCATGAGCGCGATGGTTAATGACTTGCTGGAGTATGCACGAACGCAACTCGGCGGGAAAATGCCAATCACCCGAAACCTGGCCGATATGGGGGCAATCTGTCAGGCGGCGCTTGACGATGCAAGCGCGGCGCATCCTGACTGTGTTTTTGAATTGAAAACATCGGGCGAGCTGCTCGATGACTTTGATAGTCCGCGACTACAACAAGTGTTCGCGAACCTGCTCAATAGGGCTGCGCAATTTCGGGGGGGAGTGAACACCGTCACCATTGCCGCTCAAGGCGATCCGAATGCGGTAACAGTACAAGTGAAAAGTCATGGCCCGGTCATCCCCCCGGAAATACTTCAAACGATTTTCGACCCATGGGTTCAACTCTCCAAGGATGCAGGGCAGGAGAGTCAGCACGCGGCAAGTTTTGGTCTTGGTCTATTTATATCGCGTGAAATCACCCAAGCACACGGTGGAACAATAGAGGTTGATTCAAGCGAAGCCTCCGGCACCGTATTTGCCGTCAGATTCCCAAAAACGCGGCCAGTCCGATGACAGAAAATCAGGCGAAACAGAAAACTCTCGCCGCAAGTCTCGACATGCGCCGGAAGCGAGTCGCCTTCGACGCCTTGTAGTATGTTCCGATCACGTCACGTAAATGGATGCCGCAATCGTTCATTCGCCCGGATGCCGAAGGTAAGTCGGGGTCTACCCGGCTGCTAATGGATCTATTCGCTTTCCGGGTTGCCAAGGCTTCTGACTTTTGGCGTTAATTCCGCCTATCTGCGAAGAAATACCGGTGCGCTGGTAAAAAACATCAAGACTTCACGCGATGCGCGGGTGACTCGATTTCTGAATGTCACGGCCATCGACTTCGTTCATGCCGCCATCGACGCCCTGCCCTGCGACATGCAGGCAGCCAACAAGGCCAGGTCGCGTGAACGCTTCCTGTTCCTCGCGTACGTCACCACCGGCGCCAGGCTCAGCGAAATCGTGGCGGCTACATAGGCTCGATCTACACCGAGGGCGATGGGCGCTTGTGGATCGACGTGATTTCCCTGCGCGTACGCCCTCCTCCCGGGCGCAGCGCGGGAGGACGTGACACCGCTGGCGCTCACAACACACGCGGCCGGGAGCTGACAGCGGTCACCGATGCGGCGGCTTCCCAAGGCAATCAAATCATCGTTCGCGGGCGCGGCGGACCTGGCCGATGTCGACGGCGATTTTGACTGCGCAGCCGCATTGCACAATGCATCGACTCACTGGCTGCGCCATGCTGACGACGCATGCGAACAACGGCGTGGCGCTGAAAACGCTCCAGGACACGGCCGGCCACGCCAGCCCGTCGACCACCGCGGCTTACCTGCACAGGCGGATAAGGAACGGCACGATGAGCTGATGGCACCGCTGGAAAACCCGGCAGGAGGTCGTGCTTGTCGTTGAGCGCCGTAAGCGGCCAGGGTGGTGTACACCCGCCGACAAAACACGAACTGGCCATCCGTGCACTAACACAGCGTTCCTGAGTTGACCTTGCGCGATAACCTTCCCTGCAGAAAGTCTGTTTTTTTTGTTACGCCATATTACAAACCTCCGAGATACAACGGGTTACTTGCCACATAAACACGTACGCCTTTTACGTGAGCGTCGTTCGGTGCAATTACAGACAGGTCGAAAGAAGTTTGGCCGAAAGTATCAAAATGCCAGGTGAAATTTTGACCGTTGGCTGTGAATCGAACCGTTTCCCCGTTGGCGACATAGACCTCTTTGGTTGCCGGCGTCACACTGATCTGCCTGCCGGCGAAGTCGGTAGAAACAGCTGCCCCGTAATCCGCATTCGTCCCGGTCGCGCCGAAAGCGTAGGCGCTAGATGGCAGGATGCCTAACGAAAAGCAAAGCGACAACAGCAGAATAAATTTTTGCTTCAGTTTTAACATGGTATTACTCCTTTTCTTGTTTTCATTGGCTGGCAGACAGCATGATTGAGCGACAGTTCCGGCGAGTTCCACCGGCAACACATTGACCATGGCGCCGCCGCCGTTCGCTGCCAGCAGCGGTGTATAGGCCCGGCTCATGCGGATCGGACCGGGGAAGTTGGTATCCAAAGTGTCGCGGACGGTATCGATGGCGGCCGGGTCGCGCACGCCGGCGTAGACCGTGCTGGCGCCGCGGGCCAGCAATGCATCCACGGGAGCAAGGCCGAGGCCGCGGTTAGCGCCGGTGACGAAGGTGGCTGAGTCTTTGATTTTCATGATGGGTTACCTTTCTTTCAGTTGAGGTGGTGAACAGGAGTGGGTACAAACATCGGCATTAATGCGCATCGGCGGAAGGCGCCTGGGTGGAGCGACCTTGCGCATCAGGGGCATCATCGCGGTGGCGATGATGAAGCAGACCATGATGGCCAGGAAGATATCGGCAAAGTCAGCGTCAGTGCTTCACGGTAGGTAAGGTTCCAGAGCTGCCTGAGCGCGCCCGACTCGCCCGGCACCTGATCGCCGCCCCAGGTTGCCAGATTGCTGGCGACGCCTTGCAATAGCGAGTTGGTCGCATCATTGCTGCGGGTAAGGTGCTCGGCTAAGCGATAGAAATGCAAATTGGTGCGATCGTTCAGGATGGTGGCGCAGACCGCGATCCCAATGGCGCCACCGAGATTACGCATCAGGTTGAACAAGCCGGATGCCAGTCTGAGTCGTTCCATGGCCAGTCCGCCCGGCGTGAGCGTGACGATAGGCGGCGGCGCCGCGAACTGCTGTCCCATCCCGCGCAACGCCTGCGGCAGCATTAGTTCGGCGCCGCTCCAGTCGTGGGTGATGGGCGAGAATTGCCACATCGTTGCACGGCCGGCCGACCTGCTCGATCCCGACAGAGGGCGGGTTTGGATTGCCATTATCTGAAAACGCGCTGCAGTGCCATCGTCACCGCGCCTACCAGAGCGAGCATCATCACCACGGAAAAATACTCGATCCCTGCGAGCAACGTTGCTTGCTGGTTGAGCAGTTGCGTCAATTGCACCAGCGCCAGTTGCGCTGCCTGTTGCGGGCCATGGCTTGCGCTGAAGTTGCTTGCCATCTGCTCGAGCAGGTTGGTAGTTTCCGGGTCGCCGGGTTGAAGGTGCTGACTCAACTGGAATATATGTTCGCTAGTGCGCCATTGCAGGGCCAGTGTTGCAGCGGCGATGCCCAGTGCGATGCCAAATTGCGACATCATATTTTTCAGCATCTGGCCGTGCGCGAATGCCAGCGCATCGTGCTGTAGGCCGGTAAAGGTCTGCAAGGCGGTGGTGGCGAGCGCCAGGATGACGAATACGCCGAAACCGGCTATAGCCGGCAGCACATCTGTCCACAGGCTCGCTTCCGGGTTCAGACGCGACAATTGCCAACCAGAGTAAAACAAGGCCGTAAACCCCGCCACATAAAACTTACGCGGCGCCGGCGCCGTTAGCATTATCCGCGCCTTGACAACAAAGGCGACCAGCGATGACAGCATCCCCAGCGTAAGCACTTTGCCGATCACTTCCCACGGAAAGCCGAGCGCACGCTGCATCAGCACCGGCAGCATGGTGTTGTTGGCGCCCAATACGACGTAGCAAAGGAAAAACAGGCCTAGCCCACTTAGGTAGCGCAGTTGGACCAAGCGTTTGAGCGCGAGCAGCGGGCGCGCATGTGCGTGCTGGTGGCGCGTTAGCAGCACGAGGCCGCCAACTCCGGCCAGTACGCAGGCCAGCAGCGGCAGCCCTTCACTATAGAAATCGTAGGCCGCGCGCTGAAGCGCATACAGGCAAAGTAGGCTGAACCCGACGATGGCGGCCACCAGCGGCGGGCTGGCATGGCTGCGCTGGGTGTCTGGCGTCAGCTCGGTGGGCAGGCAGAGACTGCCCAGCAGCGCGGCCACCACTGCCAGTGCACCGAGCAGCACGAAGATGGCCCACCAGGCGTCGTGGGTGACCGCGGCGGCGGTCACCCACGGCGCGCAAGCGTTGCCGATCGCCAGCGACGTGGCAAATGCGACGATGCCCTTGAAGCGCTCCGGGCTGGGCGGAATCAGGTTGATCAGCAGGCGTGCGCTGGTCATGAAGGCAGCTCCACCCAAGCCCATGACTGCACGCCCGACCAGGAACTGGACGAACGTGTCGCTGCCAGCGCACAGCGCGGCGCCGGCCACGAACAGGGCAACCGAGACCCGGATGAATTGGCGCCAGCCGAGCCGTTCGATCAGCCAGTGCTGACAGGCGATGGCGCCGATCGCGACCGCTGCGTAGATGATCGTGACGAAGGTATATTCCTCGGGCGACGCATTGATCTGGCCCATGATCGCTTCGGCGCCGAAGGCCATCATCCCGGCCTGAAGGAATTCGGTTGCGTTGAGCAGGAACACGGTGGCCAGCAGCAATACCTGGCGCGGATGGCGGGTGACGCTCATGTCAGCGCACGCCGGCGACGAGCTTGCCGAGATTGGCGGCGATCACGCGTTGCACCATCTGGTCGGCCTGTTCCATTTCGCGTCCGAAGACGTCGGTGCGGAAAGGCGGCCGCGCACTGGCGTGTTCTAGCGTCACTGCACTGTCGCGCCCGCCGGTTGACACGCTCACCTGCATCGACAGTCCAAGTTTGAGAGGATGCGCCGCCAGCTGTGCGGGCTCGAGCGCGATGCGCACCGGCACCCGCTGGACCACCTTGATCCAGTTGCCGCTGGCATTTTGTGGCGGCAGTAAGGAAAACGCGCTGCCGGTGCCGGCATCCTGTCCGATGATGCGGCCGCGGTAGGTCACTGCGTTGCCGTACACGTCGGCGTGCAGCGTGGCCGCCTGGCCAACCCGAATGTCGCGCATCTGTGATTCCTTGAAGTTCGCGTTGATCCACATCTGTTCAGGTGGCACGATTGACATCAGCACGGTGCCGGCGTTAACCCGCTGCCCGAGTTGCACATTGCGTTTGCTGACGATGCCGCCAACTGGCGCGCGCACCGTGGTGCGCGCGATGGCCAGGTAGGCCTCACGCAATTGCGAGATGGCGGCCCGGACGTCAGGGTGAGTGGCGATGCTGGTCTGGTCGACCATTGCCTTTGAGCTCAGCGATTGCTGCTCGGCCACTGTGAGCGTGGCGCGGGCCGCCTTGACTGCGTCGTCGGCATGCCGGATATCTTCGCCGGATACCGCGCCGCTGGCGCCAAGCTGCTGGCGCCGCACGAGGTCAGCCTCGGCGCGCGCCAGGTCGATGGCGCGCAAGGTCACGGTAGCGCCAGACTGGGTCGCGTTGGCGAACTGCACCCTGACCTGTCGCACGCTGTGCGCCAGTTGCGCTCCGGCACGTTCCAGCGCGATCCGAGCGTCGACATCGTTGAACTGGACTAGCGGCTGGCCGGCCTTTACGACATCGGTATTATCGGCTGCAATCATGACGACGCTGCCACCGAGCTGCGGGGTGACCTGCACGATGTTACCTTCTACGTAGGCATCGCTGGTGCTCTCTTCCACACGGTCGGAAAATTTCAGACCCAGAGCGGCGACGAGGGCGAGCGCGACGACCAGCGCGGCACCGATCCGGATGCGGGTGGCCGGCGCGGTGCTGGCAGCTGGTTTACTCTGTTGTGTCAAAGGGTTCACCTTAGAAGGGGGCCGGCGTGGGTGGGGGAGACGGCGTCGGCGATGCTGTTGTAACCACCACCGAGAGCGCGCACCAAGTTGATGTCGAGGTCGAAGGCGCGAGTATCGAGCTCGATCTGCGCGCGTTGCTGGCTCAGGACCTGGAGCTCGGTGACCAGCACCTGCAGATAATTGCCCAGTCCGGAACGGAAGCGTTGCACTGACAGCGCGTGGGCCTCATGGGCTGTGGTCAACGCGTCCGCCTGCAGTGCAACGTGCTGGCCCATCCATTCTATCGAGGTGAGCTGGTCGACCACGTCGCGCACCGCGTCGACCAGAGTCTGGTTGTACTGCTCGACTGCGATGTCGTATTCGGCGTCGCGCAGTGCCAAATTGCTGCGCAAGCGGCCGCCGTCGAAGATGGGCAGGCTGAGCACAGAACTGGCGCCTGGCACCCGACTGGCACTTTTGAATATATTGTCGAAACCAAGACTTTGCAGGCCGATCAAGGCACCCAGATTGACTGAGGGATAGAATTGCGTCTTGGCCACCAGTATGTCCTCGCGCAAAGCCTCGACGCGCCAGCGCTGTGCCACGACGTCGGGCCTGCGCGCGATGAGTTCGCTGGGCAGGCTGGCCGGAATGGCGGCGTGGCGTACGTCCGCCAGTTGCGGCCGGCCGATGGTGGCGCCACGGTCGGGCCCGGCGCCGAGCAGCGCGGCGAGCTGGTTGCGGATGTGCGCGAGCGACTCGCGGATGGTGGCGATTTGCTCGCGCGCAACCGGGATGGCCAACTCGGCTTGCTTGAGCTCGACGGCGGAATCGATTTGGGCCCGGACCCGCTCACCTGTCAACGCGAGCAGCTGCTCGCACTGGCGCAGTACCGCTTGTGCCAAATCGAGCTGGGCATAGGTTTGCGAGAGCCGCAGGTAGGTCTGGGTGATTCCCACCGCCAGCATCAAGCGGCTCGCTTCGGCCTCGACCTCACTGGCGTGCTGGCGGTCCATGGCGGCGTCAAATGCAGCCTGATTCTTCCCCCAGAAATCGAGTTCGTAGGAAAAATTCAGGCTGGCCGCATTACTCCACGCCCAATTGCCTGCCAACACTGGGGGAAGCGCGCTATTGGCGCTGTAGCGCTGGCGCGAACTGCCGGCGGCGGCGCCCATTTGTGGCGCTTGCGCCGCTTCGGCCAGGCCGGCGAACGCCGCAGCCTGGCGTACACGGGCATGGGCCACGCGCAGGCTCGGGTTGCCGGCGAACGCCTCGGCGATCAACGCGTCGAGCTGGCCGTCGCCGTAGCGTTTCCACCAGTCGCGCGCAGGCCAGGCCGCCGGTGATAGCGGCGCCGACGCTACTGCGGCGCGCGCGCTCAGCTTGCTAGCATCGCCGAGCTTAGCCTGCGGGACGAGGCCGCCGCCGCTGGCGCAACCGGCCAGCAGGGCCAAAACGCCTGACCAGGCTGTCAGTTGGCGTAGGAAAACATTCACCATAGGATTCCTTGATATTAACTTGCCTAGGCAATTATTGTCACAAAAAAAATCAGAGACGCGCATTGGCGATGACGCGCTGCAGGAAGTACTGGAACTGGGCGATTTCGACCTCAGAGAAGCCGCCCAGCATCTTGGTGCTGACCTTGCTCACGGCGACCATGATCTGCGGATACAAGGCCTCGCCTGCCGCGGTCAGTTCGAGGTTGATGATGCGGCCGTCGGAATCGCTGGGCACGCGCCGGATAAGCCCTTTTTCTTCGATACGGTCGATCAAGCGCTTCATGGCGCCGGGGTCGTAATCGAAAAAGCGAGCAAATTCGGTCAGGGTGTGGGCGCGTTGGTGCGCGATGCCGATGACGATCTTAAATTGTGCGGACGTGATATTGAGCGGCGCCAGCTCTTTTTCAATCTCGGAGAAAATGGCGTTTCGGGTCTCGTTCAGTAAGAAACCAAACAGGCCGCCCGCCATGCTGTTCCAAGCAAAATCACCTTTCGTTTTCATGATGCTATTTTCTCCTTTTACCGATGCCATTATATTGCCTAGGCAATTAAAGTCAAGGGCTAGTTGCAGAGCTATGTGTGCCAGGAGGAGACGGTGTTGGCGCCGATGCCAAATTGACCCATGGGGCCGGGATTCGTTGACCCAGCCAAATACTCAGTCAACGCAGGAGTGGAGCGGGATCTGGCCAGCCATGCCTGGGTCAGCAAAAATCGGCAACATTGGTCAGAAATTCGTCGGCGCCACCGACTGTAAGCGGCCCTTCAAGTTTCACGATCAATTGCCAAGCATTCGGCCATAACCTGCCTGTGGAGTCGCCGCCTCGAATGGCGGCTACAAAGCTGACATTCATTTTTCCAGAAACCGGGCCGCTGCCGACCCATTTCAAATATTTCAAACACGCTCCCGCTGCACAGTTCATGGCATTGGTTCATGGTGCAAGGCGCAAACGTTGGATATCACGCAGGGGTGGCGCGCCGAAAAGCCGGGCGTATTCCCGACTGAACTGTGACACGCTTTCATACCCCACTCGCACACCTGCACTCCCTGCGTCGAGGTTCTGGCGCAACATCAACTGCCTTGCTTCCTGCAGACGCAGCTGCTTCTGATACTGCAGCGGGCTCATCCCTGTAACGCCACGAAAGTGCTGCCGGAATGTAGACGGGCTCATGTGCGCTTTCGCCGCAAGTTCGTCGCCATGCAGCGCGTGCGAGAAATTTAACTTGATCCAGGCCACGGCCCTTGCAATCTGCTGACTGGGTGATCCTGCCGCGACCAAGTGTCGAAGCATCGGACCGTGGCTCCCGGCCAGAAGGCGAACGGCGATCTCCCGCCGAATCAACGGAGCGACCTGGGCTATCAGTTTTGGCTCGTCGAGGAGACGAACGAGCCGGATCAATGCATCAAGTACCAGCGGCTCAAGCTCCCCGATCGATATCGCCCGGTATAACCGTTCCTTGGGCGCTTGCGTCAAGTCCATTTCCGCCGCCAATTGCACGATGGTGCGTGGATCAATTGTCAGCAGCAGGCCAAGAAACGGCGCAGCCAGCGTTGCCACGGTCACGTTCGACACCACCGGCAGGTCGATCGTGGTCAGCAGCGATCGTCCGGGTCCGTAGTTGAAAACCTCATCTCCGAGCAAGACTTGCTTGCCGCCTCGCGCGACGACGCCCAGCCCGAAACCATAGATGCAAGGCATGGGATCTGTGGCGTTGTTCCTGCGATGGATCGTCAACTCTGGAATAGCCGTGGTGTAGTCTCCGGCATTTTGGGCAATGCGACTAATTTCTTTAGCGAGAGCCTCAACCGTTTCAGTCTGATGGGAAATTTCCCTGTTGTTACTCTTCATAACCGTCCTTCTCGGCGCAATATTTGGTAGCTGAAAGTCTAACACCCGCCGACCGCCGCATTACCGAAACAGGTGAATATTCATCGGATTGTGCAAGAAATGGGGCAGTTTGGGCAAACGCATTCGAGGATAAATCCGTCAAACTGGTTCCAGTCAAATGGCTGCGAGTCGAGATCGCATAACCCACAATGTGGCACTCGGGTGACAGCAATCGAATAAGCAAAGTGCTCAGCCAATCCAAACGAACTATTTATGGAAAAGAAGCGGAAGACAAATGAATCGAACAGTCAAGCTAACCAAGACATCAGTCGCCGTGACTTTTTGGCGAATACCGCCCTGATCGGTGCAGGATCGGCTGTCGGGCCCTTGTCATGGGCTGCATCATCGGATCAACCAAAGGAACTCAACAATCGGAGCGACCAAGGGCTCCGCAAAGGAACATGAACATGCGAAAACTCGGAAAACTGAAAATCTCGGAAATCGGATCTGGCTGCATGAGTATAAGCGCCAACTACGGTCCACCCGCAGACAAAAACCAAGGCATTCAGGTCATTCGTGCGGCCCACGAAAAAGGCGTCACGTTGTTTGATACAGCCGAAGTTTACGGGCCCTATACAAGCGAAGAGCTTGTCGGCGAAGCGCTCGCGCCTTTCCGCGACAAAGTCGTTATCGCAAACAAGCGTGTGACCGGAAGCCTTGGATGAGGACTGGCTTTATTCGTAGCTTACGTTAAAGAAGGAATGATTATGAGCAATAAAAAAGTTTGGTTTATTACTGGCGCTGGCCGAGGCATGGGTGTCGATTTTGCGAAAGCCGCTCTTGCTTCCGGCCATGCTGTTGTGGCTACTGGCAGAGATTCACTTGCGGTGGCTAAAGCTGTGGGGGCATCTGGCGACCTACTGGTCCTCAAGTTGGATGTCACCCGTCGTGAGGATGCTGAAGCCGCGGCGAAAGCTGCTGTCGACCGATTCGGTCGCATCGACGTACTGGTCAACAACGCGGCCAACTTTTATGCGGGTTATTTCGAAGAGCTGACTCAGGCCCAGATCGAAAGCCAGCTTGCCACGGGTCTCTTGGGGCCCATGAACGTCACGCGCGCCATCTTGCCTCAAATGCGCAAGCAGCGAAGCGGCCACATCATCGCCATCTCATCTGCCGCCGGTGTTGTGGGCTTTGAGTTCTGTACTGCCTATGCAGCCTCGAAGTTTGGTCTGGAGGGCTGGATCGAATCGTTGCAGGGCGAGATCGCTCCGTTTGGCATCAACACGACTCTGGTCAACCCTGGTTTCTTCCGTTCCCAGCTTCTTTCGGAGCAGTCGATGGCCTTCGCTACGCCGGCCATCAGTGACTATGCCGAGCGCACTGAACAGCAGATGGCGTGGTGGAAATCTCAAGAAGGCCAGCAGCCAGGAAATCCGGCCAAGCTCGCCCAAGCGCTCATCAAGATTGCGAATGAGCAGCCGCCGCCCCGTCGCTTTATTGCCGGCGCCGACGCCTTGGGCCTCATTGAGCAGAAGGCTGCCGATCTTAAGGCACAAGCAAACGCCTACAGCGAGCTCTCGACGGATATGGGCTACGATGTTTAGGGCAGCGCGAGTATTCTCTTTGAAGAGCACAGCACCAGTTGAGCGGCATTCATCAAATCGTAAAGGAGATACACCATGACAAGCACCTTGTCATTCTTTGGTATAAAGACCAGTTTCGGGAATTTTATACGTCAGCTCTCGGAGAACTGCGATCGGCGAGTCACGATATTGTAGCCACACTCACTGTAGCTTCCATCAGCATCCGGTGTTCGGCCATTGCTGCCGTTCCCTCTGCGTTACATAGGCGGTGTAGATCCGTCACGAGCCATTGCCCCGTGCCGGTCACTGGGTAGGGACTTTCGTCCCGCTGCTATCCGCCTCTGCGGGCGCTCGGAACATCGGCGCCAGCTTCCGCGTCTCCCCGTGCTTCATCAGGAAAAACTCTTCGGTCGAGATGCTCGCCGCGCGGCGGGCCTCAGCGAGCTTGTGCGGCGGCTCGTCCAGCGGCTCGTCTGTGAGAATGAACGTGCCCCAGTGCATTGCCACCGAGTAGCGGGCGTGGAGGTCTTGGTGGATCTTGACGGCTTCTTCCGGATTCGCGTGCATGATGCTCATAAACCAGCGCGGCTCGTAGGCCCCGATAGGGATCGCCGCCAGATCGATGAAACCGAAGTGGCTACGGATGTCCTTGAAAACCGGGGAATAGGCAGTGTCCCCGGCAAAAAAGAAGCGGAATGCCGGTTGCTCGACGACCCAACCGCCCCACAACGTTTTGTCTCGATCCCACAGTGTGCGCGAACTCCAATGCTGCACCGGAGTCAGCGTGAATTTTAAGCCCTTGAAGTCAGCCTCGTCCCACCAGTCCAGCTCTGTCACATCGCGAATGCCCTGGCCTGCCAACCATGCCTTCAACCCCAAGGGCACGAAGAAGCGCGGCGAGCCGGCGGTCTGTGCCGCGAGGCGCCGCACGGTTTCGCGGTCGAGATGATCGTAGTGGTTGTGAGAGATGACCACGACATCAACATGCGGCAGGTTGCGGAACTCTATCGCAGGCGCCACCACGCGCTTCGGCCCGACGAAATCGAGCGGCGAGGCGCGCTCGGTGAGGTGCGGGTCGGTGAGGATATTGACGCCGCTGAGCTGCAGCAGGAAGGTCGCATGTCCGATCCACGTAAGCGTGGGCTCGGTACGGTTGGCCTTGAGCCGCGCCACGTCAGGCTGCAGCAGCTCGAAGTGGTAGCCGCCTTCGGGAATCTTGGGCAAACCTTTTTCCCAGCGCTCTAGCTGCCACTTCCAGAAACTGCCGCGCGGCCCGTTGGGATAATTGTTCTGGAAACCGTCCCCCGTTTGATGTGATTTGTTTTTGTTGTGCATTGGATTTGTGCTCTGACAAAAAAACGAAAATAACGGCAGTGGCAGCCGCTGCTGCGGCCGCCGGGATCGCGCACCGTCTCAACAGACGCGTGCTCCGTCGGCAACCATCACAAAAAAACCGGAGTACTCGATCGCGCCGGTTCCCATCAGGGCGCCCCGAGCGGCCGAAAGACGGCGTAGCGATCCTCGTCCAGCGCGTCTTCGAGACTTCGCCGTGCATTGCGCGCAACGCGCTCAGCCGAACCATGTACGCAGACGGGAACAGGGCGAGCAACGCGTCCTCGGTGGGTCGCTTCACCTGTGCCCACATTGCCATGCCGCCGGTGCCCGCGCCGGAAACATAGATGAACGTCATCGCAGGATGGATCCGTGCCAGCGCCTGCGCCCAGCCTAAGGTCAGGTCGAAGGCCAGATGGGTATGCCTCAAACTGACGCGAACTGAGAAGAGGCACTCTAGTTAGCTCGCTTGAGCGTGATTGCATTTTCTGAGCACGCTGATACGCAAAGTCCGCAGGATCGGCAAGCATCAGCGTTTGGCGTGTAGGCCACTTTCATGTCATGCACCCGTTGCTTGACTTTTGCAGCACAGTTAAGCCCGCGCAGTCGTTTCCACTGATCTGACGTATTTCAAAAACGTTTTCCGGGCAAACCGCAACACAATCGGCCTTCCCTTCACAGCGTCCAAAATTCACTACTGGGGTGATTTTACCAGGCCGCTGTTTACAGCGGATCCTGCGGCGGCGAAAACTGCTGCCGCAGAACGTCGATACCGGTTGACATCCACCCAATATAAAGAGTTTTTTCAGGCGCGGTTCAAAAACAGCCTTTTTAGGGAATATGGACGAACGGATTCCTCGCGCCTGGAAAATGGCCAACTTGATGTAGCGGCTTCTTCCACACCATCGTTAATGTGACAGTGCCTGCCTGAAGCGCTCAGACTCGACTCACATAGCCAGTGCCCCCTTTATTTGCTGCAGCGAGCTTGGATCTTCTATCGTGGTCAGATCCCCGGGATCGCGGCCTTCGCAGATGGCCTGGATCGAGCGGCGCAGCAGTTTTCCAGAACGGGTTTTTGGCAAACCGTTGACGAACACCACACGCGCCGGACGGGCGACCGCGCCAAGTTGCTTGTCGACCACGCCCATGATTTCCTTTTCCAGCGCCTGCTGTGCCTGCGGCGAATTGATCGCTCCCGGGTGTTTCACGACCACGAAGGCAACCGCGACCTGGCCTTTAAGCTTGTCTTCGACTCCAACCACCGCCACTTCGGCGACGTTCGAATGGCTGGAAATGCTCTCTTCGATTTCACGGGTACCGAGGCGGTGGCCGGCGACATTGATCACGTCATCGGTGCGACCGAGAATGAAGTAGTAACCATCCGCATCACGAATGCCCCAGTCGAAGGTCGAATAGACCTGCTTGTCGTTGATCTCGGTCCAGTAGGTGCTGAGAAAGCGCGCATCGTCGCCGTACACGGTCTGCATGCAGCCCGGCGGCAACGGCCCTTCGATCACGACCACGCCTTTCTCGTTGGCGCCGCAATCTTCGCCAGTGCTCTCGTTGAGTATCTTGACTTTGTAACCAAACACGGCGACTCCCGGGCTACCGAGCTTGGTCGGCTTGTCTTCGATGCCCTTGGCGATCGACAAGATAGGCCAGCCAGTTTCGGTCTGCCAGTAATTGTCGATAATGGGTACGCCCAGTTCGCTGGAAATCCAGGTCGAGGTGGTTTCATCGAGCGGCTCTCCGGCCAGATACAGCGCCTGGAGCGAAGACAGGTCATACTTCTTCATGAATTCCGGCGGTTGCTTCTTCAGAACCCGTACCGCGGTCGGCGCCGAGAACATGCGCGTGACCTTATATTTCTCGACGATGCTCCACCAGATGCCCGCGTCTGGCGAGGTCGGCAGACCTTCATACATGATGGTGGCCATGCCGGCGATCAACGGACCGTAGACAATATACGAGTGCCCGACCACCCAGCCGATGTCGGAGGTGGAAAAATAGGTTTCGCCCGGCTTGCCGCAGAAAATGTGCTTCATCGACGAAGCCAGCGCGACCGCATAGCCGCCGACGTCGCGCTGCACCCCTTTCGGCTTGCCGGTGGTGCCGGAAGTGTACAGGATGTAGGACGGCTCGTTTGATTCCAGCCAAGTGACCGGCACTTGCGCATCCATGTGCTGCGCGCGCAGCGCGACGTAATCGACATCGCGCCCGGCTACCGGCATCATGGAGACCAATTTGCGGTCGACTATTAGCACGCTGGCAGGCTTAAAGCTGGCCAGATCGATCGCGGCGTCCAGCAGGGGCTTGTAAGGCACCGGCTTGCCGCCGCGCGAACCGGCGTCGGCCGACACGATCAGTTTTGGCTGCGCATCGTCGATCCGCGTGGCCAGGCTGTGCGATGCGAAACCGCCGAACACTACCGAATGGATCGCTCCGATGCGGGCGCAGGCCAGCATCGCAAAAGCGGCTTCGGCGATCATCGGCATGTAAATCAGCACGCGGTCGCCCTTGCCCACGCCCAACTCAAGCATGATGGCGGCCATGCGGCTGACTTCGGCCTGCAATTCCTTGAACGAATAGACTTTCTCGCTGCCGGTCTCGGTCGAGATCGCGATCAGCGCGGCGCTGTCACCCTGGCTTGCGACCCAGCGATCGACTGCGTTGTGGCACAAATTGGTCTTGCCGCCGACAAACCATTTGGCAAACGGCGCTTTCGAATAGTCGAGCACTTGCGCATACCGCGTGTGCCAATCGATCAAGCCTGCTTCTTTTGCCCAGAATGCTTGTGGGTCGTCGATGGATTCTTTGTAGAACTCTGCGAAAGTCATGTCTTCTCCAGTCTCTATAAATGGAACTCGTACAAAATGCTTGCCAATGGTGCAGATCAGATTACGTTGAGGCCAATAATTTCATGCTCGGAGCGCCTGACGAATTTCATGTCGGGGAAAACACAAAAGTCGGCGACATTACTCCTCAGAACGCATCGCCGGGTACGCGTACCCATCCTTCCATCAGGACGCGGGCGCTGCGGCTCATGATGGCCTTGGTCACGCTCCATTCGCCGTTGATCTGAGTCGCTTCCGCGCCGACCCGCAATGTGCCCGACGGATGGCCGAAGCGCACCGCACTGCGCAAATTGCCGCCGGCGGCGAGGTTGACCAGCGTACCCGGTATGGCCGCGGCAGTGCCGATGGCGACGGCTGCCGTGCCCATCATGGCGTGATGAAGCTTGCCCATCGACATGGCGCGTACCAGCAGGTCGATGTCGCTGGCCGCGACCCGCTCGCCGCTGGAGGATACATAGTCGGCAGGCTTGGCGACGAAGGCGACCTTGGGCGTGTGTTGACGGTTGGCGGCTTCGTCGATGTGCTTGATGAGGCCCATGCGCACGGCGCCATAGGCGCGAATGGCCTCGAACTTCGCCAGCGCCTTGGCTTCGCTGTTGATGGCGTCCTGCAGTTCGGTGCCCGTGTAGCCGATGGCTTCGGCATTGACGAAAATGGTCGGAATGCCTGCATTGATCATGGTCGCTTTGAACGTGCCGATTCCCGGCACTTCGAGATCGTCGACCAGATTCCCGGTCGGGAACATCTTGCCGCCCGCGCCTTCTTCGTCGGCTGACGGGGCCATGAACTCGAGCTGCACTTCGGCTGCGGGGAAGGTGACGCCGTCAAGCTGGAAGCCGCCCGTCTCCTGCACCGCGCCATCGGTCATCGGCACATGCGCGATGATGGTCTTGGAAATGTTCGCTTGCCAGATGCGTACGACGGCGACGCCGTTTTGCGGGATGCGAGCGGCATCGACCAGCCCGGCACTGATGGCAAACGAGCCCACTGCGGCCGAGAGATTGCCGCAGTTGCCGCTCCAGTCGACAAACGCCTTGTCGATCGCCACCTGACCGAACAGGTAATCGACGTCGTGCTCGGGCTTGCTGCTTTTGGACAAGATGACGGTCTTGCTGGTGCTGGAAGTCGCGCCTCCCATGCCATCGATCTGCTTGCCGTAGGGGTCGGGGCTGCCGATCACGCGTAACAACAAGGCATCGCGCGCTGCGCCGGGAACCTGTGCGGCGAGGGGCAAATCTTGCAGGCGGAAGAACACGCCTTTGCTGGTGCCGCCGCGCATATAGGTGGCGGGAATCTTGATTTGTGGTGCGTGCGTCATGTGGGGCTTGCTCCTGATGAAACGGGGTAGCGCATCGCTGCACCACCCGGCTTTTGGTGACGATTAAGCCGCTTTGGCGGATTGGAGGAAATCTTGCGCGAAGCGCTGCAAGACACCGCCCGCCTCATAGATCGCCACTTCTTCCGCCGTATCCAGACGGCAGGTCATGGGCACTTCGACCCGCTCGCCATTTTTGCGATGGATCACCAGCGTCAGCGTCGCGCGCGGCGTGCGCTCGCCCATGACATCGTAAGTCTCGGTGCCGTCGATCGCCAGCGACTTGCGGTTCACGCCCGGCTTGAACTCAAGCGGCAGCACGCCCATCCCGACCAGATTGGTGCGGTGGATGCGCTCGAAGCCTTCGGATGCGATCGCTTCCACGCCGGCCAAGCGCACGCCCTTGGCCGCCCAGTCGCGCGAAGAGCCCTGGCCGTAGTCGGCACCCGCAATGATGATCAGCGGCTGCTTGCGTGCCATGTAGGTTTCGATAGCTTCCCACATGCGGGTGACTTTGCCTTCCGGCTCAAGGCGGGTCAGCGAACCCGCCTGTACCTTGCCGTCTTTCAGCACCATTTCGTTCTTCAGCGTGGGGTTGGCGAAGGTGGCGCGTTGCGCGGTGAGGTGGTCGCCGCGATGCGTTGCGTAGGAATTGAAGTCCTCCTCCGGCAGGCCCATTTTCGTCAGGTACGCGCCGGCAGCGCTATCGAGCATGATGGCATTGGATGGCGACAAGTGGTCGGTCGTGATGTTGTCGCCCAAGACCGCCAGCGGGCGCATGCCCTTGAGCGTGCGCTCACCAGCGAGCGCGCCTTCCCAGTACGGCGGGCGGCGGATATAAGTGGTCTGCGGACGCCAGTCGTACAGCGGGGAGACCTTTTCGCCATTGTCTTGCTGGTGGGCGAACATCGGAATGTACACCTTGCGGTACTGTTCCGGCTTGACGCTGGAGGCAACGATGGCGTCGATTTCTTCGTCAGACGGCCAGATGTCTTTCAGGGTCACCGGCTTGCCATCGGCATCGATACCCAAGACGTCTTTCTCGATGTCGAAACGAATGGTGCCGGCAATCGCATAGGCCACCACCAGAGGTGGCGAGGCCAGAAAGGCCTGCTTGGCATACGGGTGAATGCGACCGTCGAAGTTACGGTTGCCGGACAGCACGGCGGTGGTATACAGATCGCGGTCCAGCACTTCTTTCTGGATCACCGGATCAAGCGCGCCGGACATGCCGTTGCAGGTGGTGCAGGCAAAGGCCACCACGCCGAAGCCAAGTTTTTCCAGCTCCCGCAACAGCTTGGCTTCTTCCAGATACAAGGCCACGGTCTTCGATCCCGGTGCCAGCGAGCTCTTCACCCACGGCTTGCGGGTAAGGCCGCGCGCATTGGCGTTGCGGGCGATGAGGCCGGCGGCAATCATATTGCGCGGATTATTGGTGTTGGTGCAACTGGTGATGGCGGCGATAATCACCGCACCGTCTGGCAGCAGGCCCGGCTCGTTTTCCACCTTGCCGCTGATCCCGCGCGTTGCCAGTTCCGAAGTCGGCACGCGGCTGTGCGGGTTGGACGGCCCGGCAATGTTGCGCACCACGGAGGACAGGTCGAACTTGAGAACGCGCTCGTATTCGGCGTTCTTCAGGCTGTCCGCCCACAGGCCGGTTTCCTTGGCGTAGAGTTCCACCAGCTTGACTAGCTCATCGTCGCGTCCGGTCAGCTTCAGATATTTGATGGTTTGCTCATCGATGTAGAACATCGCTGCAGTGGCACCGAACTCCGGTGTCATGTTGGAGATGGTCGCGCGGTCCCCCAGCGTCAGGTTGGCAGCGCCTTCGCCGTAGAATTCCAGGTAAGAGGACACCACTTTTTGGTTGCGCAGGAATTCGGTTAGCGCCAGCACGGTGTCGGTCGCAGTGATGCCCGGCTGCGGCTTGCCGCGCAGTTCGACGCCGATGATGTCCGGCAGGCGCATCCAGGAGGCGCGTCCTAGCATCACGCTTTCGGCTTCCAATCCACCCACGCCGATGGAGATCACGCCCAGCGCATCGACCATAGGCGTATGGCTGTCGGTGCCAACCAAGGTATCCGGGAAGGCGACGCCGTCTTGAACTTGCACTACCGGGCTCATGCGTTCGAGATTTATCTGATGCAAGATGCCGTTGCCGGACGGGATCACGTCAACGTTTTTGAACGCCTTCTTGGTCCAGTTTATGAAGTCGAAGCGGTCTTCGTTGCGACGGTCTTCGATGTTGCGGTTCTTGATGAATGCGTCGGGATCGAAACCGCCACACTCAACGGCCAGCGAGTGGTCCACCACCAGTTGTGTCGGCACCACCGGATTAACCAGGGCGGGGTCGCCGCCCTGGGCGGCGATAGCGTCACGCAGGCCGGCGAGGTCAACTAGTGCAGTCTGGCCGAGGATGTCATGACATATCACACGCGCGGGAAACCATGGGAAATCCAGGTCGCGCTTGCGCTCAATGAACTGCTTCAGGGAATCGTTCAAGGTGGCAGGGTCACAACGGCGCACCAAGTTCTCAGCCAGTACGCGTGAGGTGTATGGCAGCTTGTCATAGGCGCCGGGCTGGATCGCGTCGACCGCAGCACGCGTATCGAAGTGATCTAGCTTAGTGCCCGGCAGGGGTTTGCGGTGTTTGGTGTTCATGGATTAGTCCAGAAAAAGTGTAATTGTCTCGGGTCAAACATAACACCGCGCGCCGGTAGAGGCACCAGCCACCACCAGCGCGCTGGTCGAATGATTAGCGTTCGCTAATTGGCACAAATTTCAAATCATCCGGGCCGACATAATTGGCCGACGGGCGAATAATCTTGTTATCGATACGCTGTTCGATGATGTGCGCGGCCCAGCCGGAGGTGCGGGAAATCACAAATAGGGGTGTAAACATCGCCGTCGGCACCCCCATCATGTGATACGACACGGCCGAAAACCAATCGAGGTTCGGGAACATCTTCTTAGCGTCCCACATCACGGTTTCCAGACGCTCGGCGATGTCGAACATCGCTGTCGAACCGGCTTCGATGGACAGCTTGCGCGCCACTTCCTTGATGACCTTGTTGCGCGGGTCGGACACGGTATACACCGGATGGCCGAAGCCGATTACGACTTCCTTGTTCTCGACCCGGTACCTGATGTCGGCTTCCGCTTCATCCGGATTGTTATAACGATTCTGGATTTCGAACGCAGCTTCGTTCGCGCCGCCGTGTTTCGGGCCGCGCAACGCGCCGATGGCGCCGGTGATGGCGGAGTAGATATCGGAACCGGTGCCGGCGATCACCCGGCCGGTGAAGGTGGACGCATTGAATTCGTGCTCCGCATACAGGATCAGCGAAGTGTGCATCGCTTTTTCCCACGAAGCGGACGGCTTTACGCCATGCAACAGGTGCAGGAAATGGCCGCCGATTGAATCGTCATCCGTTTCGACGTCGATGCGCTTGCCGTTCGTGCTGAAGTGATACCAGTACAGCAACATGGAACCGAATGAGGCCATCAGGCGATCGGCGATGTCGCGCGCGCCCGGGGTGTTGTGGTCGTCTTTCTCCGGCAAGGTACAGCCGAGTACCGAGACGCCAGTGCGCATGACGTCCATCGGATGCGACGCTGCAGGCAGCGCTTCCAGTGCGGCCTTGACACTGGCTGGCAAACCACGCAAGGATTTCAGCTTGGCTTTGTAGCCGGTCAGTTCGGCGGTGGTTGGCAATTTGCCGTGTACCAGCAAATAGGCGACTTCCTCGAATTCGCAGGTCTCGGCGATATCTAGGATGTCATATCCACGGTAATGCAAGTCATTGCCGGTCTTGCCAACTGAACATAGCGCGGTGTTGCCTGCGGTCACGCCGGACAGCGCGACGGATTTTTTTGCTTTGAAACCGGCTGCTTGTGATTCACTCATTTTTTGTCTCCTAATGGGGAAATAATTGTCGTAATGCATGCCTCTGTGCCCGCACTACTGGAAAACACACTACGCAAATGTCTTATTTTTTTTGCGCTGCGAACAACGCATCCAAATGCTGTTCGAAATCGTGATAATTGATGCGCTCATACAATTCCATGCGGGTTTGCATGGTGTCGACCACGTTCTTTTGCGTGCCGTCGCGGCGAATTGCGGTATACACGTTTTCGGCGGCCTTGTTCATTGCGCGGAAGGCCGACAGCGGATACAGCACGAGACCGACATCGGCCGATTTCAGCTCCTCTACTGTAAACAGCGGCGTTGCCCCAAATTCGGTGATATTGGCCAACACCGGCACCTTGACGGCAGCGGCGAACTGCTTGTACATCGCCAGTTCTGTAATCGCTTCCGGGAAGATCATGTCGGCGCCGGCTTCGACGCAGGCAATCGCTCGCTCCAGCGCGGACTCCAGGCCTTCGACTGCGAGCGCATCGGTACGCGCCATGATCACGAAATTCTCGTCGGTACGGGCATCAACGGCCGCCTTAATGCGGTCGACCATTTCCTGCTTGCTGACGATTTCCTTGTTCGGACGATGGCCACAGCGCTTTGCGCCGACCTGATCTTCGATGTGGATGGCCGCCGCGCCGAACTTGATCATTGATTTGACGGTGCGCGCGACATTGAACGCGCTGGAACCGAAACCGGTATCGACATCCACCAGCAAAGGCAGGTCGCAAACATCGGTGATACGGCGCACGTCGGTCAACACGTCATCCAGAGTCGAGATGCCGAGGTCAGGCAGGCCGAGCGAACCGGCCGCGACACCGCCACCGGACAGGTAAATTGTCTTGAAGCCGGCCCGCTTGGCCAGCAATGCATGATTGGCGTTGATCGCTCCGACCACTTGCAACGGCGACTCTTCTCGCATCGCCTTGCGGAAGGCGGCACCTGCGGAATATTGACTCATGTCTTCTCCTGATGAATTGCAAACTTGTTTCGTGCAGACATCTGCACTGGGACTTGCTCCTTACTGCAATCATCGTGCCAGCGAGGCATTCCAACTTGAAAAAAGTCGCGGCACTGGGAATAATTCATAAAAATCAAGCACCTGAAAAACAAACTTTTGAATAATGAATTTTATTAAATTATTTAATTGATATTAAAAATGTTTCATATATGTTTCATTTATGTTTCGCGGAACAAATATGAAACAGCACTTAAAACTGGCCACGCGCAGCTTCTGCTGAGCGTACTGACAACGATAAGATTATTGTGTCACGGCAGCGGGTCAGAACCGATCGAGTAGTAAGCAGGCCTTGTCTTAGTTTTCAATGATTTACGGGGGAGTTTGAAACTCTGACAATTCTGTCCGCGTACTGCGGCGTTCATGCCGCCAAAAGCCAGATATCGATATCTTCCCTGCGCTGGCGCCGCTCGAAAACGTGTTGGTACCTGTCTAGCTCGACGGCAGCAACGGCGCCAACCGCGCCGAGCAATCGCCCTTAGATTGCCGCCAATAACGATGTCGATGCGATCAAGGCGTGGCTGACCCGCTTCCTCGACACCAAGATGACGTTCGACGACTATCGGAAGTGGCCGAACGTCTTCTGCTACGGTCGACCATTCAGATCGGCAAGCCAATGTCGACATTGACTCTCGACGAAGACTTGTGGATAGGAGTCAAACTGACCATCGATGCGCCGCCACAGTCCGGGCGGGAACGCGAACACTATTCCCGCTGCGCTGACTGTTTTCATTGCTGCACCTGTGTTGCTTACGCATCTCGGAAGTGGTTGGCAACGGATGGGGAATTTTTCTGTCGGTGTGACAAGGATAGCGAAGAGCGCCGGCGGCTCGAGATCCTGGGAAAAAGCGACGAGCTGCGAATGATGCCCGCAACCAGTGAATTGATGGTGGAACTGGCGCGCAATCGCCGCCAACTCGGACCGGCACCCTGCCCTTTGCCGGCGGGAGCTACGCCTTTGTTGTTGTTGCCAATCGGCGGCAAGTCGATGACGCGTGGCGTGGCGTGGCGCGGTGCGGCGTGCCATGCCAATCGCGTGATGCTGGCGTCGGCCCACTGGCTGAGGCACACGGCGGGATCGCATACGGCCAACAACAACATCGACTTGCGGCATATCCGGGACAATGGCCAAAAGCAGTCTTTCGTGGGCAACCGCCACTACTCTAACGGTGACCAACGCTCAGATCAAGAAATACTCGTGAAACCGGAGAAGGCGGCGGCCAAAGTGGATATGATAGACAGGTGTACTACTTCTGCTCCGATACTTGCCACAAGGCGTCGTCGCTGAACCGAAGAAGTGCACAAGCGGTGCAGCAGCGGCCGACCACTTGTGCAAGCGGTGGGCATAAAGCTGATAGACAGGGATGTGAGCAGCAAATGAGCGACGTAATGCAAACTGATCTCATCCAGATCGGCGGCGCGGGGCCTGCGGGGCTCGCGGCCGCCATCGCCTTGGCCAAGGCCGGTCGCCGCGTGTTGGTTCACGAGGTGCAGCGCGAAGTCGGGCATCGTTTCGACGGCGACTTCCAGGGGCTGGAAAATTGGAGCACGAAACAGGACGCGCTCGACCTGCTGCAAGAAATCGGCATTACCACGGAGTTCGCCATGTTGCCCTGCGCCCGCGGTTATGCTTTCGATGCCTGGGGCGAGCGTTACGAGATGGCCGGCCGCAAGACGTTCTTTTACATGGTGGAACGGGGGCCGGGTCCGAGGACGCTGGACACCGCCCTGCTGGAGCAGGCGCGTGCACTGGGGGTTGAAGTGCGCTTCAACAGCCGTCTCGACTACCTAGATGGCCCCGGGATTCTTGCTGCCGGCCCCAAGGCGGCAGACGCTATCGCCGTGGGCTACCATTTCGAGACCGCCATGGAGGATGGTTTCTGGGTAATTCTCGACGATGAACTTGCACCGCAGGGCTACGCCTACCTGTTGGTCATGAACGGGCGCGGCACCGTCAAAAGCTGCATGTTCTCCAACTTTAAGCAGGAACACCTGTATGTCGAGCGCACCGTGGTGGCTTTTCAACGGTTGGCGGGGCTGGAAATGGTGAATCCCCGTCCCCACGGTGGCGCGGCCAATTTCAGCATCCCGGCGCGCGACGTCATGGGCGTGCACCCGATGGTGGGAGAGAGAGCCGGTTTCCAGGATTTTCTATGGGGCTTCGGCATGCGTTACGCTATCCTGTCCGGGGTGCTGGCGGCACGCAGCGTGCTGGAAGGCAAGGACTACGACCTGCTTTGGCGGCGGGAGTTGTGGCCGCCGATGTGGAATTCCATGGTCAATCGGGCGCTTTTCGCCATGTTGGGCAACCGCGGTTACCGCTGGATTCTTCAGAAAAACCGGGCGCGAGTATGGGATGTGAATCGCATTCTCCACGAGCTCTACCAGCCGTGGCCGATCAAGCGCTTGCTCTTGCCATGGGCGCGCATCCGCTACAACTCTCGGCGCCGAGATAAGGTCTCCTTCCCGTAACGCTTGTTCTGGACGTTCCGCGCCGGCGGCAGTTCGATGTGGCCTTCGCGGTGCAACTGTAACATCAGCCCGTAGCACACCATGTCGCGCGGCGCTCCATTCGACTGGACCCAGTTCCAGGCCATCCGTTAATCACGGCAATAGCGGCGGCCCATTGTTTAACATTGGTGGCGAATAGGTGGGAAGTCGTCAATGCAAAGCATGGGTCGTTATCGAACTTTCTGACTCAAGTGAAGAATGCAGGCCCGGAGCATCGATGAGCATCGCAGCCATTGATCCAGTGCAGACCATCCAGATCCTAATCGAAGAAATGCAAGCACATCTGAATCTTGGCATTGGTTACGCGATTCCTACCACGCGGATAAAGCTCCTTCACCCTGTTCTTGGCGCCCTCGTTTCTTGACGATCATGGTCTATTCATTTGCGGGAAACAACAATCGTTGCACGATTTTCGCCTAGGCTCCGTTTGGCCGGGCTCTATGAGGACCGCGACACCGGCCGCAGGCGTCGATAGATGGGCCAAGAGGTGCTGCGCATGTTACCGTGAGTACCCACCTACCGGAAAGTGCGGCCCGGGCGCCGCGCCGTGGAAAGCATTAATTGCCCGGAACATCTTGCAGCATGATGCTGTACGGAGCGGGAATCCAGCTGAAGCCGCTACTTTCGGCGCGTACGTGGCCCAGGCCGGGAAACGAGATGTGCGCGCCGCCAACCAAGTAGCCCTGCTGCGCCGCGTCGGCCAGAATTCGTTTCCGCGAGGCCATCGCTGCGCTCCCGTCAACATCGTAGTCGACTGTGATGTCCGGATCGCGGAACTGCACGTCAGCCGCATGCACGATATCGCCCCACAGCAGCAGACGCTGGCCGCGGCTTTCAATCATATAGCCGCTCAGCCCGGGCGTATGCCCATACTCGGAAACGCTGCGCACGCCTGGGAACAGTTCCGTTGCACCATCGAAGGTTCGCAGTTTTCCAGCCTTCGCATACGGATCGACTGTGCGATGCGATTGCGCGAACGTTGTCTTTCGGTTCGCCGGTGCGCTCGCTTCGCTCGCGGCACTAAGCCAATAACCGGGATCGCGCCGATCGACGTACACCTCCGCATTCGGGAAGACGCGCTGTCCGCCTATGCTAAGGCCGCCCGAATGGTCGCCGTGAATATGCGTCAACAGGACCACATCAATGCTTTCCGGCCGGTAGCCCGCGGCGCGAAGGTTGCCAACCAGCTGGCCGGACGTGGCGCCGAATAATTCTCCGGCGCCGGTATCTACCAGAATCTTCTTGGCGCCGGTATCGATCAGGAAGCAATTGATCGAGAGTTCCACCGGCAGCGCCTGATGCGATACCGCCATCTCCCTGCGCACTTTCTCGGGATCACTCATGATCTTCGGCAAATCGCGCAAGGCTGTGCCGTCGGACAGGGCGGTGATGTGGAAATCGCCGAGGCGGAAACGGTAAAAACCAACGGCCTGCTGCGGCACCCAGCCTGCCAGGGCCGGACCGCCTTGCGTGGCACGGACCAACGAATCTGCCGAGGCAGCGAAAGCGGCGGCGATCATCGCTGCGGCGACGACGAGGACGAGGACGAGTTTCAATTTCATGGTGTTTGCTCCGTTCTATGAATTCGGTTCATGGCGCCCGATGTGGAAGGGCGTCCTCATGATGTTTTTCGATCTGTTCAAAAGTGAATGATGGCGGTCGGGACCTTCGTTCCCGGCACAATTGAAGGATAAAACATGGAGCAGGCTTTGATAATGGCCAATTTGGGGGAATAATTGCCCCACTATTGGCACAATGAGGATGGCATGGCTACTGATATGAACGACACGCTGGTCTTTGTCAGAGTTGTCGAAGAGAGAAGTTTCACGGCAGCCGGGCGTAGCCTTCGACTGCCGAAGACGACCGTAAGCCGCAAGGTCCACGAACTGGAGCTGAGATTGGGCGTACAACTCCTGTACCGAACCACGCGCCGGCTCGGCCTAACCGAAGCGGGAACTGTCTATTTCCAGCACTGCCGGCAGCTACCGCAAACCTTGCTCGATGCGGAAGCGGCGGTGGGCCAATTGCAGGGCAAGCCGCGCGGCACGCTGCGCGTGACGTGTTCCTATTCGCTTGGCGTCAGCGTGGTCGCACCATTGCTTGGCGAGTTCCGCAACCTCTATCCCGATGTCCACATTGATCTTATGCTAAGCCACCGCATGCTTGACCTAGTTGGGGAAGAGATCGATATCGCCTTACGCATGGGTATTTTGGCCGATTCGTCGATGGCCGCGCGCAGGCTCGCGGTCCTGCCCAATCGCGTATACGCCAGTCCGGTCTATCTCGCGAAATATGGCGAGCCGGCACATCCGTTAGACCTTCGGCGCCACTTTGCACTCGTCACGCGGATCGCGCGCCTCGGCGGCGGCTATGCCTGGCCGATGAGCGACGGCGGGGTACTCGAAAATTACGAAGTCAAGCCGGTCATCGAAGCCGACGACCCGGAAGTGCTCAAGGAGCCGTTGTTCGCCGGCGCGGGCTTGATGATGGCCACTGATCTCATCATGCGGCGACATGAGTCTGAGGGCCTGGTGCGGCCGCTATTGCCGGGCTGGCTCGGCCGCTGTCCCGAACTACACGCCGTGTTTCCGCGCGGGCATGTGCAGCCACCGAAGCTGAGGATGTTTATCGATTTCTTGATGGCGAAGTTGGAGCTTGACTCGTCCCCCCCAGGCGTAGGAGCGATCCCGCCAAAATGAAAGCGCCAAAGCTGTTCTTGAGGTCCAGGGTAAATCGAACCACCGGCACAAGGATTTTCGATCCCCGCTGCGTCGATGCGAAGTCATGTGGAATGTGAGATGGGTAGTTGCAAACGGAAAAATTGACTCGTTGCGGTTTGTTGCCTGAAGATTTGGACTGACCGCTTTCGCTGCGCGCCATGGGGCGTGGCGCCGATCGGCGCCTGACGCTGCGCTGCTCGCTGCTGACATTCGCTGGGGGGCGCGTCGATCATCGGCAGCTCAAACGATAATGAACATGCTCAACAGCCAAACCTCCGGCTACCCGATTAGTTTGCTTGGCGCCGAAGCGTGAGCAATGCTGTACCGAAGCCGATGAAGATCGCGCCGAAAGTACGATTGACCCACCTAGAGAACTGCGGGCGTGAGAGCAGCACTCTGGCTCGGGACGCGACCAGTGCATAGCTTAGGAGGGAGAAGAAAGACAGCGTGACGAAGATACCCGTGAGGGCAAAAAACTGTGGCAACAGTGGCGCTTGCTCGCTGACAAATTGAGGGAAGAGCGCCGTGAAGAACAGAATTGGCTTTGGATTCGTTGCCGCGGTTAAGAGAGCCTCGCGATAGAGACGATGTGGCGTTGGCGCCAACGCCCTTGCGGTTGAACCTGCCCCGGAATTCAGTGCGTCCGTGCGGCCGAACAGTTGTCGAGCGCCCAAGTAAAATAGATACAGCGCGCCAAGAATCTTGATCGCGCCAAACAGCAGTGCCGACGACTCAAGAAGTACTCCCAAGCCAAGCATCGACGCCGCCGACAGACAAAACAGACCTGAGACATTTCCCAGTGCCGACCAAACGACAGAACGAACACCAAACGCGGTGGCGTTGCGGATTGCCAGTATCGTTGCTGGACCGGGACTTAGGATCGCGACGCTTGCGAGGGCTGTGAAAGTGAGAATGGTTTGGAGATTCATATGCGCGCTGAGAGTGTGGGGTGTCTTTTGGTCTATTTGGGCGACCTAGTGCAGAGATGACGGGGTCGCCACCGCGGACGTAAATATAAGTGAAGTTGTCATTGGCGATTCCCTGTCGATCCTCCTGTTAGCCATTGCCATTATCCTCGATACGCCACTGCCCTTAACTTATGGTTTCGACTCATGCATTGTACATTGGCCAGCATTCGGCCAATTGGGCGAATGGCCACTTGCGCTCCACTGCTGTCGGTCGCGGGTAGTCTGCCATTGGCATTTGACGACCCGATGCAGACATTGACTGTTTTTTCCCGCGACCGTTAGCAATACTTTGGGACCGGTCAAGTGTGAAATGTTTTGACGATCACACAATTACGAAAAGCCGATGTTGTCGATCGGCTTTGAATAGAAATTTCCATCCGGTCGCGAACTTGGTCACGTTGGGGCAAGGTCGCCGTACCAGTAAGCGGCTGTCACTCCGCCATCCATGAGGAAGTCACCGCCGGTGATAAACGCGCCATCCGGTCCCATCAACAGTGCGCCGACGTTTCCTACTTCATCGGGAGTCCCGGCACGCCCGGCTGGGCACTGTTCTATCATGCGCCGGTACCCTGCACCTCGCGGGCCGGAAAGCTCGTCCTTGGCGAGAGGCGTAATGATTATGCCCGGGCTAATTGCGTTGACTCGTGCACCGCGCTTGCCCCAACGCACTGCCTCGGCCATTACGCGCAGTGAGTTCCCTCGCTTGGAAATTTGGTATGCGCGGAGCGGGTCCGTTACCTGATCCGGCTGGAGCATGGGAAGTGCATACAGCTCGTCAACCGGCGTGATGGCCAGAGCCTTGTTTTGCTCCTGGGTCAACGCTGGGAGACGATGTCCAGACTGCGACGCGATCACCACGCCCGCGCCGCCGCGAGCGATCACGTTGCCAAACTCCTCAAGGACGAGCGCCGTGCCATATAGGTCAACCTTCAAGATTGTGGCGGGTGAAGCCTGCGTCGGAGAAACACCCGCAGCATGAATCACGCCCGTGACAGGGCCAAGGGACTTGGCTGTCTCGACGAGAGCGTGGACCGACTCGCGCGAAGTGACATCGACGACAGCAGTGCTCACCTCGAATCCGGCTTCGCTGAGAGTCTTTGCAGCAGCGTTAGCATTCTCTTCACGCAAGTCAGCCAGAATAAGGTGCTTCCCCGCACTTACTCGACGGGCGATTGCCTGACCGATCGAGCCAGGTCCGATGACTACCATAACGTCTTTCATTGAGATTTCCTTTCCTGCTGTCTCGTCCATTTAAAAAAAACTTGAATGCATTGAACATGCGTTTCAACTGGTTCCAGCATCCGTGCCCGCCAGATATTGTTTGTCGCTCACCTTTTCCATCCAGTCGACACCGTTGCCGTTGAGCTGCTCGACAATGGCTGTGTGCGTCATGGCCGTATCCTTTGTAGCACCATGCCAATGCTTGTGGCCTGGCGGACACCAGATCACGTCGCCCGGCCGGATCACTTCAACTGGACCGCCCCAGCATTGCGTCCAGCCGCATCCGGCAGTGACGATCAAGACTTGACCCAGAGGATGGGTATGCCAAGCGGTCCTGGCACCAGGTTCGAACGTAACACTGGCGCCCATCATGCGTGCCGGCTCTGGTAAGTTAAAGAGGGGATCAATGCGGACATCGCCGGTGAAATACTCTGCGGGTCCTTTGCTCGATGGTTGCATACCGCTTCGTTTTATTTCCATTGCCATTTCCATTTTCGAACTCCTTGATATTTTTGACATTGCTGGAGCGTCCCGATTAATATTCCTGCCGCGTCGGACGGAACAGGATTTCGTTGATGTCCACTTCGTCCGGCTGGCTGACGGCAAAGGCGACTGCGCGAGCGAACGAGTCGGCTGGGATCGCGACCTCCTCGTAGAGTTTGTGGATGCGCCCGCTAACTGCCGGATCGGTGACGCCATTTGGCAGTTCGGTTGCGACCGCACCCGGTGAAATCACCGTCGTGCGAATGTTGTAGGGTTTTACCTCCTGGCGCAGTCCTTCGGAAAGCGCCCGCACGGCATGCTTGGTCGCCGAGTAGACTGCACCGCCTGGGCCAACCTTGTGACCGGCCACGGAGGAGACATTGATGAAGTGCCCGAACTTCTGCTCCTTCATGTATGGCAGGGCCGCAGCAATGCCGTACAGCACGCCCTTAATGTTAACGTCGATCATTCGGTCCCAGTCTTCAATCCTGAGACTCTCTAGTAGCGACTGCGGCATCAGTCCAGCGTTGTTGATCATGATGTCGATGCGACCATATGTTTTCACAGCGGTGTCAACCAGATTTTTCACCTGACCGTACTGTGTGACATCCGTCTCAACAGCGATGGCCTTACCACGCTTTCCGTTAAGCTCATCTGCAAGCGCCTGAATGCGGTCTGTGCGTCTTGCGCCCAGCGCAACAACAGCGCCCTGCTCAGAAAGCAGCCTGGCAGTTGCCGCACCAAGCCCACTGCTTGCGCCGGTAATGACGACGACTTTTCCTGCGATGTTGTTACTCATATTGACCTCGGTTAAAAAATTGTTCATGTCTAAATCCGGCTCACACCGATACTGTGCCGCACTTCCATCGTTGGCGAGAGGACCAGCTTCACGATCAGGTCGGACAAACTATTTAACGACACGTCGTGCCCCTTGAACGGCGTCCCTTTCTGCGTGAGCTGATAATCAATCTCCTCATCGTGCGTGAACCAGCCCGGTCGCAGGATCGTGTAGTCCAGGTCGTATGCTTCGATTTCGGCGGCAGAGTCGCGGTACGGGTCGAGCACGCTCCGGTACCGTTCGCCCGGCACTTCGCCATCGACTCCCATCGAACTGATGAAGATCAGTCGCTTCAGGCTAGCGGCGTGCATCGACTCGACAATAGTGTGCGCCTGTTGCTGCATCGCGCCGCTTAGGTTTGCATAGACCGCATCTTGACCTTTCATTGCCGTTTTCAAGGCGTTTGGGTCCGTCGCGTCGCCTTCGATGATGGTCACGCGCAACGGATCAGGATTGCACAGCCGACGGGCCCGACGTAAGTACAAGGTCAAGCGGGCATCGGAGTGTTTGAGAAAGAAGCGTGTCGTATTGCGCGCAAGCTGCCCGTTCGCGCCGAGGATGAGAACATTGGTCATGTTGATCTCACGTTATTCGTCGGCGCAGGTGCAACGTCGTTGATGATCCGTAGCGCGTTCAGCGTGCGTGGATAGCCGATGAACGGCAGCAATTGGGTGATGGTTGCGATCAGGACGAGCCTATCGTTGCCGACGGCGAGATTGCCCGCCACGTGTCCCGTCAGTTGAGGCTCGCAGCCGCCAAGTGCGGCCAGCATCGCGAAGGTCAGCAGTTCGCGGGTCTTCAACTCAAGGCCGGTACGAGTGTAGTAGTCGCCGAAGCAATCGGCCGAGAGGTAGTGCTGGATGTGGAGCTGGTCCTTGGGCAATGCCGCATACATGGCGTCGATGCGATCGCCGAAGATGGCCTTTTGCACTGCAACCCCTTTTTCAAGGCGGGTCTCGGAAGTCGTGGTCGACTGCGCTTCCAGCGGCACTGCAATGCCGCGGGAGCGCAGCTCCTCATTGGTGGCATGCAGGAAGTCGAACACCCGGGCCATGCCGACATAGGGCACCGCCTGGTAAAGCACTTCCTTAGCCTCCACAGGCGTCAGACCGACATTCAACGCACCTCCTAACATCACTCGATACTCGTTGACCGCGCTGCAGGCGATAATGGCTGCCAACTGCACCATCAGGCGCTGCCGCGTGTCCATCGGGGCGTCCTGCATGACTTCCCCAAACGCCCAGTTATCGAAGACGTCGACTAGCTCTGGATCCGTACCCTTGAGCGAGGACTTGTGATTGGGGAACAGCTCGTCGTGGTAACGCTGGGCTTCTGCACCGATGGTCATGCTGTATTTGCTCCTCGAAGTGATCACAATCGGTCGCTCAACGCCCGACACGAGCCGCCAAATGCGCCGGATAGCGGTCGCCTTCTACCTTGATGTCAGACAGCGCATCTTGGATCTGGCTCAGATCCTTTGCACTCAATTCGATATTGGCTGCGCCGAGGTTTTCCTGAAGACGGTGCAGCTTGGTCGTGCCGGGAATCGGTACGATCCACGGCTTCCGCGCGAGTAGCCAGGCGAGGGCGATTTGCGCCGGAGTAGCTTGCTTGCCGGTTGCGATCAATCTGATCAGATTGACCAGCGCCTGGTTGGCCTTGCGTGCTTCCGGAGAAAAGCGGGGCACGGTGTTGCGGAAATCGTCTTTGGTAAACGAAGTGTTCTCGTCAATTTTTCCAGTCAGGAAGCCCTTGCCCAATGGGCTGAAAGGTATGAAGCCGATGCCCAATTCTTCAAGCGTCGGCAGAATCTCTTTCTCGGGCTCGCGCCACCACAATGAATATTCACTTTGAAGCGCAGTGACAGGCTGCACAGCATGTGCACGGCGAATCGACTCGACGCCAGCTTCGGACAAGCCGAAATGTTTCACCTTGCCTTCTGCGATGAGGTCCTTAACCGTGCCGGCCACGTCTTCCATCGGAACGTTCGGATCAACCCGATGCTGGTAGAAAAGATCGATGCGGTCGGTCTTGAGACGCTTGAGCGACGCCTCGGCCACCGCGCGAATGCGTTCCGGGCGGCTGTCCTGACCTTTCGTGGAGTCACCGTCCTTGAAGCCGAACTTGGTGGCAATGACGACTTTGTCACGGAACGGTGCCAAGGCTTCGCCGACAATTTCTTCATTTGACGCGCCGTAAGCTTCAGCGGTGTCAAATAAGGTAACGCCGAGATCGACAGCTTTTTGAATCAGGGCAATCGCCTCATTTTTGTCTGTAGCCGGACCGTAGCCAAAGCTTAATCCCATGCAACCGAGGCCAATGGCTGAAACCGTCAGGCCGCTGTTTCCAAGTTTGCGTTTCTGCATGTCAATCTCCTAGCATTTAGTGAAAGCGGGGAACTGTGTTTGACCGCCGCAAGGCAGAAGAAATCCCTTACCCGCAACGACAATGTACAGAGTTCGGCGGCATTTGATTAGAGGCTATAATCGGCATGAGCTTATGAATTGGATTCATGAATGGCGCGAGAAAACCTGAACGACCTTGTTGTCTTTGTGGCCGTTGCGCGCGAAGGCAGCTTTACCAAGGCAGCTGCCCAGCTAGGCGTGTCTCAATCTGCGCTGAGCCACACCGTTCGTGCACTGGAGACAAGATTGGGCGTCCGGCTCTTGACCCGGACTACGCGCAGCGTTTCTCCCACGCAAGCAGGCGAGCGCCTGTTCGCGACTGTGGCGCCTCGGCTGGAGGAGATCGAGGCTGAGGTGGAGGCCCTTAGCGACATGCGAGACAAGCCAGCCGGCAACATAAGGGTTTCGGCCGCAGGGCATGCTGCAACCAACGTCGTGTGGCCGAAGCTGAAAAACTTCCTGCCCGACTACCCGGATATCACGGTCGAAATCATCGTGAATTATGGGCTGATCGATATCGTCGCCGAACGCTATGATGCGGGTGTGCGGCTTGGAGATCAAGTTGCGAAGGACATGATTGCCGTGCGCATCGCCCCAGATCTGCGCATGGCTGTGGTCGGCACCCCGAGTTACTTTGCGAAACACTCGCCGCCGGCGACGCCGCAGGACTTGACGAGCCATACCTGCATCGGCATGCGACTGCCGACCTACGGCGGCTTATACACCTGGGAATTTGAGAGAAAACGCCATGCCGTGAATGTGCGGGTTGCGGGGCAACTGATATTCAACAGTAGTCCCCCTATGGTGACGGCGGCGCTGGCCGGATTCGGACTGGCCTATGTCCCCGAGGACATGGTTGAAGATCAAATCATCGCAGGGCGTTTGATTCGGGTGCTGACGGACTGGTGTCCATACTTTCCGGGCTACCACCTGTATTTCGCGAGTCGCCGCCAATCCTCGCCGGCGTTTGCTCTGTTGGTTGATGCGCTTCGGCACCGGGACTGACGCGGCACTACCGGAGGAAAGCACTTTCGGCATGGTTTTCTGGGCACGCAGTATGCCTTGAAATTTTGAATTCCGGCCAGTCAAAAGATGATTTTCATAAATCGTTGATTGGATTTGGCGTGTGTCCGGCTCAGAGAATTTTTGATTTCAGAGCTCGAAAATCGAATTGGCCCGCTTTCTGCTGCGGTGTAGTATCCAGGGCAGCTGAGCGACATCCGGGTCGAAGACCTGATCGGGTACAGGCATTCTTGTAGGATCCGCAGCCGGCGCGCCATCAACGCCCTGCCCTGCGATACGCCGCAGCCAACAAGGCCAGGGGGGCGTGTGAACGCTTCCTTGGCTTGTGAATGTCACCACAGGCGCCCGGCTCAGCGAAATCTTGGCGACCGCCATGGGCTCGATCTACCCGGAGGGCGATTGGCGGTGGTGGATCGACATGATTGAAAAGGGTTCGAAACCGACAGGGATGCCAGTCTCGCCGGAAATGCTGGCAGCGTTCCGTGCTTACCGGTGCGCGCACGCCCTCCTCCCTAGCGTAGCACGGGAAGAACGCGACTCCCATGCTGTTCAACATACGCTCCCAAAAGCTGGGATCGGTCGCCGATGCTGCAGCTGCCAAGGCAATTAAATCGTTGTTTGCGGGCGCACCTAGCCAATGCCGGCGGCGATTTTGAATCAGCAGCCACATTGCGCAATGCATCGCCTCACTGGGTGCGCCATACGATGCTGACGATGCACGCGAACAACGGCTTGGCGCTGAAAAAGCTCCCGGACACGGCTGGACGCGCCAGTTTGTCGACCACCGCGACTTATCTGCACAAAGCGGATAAAGAATGGCACGATGAGCTGATGGCATCGCTTGAAAACCCGGCGGGAGGTTGTGCTTGCATATGAGCGCCGTAAGCGGCCAAGCTGGTGCACACCCCCCAACAACACACGAATTGACCATCCGCGCACTAACACTGACAGCGTTCCTTGAGTTACAGCGGTTCCTTGTTTTACGTGCGTTGTATTGGACGCGTGCCATGCAAGCTTGAGTTGACCTTGCGCTGATTGCGGGCTGGCTGATGCGTCTGCTCCCCGGTGATGTACAATGCGAGACGGTTGAATCAACCTATTTTGCTGCGAAGCTTTAGGCTGTCGAGCAGGTTTGCTGGTGGTTTCCAGTTTACTTCAATAATTTGATGGCAGGCGTGACAGATTTTTTGGCCCAAATATTCCAACCTTGATCGCAAGTTCGGCCCATCGAGAAGGCCCGGCAACATTTGGCGAAACCGTCCGGCATGGTGGAGGTAAAAAGAATAGCTATTTTTGTATACGGCGTGGATGACAGTTGTTCGGCGACCCGCTAATTTGATGATCAATCGAGCAACACTCTAACCGATTTGATGGATGAATTCCATCCATACGGCAAGTTCGTGGCGTTGTCCCGTATGCTGGTCCCCGCACGCTCAGCTTTGAGGCCATTATTTTATGGCAGTTCGACTACGTTGGCGTTCGTTCGCGGACAAATAACTCCAGAAAGAAAACACGATGCAAACAGAAATCTTGAAGATAGTAGGCCTTAATGATGGCTGCGCCGATAGGGTAAGTGACATATTGATCATGGTCGATGGCGTCACCACCGTATCGCTTGGTGTCCAGAGTGCGACCGTGCAATTCGACGAAAAACTCACTTCGGTCCAAAAATTGCAGGCAATCCTCGAAAATGTCGACTTTAGCGTTGAATCAGTCAAGCAGGCGGATAAAAAAGCCGGCGGTTGCTGCGGCGGCTGCGGCGGTGGCGGTGGCGGCTGCCATGGCTAGAGCCGGATGGCGCGACTGACGGCAACTATCCGCACCGCGCTCGGCGACGCGGCATTCATGCCAAGGCCTTTTCAATCGCCTTACGCAAATCAGTACGCGAGAATGGCTTGGCAAGCGTCGCCGTAGCGCCCAGCAGAGCGGCCGAGTCCAGGTTAAATTCGGTCGTGACCGAACGCCGTCCGCCTGACATGGCGACGACTGGAGTGCCATCGCCCAGCCGCGACAGTGCCATGATGGTTTCAACGCCATCCATGTTCGGCATCAGGATGTCCGTGACAATCAGAGCGGGCCGCAGTTCCAACAGCAAATGCATGGCCTCAACACCGTCGCCCGCCGTTGCGACTTCATGCCCGTCTTGCTGCAGCATTTGCACCAGCATATGGCGAAACTGGACGTCATCTTCGATGACAAGAATATGTGCCATGCGTGTTTTCCTTTTTCGGTACCGTTGCGCGTTATTGTTCCAAGGCGGTGCCGGATTGGTCCTGCTCCAGCAGCGGCAAATGAATGTTAAATCTGGTGCCCACGCCGACCTCGCTTTGAATTTGAATCTCGCCCCCAAGATCGGACACGATGCCGTAGATGACTGATAGGCCGAGTCCGCTCCCCTTGCCCGGCTCCTTGGTCGTATAGAACGGATCAAAAGCTCGTTGTTGCACTTCGGCTGGCATGCCACAGCCGTTATCGGCGACCTCGAGACAAAAACGCGGCCGTTGGAAGAAACCTCCGGTGACGAGCAGCGGCGACCGTCTAATACCGATCCTAAGGCGCCCCTGTCCATTCATTGCATCGGCTGCATTGGTGCACAAATTCATCACGATCTGATGGATTTGCAAGGGGTCGGCCACCATGTGAGCCTGCCTTAAATCGGGTTCAAATACGATCTTGACGCCCGGTGGCAGCGAGACCCGAATGAGTTCTAACGCTTCCTTGATCAAGGACACAGCATCAACGGACAGCGGGTCGATCGGTCTTTGGCGCGCGAAATCAAGCATCCGGACAATCAGGTCGCGCGCCCGGAAACAGGAGGCAATAATGTGCCGCACTTTTTCCCCTTCGCGCGAATGGGATGGAAAATCGTCGCTCAACAGTTCCGCATAGCCGTTGATAATGCCCAGGATCGTATTAAATTCATGCCCAATGCCGGCGGCTAGCGTACCGATCGCTTCCAGCCGGTTTGATTGCGCTTCGCGCACATGCATCCTGGCCTCGCTGGCACGCTGCGCTTCCTGCGCGCGTCGACGTTCGTCAATTTCGCGCGTGAGTTGCTCGTTCACAAGGCGCAGTGATTCCGCCAGCGCAGTGTTTGCGGACAGTTTCGCATCTAACGCGGCGGTGCGGTCAATGACACGCTGCTCTAGCGTGGCGTTTAAATCTTGCAGGCGCTGCTCCGCCAGTTTACGCACCGTGATATCCAGGTGCATGACGACGGCGCCATTCGCACCGTTACCAGCCAGGGGTGCCACCTTCAATAGGAACCAGCGCCGTTCTGTTGGCGAATGGCAGGGATACTCGATCGAAAAGCTCTCCACCGCCCCCCGCAACACGGAACGAACGCCGGCGGCGGCCTGCCGCGCCTCGAATGAGTCGTCGCCCTGCGCATGGTCGCAAATATCGAGGTAGTTGAGGCCGACCCCATAGCCGGCGCCGTGCAGCACATTCGCGCTGGCAAAGCGCCGCCACGCGACGTTTACCGAGGTGATCATTCCTGCGGTATCGAGCAAAGCAATATTTGCTGGCAGAGCGTTGAGAATCGCAGCCTGCCTGGCGCTATCGGCGCCGTCCGCTGCCGGCGACAGCTCTTTAACGTTGTTCATTTTCACCGCTTCATGCGTTCAGAACAGCTCGATCTTTAGTTCACCGCCGCTATCGCTCTCCGACCGCGCCGAATGGCTGTGTTTCTCTTCCTCAATCAGATAATTGTTCAATATCAGCTCAAGCCGTTGCGGCAACGGCGCCAAAGCAGCTCCGCCTTGGCTTGCCAGGCCGACCGCATCTTGAAAAATTGCATTACGCTGTCCGATGGCGAAACGGATCCGCTCGATGCATTGGCGCACGACATCCTGAAATTGAACTTGGCCAAGGACCTCGGCGATATCTCTGGCCAGGTCTCCATTGTGTTGCGTTAAAACCGCGAAACGGGTCTTGTTGTACTGGTTGATGTCTTCAAAGTTATCTAGCAACTTTTGGATCGATGAGGCGGCGAGCGAGACTTCGCCCAACTGCTTCTTAGTTTGCGCGATGGACGATTCCATGCCCTCTTCCACCACAAGGCGCGCGCGCGACAATCCCTGGCTGATGCTAACTGCGACGGCGCTAGAGTTCGATGCTAGAGCCTGCATTTCGTTGGCCACGACCCGAAACGTGGCACCCGCGCTGCCGGCGCGGCTAGCCTCGATCGCGGCATTGATCGCCAACAGATGCGACTGCATGCTGATCGCCTGCACCGCATCGACCAGGCCGCCCAGGTCCTTAATTTCCTTTACAACCATCTGTACGCTGTCCAAGTCACGCTCCATCTTGGCAGGAAGCTGCTCAATGAAGGCGCCGATTTCGACCACATAGGCCACGCTATTGGTAATTTCTTTTCCCAAATCGCCCACTTTCAGGCTGGAGTCGTCGAGATAGGCGACCAGCCGCTTGGCAGTATCATAAAGTTGCCGGACCTGCCCGATGATCGCCAGCGCCGCATCTTCAGTGTCGCCAATGACCGCATTTAGCGAATTGTCGATTTCCTGATCCAGCCGCAAATGATGGTCGAGAATCGCTGCCGCCGGCTCGAACGTGCGGCTTTGTGGCCACGTTACCGGTCGATGGGGCACCAGGCTGGCCGCCACCAGAAGCAGCACCGCAGCAAGGAGCACCGCGTCGCCGGGTCGACCAATCAGGCTGTCAATGCCCTGCAGGTAGGAAGCGGGCAGCAGACGGCACGTGCCAATTGCGATAAGCGCAGCGGCGATGGCAACTCGGCCCGGGTGGACCTGAGCGACTTTCCGGTACGACGCCAACAACAGGTGCTGCGCCGACGCCGGGAACGTCATGTCTAAATACGCCATCTTCATGCCCCCGGCAATACCTGCTTGATGATCTTGCTCAGGTCAGCGCCGCTCACCGGCTTCAACAGCCAGCCCGTGGCGCCCAGCTTTTTTGCCTCGTCGCGCTTGGCTTGCTGACTCTCGGTGGTCAAGGCCAGAATCGGGATAAAGCGAAAGCCGCTGAGACTGCGCGCCTTGCTGATGAATTCGATCCCCCCCATGTTGGGCATGTTGATGTCGGTAATGATCAAATCTGGTTTCGCGCCGCTTTGCAATTTACCAAGCGCGATGGCGCCGTCGCTGGCCTCTACCACATTGAATCCGGCGATCTCTAGACTGTTTTTCAAACTCATCAGCATTGTGCTCGAATCATCGACGACCATGATTGTCTTTGCCATGATATTTCCCTTTTTTTAGATACCAAAGGCTGCGCTCAGCCAGGTCTTTAGATTGTCATCGTGCGGCCAGATGGCGACCGCTATTGGGGCCGCCATCAACACTTGCAGAACCGCAGCATGAACATGGGTGCATGTGGCAAAATCGGCCTTCCCCTGCGGATGTTTTTGTAACCATTGCAACAGGTCTTCGGCTTCTTCAACGCTGACCGTCGCCTCAAAGACCGCGACATTTTTTTTGTATGCAATTGCCATTACATCAACTCCTTCGGATTTAGCACCATTAGCACCGAACCGTCGCCCAGCAGCGCGGAGCCGGCATAGCCCGGCAGACCACCCAGAATGCCGCCCATCGGTTTGAGAATGATGTCGACCACTTCGCGAAAATCGTCGACCACGATGCCGACGTGTTCACCTTGCATCCTTATCACCAGCGTGGCGAGCTCGTCTTCATCGTTGGACAGTTGTGGCTGATTGGTCGCGAGCAGTTCATTTAGCGAGCGCAGCGGCACTATCCTCCCGCGCAGCACCGCGCTCTGGCGGTTTTTAATGGAATGGATCTGCGAGCGCCTTACCCTGACGGTTTCGACCACCATGTCCATCGGCACACCAAATATTTGCTGGTCCGATTCAATGATCATCACATTGGTCACCGCCATCGACAGCGGCAACGACAGCCGCAGGCGCGTACCCTGGCCGGCGACGCTATCGAGCATGACGGTGCCATTGACCTTCTCCACCGCCGCGCGCACCACGTCCATGCCAACCCCGCGGCCGGACAAGTCCGACACCACGTCAACCGTCGAGAAGCCTGCGGCAAACACCAGATTGATGGCGTCCTGATCGGTGATACGTTCCAGCGTCGCCTCGTCGATGAGGCCTTTTTCGTACGCCTTGAGCTTGATGACAGCCGGATCAATGCCTTTGCCGTCGTCGCTGATGTCGATGACGACCCGGTCCGCCTCCTGCGACGCGCGGATCAAGAGCCGCCCGGCGGCGGGTTTGCCGGCGGCGCGCCGCACTTCCGGCAGTTCAATGCCATGATCCAGACTGTTGCGCACGATGTGGATGAGCGGGTCGGCCAGCGCCTCGATGATATTTTTATCGGCCTCCGTTTGTTCTCCCTCTAGCATCAGGCTAACTTCCTTGCCGAGCTTGCGGGAAATATCGCGCACCAGACGGGGAAAGCGCTGGAACACGAAAGACACTGGCAGCATCCGTACCTGCATGATGGCGTCCTGCATTTCCTCGGCGATGCGATTGATGACGGCGTACTGGATCTTGATTTCGCGCGCCAGCTCGCGTACGCCGAACACGTCTTCCGCTCTTCCTGCCAGATACGGCAAACCGTTTTTCGCGACCACCATTTCGCCGATCAAATTCATCAAGCGGTCGATTTTTTCTTGATCGACCTTGAGCGTTTTTGCCCCGGCAATCGCATCTTCGGAACGGCGTTCGAATTTCGGTTCGCTGTCCACGGACGGCGGCGGCTCCCCGGCCGGTGAAAAATCCGGTTTTGGCGCCGGCTCAAGTGCGCCGCTATTGTGCCGCTCCATGTCTTGACTAAGCCAAGTAAGTAGTGGCGCTGCGCTGGCCTGCGCCAAGGCCGCGGCCAGCGCGTTTTCCAGCATCGGCAATAACGCCTCTCTGCCCGCGCTACGGTAACAGCCAGTTAGCGTGGCGGCGACCGCCTTCAATCGCCCTGACAGCCAGAGCACCGGATCTGGCATGCCGAGCACTGCCAACTGCGCTTGGATTACCGCATCGGCGACGGCGCAGGAGACATCCCGGGTGGCCAACGCATTTTGGCGTGCGGCCAACATCGCTGGCGTCGCCGGATACTCGGCAGCCGCTTCGGCCGCCGCAGCTGCGCCGGGCCAGAGCGGCGCTGCGAATGTGCGCAAGGATTCAATCATGGCGCGCAAAGCGGGACGATTATCCGGCTCGCACTCCATGATCAGGAGCAGCCAGCGCAGCGCGGAAGCTTGCCATAGGCCGGATGAAGACAATTCGAGCATGGAGCGCGCCGCCCGCTCCAGACTGGCCAGATCGCCCGCTTCGAGGTGCGCCAGAGCGACGCCGATGAAATCTTCATAGACTGGGCCGCCGTTCTCGTCGCCGACTGGCAATATAAGCATCATTGGCGACAGCGGGAAGATCGTGATCTGCTCCGGGATGTAGCGGAAATGTTCTTCCAGCGCCGTCCACGGCGCAGTGCTGATCAAGTGAAAACTAAGGACACAGCGATAGGCGTCGAGTTCCAAAAGCGGTGGCCACGCTTCGCTTGCAGCCACCGTATGCCATGCCAGCTGCGGTGTCTGACGCGCTTGGAAAAATGGATCCTCGCCTTTGAAAAAACACTCCGTTTCAGGCTTGTAGGTGACCCACAGCAGCGGCGCTGCGCTGCGCGCCTGCCGGTACCACGCCATGCGTAGCGCCTCCGGCACTTCACATAACGGCAGCAATTCGCCCAAATCTTCATTTTGCGCCGGCTCAACAGGCGCCGCGTCGGGCCCGTCTCCGTCACCAGACGTTGGGATCAAGTGCCGCAGCGCTTGAGCTAATTTTGCCGAGGCGATGGCATGCGCCGCGCCGTCACTGCTGCTGCCATCGGCTTCAATTTCATCGAGCAGCATGCTGACAAAATCCATAGCTTCAAGCAAGCGGTCGGCCAGTACCTGGCTGTACGCTAGATCTCCGTCGCGCACGACGACCATCAGGTCTTCCGCCGCATGCAGCACGCGCGACAATTCCGGAAAGTCGAATAGCCCGCAGTTGCCCTTCAATGTGTGCACCAGTCGAAATAATTCGCTCATCAGTGCTGCGTCGTCGGGGACATTTTCAAGTTGCATCAGCTTTTCGCTGATGCCCTGCAGAAAGTCGCGTGCCTCGGACAAAAATTGCTGGAGTATCGGCGTCATGCGCAAGTCTCCCCAAGCAAAACGCGAACATGATTTAGAAGATTGTCCGGTCGCGTCGGCTTAATGAGGTAGAGATTGGCGCCCGCTTGATAAGCCTTGGCTTGATCACTGGTTTTCGCCTCGGTGGAGACCATGATGGCTGGCGCCTGCAATAGGGTGGCGTGACTGCGTAATTCCCTGATGAAGGAATAACCGTCAAGGATAGGCATGTTGACGTCGACCAGATAAAGGTCGTAAGCCTGATTGAGCGCCTTTTCCAGTGCTTCGACGCCATTGACCGCTTCGTCCACGGCATAGCCGGCCGCCTCCAGGATACTGCGGTGGTACATGCGCACGGTCGCGGCGTCATCGACGATCAAGATATGCTTCATTTTTCCTCCCATGGTTTTTGATAAACGATCGCCTCTGGGAACTTGCGCACCTTGTAGAGGGAGGAAATGCGGCTCATCGATTCCGAATGCCCGAGACAAATGAAGCCGCCCGGATGCAGGGCGTCAAAAAAAGTTTCCACTGCCTGCTTGCGGGACAGATCGTCGAAGTAGATCAACAGGTTGCGGCAGAAAATGACATCGAAATCCCGATACGCGCGCACGTCCGCCGGCTCCATCAGATTGACGCGCGTGAATTCGACTGCGTCCCGCAATTCCGGGCCGAGCTGGTAGCCCTGCTCCGTCCGGGAAAAATATTTCTGCATATAAGCCCTGGGGACGTTCTTCACCGAACGCGCGGAATATAGCCCGGCCCGGGCCTGCGCCAGGATTTTTGTGTCGATATCGGAGGAGATGATCTCCACGTCCCAGTTGTTAATACCAGCCCAACGTTCCAGAAGACACATGGCGACCGAGTAGGGTTCTTCACCGGATGACGAAGGAATAATCCAGATTCGGATCGGGCTGTCATCTGTCTTGCGGGCAACGATTTCTGGCAGGATCGAATTGACCAGACAGTCAAACTGGTACTCTTCCCGAAAAAAATAGGTTTCATTGATCGTCATCAGGTTAACTAGCGCCTGCAATTCTGCGCCCGATGCCTGAAAGCGCAGCATGGTGAAATAGCTGCGGAAATTTTCGTTACCGGTGCTCTCGATCCGCTCAACCAGGCGCTTGTCAACGAAATAGCGTTTGGAATCTTCGAATTGAATGCCTGTCTTGCGGTAGAAATACTCCTGGAATTTCTGGAAGTCGTCTTCGCGGATGGTGATTTTCGCCATTTGCAGTTTAGCCCTTGGCGATGCGCTGTAGCGCCAGATCGGCGGCAAACTGGATGTAAGGCTCGACGCCAAAACGCTGTTTCAGACGAATTAATGCATCTTGCGCGGCCTTTGACCCGACTTCGCCCAGCAAATCGACGGCAGTCCCGCAGACGTTGACCATTGGGTCGTGATCGATGACTTCGATCAACCAGTCTTCCACCATCGGATGACGCAAGGATTCAAGAATATTCACAGCCATGATGCGTACATCCGGATCGTCATCGCTTAGCAAACCGCCCATGATGGGCGCCACTTCATCCGGCAGCGCCTTCATTGCCTCGATCGCCTCATTGCGCATTTGCGCTTCTTCACTACGCAGGCAATCGACCAGGCCGGCCACGGCGATCGCGCCGCCAAGTCGTGTCAAGCTGGTCAGGATGATTTCTCGCACCGACCTATCTTGCTCACATTGGAGCTGCGCCACCAGCGCCGCCGTCGCGTCCCGATAAGGCAACAGATCGCGCGCAGCCCAACGCCGCGCCGCCGGATCGGCGTCGGTCAATTGAGCGAGCAACCCGGCATAATCGCGCTCTTGTCCGCGCTCGTCGTCGCTGATGATACGAGGCATTTTTTTTGTGATAAAGACCATTCTGCTTCCTTTGTCAACACTCGATCCAGGAATTTATCTGGAGCGCAATTTTTTCGGCGTGTAAGGTCACGGATGCGCCGCCCCGCTTGATCAGCTCGGCCGGCATGCCAAACACGACTGCGGACTCTTCGGACTCGGCAATCGTGCGGCCTCCTCTTTTCCTGATCTCGGCAAAGGCATCGGCGCCGTCGCATCCCATACCGGTTAGCATGACGGCCAGCACATGCGCCGCATCGTAATGTTCGAGCACGGAGCGCCCGAGCACCTCCACCGACGGGTGCCACAGGAATCCCGGATTTTCCGGCTTCACGATCACGCTTGGCTTGCCGTCGCGCCGCACCACCTGCATGTCGGCGCCGCCCTTGGCAATGTAAATCGTACCCGGCTCCAAAATCATGGGGCGACTCGCCTCCACCACTTGCATGGCGCATAAGCCATTCATGCGCTGCGCAAACGTCAGCGTAAAGCTGGCCGGCATGTGCTGGGCCACCAGCACCGGCCATGGAAAATTGGCCGGCAAGCTTGGCAAAATAAGTTCGAGCGTGCGTGGCCCGCCAGTCGAGACGCCGATCACCACTACCCCATTTCTACCCGCACTGCGACGCAAGACAGGCGGGCGCGGCGCCGCGATGGCCGCGACCGGCAAGATGCGGGGCTCGACTTGGCGCGGCGCCGCCTTTCGTGCCGGCTTCATACGCACCTTGGACGCCATGCGCACTTTACTTACAATTGATGCGCCGATGGCGTCGAGCGACAGCGAAATTGTGCCGCCCGGTTTCACCACATAATCGATCGCCCCCAGATTTAAGGCCTCGAAGGTGGCCAAGGCGCCCTTCTCGGTCAGTGACGAAATCATCACGACCGGGACCGGACGTTCGGCCATCATCATGGACAAGGCCGTTAAGCCATCCATCTCCGGCATGTTGATGTCGAGCGTGATCACGTCGGGCTGGAAAGCGCAGTTCTCCTCTAGAGCTTCCCGCCCGTTACGCGCCAATCGGATTTCAAAGTCGGCTTCGGCTTCGAATATTGCCGACAGTTGTCGGCGCATCAGTGCTGAGTCGTCGACAATTAGCAGTTTGATCATGGTGCGAGCGCCATCGTCATTTCGGCGCCAGTTGTGCAAGTGCCTCGAGCTCTCGTTTTTCGACCAAGTGACATGGGTCGATTAGTTGCACCATGCGCTTCTCTTTTTCCAGATTGGCCATGCGCGCCAGGAGTGCGGACTGTTCGCCAGACAGAAGCGGAGCCGGTTCAATGGTCGACTTATGGACCTTGAGTACTTCCACAACCGAATCAACGATGAAGCCGGTGCGCATGCCCTCGATCAAAAACACCATGATGCGCTGGCGGTCGCTGCGCTCCACTTGTTCTAAACCCAAACGACGGCGCAAGTCCATCACCGGCAGCACGGCGCCGCGCAGATTGATCACACCCTCGACAAACGGCGGAGCCTTGGGAACATGCGTTAGCTGCTCCGGTACGCGCACGATTTCCTGGACGGCGTCGATCGGCACGCCGAACTCTTCTTTGCCGAGGCGGAATACGACGACCTGTTCTTCATCATCATTGGTGCCGTCATCCGCATCCTTTGCTGCGTCCCGCTCTCGCTGGTTATTCATGGTATTGGCCGTCGTCAATGCTTCCTTGATTGCGGAATGGCGGAACATGTTAGCCACCGACAAAATGGAGACCAAACGCTTGCCGCCGTCGAGCCGGCATATCTGCTCGATATCGGATAGATCCCTGGCCAGCAAGCTCGGCACGGCATCGACATCGCAGCGGGCGACGCGCAGCACTTCATTGACGCTATCCATCACGACGCCCACAGATGCCGTCCCGAGGGATACCACCACAATGCGGCTATTCTCATCGGCGTCCCTTGTCGGCAAGCCGAACATGCGCCGCAACGACACCAGCGGTAGCAGCCGGTTGCGCAAGGTCATGACGCCCAGCACATGCGACTCCGAATGCGGCATGTGCACGATCAGATCGGGCACCTGCACTATTTCCTGCACATCGTCGATGCTGATCGCGTATTCCTGGTGCTCCACCTCGAAGCTCACCAGTTGCAATTCGTCGCTGACTGGCTCTTGTTCCATTGCCGTGTGTTGCGCCGTTTCCAGCGCAGCGCCGGCATTGCCGCGCGATGTTGCAGCGACATCGGCAAATTCGCTGGCGATCAACTTGCCAAAATCTAGAACCATGATCATCGCGTGGCCGCCGACATCCTTGATCAGGCCGGACACCAGTTCGCTATTGACGGTGGCACTGATGGCGCCGGTATCTTCAATCTGCCGGGAATCAACGCCAAGGACGCTGACGACGCGATCGACCACGAAGCCGAGCGGCTGCCCCTGGTCAATCACGACGGCGCGCGTGGCATCGTCGTTGGCGCGCTCTTCGAAACCAAAGATGCGGCGCAGGCTGATAATCGGCAATACCTTGCCGCGCAGGTTCGCCAGTCCGTCCAGGGTACGCGGTGCCAGCGGTACTTTGACGACTTCCGGCACGCGGATAATTTCCTGAACCGGCGCCATGTCTACCGCAAATACTTCATCGCCTACGATAAAGGTCACAAACTGGCGCGCGTCCGAATCTGATTTCTCCCGTGCAGCATCGGTTTCACGCGAGTCCTGTCTTTGCTCCAGCGTTTCAGTTGTCATTACATTCTCCTAACGGCGGGGGCGAGAAAATCAGGCGCTTTGCAGTTCATCGGCGAGCGAGGCAATTTCCTCGACCGATGCCGACAGCTGTTCGCCCGCCTGAGATTGCTGTTTTGCCACGGCAGCCGCTCCGCTTGCCGCCTTGTCAGCCTGTCGGGCTGCGGCGGAGATTTGATCCACTCCGGTCTTAACTTGCGTAATCGCGGCGGCAATTTCATTGGCCGCGGCGACGATCTCGCGCGCGCCGGCATCGACGGCGCCGATGTCGGTTTCAATCGATACCAGGCCGGTGGTGATCGATTTGGCTTTTTCCGCAGCACCCGAGGCAGTGGCCATGATTTCATTTAGGTCGCGTCCGACAATGCCGATCTGATCTTGCACTGCCTTGACCAAATCCTTGATGCGGTCGGCATTCTCGGCGGAATCGTGGGCCAGATTGCGGATATCGGTGGCAACAACTACAAAACCCTTGCCGAATTCTCCGGCGCGCGCCGCTTCAATCGAACCGTTGACCGCCAGCATATTGGTCTGGATCGATACAGTCGTGATGGCATCGACGATCTTGTCAATCCGACGCGATACTAGTTCGAGTTCCTTGATCTGTTTCAAACTTCCCCGGGATGCGTCCACCGACGATGAAATGCCCTGTATCAGGCCATCCACGCTGGTTTTGTTGACGTCGAGTAAATTCTTGATGGCGATGACCTTTTCTCCACTGGTCGTGCCAAGTTTTTGCGCCACTTCGACCCCTTTTTCAATTTGGGAAATCGCCGAAGCCACGTCCTCGGTGCCGGCCGATTGCACCTGCGCGCCCTTTTGAATTTGATCTAGCGCCGCCATGATCTGCACGCCTGAGCGGCTGATTTCCTGGACTGTGGAAGACAATTGCTCGGCGGCGGACGCAACCTCTTCCGCGCTCTTGGCAACGTCGGTGGAATTTTTCAGTTCTTCGGCTAATTCGGCCAAGTTTTGCGAAGTCTGCTCGCACTCGGTGAGCGCCTCGCTTTGTTGCGTCACCGTCTTGGCCGATTCCTCCGCCGCCGCCGATTGTTCTTCCGCCGCAGCTGCAATATCTTCCGCTCCTCTTAACGCCTGTTTGGCGGCGTTGGTCGATTGCTGGGCACCGACGGCAATTTCACGCACGCCTCTGACGATTTCGATCGCATCGACCCGAATTTGCTCCAATTGCCCGGTAATCTTCTTGCCATTTTCCACTTCACCCAACACTCTCTCGACAGACGAACCCATACCTTCGGCGATGACTTTCACCTCCTGCTGGATCTGTCCGACCAGATCTTGAATTTGTTTGGCACTCTTTTCCGATGTCTCCGCCAGCGTGCGCACTTCGTCGGCCACTACAGCAAAGCCCTTGCCATGCTGACCCGCACGCGCGGCTTCGATCGCCGCATTTAAGGCCAGCAAATTGGTCTGGTCGGCAATTCGCGCCACAGCCTTGACGATGTCGCCAATATTGGCCGCTTGCTTTTCCAGTTCAACGACCATGGTCACCGACGCGCCCTGGCGCTCAGCGGCGACGCTGACGTTTTCAACGAGGGTAGCAACTTCGGCACTAATTTGGGCGACCAGCGTTTGTGATGCTTCCGCCTTGACCTGGCTGATATCGGCATTTTGCAACTGGCGCGCGATCGCATCTTCCACTTGCTTGAGCGCGGCAAGAGATTCCTGTGCGGCACCTGACGCTTCTTCCGCGCCGGTCGCGATCTGATCGGACGCGCGTTTCATTTCCTCCGCGGCCGATGAGGCCTCATTGATACCGGACGACAATTGTGCAGTCGCGGCCGCGATACGTTCCGCAGCCTGCTGCTGTTTGGCCAGCGTGCGGGCCTTCTTGCGCTGCGCTTCGGCATCGCGAGTTGATGCGGCAGATGACTTACCACCTTCGGAAGCGGTGACAAGGGCGACGGTGGATAACTTCTTGATTAGTGCCATTTTGCGGTCCTTTTTAAGTGTTTTTATCAGTCAAAGCCGTCAGCCTCAGTTGGCTGAAAGAGCACCAATGTCCAAGACCCCATTGCGGCTAATTGGAGAACCCGCCACAGGGCGGTGTACGTACGGTCCGTTGCATAATGCACATATTGACTATTATCAATATTGATTTTTCTCAATGTATTTTCGATAAATTGCTTAATGGAAACATGAATGAGAACCAGTCACGAGCGTCCGGTAAAGCAGCTCGGCGCCAAATCACTTGGCGTCAATGACTCCGCTTCGGGTTCGAGGTGGTTTTTCGCCGCCGGGATGTTACGGCGCCGACTGGTGGTGGTTCCGGTGCAACAAGCTTTGGCACCGTGAAGATGCGCTGCCGCGTATCCCTGGCAATTCGCGCTGCACACGCCATCGGCCAGACTGACTTCAAGCACACTTTCAGAGCCTTGCCGAGATCATCAGCATAGAGTCGGTTTTTTGATTTCATTTTTCACACGGTAAATCCGCTGTTGAGCGACAATTATCCTGGCCGACCGGCCAAGATAGTTGACGCGGACCAATCCGCCATCACTGGGCTTTTCAAGGAGCATCGATTGGGGGCCTTTAAATGCAGCCTTTGCTGACTATGTGGCTGGCTTGAAATAGCGGTTTCGCAAAATTTGCCATTGCAAAGTTGCAAGGATGGATGCGGGCGAGGGCTCCCGTGGTGCTGTCGTATGGGTGATGATCGCGCAGGGAAGCCGCGCGTGACGCCGGACGGTGCCCTGCCCTTTGCCGGCGCGGGCGCCCTTATTGTCAATTTGGCAAAACTACGCATGATCATCGTGGTCCAACGACGACGATGCATGATTAAAAGCGAGTTGTCAGATTCATCAACCGCGTCGGCAAGTGCTTGACTACCCATGCCTCCACGGACTTATCGACTCCGAACAGGATCAAGGCGGCAACCGTGACCATGGCCGCGCCCAGGATCGTCTTGCCAATTTTACCCGCCCGTAAAAGCTTGCCGCGCGCCTTGAGCAGGGCCAAGCGCGAGACATACGCCAAAGTGAGCAATGGCAAAGCCGCTCCGATTCCGAACACACCTAATAACAACGCGACCTGGGGTAGATTTTTGCCCAAGCTGGCCACGACGATGGCTGCGCCGAGCGTGGGGCCAACGCAAGGACTCTAGACGACGCCAAGCACCAGGCCAATAGCAAACTGCCCCCAGAGTCCGTCGAGCCGCAGGTGGAAAACAAGGTTGTTGCAAGCTGCCCCTGTGAGGCGTGACAAGGCCAAGGCGAAGCGTTGTTGGAAGGTGGACGACACCAGCACGATGCCCAAGAGGCCCAGGGTCGCTGCGCCCAGCCAGCGCAAGATGCCGGTATCGATTCCCAGGGCAGAAGCAGCCCATGCCAAGGACGTGCCAATGATGGCGTAGGAAAAAGCAAGGCCCGTCGCCAGCGCCAATGGGGCACGCGGATGGGGGTTGGCGGCCGATCCCAGCAGGATCGGGATGATAGGCAGCACGCATGGTGACAGCGTCGACAGACACCCCGCCAGCAGCCCCAATCCATAAGAACCGAGACCAAATTCCATGGCTCAGTTGGCCGCCTTTTTGATCAAGCCCTCGATCCCAGATTTGGTCGTATCGCCGACCGAACGCCCGACTTCCTTCGTCCCCTTGAAGGCAATCAGCGTGCTTTGCATGCCCACTTTGTATTTTTTTAAAAGGGGCTTGTCGGCGTCGAAATCAATTGTCAACGTCGTCACGTCCGTGTAGGCCGATTGCCCCATAAGGTCGCGAATGATGGGCTCTTGGGCTTTGCAGGTCGGGCACCAGCTCGCCTGAACGTCCAATAGCACGGGCTTTCCTTCCACGCTTAGCTGGTCGAACCGAGTCTGGCTGTAAGGCGTGATCTCGCCAGCCATGGCCAGCGAGAGGAAAGTGGACGGAGCCAACAGAAGGGGAGCTTTTGCGATATTCATACTGGTCCTTTCTATCAGTGGCGCTGTTGGCTGGTCATTTTAAACACCGGCAGCGCAGAAACAAGCGAAGACAAGCTGACGCCGTCTCGCGGGCCCGTTTGCCAGCGCCGCGGCAGCAATTCTCGTTATCGCCAACGCGCTTGCCACTTGGCCGAGCGCAGGCCATCTTTTCCTGCCCTCTTGGTTTCGTACATCAGCGAATCAGCAAAATCGATCACGTCGGCCACCGTTTCAGGCGTCGATTCGAAAATCGACGCGCCGATGCTAAACGTAACGGGCCACTGGCGCGCTCGCATCGCGGTGTCCAGATTCGCTTTAATTTTATGAATCAACTGCGGCACGTCAACTTCGCCGATATCGCCTACGAACACAACAAATTCGTCGCCACCAAGCCGGCTAGCAACATCGCGGCGGCGAACCGATGCGATAAGCGTCTGTGCCACCGCTTGTAAAAGTTGGTCGCCAACCTGATGCCCCCATTGGTCGTTGATCTTCTTGAAGTTGTCGCAGTCCAAAAAGAGCACCGCGAATGGTCGTCCATAGCGCCTCGAATTTTCCATTTCAACACCGAGAATTTCCTGAAGGCCAAGACGGTTATATAAATTAGTGAGGGGGTCTCTGGTCGCGATGGTTTTTTGTTGTAAATATAATCCGCGCGATCTCGACAGGATGGCGACGATGATAAAAAAGGAGATGAAACGTCCCGCGGCATCTAACGCGAAAAGCAAAGTGTCGGTTCCACTCGGCTTTTCCACAAACGAGACGATCCACAGGATGACGAGCGCGGCTAGAGTGGCCAGATATCCGGGCACACGGCCCAGCCGCCACGTGATCAGCATAATCGGGATCAGGAAAAATGCCGTCAGCCGAACCCGGCCGGCACCCAGGCCGTCAAGAAGTCCGATGATTGGTATCGACAGGAACAGGGCGACATTGACCGCATGTGTCTGCAGATTAAATTTGGATAATACTCGCCAAGTCATAACGCGGCCCTCGGTATGCGCTGCGCAGAACAATATTAGGCTTAGAGCGTAAGCGGAGCAAGGCGCATCTATTGTGGCACGATCAGATGGGATTATCAGATGGGATTTCTGATCTCAAAAAAAATCTGTGCCTTAAGTCGGGCCAAGCGAGTGCGTATGGTTTGATTTTTATCAAATCTCAAAAATTGACTTATGGAATTATAGTGCAACTTTGCAAGTTTACTGAGCGTGACATCCAATTAAGTGTTTTTCACTTTGATTTAATATTGGGAGATTCCTATGCGTGATAACACGCCGGTGACGAATAGAGAGTACGAACTCGATGCTGCGGAGACGATCGTCTCTACGACTGACCTGCAGGGTACCATTAACTATGCCAATCCGCACTTCATCCGGGTTAGCGGTTTTTCAGAAGAAGAATTGATAGGGGCGCCGCAAAACATTTTGCGCCACCCGGATATGCCGGCTCAAGCATTTGCCGATTTGTGGGCAACGATCAAAAGCGGACGATCCTGGACCGGCATGGTTAAGAATCGGTGCAAGAATGGTGACTTCTACTGGGTGCTCGCCAATGTGACGCCGGTCATGGAAGACGGCCACGCCGTCGGTTACATGTCCGTACGTACCAAGCCCAGCCGCCAACAGGTCAATGATGCGGCGAAACTGTATCAAGCGATCAAGGATGGGAACGCCGACCGGATCGCTATTAGCCAGGGAGAACCCGTCAATACGGGTGTGTTCGCCATATTGAGCGCGCTCAAAGACATCTCGCTTGGGCAACGCATAGGATGGAACCTAGGCCTTCTCGTTTGCGTACTGGTGGCACTCACGGCCAATTTGGCGCTCGATGCAACAGGACCCGGCCATACTTGGCTCACGGTACTGGCGGCGGCCATCGTCAGCGCCCTCTATTTCTGGCATTCCCTGTATGGCTGCTTGATTTTGCCGTTGAAACAAGCGCTCAAGGCAAGTCAGGTAATGGGCGGTGGAGACCTGACAATGGAAATACAAACCGGGCGCCGGGACGACATCGGCCAGTTGCTACGCTCCTTGCGCCAACTCCGTGTCAACTTGCATTCCATCGTGGGAGATGTGCGCAGCAACTTCGAACAAATCGCTACGGCGACGACAGAAATTGCTGCCGGAAATATGGATCTTTCCATCCGCACAGAATCGCAAGCTTCCGCGCTGGAGGAAACAACATCGAGCATGGAGGAACTCGCTTCAACTGTACAACAAAATAACGGCAATGCGATGCAAGCTAATGAAATGGCGAGTAAAGCGTCCATGGTCGCCGGGAAGGGTGGCGAGATCGTGTTGCAAGTCGTGGCGACGATGGGCGACATCAACAGTTCGTCAAAGAAAATTGTCGATATCATCAACATGATCGAAGGCATTGCATTCCAAACCAATATCCTCGCATTGAACGCGGCTGTTGAAGCGGCCCGCGCCGGCGAACAAGGGCGTGGATTCGCCGTGGTCGCCGCGGAGGTGAGAAATCTCGCTCAGCGCAGCGCCAACGCAGCCAAGGAAATCAAACAGTTGATCGACGTTTCGGTGCAAAAAGTTGAAACGGGCATGGTGCAGGCGGAGCGTGCCGGCGTCACCATGCAAGGCATTATTGAGTCGATAAATGAAGTGAGCCACGTCATGAAGGACATATCATCTGCGTCGTGCGAGCAAAGTTCAGGCATCGCCCAAGTCAACGACGCGGTTATGCAAATGGACCAGGTGACGCAACAAAATGCAGCCCTGGTGGAGCAAGCAGCAGCGGCGGCAGCAAGTCTTCAGGATCAAACGAGGATCGTGGTTCAAACACTGACCGTGTTCAAACTCGATCGCAAGCACGGCGCCCCATCCCATGCTGCGTCCGCCAAGGCGGGCACGGCGCATCAACGCTCGCCGGGAAAATCGGCGCCGTTGGGCCGGTCCGATCGTGCAATGACATTGGCAAGAACCGGACTGCCATTGGAGGGTGTATTTAATTTTGTGT
>PKWL01000108.1 GCA_003133225.1 Janthinobacterium sp.
GCGTTGGCATAACTTGGTCAGCAGTTTGAGATAGTCCTCGGCACCATCCATCAGTGCGGCACACGCATTCAATCACTTGAATGCGTGTCGAATCCAAAGTCTGGGAACCGTGAACGTCGGCAATGGGTCGTCAGCCGCCGATGGTCGACACGCCGCGACCGACAGCAGCGCAGCGGTAGCGGACCGTCAGGTAGGCAGTTAGGTAACTGATCAGGGGCCCCCCCGGCATCGTAGTTGCTGTTGCTGACTACGATGCTCGCATTTCGAGGCTTTCTGAGTCCAGCAGGCGGACCTCTGAACTAACTATTGGTGGCATTCCCCGGCGCGATGTCTTTCCGTAGTCATAATTTTGGCATCTTCAACTTTGCGTTGCGCCATATCCAACGTAGTCGAAATAGACGGCAACTCTTCGAAGCAGGTGCTGTGTCGTCTATTCTGGCGACTGGAGCCAATGCTTACAATGAAGGTAGTATAACAAGTTCTGCTAGAGTGAATTCGTCATATACAATTACTTCTGGGACGAACTCGGCCACCGCATGCAAAAATTTCGCCCGAATCGCGATAACGAGCTATTCCTTAAACCAACGATGGAGAACAAAGATGCAAAATCATGTCCCGAGCGTCACTTTCAAAACCCGCGTACGCAATGATGCTCTAGGCGGACCGAACCCCTTCGAGTGGAAAGATCTGGGCAGTGACGAGATATTCAAGGGCAAGAATGTCGTCATGTTTTCGCTGCCCGGCGCATTCACCCCGACGTGCTCGACGTCTCATCTGCCGCGCTATGAAGAATTATATGCAGACTTTAAGGCGCAGGGAGTCGATGCGGTCGTCTGCATCTCGGTCAATGACGCGTTCGTCATGTACCAGTGGGCCAAGAGTCAGAATGCAAAGAACGTATTCCTGCTGCCCGATGGAAATGGAGACTTCACCCGCAAGATGGGCATGTTGGTCGATAAGCGCAATCTCGGCTTCGGCATGCGTAGTTGGCGTTATTCAATGTACGTCGAAAACGGAGAAATAAAGAAGATTTTTTCTGAACCGGGTTTCCAGGACGAATCTCCGACCGATCCGTTTGAAGTGTCCGATGCAGACACGATGCTGAAATATCTGAAGAGCCGCTGATCACAGGCGCTTCGGGGCGGGGAAGCTGGTGGAAGCCCAGCCAACTCCTCTGACCTTCGCCCGCAGCCGCCAATATACCCGCCTGCCGCCACTAGTCTTCCCGCCAGACGTCACGCATGGTAACTAATTCCTCGGCGGCGGTTGGGTGTATGCCGATGGTCGTGTCGAAAACGGCCTTGGTGGCTCCTGCGCGCAAGGCGATGGCGATGCCTTGCATGATCTCGCCCGCATCCGGTCCCATCATGTGCGCGCCGACAACGCGGTCGCTGGCACTGTCGACAATCAGCTTCATGAAGGTCTGTTCGTCCCGCCCGCTGAGGGTGTGTTTCATGGGCTTGAAGACGGATTTAAATACGCGGAGTTTTCCGAACCGGGCGCGCGCCGCATCTTCGGTCAATCCGACAGTGCCAATATTGGGCTGGCAAAAGACGGCCGTGGGGATGAAGTCATAATCGACCGCGTCTTGCAGCCCGCCAAACTGGCGCCGGGCGAAGGACATGCCTTCGGCCAGCGCCACCGGGGTTAGTTCGATGCCACCGGTCACATCGCCGAGCGCGAAAATGCTGGGTTCGGAGGTGCAGTATTTGTCGTCGATCTCGATGTTGCCGTCGTCACTGATCTTCACGTTCACGCTGTCCAGGCCCAGGCCTTCCAGGTTGGCTCTTCGTCCGGTGGCGTAGAGCACAGCATCGACTTCGATGGTGACGCCGTCGGTCAGCAGTACTTGCAGGCCGCCGAGTCTCGAAGTGATGGACTGCACATTTGCGCCAAAGCGCAGGTCTACTCCAGTCTTTGCGATTTCCTTCGCTGCGTGAGCGCGGATGTCGGCATCGAAGCCTCGCAGGAACAGAGAGCCGCGATACAACTGGGTTACCTGGGCGCCCAACCCATTGAAGATGCCGGCAAACTCCACCGCGATGTAACCGCCGCCTACGATTGCAAGTCGCTTGGGAAATTGCGCGAGGTCGAACACTTCGTTAGAGCTGATGGCAAGTTCGCTGCCGGGAAATTTTGGGATATGCGGCCAGCCGCCGGTGGCGATCAAAATCTTTTCCGCCACAAATTGCTGCTCGCCGACTGCCACCGTATGGGCATCGATGATTCGTGCGCGGCCCTTGATCACATCGGCCTTCACCCCCGCCAGCAGGTTTTCGTAGATCGCGTTGAGGCGGGATATTTCCGCTTTTTTGTTGTCGCGCAGCGTTGCCCATTCAAAATGGGGACTTTGGCTATTCCAGCCGAAGTTTGCGGCATCCTTGAAGGATTTGCCGAATTCAGACGCGTAGACGTACAGTTTTTTCGGCACGCAGCCCACGTTGACGCAGGTGCCTCCCATGTAGCGGTCCTCTGCGACCGCTACCCTGGCCCCAAAACCGGCCGCAATGCGCGCCGCCCTTACTCCCCCCGAACCGGCGCCAATCACGAACAGGTCGTAGTCACGATTTTTCACAGCTGGTCTCCTCCTTCTCCATGGTGACATTTTGTTTACGTTCCAATTGAGGGGCTTTGCTTTTTTCATCCCGCCGCTCCCTTACCCACATCCACATAGCCGTGACCCCGAGCGGCTCTCTTTGTGGCCTAACCGCATAAGTCGGGTGCAAGTACATGCCGCGTTGCGCAGCGTAGCAAAGCGACCCCAAACCCTTTAAGTCTTGCCCATTGAAATCCAACTCTGTCGTGTTCTGTACCCCTGCCGGACCATCGGCCTGATTTGACGTTACGTCCACTTCGGTCAATCGCGAACGTGCGATTTCTGGACGGTCGCCATTCAATTGTTGAATTTTTCCGACAACAGCACGCCCTCAAGGTCCGTTATGAGGGTGAACCGCCGGTGGCGGAGGTAACGGCTCCGTCGGCTTACCTATAGCAAAGCGGCCGTTGGCGAGCCGATTTACTTTAGGTGTGAAGGACTGCTCATGGCCGGTTGTTGACCATCATACGCGAAAGTTGACTGACCGCTAACGCTGCGCTGCTGACATTCGCGGCGCGTCGATCAACTGCAGCTCACGACCAAAGCGGACATAAGATCCCGCTGGCGCGTTTCGTCACCTTGTGCAAGAGGCTCCGTTATGCATACAGGTCTATGCATTCACGTTTTTCTTCGGCCGATGTACTGACGCGCACGAGGCAACACCTGCGATAAGCAGGCCCATCGCCGCACTTTCGGCAATCGTCGGCCAACGCTTTTCCCATAAAAAGCCATAGACGGCAGCGAACACGGTTTCGAACACGATCATCTGTCCCATCAGTGTGAGCGGCAACGCGCGGCTCGCATAATTCCAGAACCCATTTCCGATGATCGAGCAAAAAATCGCAACGCCGGTAACGACGGCTGTGAAGCACATCCAGTCTGTAGAGTCATGGACGGGAGTGCTTATGCAGAACGCGGGCACCGCAAGTAGAAGTGCTTCCACGCCGGTGACGAGGCCAGTGAGCAGGCTCCATTCGTGAGAAGTCACAGATTGCAGCCTGGCTAGCCAGCGACTATTGCCGACCGCATAAGCCGTCCATGAAACGAGTGCGCCGATTGCGCACAGCAGGCCAGTCAGCGAGCTATGGCCCTGCACTGACAGTGTTTGCCAACTAATGCAGATTAGCCCTGCGGTGCTTAGGACAAGAGATGGAATAAGCTGGCGCAACGGTACTGCGTCGGTGTCACGGCTCGCAACCAGCGTAACCACGACCGGTAGCAAGCCAATCACGATGGAGGCCATAGCGACCCCACCGACCTGTACTGCTTTTGCTAGGAGCCTGTCGGACTTTG
>PKWL01000043.1 GCA_003133225.1 Janthinobacterium sp.
ATGACGGCGATCATCATGACGCTGGCGGCAACGCAAGTCCAAGCATTTACGTTTAAGACGGACAATGTCGATGGCAGTTTTGATTCCACCGTGACCGCCAGCGTCATGATGATCGCCGTCATCACTTTGAGCTTTGGTATTTTTCTCATTCTTGTCTCGCCTTGTCCTTGTAAATGGGGATCGCTTAACGTTCGCTCATGGCACGCAGGTTTTCAGAAGTGTAATAGCTGGCATTAAAGCGCGGACCGTTTCCCTCTACGGAATAAGAGATATCCGTACCGGTTCCCGCCGCATGCATATCGACCAGATAGCGACCGTCGGCCAAGTTGTATTGGGCAAAGGCAGAGGCGTCGCACGATCCTGTTTCATACACAGGGATCAGGTACGATTCTCTGACTTTCCAGATTTTTCCCTGACCATCGTAATCTTCCGCGCCCAAATAGTTCCAGGAATCCTCATCCAAGTAGAACGTGCGTTTCGGGGCCGAGTGCCGCATGCCGGCCTTGACGGTGGCGTTGACGACCCAGACCCGGTGCAGTTCATAGTGCCGATCGGCCGGGTTGACAAAGTCTCTTTGCGCGAAATCCTCGAATTTGCCACTAAAGTTATAGCCGCCAAAGGAGTTGTAAGCGACATAGATCTCCTTCTTGCCCACCAACTTCCAGTCGAAGCGATCGAGGGTACCCATGAAAACCTCCGGCTCGTCCATCGTGTACTGGTTTTCGAAGCCGATCTGCGGCGCATCATAGGCATAGGTTGGCATCCGGCGCACGCGACGCTGTCCGGGGAAGTAGTAGAACGCTTCGCTCCCTGGCTCGTTGGTGTGCATCGTGATGTTTAAGGCTTGGCCAGCCAATGCGGCCGGCGCCGTGTAGCCGAAATGGATATACCATTCCACCGGCGGCATCGAACTGAGCAGCGTTGAGCCTTTCTTCCCCCAAGGCATATACCAAATCAAGTCATCTGCCGCCTTAATCCAATCCGCACTTCCCTTGCGCGGAGAAATGGCCGTAAACATCGGCTTGTATTCGACGCCCACGCCCCGGTAGTGGTATTTTCCGTTTAGCATGACCTCCGCACCATTTTTTGGCAGCGGGAAGGGAATTCCCGGCATGTAGGCCTCTTTCAAGAACCAGCCTTCGGGAGCCAGCACGGCCGTAGTGGCATTCTTCTTGGTGTTTTCCAAGACAAAACCTGGGGCCCCGCAGTCACGATGGGGCGGATAGATATCCATCCGATAGCCCTTGATCTGCTTGAACAGCGCGATCTGTCCGGGCGTCAGCTTGTCCGCATATTTATCGACATTCGATGCGTCGATCGAGAACAGCGGTTTATCGCTTTTATATTTCCAGAAATCAACGCGTTTTTTACCATGCGACCAGCCTGGCTGGGCAGCTTCCGTGCCCGACCAGACAGGGATGCTGCCATCCTTGTTACCCGCCTTTTCCCCGCCCAAGGGGGTCAAGTCTTTTCCAAGGCGTTCGGCATCCTGGGCGCCGGCAGCGAAACAGAAACCGACCTGGAGCGACAGCACTGCGGCAGCCAAAGCTTGAATTTTTCGTTTCATGATTTACTTCCTCCTAGTTTTTTTAAACTTGAACATGGCCTAACTGAACGTCAGGCAGTGCTCACACCTCCAAAAAAATCCCCTCCTTCGGACATATGTGAGAAATTGCCGATTATTGTTTCTTTCATGCGACGGCTGAAATGAAATGTTGTGGCGAAAGACTTTCCCACCGGGAGCAGCGACGCCAGCAGCACCGGGCGCCGGGAAGTAGACGATGGGCTCCTTTGATCGAACTCATATTCAATCTCTTCATTAGGGTATACCTCCGTCCCCCTCAAGCGAGGGGTGCCATGAAACTGTAACCTGTCGGCCCTTCAGCCGTAATCCGTAAATCGCAATTCGCAATTCGCCCAAGTTCGGGACATGGCAGCAGCATGTTGCCGCTCCGGAAAAGTCAGCCCAGACTATGGGCGCAAAGGCTATTTTTCTGACTGGATTCTTTAAATTTAGACGCAATTTCCGCGTTTGAACGACTTGGCCGCCTCAAAAATCCCCATGCGCTCCATGGTGGATCCAAGTGATCATTATTTATTAAAATAGATATTACCAAACATATTTGATAATGACAAATTATTTAAGGTGCCCTAAGCCAAACCCAGCCCCATGCGGAAAAAAGGTCGACAAGACGCCTGGCTGCGGCGCGAAAATCTATCGAGCGAAGCTTGACCGGGCGCTGAAAACTGAGGTTGGGCAAAATGTGACATGACCAACTCGGCTGCGCCATTGCAGCTGGGCTTGCCGCTCTGCGCCGCCCCGATCCGGTGTGACAGGCTGAGGCCGGGATTGCGGCGTTCGCGTATTTGTGTGGGGCAATTTTGGGCCGACCGTCATCCGTGATCACCCACACCCCGCCATGCGCCTCGACACTCGTGCAATGCCGACCATGCCAACACGCAGGGCCGCTTCATCGCCCCCTGATGGGAGGCGCGTTGCTCCACTTCTCAACGATGAGACCGGCAGAACCGTGCAAGGCCATGCGGGAGTCGCCGACCTGCGACGCCCGCGAGCCCAGCGCAACGGATGGCGTCGATGCCTTGCGCCGGCCGCCAGCGTGGTGCCCAGTGAAGCTGCCCGCAGCCGCTATCGTTTTGTTCTCCTTGCGCATCGATTCCAATCGCAACAGCCGTGCGCGGTGCGATTGGCCACGTTGCTCGGCTCAACTAGGCTGCGAAACGTTAGCACATAAGACAATCCGGTTGGAAACACGGGAGGTGTCAACTCGAAATGGGAAACTAGGGACAGTTGACGGTTAGTAGAACAGCTTAAGGCTAAACGACATGGTGCAGGACTGGCGCCGCAAGCGCGGCCCTTAGGGAGCGCCCTTGCGGCTCCCCCGATTAGTGACAGGGCATTGCAAGGACGCATTAATTTCACCCAACCTTGACGACTAGGCGACTAAGTCTAGTGGGATTTTTTGCCGATTTTGCCATGGCATTTTTACGGTATACTAATACCAACAATTTTGATGGCACGGCCGCCTGATCAGCCGTCTTGCTTTTGCCTTAGCCGGACCAGTTTCGCGCGGCCTGTTCCAGAACGCAGTTTTTTGTTTAATCGGGACGTAAAAAAATACCATCGAGCCGAATGGCCCGCCAGGATGGTCCGAAATACCAAACCAAACCCAAAGGCTCACCGCTGCGGCATTCACGGTCGGTTCTGAGAGTTGGTGCGAAAAATGGAGTGCTTTCAATTGCCTAGCCAAAATCGCTTAAATATTTTTATCATCGACGGTAATGAGTTAATACGCTCGGCCCTTCGGATGATCATACAAAGCGACGCCTACAACGTAGTCGGCGATGCATCAAGTGCCAAGGCCGGGCTAGAGCAAGTGGAAAGACTGCGCCCTGACGTAATCTGCCTCGATGCGCAACTACCGGACAGAAATGGACTTGACTTGCTAGAACAGATCAAACAGGGGTCACCGCACACTGTCGTATTGATGCTGACCGGGAGCATAGACCGTGAAACTGTACAAACGGCAATGAAAAAGGGAGCCAACGGCTTCATCATTAAGCCTTTTAGTACCGGTACCGTCCTCGACTGCATGGAAAAAAGTACGGCGGCGCTGCGGGCGAAAAAAATGGCCGCGGGCGTAAGCCGTTGAATTGACGTTTGGCGCTCAAAGAGCAAGCTGGACGTTGAAAGCGCTAATAACGCCATGGCGTCAACAGCGGGTCGGCGCCGAGGCCGCTCAAAGTCGATGGTAGGCTGCCACGAATCGTGCGACCCAGCTCGGTCTGGCGTCGCATCCAACGGCAGCGAGCCCTAGCGCCACAGTCGCTGTCGCCAACGACAGTCGTTTTCGCGCCGCCCCTTATCATGAGAAATGCCGTCCCCGCAAGCCTCGCGCCGGGAGGACTGGCTCCTCACCAACTCGACTCATGTTCCGGCGTGGACGAAATCCGATGAATCGTTAGATCGGCTCCTCGGAATTCCTCCTCCGGATCGAGGCGTATTCCTATCGTCATTTTTAGTATGCCATAGATAAGAAAACCACCTGCCAGTGCAATGCCGACGCCCATCGTCGTACCGATTAACTGTGCGACGAACGAAACGCCGCCTGCGCCACCCAGCTCTTTCATGCCGAAAATGCCGGCGGCCAAGCCACCCCATGCGCCGCACAAGCCGTGCAGCGGCCAAACACCGAGGACGTCGTCAATCTTCCACTTGTTTTGCGCCAGCGTAAACATCCAAACAAAAATGGCGCCCGCGATTGCGCCCGTGATCAGGGCCCCGAGCGGATGCATGAGATCGGAGCCGGCACAGACGGCGACCAGGCCGGCCAGCGGACCGTTATAGACAAAACCGGGATCGTTCTTCCCAAGCGCTAGAGCCACCAGCGTGCCACCGACCATCGCCATCAAGGAATTGACGGCGACCAGACCATTCATCTTGTCGAGCGCTTGCGCGCTCATGACGTTAAAGCCGAACCAGCCCACAGTCAAGATCCATGCGCCCAAGGCAAGAAACGGGATCGATGACGGCGGATGCGCCGCGATTGCGCCATTTTTCATGTAGCGGCCGCGCCGCGCCCCCAACAACAGCACAGCCGGCAACGCCACCCAACCGCCCACGGCATGGACCACCACCGAGCCAGCGAAATCATGGAACTCTGCCGAAAAAGCCATCTTAAGCCAGGCCTGGATGCCGAATCGATGATTCCAGACGATCCCTTCGTAAAACGGATATAAGAAACCGACCAGCAGGGCCGTCGCGATTAATTGTGGATAAAATTTGGCTCGTTCGGCAATTCCGCCCGAAATGATGGCGGGAATCGCGGCCGCAAAGGTGAGCAAGAAAAAGAACCTGATCAACTCATAACCGTTCTTGGAAGCGAGCACGTCGGCAGGCGCGAAAAAATTAATGCCGTAGGCGACCCCGTAGCCAACAAAAAAATAAGCCACCGTCGAAATTGCGAAGTCGACGAGAATTTTGACGAGGGCATTCACTTGGTTTTTTTTCCTCACTGTGCCCAGTTCGAGGAAGGCAAAACCCGCATGCATCGCCAAAATCATCACGGCGCCAAGTAAGACGAATAAGGCGTCGCCACCGTTCTTAAGTCCATCCATTCCAATTACTCCCCAAAAGAATGCAAAATAAAGCTCTATTGCTTCCGTTAAGCAATAATTGTTCCAATTTAGTGCATTTCATTAAATACTTGATTAATAAGGCGATTTAAGAAGCGTTCTTCTTCATATCGGCTCAACGCACCGATATAGTGCGTTTTCTTGGTGCATTAATTTCGCGGACCAGCAATTTGGGGAGAGATCGACAGCAACGCGCTGAACTGATCATGTTCGGCATCATGCAGGCAGTTAGCCTTTGTATGAAGGCAAATAACGCGCTGCGCAATCTCTTTGCGTAGATGGCGCAGATGCCATGCGAAGCGCGCCACCGGCCGTCTTGCCGGGATGCGCGCCGCGCACGTTGATAAGGGCATAGAATGTCGATATCGGTTAGGAATTCCTGGAATTGTCAGCGTATAGTGTCTTTAAGGCCGAGTTTTTGCTTTCCGCTTGTAATGCCATTTCATTACGATCCGCGTCACTGGCAGACTGACAAATTTTCTGCTTCACGCTGAACGTCAACACAATTGCCTTAGCGCAATATTTAGCGCGATTCTATCAGCGCCTACATCATCGGCGTATTGGATTCGAAAGGATATATCATGACCCGTCGCTCTTTTTTAAAAAATTCTATTGCTCTGGCCACTGCGCTGAGCCTGCCGGCGCTCGCGCGCTCTGCCGTGGCCACACAAGACGAGCGCAGCCTGTGCTTCTATAACACGCATACGGGCGAAACCTTGCGTAGCGTGTTTTGGGCCGAGGGCCAATTCCTGCCCGATGCACTAAACGACATCAACAAGGTGTTACGCGACCATCGCACCAACGCTGTCGCGCGCATCGATCCGCAACTTCTGGTCCTGCTCGACGAAGTCACCTCGCAATTTGGCAGCAACAACGTGGTGCATATTATTTCAGGCTACCGTTCGCCCGAAACCAACCGAAAACTTGCCCTGCTCGGCGACGGCGTCGCCAAGCACAGCATGCACATGGAAGGAAAGGCAATTGATCTGCGGCTTCCGGGACGCGATTTGAGCAGTTTACGCGAGGCGGCGCTTAAGCTGGGTGGTGGCGGGGTCGGCTATTATCCCGATTCGCAATTCGTCCACATGGACACGGGGCGGGTGCGTAGCTGGTAAAGAGCGCGCCTAGGGTAGCTTTTGCCCGCGCAACACGGGGTAGGGATTGACCGGAGTGCCCTTCCACCATTGCTTTTCCGGCCCCAGCTCGAATATCGCAAAGTGCAGGTGCGGCGTGGCTGGATCCGCGTTACCGCTGCTGCCCACGTACGCGATCAGCTCACCGCGCTTGACTTGCTGTCCTTCCTTGATATCGGGCGCGTAGCGGTCGAGGTGCGCGTAATAATACGCATATTTTTTGCTGGGGTCGAATTGGTAGATCGTCAACCCCCCAGGCTTGCTGGTGAAGAGTTTGGCCACCGTACCATCGCCCGCCGCCCATACCTTGGTTCCCCGGGGCGCCAGAATATCGAGCGCTTCATGCCTTCGTCCGTTACCCCGCGTTTGATTGAACGTATCGCTGAGCTGAGCGGCGCCCACGCCCTGGACCGGAATCATCAAGGTTTCAAGCTCGTGCGGCATGGTTTCCACCGTGCTCGTTTCGGGCGCGGCGGTCATGGTCGGCATTAATGGAATCGGCAATGCTGCCTCTGGCAGCGCCACGGCACTGGCGGCTGGCGCCTGCTGCGCCGAAGGCGCCGGCGGCGCAACGACGAGTGCAGCCGGCGCCGCAACGTTTGGCACCTTGCTGAGGAAAAACAGTACTGCTGCGGCGCCCATCAGCGCGCCCAAAACCAATGTGATTAGCCACTTCATGCGCTTTCTCCCAATGCCATCAATTTTGGAGGATGACGGGAGTGCCGGGCCCTACCGCCTGGGCAACGGCGCTGGCATCCCAGTTGGTCAGACGAATGCAGCCGTGTGACTGCGTCTTGCCGATGGTGGATGGCTCTGGCGTGCCGTGGATGCCGTAATGTGCCTTCGACAACCCGATCCAGACCACGCCGACGGGATTATTCGGGCCACCCGCAATTCTCGCTTTGGCGTCGCTGGCCTTGGCGTCCCAAAACAGTTTTGGATTGTAGCGATAGACAGGGTTTTTGACGATATCTTGCACCTTCCAATTCCCGATCGGGAGCGGGTCGTGAGCGCTGCCAGTTGTGGCCGGGAATTGGCCCACGGCTTGGCCACTTGCATCGAGCAGAGTCAAGGTACCGTCCGCACGGGCCACCACGATCGTGGCCGCTTTTGGCAAAGCGCCGGCCGCCTCCAGGTTCGGCGCCGTTATCTGCTCACCGGTGCGACTTAGATCCTTGCCAGGATTTAGCAGCTTGAGCAAGACTGGGCTGGTGTGAAATTTTTCACCGAGCGCTTCAGCGACATTGGCGTAGCCGAGTGCGCTGAGCTTGGCTTTATCCGCCATTTTGGGCGGAATCGTCGCAAATGGGCCGATGGCGTCCGCCGCCGTAATCGTGTAGGTGCTCAGAATGGGCGCACGGTCCGATTCCAGCGCGGCCCAGGTCGCCGCATCAATGACGCCGGTTGGCGAGAGCTGCCTCGCCTTCTGGAAACCAGCGATCGCTTGGCGCAAATTGTTGCCGTAAGCCCCATCAATTTCGCCCGACGAGAAGTGGGCGCGGCCGAGCAGCACCTGGGCCCGCAGCACGTTGGCGCCTTTGGCGCTGGGACCGACAGCCACCCCCCGTTCGGCCGCGTCGAGTCCGTCCGGCGCCAGAGTGTCGGCCGCGGCAATCGCCATCGTGTGGGCGCCCAGCACGATGATGCCTAACATTAGAGCGATTTTCAATGGAAGTTCCTTTTTCGTGCGGCGTGACATGAGGTTGGCACTGCGCTTCAAGCAGCATGAGGCCAAACCTGATGTCAATCTGTGCGGCAACGAACCCAAGTGTTCATTTTCGAGCGAGCAGATCCGGGCCTGGTCGGGTTCGACGGCTTTGCCTTGTTTGCCAGGCCAGCAGCAAGTGGGCATGGATGGCGATGGAGCAGAGAAAAACGTGGGCGGCGCCAACGGTTGCTAGCAAAGCGGGTAAGGTCAGCTCGATTGCCGCATGGCATGGCCTTGTAGGCGAGCATGCGGCCCGACAAATTTGACTGCATCGATGCTGACAGTGCCGGTGCCGGTCGCGCCGCCTGCGCCCGGTGTTGGCGCGCGAGAAGCAGGGTCGAGCGCGCTCTTCAGCACGCCTGGGCTAACGCTTTCCGAGCCTAGCGCTGCGGCTTTGCCTTGGGCTTGTCGGCGAAAGAGTGTGGCGCGACATTGCTTTTCAACTTGAGAGCGGGCTTCTTAGTGACGCTCTTGACCAGCGGCGGCGAGAAACTGCCATCGAGACTGATGCGCAACTGTTGTCCGGCCACTCTCACGACTTTCAGTTGTTCGAGAATATCATGTGGCATGCCGACCGGCAGGTCGAGTACGCTATGATCATCAAAAATATCGATGCGTCCAATTAGCTTCGCATCGATCCCCGCCTCGTTGGCGATGGCACCGACGATATTGCTCGGTGTTACAGCATGGTCATGGCCCACTTCAATCCGGTACGACGTCATCTTAACTTTGCCTTTGGCGTCCTTTTTCGGACGAGACGGCGCAGCTTCGCTGGTGCTCTCGTGTTGCCGCGCGGCGTCGCTAGGCGGCGCCGCGACGTCGTCGCTGTGGCTTCTACCCGGGGGCGTCTGCGCGCTCACGTGCTTGCTAGACGCTTTTTTCACGGGCTGGGCTGGCGCCGCAGGCTCGTCGCCGTCGCGTCTGATTCGCAGCTGCTGGCCCGCCACCCACACCTTTTGTAGTTGCGTCAACAACTCTTCCGGGATGTTATCGGGTAAATCAAGCACACTGTAGTCGTCGTAGATTTCGATGCGACCAATATTTTTGGAATCCAGCCCTGCCTCGTTGGCAATCGCGCCCACGATATTGCCCGGCTTGACGCCATGCGCATGGCCCACTTCGATGCGGAAAGTCTGCATGCCTGAGTCTGCTTGGCGCACGACGCGCTCCTTTTTAGGGAAGGCGGGCCGCTCGCTGCGTTCGAAACGCTCACTGCGCTCCGGACGTTCGAATTTATCCTGGCGCGGCGCTCGCTCATCGAAGTGCGGCGTCACTTCCTTCTTGTTTTTGTCAAGCAGCAAGGGCACATTACCGCGCGCCATTTTCGCCAGTGCCGCGGCGATCTCGATGGCAGGGATATTGCGCTCGCGCTCGAACTCCTCGATCAGCAACTCGAATTGGTCCAATTCGCCCTGCGCCAGCGTTTCGCTGATCTGGTCCTTGAACTTGGCAATGCGCACGTCATTGACCGCCTGAATCGACGGCAACTCGAGCATGGAGATCGGCTGTCGGGTCGAGCGTTCGATCGCCTTTAGCAAGTTTTTTTCGCGCGGCGTGATAAATAGGATGGCCTCGCCGCTTCTCCCGGCCCGACCGGTGCGGCCTATGCGATGGGTATAGCTTTCCGGATCGTGTGGCACGTCGTAATTGACCACGTGGCTGATCCTCTCCACGTCCAGGCCGCGCGCGGCGACGTCGGTGGCGACCAGAATATCGATCTTGCCGTCCTTTAGTTGCTGGATAGTGCGCTCGCGCTGCGCCTGCTGGATATCGCCGTTGATGGCGGCGGCGGAAAAGCCGCGCGCCTGCAGTTTGCCGGCCAGTTCCTCGGTGCCCAGCTTGGTCCGCGAAAAAATGATCATGCCGTCGAAAGTTTCCGCTTCCAGGATGCGAGTTAGCGCATCTAGCTTATGCATGCCGCTAACTAGCCAATAGCGCTGGCGGATATTGTCGGCGGTGGCGGTCTTGGCGGCAACCGTGACTTCAGCCGGATTATTCAAATAGGTGGCGGCAATGCGCTTGATCCCTGACGGCATCGTGGCCGAAAACAACGCAGTTTGCCGGGTGGCTGGCGTTTCTTTCAAGATACGCTCGACATCTTCGATGAAACCCATGCGCAGCATTTCGTCGGCTTCGTCTAGCACCAGCGTTTTCAGCTTCGACAGATCGAGCGACCCCTTATCGAGGTGATCGATCACGCGTCCCGGCGTTCCAACAACCACGTGCACGCCGCGCCGCAAAGCCGATAGTTGCGGTCCATAACTTTGGCCACCGTAAATCGGCAGCACGTGAAAATTAGGAATGAAGGTAGCGTAGCGTTGGAACGCTTCGGCCACTTGGATCGCCAGTTCGCGCGTCGGCGCCAGCACCAGCGCTTGCGGCGTGGTTTGCTTTAGGTCGATGCGCGATAAAATCGGCAACGCAAACGCGGCGGTCTTGCCGGTGCCCGTCTGCGCCTGACCTAGCACGTCACGATTGCTAAGAAGGAGGGGAATGGTGGCGGCCTGGATCGGCGACGGCGATTCGTAGCCGACCTCTTTCAGTACGCGGATCAGCGCGTCACTCAGGTTCAGATCGGAAAATAGGGAAGTAGATGTTCCAGGCATGAATTGACTCACAAGTTCGCTCGAATCGCCCAATGCGAAAGTATGCAGGGCACAGTTTACTCCCTGGCGGCATTCGCCGCGCGGATGCCGGCGCCGGAATGACGCAGATCAGCGGCAAACCAACTGAAAAACCGTCAACGGCGAGCGCGAAGTCGCCACACCAATGGGATCTTGACGCGGTTCCGCCCACCTTACGAGCGACCCTAGCGCGCGGCGCGGTTTGGCTGGACGGAGCATACTTCCGACCGCACTAATGACAATGGCAACGGCCCGAAGCGGCATAGGGAGCGCCCGGCGCCGCTCCTCGAGCAGGCTATAGGCAGTGCAAGCGACGCCGTCGCTACCAATGCCAACAAGGCGAACGGCCCCAAAAAACCGGCAGGGCGCAAAGGCGTGCGAATCGAGGCAAGGTGCGTTACCATAGTCTTTTGGTTATTCTTTTATTTTCATTGGGCGGCGATGTGCCCACCCCGCGCAGTCCGGTAAACACTGAGGCTGTCTCGGTATTTGGCCCGCAGCGCATTAAGACAGCGCCAGAATGGATTCTCGGCCATCTCGCCGAGGATGGTTTGGGTCAACAGCTGCGATCACAGTTGATCTCTGGCGATGCTGCGCGACCAAATTTCGCCAATTGTTTGACCCTGAGACCGGGCCATTGACACATTAAAAACGACATTGTGCCGACTTGGCACAATGCGGGGAGAACTGCAATGCCTTACGCGACAATACGCGAGTATGAAATTGAATATTCAAGCGCGCAATTACCCGACAGTGCGCATTGGGCGGCCATCGTGGCTATCTACAGCGCGTCTTCTAACCCGATGCACAGAAACTGTATTTTTCCTGCCCAACGCGTCTCAATCGATACCGTTTTTTCAAATGCAGTGGAGGCCGAGGAAGAAGCACACAAAGTGGCAATTCTGATGATAGAACAGGGAACGCACCACGGTTGCACCGGTTAGATGCAGGCAGGCACTGCCAGCTGGCTACCCACACCTGCCGGCACGGAGTTAATACCCCCAAGCTAGCGATCGCTTCACGCATTGGCTGCCTGCGACGGGACGCGCCCCTCACCCCGGCAGGGTCACCTAGCTAGGGCGAGGGGCGGCCAAGAAGGTGGCATTGTTGCCACACAGAAGGCGTAGATGGATTCATTTTTTAATTTACTGGGAGAATAACAATGGCAAAAGTACTTGTTTTGTATTATTCGGCATATGGCCATATTGAAGCGATGGCGAACGCCGTGGCCGAAGGCGCGCGCGAGGCGGGCGCCACCGTTGACATCAAACGCGTTCCGGAACTGGTGCCCGACTCGGTGGCAAAAAATTCCCACTATAAGATGAACCAAGCTGCACCCGAGGCCACCATCGCCGATCTGGAAAATTATGATGCCATCGTGGTCGGGACCGGCACTCGCTTCGGTCGCATGGCGTCGCAGATGGCAAATTTCCTCGACCAAGCCGGCGGCCTATGGATGAAGGGCGCGCTGCACGGCAAGGTCGGGGGCGCTTTCAGTTCCAGCGCCACCCAGCACGGCGGCCAGGAAACGACCCTGTTCTCGATCATCACCAATCTACTGCACTTCGGCATGACCGTGGTCGGTCTGAACTATGGCTTTGCCGGCCAGATGAAGCTTGACGAAGTCACTGGCGGCTCGCCCTACGGCGCCACCACCATCACCGGCGGCGATGGTTCGCGCTTGCCGAGCGAGAATGAACTGGCAGGGGCCCGCTACCAGGGCCGCAGCATCGCCGAAACCGCCATCAAACTGCACGGCTAAGCTTGGAAAAGAGGCGCCGCCTCTCAGTAACGCTGAGAGGCGGCACGGGCAGACAAGCGAGAAGGCGAGCACGAGGAAAGTCAACTTCGCCTGCCATGCTCTCCATTTGCCGTAACGGCTCCGTTTGACCGGGAACTGGGCTAAAATTGCGCCACCCGCAGCGATGGAGCGAATGCTCCCTTGAACAACATGGCTCGTTTAAAACTTGAATTTCCTGAAGACCAGTATTGCTATTCGACCCAGTTGAGCGTGCGCGCCACCGACATCAACGCTGCCAACCACCTTGGCAATGAATCGATGATTTCGATGATTTCGGAGGCGCGCGCACTTTTCCTGTTTGAACACGGCGTGTGCGAAACGGAAGCCGACCGCACCGCCATCATTGTCACAGATTTAGCCACCACCTACCACGCCGAATCCCATGCCCGCGACCAGTTGTTGTTTGAGGTTGGCGTGATGGACTTCAATAAATATGGCGGCGACATCACCTTCCGCATCACGCGCTTGCGCGACCAGACCCTGGTGGCGATGGCCAAGTCTGGTTTCGTTTTTTTCAACTATACAAGCAGCCAGGTCGTTCCCATGTCCGACCAGTTCCGCGCCAAGTTTCCCAAGGTCAACTGGCTCCCTTGAGCAGCTTCTGGCGCCCGACAGAACCTGCCGCTCCCGTATGTCGAGCCCGTGACTTGTGGTGTAAAACGGCCGCTGGTAACGCCTAGGCATGCGCATCGCACCGACTGCGGCGAGGGCCGCGCCGCCAAGATCATGGGAGTGGCGGCGCCCGACCCCATGATTATGGTTTGCGGTAGTCGTTCTCAATCCAGCCGACGGCGCTAGTTGCGCTCAGTTTGAAGGCGGCCGAGGTGCGCACCTGCCCGATCTGTTCGCCATCCTGATCGAAAGCGGCCAGCATGGCGTAAGGATGATCTTCGTCAGGCACGATATCGAGCGTGACTTTGATCTGGCCTTCCGGCATGCTGACATACAAACTCTTGTGCAACTGAGCGTGCAGTTGCTGTTCATGCCGGCGCAGCACTTCCGAGGCCGTTTTGACCAGGGTGCGAAAAGCGCTCGCATCCAGCGGTTTTGGATTTTTCTTGTCGCGCCCCATCGTCCATGGACCAACTAGCGCCGGTTCCGGCTCGCCATCTTTGATCATCGCCACCGCCCAGCCCTCGTCATCATCGTTTTTAATCACGCGCGCGGTCCAGCCGTTGCCTATCCACAGACGCGGCTGCTGGACTTTGGCATCATCGATCGGCGTAGAAAAGTCAAGGGATTCGGTAGGCATTGGCGGTTGGCTCATCTTTAAAACAAGAGCTTGCCATCATAGTCCAATTTAGGCCGCTGCGCCGATGCCCGCTTGTGATCCATGCGCCACGGATCTTGGCCATTTGGCTCAGAATCGGGCCTTACACTTGTCCGGTCAACAAATTGGCCAACGCCACGTACTGCGCCAACGCCACCGTCTCGGGGCGCAAGGTGGGATCGATGCCTGCCGCGATGATCTGGGTCTCGGTAAACATCCCGGCCAGGCAGTTGCGAATCACCTTGCGGCGCTGCGAAAACGCCTTCATCACCACCGCCTCCAAGGTCTCCCGATTGCACGGCAGCGGATCGGACAGCGGGATCATTCGCACGATCGCCGATTCGACCTTGGGCGGCGGATCGAAGGCGGTGGGCGGCACCACGAACAGGAGCGACATGCTGTAACGCCATTGCAGCATCACCGACAGGCGGCCATATGTCTTGCCGCCAGGCGCGGCGACCATGCGCTCGACAACTTCCTTTTGCAGCATGAAATGCTGGTCCTGCACCAGCGGCGCCATGTCGGCCAGGTGGAACAGCAGCGGGCTGGAAATATTGTAAGGCAGGTTGCCGACCACACGCAGCTTCTGGCCGGGCGGCACGGGGATGGTGGAAAAATCAAACTTGAGCGCGTCGCCGGCGTGGATCGTCAGCTTGGCCGGGTTGAAGGTCTTTTCCAGGCGCGCCACCAGGTCACGGTCCAGTTCGACTACATGCATCCGCTTTAGTGACTTGATCAGCAACGCCGTCATGGCACCTAGGCCGGGGCCGATTTCGACCATGGCGTCGCCAGGTTGTGGGGCTATGGCCTCGGCGATATTATCGAGGACCAATTTATCATGCAAGAAATTCTGGCCGAACCGCTTGCGTGCGATGTGTTTCATGTTGGATTTTCTATTGGTGGGCACGAAATGAATTAGCTGGGCACTGGGCCGGAGCGGCCGGCCTGCACCATCTGAAGGGCAACTCGGATTGCCTCTTCCATGCTCGCGCAGTCGGCTCGGCCGGTGCCTTGCGCGGCCACGTCGAGGGCGGTACCGTGATCAACCGAAGTTCGGATTAGTGGCAAGCCCAGCGTGATATTGACCCCGCGCCCGAAAGTGGCATACTTTAGCACCGGTAAGCCCTGGTCGTGGTACATCGCCAAGATGCAGTCGGCACTGTCGAGATACTTGCGCTGAAACAGGGTGTCGGCCGGAAAAGGACCGCTCGCGGCAATGCCACGCGCCTGCGCCGCTGCCACGGCTGGAGCGATCACGTCGATTTCCTCGCGCCCGAGATAACCTCGCTCGCCCGCGTGCGGGTTGAGGCCGGCCACCAAGATGCGCGGCTGGATTATTCCGAACTTGTGCCTCAAATCGTGATCGATGATGTCGAGCGTGCGCCCCAGGCCGTCTTGCGTGATGGCCGCCGGCACGTCCTTAAGCGCCAGATGGGTAGTCGCTAGCGCAACGCGCAGGGGCGCCGCGCCCGCTTCTGAAACGCCAGCTAGCATCATCACCACCTGGCTAGTCGCGGTCTTGTGCGCCAAGTATTCAGTATGGCCCGAGAAGGGAACGCCGGCATCATTGATGGTGCTTTTTTGCAGGGGCGCCGTGACTATACCATCGAACCAGCCCGCCTCGATGCCAGCTAGCGCCACATCTAACGTCGCTAGGACGCTGCGCCCGTTGGCTCTGTCGAGCACACCTGGCGTGACAAAAGCCGCGAGCGGAACGTCGATCACGGCCACGCGCTCGGCGCCGAAATCGGGCAGCCCGCCATGGCCCAGCGCTTGCACCGACAGCGCCATCAGTTTGATGGCGGGGTCGATCTCATGGGCCGACATAGCCAAAAAAGCGGCGTCGCCAATCAGCACGCAGTTGACCTTGTGCCGCATGGACCAGGCGGCCCGGATAGCAATCTCGGGGCCGATGCCGGCCGGCTCGCCGCTGGTGACGGCGAGGGCCGGGCGCACCGTGCGCCTCGCCTCGGGCGCGCGGCCGCCGGCGTGCTTACTTGTCATCGGCGCGAAACTCGACGTAAGCGCGGTCGCGCACTTGGCGCTGCCAGTCTTCGGTCGCCTCTTCCAGCCTGCGCTCGCGAATTGCCTGGCGCGCGGCATTACGCTTTTTCTCTTTCGAGGCGTCTTCGCTTTTACGTTCCACCACTTCGATCAGATGGAAACCGAAGGTGGTCTCGACCGGGCCGCTCACTTCGCCCAGCTTAAGTGCATTCATCGCCGTCTCGAATTCGGGCACCGTGTCGCCCGGATACAGCCAGCCCAGATCGCCGCCTTTACTGGCCGAACCGTCGTTCGAGAACAAGCGCGCCAGATCTTCAAATTTGGCCCCCTTGTTGTCGAGGCGCTCCTTTAATTCGGTCAGCTTGCGCTTGGCGTCGTTGGCGCTGACGGTGGGCGTCAACTTGATCAAGATGTGGCGCGCATGGGTCTGCTGCACGGCAGCGTCTGCCTGGGCCTCGGCGGCGCTGCGCTTGTCGACCAGCTTCAAGATATGGAAGCCGCCCGCGCTCTTGATGATCGGCGTCACTTGACCCGGCTTGAGCTTGAGCAGTTGCTCGGCAAATATGGCCGGCAAGCGGTCGGGGTTACGCCAGCCGATCTCGCCCCCCTTGAGCGCGTCGCTGGCGTCCGAATAGGTGGCTGCCATTTTGGCGAAATCGGCGCCGGTGCGCAGCTGTCGCATCACCTCCTCGGCGCGCGCGCGACGGGCGGCGATTTGTTCAGACGAGGCATTTTCGGCGATGCGCACCATGATCTGCGACAGGTTGATTTCGACTTGCTCGCGCGCAGCCGCTTTTTCGGCGTCCAGGTAGTTGTCCACTTCCGCGTCCGAGATCTGAATCTTGGAATCGACTTCATGCTCGCGCAAGCGCTGCATGATGATCTCTTGCCGGATCTCTTCGCGGAACGTGGCAAATGTCGTGCCTTCCTTTTCTAGCTGGTTGCGCAGCTCCTGGACCGTCATCTTTTGTTGCTCGGCGATGCGAGCGACGGCGCGGTCGAGCGTGGTGTCATCGACTCGCACGCCCATTTCCTTGGCCATCTGCAATTGCGCGCGCTCGACAATCATGCGCTCGAGAATCTGACGCTGCAAATCGGCCGCTTCGGGCAGGGCCACGTTTTGCGCCTTCATGCGCCGCTCCACGGTGGCCACACGCAGCGCCAGTTCCTGCCGCGTGATGACATCGTCGTTGACGACGACGGCGATGGAGTCGATCGGCTGCGTTTTGGGGGCGGCCGGCGCGGCGACGGTTTTGGCCGCTGTCGCAGTCGCCGCTTTCAGGTCCTGCGCCTGGACGGCGCCGACCGCCAGGGCACACAGCAAGAGCGCCGTGATTTTGAGTGGGTGCATACTGACATTGCGCATAGTGGGGAGAGCGTTCATTGAGTTCTGATGAAAAAAAGTAACAAAAAAACTGGCGATCCATGGATCCACCATACCGAACAAAAGTGCAAGGTTTACCGAATGATCACTGGATTTATATTCTGATAGCCGGGGATTTCCCTTTTGAACGCGTCCAGCGGGTTGCCGACGCCTAATTTGGACAAGCCGTTCAATTCTAGCTGGAAAAACATCGGATTCGAGACCGTATTAACCGACGAGATGAAACGCTGCGCTCCCATCCGTAAAACCCAGCAATCGGCTCTATATTCGAGCCCGATCAGGCTCTCAATTACTCTTTTGTCGAGCGTTGAATAGGTGATCAACCCGACCCCGTACCAACGCTGAGAAAGTGGCCATTGCGAGGACACTTGAACGTTCTTGAAATTGTCTTGCAGATAGAGAAATGCAAGGTTAAGCACTTTCTTGGGGGCCGGTTTCCACTGCACGGTGTAATTGGAGCTAACGGTGGCGTGGCTGCTCGGACTGTATTCTTCCGCGCTGTCGAAGGTCCAGGTGTCGGAAATTCGGCCAGTGGCGGTCACCAAAAGATCCGAACGGGTGCTGTTTACCGGCGTCAAGGAGGGGAGCTGCACTTGTTGTTCGGTGAAAGAAATTCTCTGCCCGATCGTGAATCGCAGACGCTCGGCGCCGCTAGCTTCAAGAAAACGCGAGGTCAGCGCCGCCGTCAGCTGATTGGCGTCGCCAATGCGGTCGGTGCCAACAAAGCGGTTTTCGCTGAAAAGCTGAGTCTGGTTAAACGTCGCCGCAGCCGTGTCGAAAATGGGAAACTGGGACTGATCGCGATAGGGCGTGTAGACGTAGAACAGGCGCGGCTCCAGGGTTTGCGTGAGTGCGTGCCCAAAGGGTTTTTCGTCGCGCTCGAACACCAGGCCGCTGTCGAGCGAAAAGGTGGGGACGGCGGCCGCCGGCGACCTGTTTGGGAACTGCGTGCTCTGGGCCTGGCTGGCGTCAAGCTGGTAGGCGCTGGCCGTTAGCATCACCTTGGGCGTGATGAAATACCCGGGGCCGAGGATGGGGTAGCTAATTTGCGGCGACACCACCAAGCGGCTGCCGTCTACCAAGGTCGGGTCCGGATTCGTGAAGCGCGTCGCTTCGACGTCCATGGCCCAGTCGAAACCACCGGCAACATCGAAGCGGCCAGAATGAAAGTTGAGCTCCGGCAGACGGCCATACGGTTGCGCCAAGGTCAGCGCCGGGTTGAGCAGCGCGGCCGGGTCCTGCAGCACTTGATAGGCTTCCGCGCGTGCCGACAGGGTCCAAAACGGGCTGCGATAATCGATGCTCAGCTCGCGCATGAGTTGGCGGTCGGCACTGGCGGCCACTGTAGTCGAAAAATCGTTGGGATAATTGTTATCGGAGTCGGCCCGCACGTTCCAGCCAAACGACAGGCCGGGCGCGAGCGCCTGGGCGTGCTGCGAATTGAGCATGTAGCGCTCGCTGTCGGTTTCCTTGTCGTGCGGCAGGAACACAAGGTCGGTTTGACCGCTGTAAGTGCCGGCCTCGGTTTCTCCCAGGTAGCGCCCGAGCGCGCCGATCTGTAAGCCGCGGGCCGGAATAATATTCGGAGACAGCGTCAGGTCGCGGTTCGGCGCAATATTAAAATAATATGGCACCATGAGTTGGGGCTTGCCGTCCGGCCCGGCACCCGGGGTCGGCGACAGCCAGCCAGAGCGGCGTGCGCCCGAGAGCGAAAACGATATTGCCGGCGTGCCTACGATGGGCACACCTTTAAAATAGACGATGGTCTTGGCCCCGGTGCCGACGTCGCGCCCGGTGTCGAGGTTGAGGGTGCTTGACTTTAGGTACCAGTCGGGATCGAGTCCCTCGCAAGTGCTGTAGGTGCCATCGATGACGACCATCTCGTCCTCGTTGATGAAATCAATCCGCTGCGCTTTGCCCTGGCCATTGCTAATTTCCATCTTGTAGGTTGGATGGAGCAAAAAGCCCTTCCCCGACTCCAAGTTGAGATTGAGTAGATCCCCCGTATACTGGTCGCCGAAGCGCCACATGTGCACGTGGCCGCTGGCATCGACCTCGTCTTCGACCTCCTTGTAACATGCAGTATCTGCGGTCACACGGGTCTTTCCGCGCACCACTTCCGCCTCGCGCTCGAGCGTGATCTCGCGCTCCGGGCGCCCGCCGATTTCTTCTGCCTGGACCGTCGTCGGCGCATTCTTGTCGTCGACTCTAGGCGGACTCTTCTGAGGCGTCTGGGCATACGAAGGCGCCGCGGCTGCGGTAACTAGCGCCGTCAGGGCCAAAGCCCAGCGCTGCTTGGGACGGGAGGCTGTAGGCCGGGTCATGAAAAAAAGAGGTGAAACACCATAGCAGTCGATTTTTTGAGTGGAGGGGTAGGGGATTACTATTTCCCCCAGGAACCGTGCTTGCGACTTTCACCGCCCACGGCTCGCGCTAAATGAAAAGTTCCTACTCAGGAACCGGCTTCGTTACTTTTAAATTAAGGCTAGGCACCTGAAAACGACAATTTGGATGCAATAATACCCGATTTCCACGGGCATCGGAGCCGCCAAACATACGATATACGATTTGACGCTCGTCCCATCCGGTGTCGAAATCCATCGCCCGTGTGCGAGCGCAGGCGCCGTCCTGGTCAAGGCCAAGCCTGATCCATTCGCCCCGCCGGCGCATTTTTTTTACCCTATGTTTCCATACTGACGATGCCGCCTACCTTGCCCGGACCCGATCCTAAGCTTGGGTACGCCCCTGGCGCGTGACGTCCGCAGCCTGCCTGTTGGCAGCATACCTACTTTCAGCTTCTTGACTTTGGCTATTCCCCGCGTCGACATGCTCCATGAGGTTCGGCTAACAAACCATTTGGCGCCAATTTGCCAGCGCCGGGCGGTGCTGCCGCCCTGGGCCGTTCCCGCCGTGCCCGCAATGTTTGCTATCCCCCCCCCCCCCCCCCCCCCNNCCCCCCCCCGATTTCAACGACGTCCGAAGCCTCGGCTTGGTAGGCGCTGTCCAGCATTCCCGCGAAATTGCCGCGATCTGCGTTGAGTTTGGGAACTGCCTAGCCCGGTGCTTGGAGTTTCAACGCGTCCCACGACTGGGGCCTGTCAAACCGCCTTGACCAGTGGCGACGACAAACACAATTACTCTGGTCCACTCGCCTCCAAGCGCCCTGCTGGCAGTCTTGCTCGCGGTCCCTCGCGTGACGGGCGCCATCCAAACACAGTGGGTGTCATCGACCCCATCGTTGCCAATGACGCAGGTTCGAGCAGGCGTTCGTGCGCCCAAGCGACCCAGGTCTTTTGTTTTGTCGTGGATTAGCAACACGCACTGGCTTTTTGGCAAATTTGATGGGCTGGCGAGGATGGCGCGGCGAAAGCTTGGAGCGCGGATCGGATGTTTTTGCGCGAGAGTATTTTGAGTTTAGCCACATGTTTTCGCATGGCGAAGCTGCCAGCCAGCACTCATGGATACCAATGACTTAGCGCAGGTTTGTGCTGTGGGCTGCTAGGGTCTTGTGGCGCGCAAGTGGCAATTAGCGACAACTTATCGCACTGAATCCCTTAATATATGGGGAATCTTCCAAATTAACCGGCTTTTAGGTCACGCATGTCATTACAGTCTGATTTACCTTGCGCCTCGGCTGCCGCCGACGCCCGTCTGAACCTGCTGCGAGCGTGGTTGACAACTTTACACCTGGTGCAGCCCGAGACGATTCGTCCGGCGTCGGCCGACGCCAGTTTTCGGCGCTACTTTCGAGTCGATGTGCTGCCCAGCTCACAAGGCGCACTGGGCCGCACCCTGATAGTGATGGATGCGCCCCCGCAGCAGGAAGACGTGCGCCCCTTCATCCAGGTGGCCGGCGTGTTTGGCGTTAAAGGCGTGTCGGTACCGAGCATTGTGGCCCAGAATGTGGCGCAGGGCTTCTTGCTGCTGTCGGACTTGGGCAGCCGCACCTATTTGCAGCACCTGACGGTAGACACGGCAAACGCGATGTACACCGAGGCGCTAGAAGCGCTGATCAAAATTCAGTTGCAAAGCCAACCTGGCGTGTTGCCCGAATACGACCGCGCGAAGCTGCTGGGCGAAATGCAGCTGTTCCCGCAGTGGTACATTGGCCAGCACCTGGGACACACTCTGAGCGACGTCCAAACGGCGCAGCTGGACGGCGTATTCGAGGCGCTTCTGTCAAATATCCTGGCGCAGCAGCAAGTCTATGTGCACCGCGACTATCACTCGCGCAACCTGATGCTGATCGATGAGGGCAATCCCGGCATCCTCGATTTTCAAGACGCCGTCTTTGGCCCGATTACCTACGACCTGGCCTCCTTGCTGCGCGACGCCTACGTGCAGTGGGACGAGGCGACGGTGCTCGACTGGGTGGTCCGCTACTGGCAGCGTGCCAAGCAGCTTGGACTGCCAGTCAATCCCGATATCGACGCGTTTTACCGCGATTTCGAGTTCATGGGCATGCAGCGTCACCTTAAAATTCTCGGCATTTTCTGTCGCCTTAACTACCGCGACGGCAAGGCGCTGTATTTAAATGACCTACCACTGGTGCTCGATTACGTGCGCAAGGCCGCTAACCGCTACGCCGCGCTGAAACCACTGGTGCGTCTGCTCGATACTGTGGAAGGGACGGCGCCTCAAGTTCGCTACACGTTCTAAAGGGGATAGCCGGGCCTGCTGAACTGGCGCCAATCCAACCATACCAATGACGATACCTAAGAGCAATAATCTATGAAAGCCATGATCTTCGCCGCGGGACGGGGTGAGCGAATGCGTCCCCTCACAGACACGTGCCCCAAGCCCCTGTTAAAAGTGCGCGGACGGCCGCTGATCGTGTGGCACATCCTGAACCTGGTGCGCGCCGGCATTACCGACCTCGTCATCAACCACGCCCACCTGGGCCAACTAATCGAGCAGGCCCTGGGCGATGGCAGTCAGTTCGGTGCGAGTATCAAATATTCACCCGAGGCGCAGGCGCTGGAAACGGCGGGGGCCATTGCCCAAGCCCGCCATTTACTGGGACAAGAGCCGTTTCTGGCCATTTCAGGCGATATCTACTGCCCCTATTTTGACTTCGAACAGGTCAAGGATGTACTGGTCGACAAGGATGTATTGGGCCAGCCCTACCCACCCGACAAGCGCGACGTGGCGTGGCTGTACCTGGTGAAAAACCCCTGGCATCATCCCCAGGGCGACTTTGGGCTCACGCTGTATACGGTGACGAACGAAGGCTCGCCACTGTGGACCTTCGGCAATATCGGCGTCTACCGACCCGAAATGTTCGACGCCATCGCACCCGGCACCCGTGCCCAGCTGGGCACGCTAATCCGCCAGCAAGCCGCACGCGGCTTGGTTGGCGGTGAAATCTACGCGGGCGACTGGACCAACGTCGGCACCAAGGAGCAGTTGTCCCAGCTCAACGGCGGGATCAAAGAATGAACGTCTATGGCGCGCGTCGGACCCGGCTGATGGCGCAAATGCAGGCTGGCGGCGTGGCCGTGATTCCGACCGCGCCCACAGCGACGCGCAACAATGACTGCGATTATCCGTACCGCCACGACAGTTATTTTTATTACCTGTCGGGCGTCACGGAACCGGACAGCGTGCTCGTCCTGGTGGCGCCGGGCGCGGGCGGCCCAGGCCGGACCATCCTGTTTTGCCGCGCCAGAAACGTGGAGCGCGAAATCTGGGACGGCTGCCGCCTAGGGCCGCGAGATGCTCGGACCAGCTTCGGGTTCGATGCCGCCTACCCGATCGAGGAGCTCGACGTTGAAATGAGCAAGCTGCTGGCCAACGCGCCGGCGCTGTATTATGCGATGGGTAAGCGCGCCAGCTTCGATGCGCAAATCAAACTCTGGCTGCGCAACGTGCGGCGCCAGACCGGCGCCGCGACGCCCGCCATCGCCTATGATGTGTTAACGCTGCTTGACGAAATGCGCCTGTTCAAAGATGACGCAGAACAAGGCATCATGGAGCATGCCGCCGCCATCTCCGGCCATGCCCATCGGCGCGTCATGCAACACTCGCGCCCCGGCATGTACGAGTACCAGATCGAAGCCGAATTGCTGTACGCGTTCCGCAAAAGCGGCGCCCAATCGCCAGCCTACACTTCGATCGTCGCGGCCGGCGCCAACGCCTGTATTTTGCATTACACCGCCAACAATGCGATAGCCAAAAACGGTGATCTGATTCTGGTCGATGCCGGCTGTGAGCTCGATGGCTATGCCTCCGACATCACTCGCACCTATCCCGTGAATGGGCGATTTTCCGCGCCCCAGAGGGCGCTGTATGAACTGGTACTGGCCGCGCAGGCGGCCGCGCTCGATGCGGTCCAACCCGGTTTGTGCTTTCAAGGCGTGCACGACGCGGCGGTGCTGGTGCTGGCCCAGGGCATGCTCGATATTGGCCTGCTCGACAAAAACAGCGCCGGCAGCGTGGAAGACGTGATTGCCGACAAGAGCTATCGCAAGTTTTATATGCATGGCACCGGCCATTGGCTTGGAATGGACGTCCACGACGTTGGCCAATACCGCGAAACGGCGGCGGCCGGAAACCCGTCGCGCCAGCTGCAGCCGGGCATGGCGTTGACGGTGGAGCCGGGTATTTACGTGCGCCCAGCCGAGGGCGTGCCGCCGACCTTATGGAACATCGGTATCCGCATCGAGGACGACGTGCTGGTGACGCCGGGCGGGCATAAGATAATGAGCGGCGCGGCGCCGAAAGCGGTAGCCGAAATTGAACAGCTGATGCACCCGACATGAACAAAGACAATTTCGATATCGCGATCTGCGGCGCCGGCCCGGTCGGTATGGCACTCGCCGCTCTCCTGGCAAGGAGCTCCCTCTCGCCCGCGCGTATCGTCTTGATCGACGCAAAAACATTGGCCCAGGCCAGCGTCGACGCGCGCGCGATCGCATTGTCGCACGGCAGCCGCCAGATTCTGGAAGAGATCGGCGCCTGGCCAATCGAGTCTACTGCGATCCACCAAATTCACGTTTCGCGCCGCGGCCGGTTCGGGCGCAGCCTGATCGACCGTAGTCAACACAATTTGCCTGCGCTCGGTTACGTAACCCGCTACGGGGAATTGGTAAAAGCACTGGGCGCCGTGTGTATGCGCGCCGGCGTGACCGTGCTGCGCCCGGCGCGCGTGCTCTCTAGCTGCGAAGGGGCGGATGGTCTTGTATTAAAGATCGACTCGAGCGGTCCGCGCGAGCTGCGAGCTGCGATCGTGGTGCAAGCCGAAGGGGGCCTATTTAGCGACCAGCAAAACAAGACACGGCATCGCGATTATCAGCAAACGGCGATCGTCGCCCAGGTCAGGACCAGCGCGCCGATCGCGCACCGCGCCTACGAACGATTCACCGATGAAGGCCCACTGGCGCTGCTACCGCTGGGCGCAGACTATGCTCTGGTGTGGTGCGTGCGACCTGAAACCGCGCGCGCCTTGGTGGCACTGGACGACGCCGCTTTCCTGGCCCAATTGGGGACGGCGTTTGGCACCCGGCTCGGACGCTTCACGCAGGCATCGCAGCGCGCCAGCTATGCGCTCGGCTTGAACGCCGATGCAGGCCGCACCCAGCGCTCGGTCGCGATCGGCAACGCGGCACAAACGCTGCATCCTGTAGCCGGCCAGGGTCTCAATCTGGGCCTGCGCGACGCTGCAGTGCTGGCCCGCTTGCTGGCGCAAAGCGCGACCCCGGACCGGCTGCGTCAGTTTACCCAATTGCGTCAGCAGGACCGCGACATGACGCTACGCTTGACCGATACTCTGGCCCGCATCTTTGCCAACACGATGCCGCTGCAGGCAGTCCTCGGCCTTTCCCTCGGGCTAATCGACATGGTCGACCCGGCACGTTATCTGTTGGCCGAGCTGATGATGTACGGCCGCCGTTAGCGCGGCGCGCAGCCGGAATCGGCAAAACCGACCAATTAGCCGCGTGTACGAGACGCCGGCTGCGCAGTCACCCTGGGCCGCCACCGCTCCCGATCGCGACCCAGGCGGCGCCGGAACGCGCCCGGCGTTGCCTTTGTAGGATAGTTTATTCCACCGCCTTGACCATATTTTCGATGACCTTCTTGGCATCGCCGAACACCATCATGGTTTTATCCATGTAGAACAACTCATTGTCCAGGCCCGCATAGCCGGACGCCATCGAGCGCTTGTTGACGATCACGGTCTTGGCCTTGTACGCTTCCAAAATTGGCATGCCGGCGATCGACGATTTCGGATCCTTGGCGGCCGGATTGACGACGTCGTTGGCACCCACGACCAGCACCACGTCGACCTGACCGAACTCGCCGTTGATATCTTCCATCTCGAACACCTGATCGTACGGCACTTCGGCCTCGGCCAACAGAACGTTCATGTGGCCCGGCATGCGCCCGGCCACCGGATGGATCGCATATTTGACGATGACGCCCTTGTGCGTGAGCTTCTCGACCAGTTCCTGAAGCGCGTGTTGGGCGCGCGCCACCGCCAGGCCGTAGCCCGGCACAATGATGACGGTTTCCGCATTGCTCATCAGGAAAGCGGCGTCGTCGGCCGAGCCGGATTTGACGGGACGCTGTTCTGCCGCGCCGGCCGAGCCGCCCGCTACCGCATCGCCGCCGAAGCCGCCCAAGAGCACATTGAAAAACGAGCGGTTCATCGCGCGGCACATGATATAAGACAAGATTGCGCCGGACGAGCCAACTAGCGAACCGGCAATGATCAGCATCGAGTTATTCAGCGAAAACCCGATCCCGGCCGCGGCCCAGCCAGAGTAGCTGTTTAGCATCGACACCACCACCGGCATGTCGGCGCCGCCGATCGGGATGATGATCAATACGCCCAATGCAAACGCGACGGCAGCCATGGCCACGAACGGCGCCCAGGCCGGCTCGCTGCCGCCAGCGAAACAGAACACGAGGCCGAGCCCGACCATGATGAGCGCCAGCACCAGGTTGAGCATATGCTGACCGGCAAAGCTAACGGGTTTACCCTGGAACAGGCGGAACTTGTAATTGCCCGACAGCTTACCAAAAGCGATGACGGAGCCGGAGAAGGTGATGGCACCGACGAAGGTCCCGATGAACAGTTCCAGGCGGTTGCCGAACGGCAGCGCCAGGCCATGCTGGGTGATGCCAAAGGCCCACGGCTCGGACACCGCCGCCACCGCGATGCAGACCGCGGCCAGGCCGATTAACGAATGCATCGCCGCCACCAGTTCCGGCATCTTGGTCATTTCGACGTTCTTGGCCAGGTAAGCGCCGATGCTGCCGCCGATGACGATGCCGAGCAGGACCAGACCGACGCCCATGCCACCCGTCTGTTCCGCCTTCAGCTTTAGGATCAAAGCGACCGTGGTCACGGCCGCAATAGCCATGCCGGACATGCCGAAGGCGTTGCCCTTTCTTGCCATGGCGGGCGAGGATAATCCCTTCAGGGCCTGGATGAAGCATACCGAGGCGATCAGGTACATCATGGTCACCAAATTCATGCTGATGAAGTTCATGCTTTTTCCCCTTTGGCCACGGCCACAGCCCGCACTTTGGGTGCTTTTTTCTTGAACATTTCAAGCATGCGCTGCGTGACCAGAAAGCCGCCGAACACGTTGACGGCGGCCAAGGCCACGGCGAGAGTGCCCGCGATCTGGCCGACCAGGCCTTCGGTTAGGCCGGCGGCGAGCATGGCGCCGACGATGATGATGGCCGAGATGGCGTTGGTGACGGCCATCAAGGGCGTATGCAGCGCCGGTGTGACAGTCCAGACCACGTGGTAGCCGACGTAAATCGCCAGCACGAAAATAATGAGATTGATGATGGTGTGGCTAACTTCCATTTTGCTCTCCAATTGCCGATGGGATAAAGACGGGCAGACGGGGCAGGCCCGTTTGCACTACGCCGTTTTCAAAGAAGATACCCGCCGCGTTTCATTTACGCAGTACGTCGCCGCCGAAGCAGACCAGGCTCGCCTTGAGAATTTCTTCCTCCCGGTCAATCACCAGCCGGTCGTCTTTGTCGATGATGAGCTTTAAGAAGTCAAACACATTGCGCGCATACAGGGCCGAGGCGTCGGCTGCCACCAGGGTCGCCAAGTCCGGCAAGCCAACAATGATCACGCCGTGTTTGGTCACTGTCTGGCCCAGTTCCGACAACGGGCAGTTGCCGCCTTGCTCGACTGCCAGATCGACGATCACGGAACCGGGCTTCATGGCCTTGACCGTTTCTTCACTGATCAGCACGGGCGCCGCGCGGCCGGGAATGAGCGCGGTCGTGATGATGATGTCGGCCAGTTTGGCGCGTTCATGCACGAGCTCGGACTGGCGCCGCATCCAGTCGGCCGGCATGGAACGGGCATAGCCGCCCACGCCTTTGGCGACTTCTCTTTCCTCGTCGGTCAAAAAAGGCACGTCGAGAAATTTCGCACCCAGCGATTCCACCTGTTCCTTGACGGGCGGGCGCACGTCGGACGCCTCAATCACGGCCCCGAGGCGCTTGGCGGTGGCGATCGCCTGCAGACCGGCCACGCCAACGCCCATGATCAACACGCGTGCCGCCTTGACGGTGCCGGCGGCCGTCATCAGCATGGGCATGAAGCGCGGATAAATATTGGCCGCCAGCATGACTGCCTTGTAGCCGGCGATGTTCGCTTGCGAGGACAGCACGTCCATCGATTGCGCGCGCGTGATGCGCGGCACCGCTTCCAGCGCAAACGCGGACAGGCCGGCGCCAGCCATCGCGCCAATATTTTCAGAGTCAAATGGATTTAGCATGCCAATTAGGACGGTGCCCGGCCTCATCAAGGTCCGTTCTGCGGCGTTCGGTGCGCGTATCTTAAGCACCAAATCGCAGCCAAAGGCATCGGCCGCACTGCCGATTTGCGCTCCCGCCGCAACATAGGCCTCGTCAATGACGGCCGCTGTCACGCCGGCACCTGACTGAACGATAACCTGATGCTTGGCCGCGAGCTTTTTCACCGTCTCGGGCGTTGCCGCGACCCGGGTTTCGCCGGACCGTGTTTCGGCCGGTATGCCTATTCTCATGAAATGTCTCCATTGAATTGATAAACTGACTAGAATCTAACACGGAATTCATAAAAAAAACTTTTTTGGCAAGCAACTCCTAAGCAAATCTTCGAAACAGTCTGACCGTCTCGACTTCCGCCGCACGGTGTTAGTTGCTTTTGCGCCCATGGCGGGAGAGGCGCGGCAGCCTTTGTTTTTCTTATCTTCTCCCAACTGCGGGGCCGGCCCGGAACGAAGCGCGCAGAACAGGATAAAATGTCGGCTCTTTCAAGGATGGATCATGCCAAGAACCTGGAAACCCTCCGTCACTGTCGCCGCCGTTGTCGAACGCGATGGCCTTTTTCTGCTGGTCGAAGAAGAAACCAGCGATGGCGTACGCCTGAACCAGCCCGCCGGCCACCTCGACCCGTTCGAGTCGCTAACGCAAGCCGTGATCCGCGAGACGCTGGAAGAGACCGCACACGATTTCACTCCGGTCGCTCTGGTGGGCATGTATATGTCACGTTACCAGTCGTCGCGCACGGGCTTGGACGTCACCTATTTGCGCTTCGCCTTTTGCGGCTTGCTTGGCGCGGTGCATGCGCAGCCGCTCGATCACGGTATTCTCCGCGTGCTGTGGATGTCGCGCGCCGAGATGGCCGCCTGCCCGGAACGGCACCGCAGCCCTTTGATGCTGCAATGCGTGGACGAGTACCTGGCGGGCCAGCGCGCCCCGCTGTCGCTGCTGCACACGCACACCTCGGTTTTCGGCGGCGCATAATCTAAGAACCTATTTGGAAAAAGGCAAGATGAGCAAGAAAAAAGTCGTAATCGGCATGTCAGGCGGCGTCGACTCCTCAGTCGCCGCCTGGATGCTAAAGCAACAGGGCTACCAAGTGATCGGCCTGTTCATGAAGAACTGGGAAGACGACGACGATACGCAATTTTGCTCGTCGCGCCAGGACTGGATCGATGCGGCCAGCGTTGCCGACGTGATCGGCGTCGATATTGAAGCGGTCAATTTTTCGGCCGAATACAAGGATCGCGTATTCGCCGAGTTTCTGCGCGAATATCAGGCCGGCCGCACGCCCAATCCGGATGTGCTGTGCAATGCCGAGATCAAGTTCAAGGCCTTTCTCGAGCACGCCATGCTCCTAGGCGCTGACCTGATTGCGACCGGCCACTATGCGCGCGTGCGCCAGGCCGAGGCGAAGTTCGAATTGCTCAAGGCGGTCGATCGCACCAAGGACCAGAGCTACTTCTTGCACCGGCTAAATCAGGCGCAGCTGTCGAGAACCCTGTTCCCGCTGGGCACCATCTTGAAATCGGAAGTGCGCAAGATCGCCGCAAAGTTGGCGCTGCCAAATGCGCACAAGAAAGATTCGACCGGCATCTGCTTCATCGGCGAACGCCCTTTCCGCGCATTCCTGAACCGCTACCTGTCGTATCAACCGGGCCCTTTGAAAACACCGGACGGCGACACCATCGGGCAGCATGTTGGGCTTAGTTTTTACACGCTGGGCCAACGCAAGGGGATCGGCCTCGGCGGCCTGAAATCGTACCAGAATGCCGATGGCAGCAGTGACGCCTGGTACGTGGCGCGCAAGGACCTGGTCAACAACATTCTGTACGTGGTGCAGGGACATGACCATCCATGGCTGCTGTCATCGTCTCTCGCGGCCGGTCAAGCGAGCTGGATTGCAGGGGAAGCGCCGGCCCCGCGCGGCATGTCGGCCAAGACGCGTTACCGTCAGGCTGACGTCGCCTGCGACGTCTCACTTTATGGCGAGCACCAATTTGCGCTGCGTTTCACGGAAGCGCAATGGGCCGTCACCCCCGGCCAATCGGCGGTGCTGTATGACGGCGACACCTGTCTCGGCGGCGGGATCATCGACAGCTCAACGGGCATTTCCGCTTAAGCCGGTACTGGCCGCCTGCTGCTTTCTGACCGTCGCGATGACCGTGTTGCGAATCGTCTTCAGCACAGTATTAGCGTTAAACGGTTTGATCATAAAAGCGTTGACACCGGCCGCGAGCGCCGCTTGCAGCGTCGCCGCGTCGATCCCGCTGGTCATCATAAAAATCAGGGTCTTCGGACATGCCTGCCGAATCGAACGCACAACGTCGTTGCTCTCTTCCACCTGTTCGCGCGCGATACACGTGAGCTGGGGCTGATGCTTGATCAACAATGCGAGGCCCTGGGCGCTGGTATGGGATGTCGCGCACACGTCGTAGCCGGCGTTGCTCAACATGGTACACAACAAGCCACGCGCGATGGCACTACTATCGATCACAATTGCCTTTAACATTGTCAATATCCCTGATGTGGTGTTTGTTTGGACACTGTATTCCGCTGCTAAGCATCCTGTCGCGAGCGGGTCTGGGCGCGCTCAGAGGCCATCCCATGCCAGCATGTTCCACGTAACGCCGAGACGCACGTCCGTTTTTAACTGCACTAGCTGACGAGAAAGGGTGAGCGTTGCGCGCTCTTTTCGCAGCCTTTCCCCCAGCGGCCCTTTTAAGATGCCGGCGCCGGCCATCACCGCGTCCAAATTGCCGTAAGCGCGCAACAGTTTCGCAGCCGTCTTGAGGCCAACCTTGGACACGCCAGGCACGCCGTCGGTGACGTCCCCCATCAGCGCCAACAAATCCGGCAGGAGCTCGGCCGCCACGCCAAATTTGCGTTCGACCCAAGCCAGATCATGCCATTCGCTCTTGAAGTGGTCCCACACCAGAGCGCCGTGCGCAATCAGGCCGTGCAAGTCCTTGTCGCTGCTGGCGATGACCGCGTCACCGCGCCCCTCGTGCAACCAGCGCAAGATGGCGGTGCCGATGACATCATCGGCCTCGACCATGGGAATCATCACCACATGGAGGCCGATGCCGGCCAATTTTTGATAAAACTCGGGCAGCCGTTCGCGTAACACGTCGGGCATCGGCGCACGCCCGGCGCGGTAGTTTGGATAAAGGGTATGGCGCCAGGTCGGGCCGCCAAAATCGAAGGCAGGCAAGACGTGGGTTGGCACATGTCGGTTGACCAGGGTCCGAAACGATGACAGCGCATGGCGTAATGCGATCTCGGCCTTCTCAGCCGTATCGGGTTCAGGGCTCGCTTCGTAGACGCGCCGCACAATATTCAAGCCGTCGATGGCGAGGAGTCTGCCCATACATTTTATGTTGAAGCTGGTTGAAGGGATTATTCTACCGTATGGGGCGCGCCTTTAGAAAAAGAACCCCCAGCACGCGCTGCCGCCGGTGCCAGCGCTGCAAACCCGCGGCGGCTGATCAAGACAACGTTCGTCGTCCCAACCGCACCCGACCAGAGCCCGCTTGACCGGCCATCGGGCCGCGCGCCGCCGGCCCAAGTTTCAACTATCGGATCACGGCTTTGCCGACAGCCCAAAGCTGCCCATTACCTAAATCCAGGCCCTGCAAGAATCGTGAGCCGCCACCTCTCTATGCGCGCTAGCGTACCGACGACGCCTAACGGTTCGCGTATTCTCACCATCAATCGTAACGCGCCGAGGATCTCGTTTCCCGGTGTGATGCGTGCAGGCTCGCAGGAAATGCGACCTACATTGGCGATGGCCTGATCTCCGACGCTGATCATTATCGCCAGAAATTGATCAAATCTGGGTCACTGCTCACCACACGGTGCGTAGTTCTCGTTCGCAAAATAAAGGAATTCATCATGAGCTATTCAAAACTGCTTGCCCCCCTCTTGGCCGCACTCGCTTTGGGTGGATGCGTTACGCTTCCTGCAGGTCCGGCCGGTCCACAAGGCGCAACCGGTGATACCGGCTACACGGGGGCAACGGGAAATACGGGAAATACCGGTCGGCCCGGCGCCGCGGGAGGTGTTGGCGCAACGGGTGACACTGGCGCCACCGGTAACACGGGCGCGACCGGATACACTGGCGCTACCGGCGATACCGGCAATACGGGTGCAACCGGCAATACGGGTGCAACCGGAGATACCGGTGCCACCGGCAACACCGGTGCTAGAGGAAACACGGGCGCAAAGGGCAATGGCACGGTGGTGATTGTACCGACCCGCTAAACGGACGCTGGGCGGACCCCGGCTTGATTTTCGGGTTCGTCCAGTTGCTATCATTGGGGGGCGCCCAATTCTTCAATTAGGCGCCCCCTGCGCACTCCACCTTTGAGGCCGCAGCTTGCAAACAAGCCGGACCGGGTTAGAACGGGAATTCTTACCATGAATCGGGAACGTCCCGCCACCTTGCCCCTAGCAACTACGGCAAGCATGCCAAAGCATGGCGGGCCGGGCTAAAGACACCCGCTTCAAACAGCTATGCCCTCCCAGCCCAGCTGGCGTACCAAATGCCTGGTCGCGCCGGAAAGAGCGCGTATCTAATGTGCGGCTCGCTCAAGTCCAACCAGAAGTCCATCTAGGCACGGTGCGGAGCAATAATGGCAAGTTCGCGTCAGATTTTTATATTTCCGTGCGGGCGCTAACGCATGTCCGCGCTGTCTCGTGAATTCTATTTCAGTCAAGGAATTTTTATGAACAAGTACCTCTTCGCCCTGTTGGTTGCCGCTTCACTGACGTCTCTGGGCAGTAACGCGTATGCAAGAGGATGCCTGAAAGGCGCTGCCGTGGGCGGCGTTGCCGGACATGTCGCGGGCCATCATGCTGTGCTCGGCGCAGCAGCAGGCTGCGTCATTGGCCGCCACAACGCGAACAAAAAAGCCAAGCAACAGGCTGCGCCTCGCACGGCACCCAACGCCAAGCCGGATAGGTAATCCCCGTCACCCCGGGCAAGGCCATGGGAGCATTTTTTTACAGGCCAACGCAAGTTGCGTGCCTGTAAGCGTAGTATGGCGTTGGTTCCTTGGTAGTGAGGAGGACGCCGGCATCCTGAGCAGCCAAAAAAATGGTGTTCGATGCCTTACTCGGGTGGCAGTACGTGCAGCTTGATGACGCGTTTTGGGTTATTTTTCGACGGGGCCAAAGCGGCGCATGCGCCGCAGCTCGAGCAGCCATCGCTGCAGCTCGTTTCCGTCTTGAACCATGCCGCCATGTTCGATTGGCGAGCGCCGCGCCCAGACATGAAATACACTACGCGCCGGCGCCAGCCGGCTGGCAGGTATTTGATGCTGGCGTGCAGCGCGGCCGCGGCAACAATACAAAAAACGATCAGAGATTGCCACATATTAGCTTCCTGCAAAATACAGCGCGATGCGGTAAGTGAGGAACGATGCGCCGTAAGCCAACGCGAACATGTAACCGGCCATCAGCAGGGGGTAACGCCAGCTGTTCGTTTCACGCCTAACTACGCTCAATGTCGACATGCACTGCGGCGCAAACACGTACCATGCGAGGAGCGATAGCGCGGTCGCCATACTCCACGACTTGGCGATGATCGGCGTCAGCGACGTGGCCAGCTCTTGCCCTGTTTGCGACAAGGCGTACACTGTGCCAAGGGCGCCGACCGCCACTTCACGCGCGGCCAGCCCCGGCACGAGAGCGATGCAAATCTCCCATCCGAAGCCGATCGGCGCAAAAATCACGGCTAGGCCGCGTCCCAGCAAGCCCGCCAAGCTATAGTAGATGGCAGGGTGGATGGCGCCTTGAGGCGCGCCCGGAAAACTGCTGAGGAACCACAACAAAATCGTCAAGGACAAGATGATGGTGCCGACCCGGGATAGGAAGATTTTGGCGCGCTCCCACAGGCCCATGGCTAAGTTGCGCTGATGCGGCCAATGGTAACTTGGCAGTTCTAGCATCAGCGGATGTTGGCGGTTCGCGCCCACGGTCCGCTTCATAAAATAGGCCACCGCCATGGCTGCGGCAATGCCGGTAAAATACAGCACAAACAGCACCAGCCCTTGCAAGTTGATGATGCCGGCCAGTTCACGGTTGGGAATGAAGGCGGCGATGATCAGCGCATACACGGGCAGGCGCGCCGAGCACGTCATCAAAGGCGCGATCATGATGGTGACAAGGCGGTCGCGCGGATTTTGGATGGTGCGTGCCGCCATGATGCCAGGAATGGCGCAGGCGAAGCTTGACAACAATGGAATGAATGCGCGCCCCGACAAGCCGACGCCGCCCATCATGCGATCGAGCAAGAAGGCCGCCCGCGGCAGATAACCGCAATCCTCCAGTACGAGGATGAAAAAAAATAGGATCAGGATCTGCGGCAAAAACACCAGCACGCTTCCGGCTCCGCCCAAAATACCTTCGACTAGCAGGCTGCGCAGTAAGCCGTTGTCCATGTGTGCGGTCACGAAATGGCCGATGCCATCGACCCCGCCCTTGATCAGGTCCATCGGCGTGTTGGCCCAGCTAAACACCGCCTGGAACACGAGAAACATTAGCACCGCAAGGATGGCGGGGCCGAGCAGCGGGTGCAGCACGACATCGTCAATTTTTTCAGTGAGGTTGCCGGTATCGTGAAGGTCGTTCGATACGGCAGCTAAGATCCGACGTACCTCGCGCTGCGTCTGCTCCACCGACACGGAGTCGATGGCCGAGAGGGGATTGACCGGCATTTTATGGGACGGCGGCATGGCGTCGAGTGCACGCAACAACGCGTCCTCGCCGCCGCTTTGCACCGCCACCGTTTCCACGACCGTCATGCCCAATTCTTCGGCCAGCTTGTCGGCGTCGATCAAAATCCCGCGCTTCTTGGCTACGTCCACCATGTTCAGCGCCAAGAGCATTGGCAGACCGAGGCGTTTGATTTCGAGCACCAGGCGCAGGTTCAGACGCAAATTTGTCGCGTCGACCACGCAGACGATGGCGTCCGGCACCCGCTCGCCCGCACGCACGCCGGCCACGACATCGCGCGTGATGGCTTCGTCGGGAGTGGTGGCCGACAAGCTGTACGCACCCGGCAGGTCGAGCAGGCGAAAGGCGCGCCCGGCCGGCGAGGTGAAACCGCCCTCTTTTCGTTCGATGGTCACGCCGGCGTAGTTCGCCACTTTCTGGCGCGCGCCGGTCAGCCGGTTAAATAAGGCGGTCTTGCCGCAATTGGGATTTCCAAGCAGTGCGATGAGCGGCATTTGCGCCGTCGGCGGCACCGGCTTTTCGATAGCACCCATGGCTATTCCGTCTTAATGGAGATGAGCGCAGCTTCGAAGCGGCGTAATGCAAAAGTCGCATTACCAACCTTGATCGCAAGCGGTTCGCCACCCGGCATGCCGCGTTTGAGCATGCGGATGCGTTCGCCCGGCACAAAACCCAGCTCCATCAGACGCCGCGCCAAGTCCACGCCGTCATCGGCTGCAGTCGGCTTGATTTGAATGACGGTGCCGCTTTTACCCGGCATTAAGGCATCGAGCGTCATTAGGGTTGGCGTGAGGGTCATGTTGGTCCGGAAAAGTGGGTTAGTAAATCTGAACGACGGGTCATTGTGATTTCCCGGCAACTGGCCACATCCCGCTGTTGCTTCCAATGACGATACCAAACATTATAAACGGTAATGCGAATTGTTTCTATTTGCAATTCGAATGAAGAAGCACTGATGCGGGCCAGCGCTACGCGCCAAGCGAAATTTAGGCGGCGTTTCCATGCACGACCACTAGCGAGGTAACGTGTCCTTGAAGGACTGGCGTTCAGACAATTTATCGAACAGCTTGGCCAAATTCGGATGGTCAGTGCGCCAGCCGACGTCGGGAAAGCGGAATGCCAGCCAGCCCAGGGTGCAGCCAACGGCCACGTCGGCCAGTGAATAATGGTTGCTGGCGCAGTACGGACTCTCGCCCAACTTGTGGGACAGCGCTGCTAGGCCCAGACGCATCTTGTTCATCTGGCGCTCCATCCAAGCCGCGCTACGCTGCTCGGGCGGACGCTGGGTTACCTCCAGCCGCACCAAGATGGCGGCATCTAGGACGCCGTCGGCCAGTGCTTCCCAGCACTTGACGTCGGCCTTTTCGCGCCCGTTACCGTTGGGCGGCAGCAATTTGCACACGGGCGTGAGAGTGTCGAGATATTCCACGATGACGCGCGAGTCGATCATGGCGCTGCCATCTTCCGTGATTAGGCACGGCACTTTGCCCAGCGGATTGGCCGTCTGAATCTTCGTGCCAGGACTCCAGACGTCTTCCAGCTCATAAATATAGTCAATTTTTTTGTCCGCCATGACGATCCGGACTTTGCGGACAAAGGGGCTAGCGAGAGAACCGATCAGTTTCATGGGCATTTACAGTAAGAATTTACTAGGCAGTATACCATTGGCGCCCTCCTACTTCGATAACAACGCCGCCCGCCATGACCAGGCTGCGCCGGATTGTGGCGCGCCAATGGTAAAATTCTGACTTGCATCAAGCCGTCGCCATTGGCCGCCGGTCACGCGACGGGAATGCCGAGCCCAGCTAAGCCCGCCCGCCATACCGCCCACCATTTTTTTAACTTGCATCCGATCTCATGACCACTACTGCACCCTACTCCACGCTATCGGCCTTGTCTCCACTGGACGGCCGTTACGCCAAGAAAACCGATCAACTGCGTCCCATCTTGTCGGAAGCCGGCTTTATGCACCATCGCGTGAAAGTGGAAATCTCCTGGCTGCAAGCGCTGTCGCAGGCCGGATTCGCGGAGATATCGCCATTCTCGAAGGACGCCAGCGATCTGCTTGATCAAATGGCAGAAAATTTCACGGAAGCCGACGCGGCCCGCATCAAGGCGATCGAAGCGGTCACCAATCATGATGTCAAGGCGGTCGAGTACTGGCTCAAGGAAAAAGTCAAGGACGTGCCTGAACTGGTCGCCGCCTCCGAATTCATTCATTTCGCATGCACTTCGGAAGACATCAACAACACCTCGCACGGGATGATGCTAAAAGCGGCGCGCGACGGCGTGATGCTGCCGGCGTTGCGACGTCTGATTGCACGTCTGACCGAGTTGGCGCATGACAACGCCGACCTCGCGTTGCTGGCGCGCACCCACGGTCAAGCTGCCAGCCCAACCACCTTGGGCAAGGAAATGGCGAACGTGGTGGCCCGCTTGCAGCGTGCCGTCAAGCGCATTGCAGACGTCGAAATCCTCGGCAAGATGAACGGCGCGGTAGGCAATTACAACGCCCATTTGTCGGCCTACCCGGATTTCGATTGGCCCGCCTTCGCCAAAAATGTCATTGAGCAGCGTCTCGGCTTGACCTTCAACCCGTACACGATCCAGATCGAGCCGCATGATTACATGGCGGAGCTGTTTGACGCGTTCGCCCGCGCCAACACTATTTTGCTTGACCTGAACCGCGACATTTGGAGTTATGTCTCGATGGGCTACTTCAAGCAAATGCTGAAGGCCGGCGAAATCGGGTCCTCAACCATGCCGCACAAAGTAAACCCAATCGACTTCGAAAATTCGGAAGGTAACCTGGGCCTGGCCAATGCCATTTTGCGTCACCTGTCCGAAAAGCTGCCGCTGTCGCGCCTGCAGCGCGACTTGACCGACTCGACCGTGCTGCGCAACATCGGCGTCGGCCTCGGCTACACGTTGCTCGCCTATGACAGCTGCCTACGCGGCCTCAACAAGCTGGAAGTCAACCCGGCGCGCCTTGAACAAGATTTAGACGCCACCTGGGAAGTGCTGGCCGAGCCGGTGCAAACCGTGATGCGTCGCTACGGCATCGCCAATCCGTATGAGCAATTGAAGGAACTGACGCGCGGCAAAGGCATCTCCAAAGAGGCACTGCGCGAATTCATCGCCAAGCTAGCGATTCCGCAGGATGCAAAAGACCTATTGCTAGCCATGACGCCGGCGAACTACATTGGCATCGCCGCCAAACTTGCGCGCGAAATTTGAGTCTTTGAATTTGTGGGGAAGGGAGTGTCGCATCCCGGCCCCATCGGCCGAAGCTGGCCGGCTCGCCAGTTGTCAGTCAGCGCATATCGTCTATCTTTGGTAGTATTGATAACTTGCTAGTATGTCGCTCTAACACTTGCCGTTGGTAACGCGAGCTGGTGTACGTCAATTGGCTGCGCCGTAAGGACGCTTTGCGTCCGCGAGTATCCATCGGAGATTTTGATGAGAAAGCTGCCGCTGCAACGCTATACCAAGACTGCGATTTTATTGCACTGGCTGATGGCATTATTGATCGTTTCCGCCTTCGTTCTGGGCTTGATCATGACTGGCATTCCCGGCCTCACGCCCACAAAACTCAAATTTTTTTCCTGGCACAAATGGCTGGGCGTGACGGTATTCTGGCTGGCCTGCATCCGCCTCCTGTGGCGCGCGGTCAACGTGCCACCGCCGCATCCGGCCGTCATACCTGAATGGCAAAAAAAAGCTGCCGACGGCATGCACATGCTGCTCTACGTCCTGCTCTTTGCGGTCCCCATTTCCGGCTATTTGTACACCCTGGCAGCGGGCGTTCCCGTAGTGTATTTGGGCCTGTTCAAACTGCCCGTGATCATGGCGCCCAACCCGCATCTGAAGCCGATCTTAAAAACCGTGCATTTTGTTTTGACCATGACGATGGCGGGCGCCGTTACCGCCCACGCCCTAATGGCGTTGAAACACCACTTGATCGATCGCGACGATGTCTTGTACCGGATGCTGCCGTGATTATGCACTTCCCCCGCGGTGCGTGGCTGTCGGAAAGCCTCAATCTCATCCTGAGAAAGGCAAATCAGTCGCCAGGCAGCGCCGCGACATGCTGCGCTCTGGTGTGCGAAAAACGAACGGCAGCCAGGACGGTGCTCGCCATTTTTTCTTCTGTTGCTGCATTTGGCGCACAGAAGGTGGCGGTTATGCTTGGCAAAAAAATCAACAGGCAAGGGCCACGATCGATCGCGCTCAGCTCTTGCCTCCCGTAAAAACGATGGGGTAACTGGGAACCATATCTGATGAAAACCGTACAACACCCGCTACTTCTTACGCTGCTGGGCCTGGCGCTGGCCGCCAGCGCCGCCACCCTCCTTAGGGTAGACCCGGCAACAAGCAACGTCTCGGCCGTGTTCAAGCAAATGAACGTGCCGGTCGAAGCTAAATTTAAGAATTTCAAGATTGTCATCGATTACAACGAGGCCACCCCGGATGTATCAAAAGCGGCCGTCGATGTGGACACGTCCAGCCTCGACGTGGGCGACGCGGAAATGAACAAGGAGGTGGCAAAAAAGGAATGGTTCAACTCGGCCCAGTTCCCCAAAGCGACTTTCGTTTCGAGCACCATCAAGAGCGCCGGCCCCGGCAAATTGAACGTCACGGGCAAATTGACGATCAAGGGCAAAACGACCGACGTGCGTTTTACGCTGACCGTGAAAACAGACGCTGGAAAACATGTGTTTGAAGGCGCACTGCCCATCAAGCGCCTCGCCTACAACATCGGGGAAGGGGAGTGGAAAGACACGGACATGGTCGCCGACGATGTGACCATTAAATTTCGCGTCACGGCGGCCCAGTGATCGCACTTTTCGACAGCAACCGGGATGAACGTTGCCTATTGGGCAGTTGGCCAGCCTCGGCCGCTGTGCATTGCAAACCGCCTACGAGCGAGCCGATCCCGTTCGACGCTTGAAATGACTACCTTCAGGGGGTTAAGGAGCGCGCATGGTATTGCGCATGGCCTTGCAAGCGACAGCTCCCCGTCCGCAAGCTAGGATGCTACAATTTAACCCTCGAGGCGCGCCGGTCGCGCATGTTTTTCCATCGCGATGCGGGCATATGCGCACAACTTACGAACTTAGCAATCATAACCAGACCACGACCTGGAGCGAATGCATTGCCTTCTACCTGGAACTGGCGCGGCGTTTTCCGCAAGTTTTCCACTTTGAGCAAGTGGGGCTATCCGATGCCGGCGTGCCGATCCATGCCGGCGTAGTGAGCGCCGACGGCGTGTTCGAGCGCGAACAAATCAAGCAGGAAGGCCGAACCGTCTTCTTCAACAACAATGGCATCCACCCGGGCGAGCCGGAAGGCATCGACGTCTGCATGGCGATCGTGCGTGACCTGTGTTTCGAGCCTGCCCGTCTGGCCGCGCTTGGCAAGACCGTTCTGCTGTTCATCCCGATCTACAACGTCGATGGCAGCCTGAACCGCGCCGACAGTTCTCGTGTAAACCAGGATGGCCCGGAACAATTTGGCTTTCGGGGTAATGGCCGCCATCTCGATCTGAACCGTGACTTCATCAAGTGCGACAGCCTGAATGCGAAGCTCTTTAACCAGCTACTCACCAGTTGGGACCCGGACGTGATGGTCGATACGCACACCTCGAACGGCGCCGACTATCCATACACGATGACGCTGATCCATACCCAGGCCGACAAGCTGGGTAGCGGCCTCGGCCCTTTCCTACGCAACATCATGCTGCCGTACATATTCGCGCAAATGAAAGACCGCGGCTGGCCGGCTTGTCCATATGTCAACCCGATCGAGGACAGCCCGGATCACGGCATCGCCGAATTCCTGGAAGTACCCCGTTTCTCGACCGGTTTTGCGGCCCTGCACCACGTTATCGGCTTCATGCCGGAAACGCACATGCTAAAGCCGTTCGCCGAGCGCTATGCGTCGATGCGCGCGCTGCTCGACGTGACGATGGCCTTCACCGTGACCCATGGCGATGAAATCAAGCGTCTGCGCGCGGCTGCGAGAGAGCAAGCCTTGCACCAAACCCATTGGGCGGTGAGCTGGAAAATGGATAGGAGCAATCCGTCGACCTTCCGCTTCAAGGGATATGCCGCCAAGCGCCGCCCTAGCGTGCTGGGCAACTACCTGCGCCTATTTTATGACCGCAATGAGCCGTGGGAACGCGACATCGCCTACTATAGCCATTTTGTGGAAGACGTCGTGGTGCGTGCGCCCAAAGCCTACGTGGTGCCGCAGGCGTGGCGCGAGGTAATCGATCGTTTGCAATGGAATGGCGTCGAAATGACGCGCATCGAAACCCCAAGCACGGTGCAAGTCCAGTATTATCATATCGAAGCGGTCACATCGCGACCGGGCGCATATGAAGGCCATATGTTCCACGACGACGTCAAACTCGAGCAGCGCAGTTGCATGGCTGCGCTCAAGGTCGGCGACTACTCTATCCCCCTAAAGCAAGCCAACGCGCGCTACGCCGTTGAAACATTAGAACCTCAAGCACACGACAGCTTTTTCCGCTGGGGCTTTTTCGACAGCATCTTGGAGAGGAAAGAAACGTTTTCCGACTATGTATTCGAAGACCTCGCATTGGAATTGCTGCGCGACGAACCGCAACTGAACATGCAATTTGAGCAGTGGAAGTCGGCTAACCCCGAGCTCGTGTCGAATCAAGACCAAGTTCTGCACTTCATCTTCGATAACTGCGCGCGCTATGCGGAAGCGGAATGGCGGCGTTACCCCGTGCTGTCGGTCGTTTAAAGGCCGACCGTCTGCGTACACCCAGTTTCCTGGGCGCTCACTCGGACATACATGCGCAGCGATCCGGCCATACAACAGGCCGCTATACTTGCCAGCCAAGATGGCACCCGGCATAGCGAGAGTACAAAAGGTAATTCATTCCGATGGTTCGCATCCTTCCATAAGCTTGGCTAACAATGCTTGCATACTACGCCAATGCGACCCATCCCAGAATACACGCTGACATAGATCGCAGGTGCTAAAACGATGGGAATGGGCCCGCACATTGGGCGGCAAGCGCTCCTCCACCAGGGCCTTGTCGACCGTTCGTAATAGCGCATTGCATTTCAGACATCGCGTGAAGGGGTGCGCGCTGCCTGCCAAATCCAAGCGCTCGAAGATTTCCTTTAACTGCAGCGACGACTTCAACGCGCGCACATAGCATCCGTGTGCGACGTTGCGGCGCTTGAGCAATTCACGGTCGCGCGTGAGGAGGGTCCGAACTTCTTTTTCCGCGAGGGCGGCAAGCACGCCGTCATCGGCATGATTGTCATATAGTGTGTCGAAGCCAGCCATGCGCAGCAAGCGGGCGAGACCGCCCAGATGGGCATCGGCAATGAAGCGGCGCACACACGGCGAAGGCTCGTACAGGCGCAATGGTTGGGTGATATCAAGTGACTCGAATTTGGGGTAGACGGCAACCCGGTCGCCGCACTTTAGAAGATGATCGAACCGGGCTGCGCCGCCATTCACCAGCACCAGCTCGACCTCCGTGTGCGGCACACCCAACGCCTCGATCATGTGCTTGGTGGTGGCAGCACGCGCGCACATGACGTCGAAGTCGCGCTGGCGCCGAGCGCGCGGCAGAAAGGAGTTTAACCCTCCGTAAAAACGAAATGTTGCGGTAACCATGGCATGCTTGCATTTGCTGTCAACTGTCCCAAGCAAAACGCCCGCGTTCGGCGCTGGGTTTTCTCCGTTCAACGGCCGCGGCAAGCGCCTTGCCACGCCGACTGGTTCGGTCTCCTGCTTGGTTCCCCGTCGATGCGAGCTGCTGTGGCCACGCTTGACGCGTGCGCCCATTCCAATTATGGCACCGTATGCGGTTTAGGTGCAATCACTACAACATGGGCTTTTAGACACGACTATATCGTATCCGCTCGTTGCAACGTCAAGCTATGCTAGGACCGGCGCACCACCATCAAGCCGGCACGCAGGCCGACGCGCACGCCCGGATTGGGGAACACGACAAGTTCCTCGGCGTGCTTGACAGTGTAGACCGTGTCGCCATCGGTAGCGATGACCGCGCCTGCCGGCAATGACGTGAAATTTTGCGTGCTGCAGTCGGATGCCATGCTGAACTTATCAGTCAACTTGATGATTTCCTGCACTACGCTAAAGATTGGCGGAGCGACTTTCCCCGCCACGACAGCGGCGCCACGCAGCAGATTGTCAAGCGTCAGCGCGACGTCGGCAAATACGCTCAAGTCGTTCTGTCCCAAGGCGCCAACGCGGCCCAGTTCGATCGTACTGGCGGCAGCGCCGAAGTGCTCCGCACAGTAGTAGCTGTAGGTTCCGGAGGACTTCGGATTGATGATGATGGCGCCAATTCCCGCCTGGCCCAGCCAGCCAGTGAGAAGCGCCTTGGTCTCATCGGAGATCAGGTCGGGCATGACGGCAAAAGTCGGATAGACGGATGGACGGATCGCGGAATGCAGGTCCAGGTGCCAGCGCGGCAAGCCCGCCCCGGCGAAAAACTCTTCCGTCTCGGCAATGATGGCATCGGCGCGACCAGCTTCGACCGAGTTCCCCATGGCAGCGCGATCGGCTCGGAACATGCGGTTCAGGTCGGCATCGATAAAACGTTTACCGGCCAGGATCGCAGCGGGGTTGCCGATGCAAACCATCAGGTCCGCCGCCAGCGCGCAGGGCTGCAACGATAGGGCATCGAGCACGTGCGAGAGCAATTCAATCGGCCCCGTCTCGTCGCCATGCACCCCAACCGAGAGCAAGATGCTGGCGCGCTTGCCCGCGCCAGTGCTCTTGATCTTCAGTATCCCCGGTGCCGGCAGCGCCACCGCATAACCGGCATCGGAAAAGCGCTTGGCAAGCGCACTAAAATCAGCTTCAGCCAGGGACCGCACCACCGCCGATAGCGCAGGGGCGGCCATGCCCTTACGCCGCCACCGAGTTCGCCGCTTCGGACAAGGCCCACACGCCGAGCAACGCCTGCTCCAAGTTGGCGGCCGGGTAACCCGGCAAGCCCAGCTTGTCCATCACGGCTGCCAGCGCTTGCGTGGTCTGGACGCCGCCCGCGGCGAGCCCG
>PKWL01000150.1 GCA_003133225.1 Janthinobacterium sp.
GTTACTTGTGTATAACCGAATGGGTCAAGCGCCGATCGGCGATGCATTACGAACGACAGCTCCGCAGCGTTAACGGCCATTCAAATCTGTCATCCTGGGGCAACTTCCTTTTCCTCATCGTTAGAGTATACGTCGCGGCAGTGATAGTCCTTAAATTGTCATATTAGGCCGAGCGTTGGAACAATGACGCGCACTTGAGCGCGATCAAGATGATTGATGTGCGCGGGGTAGGTTTTGTGCAAGATAAGTGAGGGTGTTCAGGGCGGGGACCCTCGAAGAGCTTGACTAGCAAGCCCTCCAAGGGTGAGTCTCTCTAGTTTCCTACGACCGTTGAGACATTCCTATTATGTGCCAATCCGTTCTTCAGGATCCGGCGTTTTTTGCATTCCTGCTCTGCATCGATCAAGATCACGCCACCACGGTTCGTTCACAGGGTTGCTCCTGCGGCGGCCCCCTTCATCAAGCCAACTATGAGCGCAAGCCGAGACTAGGCGGCAGGGCGGAGGATACAACCCGTTTCAGCTTCTGCTGCGGCAATTGCCGCCGACGATGCACGCCTGAATCGGTGCGATTTCTGGGACGTCGCGTGTACTGGGGGGCGGTGGTGGTGCTGGCCACTACGCTGTGTTCCGGCCTGAACCTTCGGCGTGGCCGACAGTTGTCGCAGCAACTCGGAGTGCCCGTTCGAACGATCCAGCGCTGGCGCCAATGGTGGCTGGCCGGATTCACTTTGACGGCAGTCTGGCGCGACATTCGTGGCCGGTTTCTGCCGGCCGTAGCTGAGAGCTGTTTGCCTGGCGCATTGCTAAGCCGCACTATGGCCAAAGATGAGCGCGGTGTGATGGCGACGATCATGCGCTGGCTCGCACCGTTAAGCACGGTCACTGAGGGCCGGTAAATGCAGGGCAACGACACGCACAAGATGGTCCTGTCCGAGGGGGTTTCCACCGCATAGGCTAGTACGCATCGGGCGTTACGCCCCATTGTGCGAAAGACGATCACGTCATGTCCGCTAAATATGATCCAAGTGCCCGGGATCGATGGGCCAGGCTGCGCCTGTTGATCATCGGCCAGCTAATGGCCGCCCCTCCTGCTCGGGGCGAATTGAAGCAACGCCTGACCGATTTGAGCCGGCAGATCTGGCGTCACCCGATTCACGGCCGCGATGTGCGTTTCGGTGTGTCCACACTAGAACGCTGGCTTGCTCTGGCCCGACGCAGCCCCGATCCCGCTGCGCTGCTCGCCACCGTCCTACGGGCTGATGCCGGTAGCGTACGCGCGATCAACGCCGAACAGGCGCAGGCGATCCGGGCACAGTATGCAGCGCACCCGAAGTGGAACGTCCAGCTGCATTACGACAACCTCAAACTCGCCGTGAAAGAAGGCGAGTTTCCATCCTACTCATCAGTCATGCGGTTCTTCCGCGCCGAGGGGCTGTGGCGGGAACGCGAACCGGTGTCCGGTCCGCAGCGCGCAGCGGTTCCGGACGGCACGCGGGAAGTGCGCAGTTTCGAGGCGACCCATGTTGGCGCATTGTTTCACCTTGACGGGCATCAGGGTTCGCTGAAGGTTCTGAACCAGCATGGCGAATGGATCACGCCGATTGCGCTATGCGTGATCGATGATTGCTCGCGCCTGATCGCTCATCTTCAGTGGTATGCCCACGAGAACACGGAGTGCCTGGTGCATTGCGTCTCGCAAGCCCTGCAGCGCCGTGGATTACCCAGAACAATCTACAGCGATAACGGTTCAGCCATGATCTCTGGCGAATTTAGCGCCGGTCTGCACCACCTCGGCATCCTGGCGCTTACCACCCGCCCACGATCGGCCTGGATGTATGTGGCGCTCAAAAAGATGTGGCGTCTGGCCCGCAGTGCTGAGCGTCTCGATCCGGTTTTGCGCCACATATCTTTCGGTTACAAATCGCGCAGGAATGCCATCAATTGCGGCTGTTCACGCCATCGCTTTTTCGGTTTCCCATCCATGGGCGGCGCACAGGTCGCCAACGCACGCGCCTTCGTCTCCAAGTCGGTTTCGGCATAAATATTGGTTGTGTCCAGAGATACATGACCGAGCCAGGCGCGGATCGTATTGATGTCGACACCGGCGCGCAGAAGGTGCGTTCCTGCGGTGTGCCGGACCACATGCGGGCTTACTTTTTTCGACTTGATCGATGGTGCGGCGGCGGCGGCAGTTAGTGCATGGCGTTCGACGAGTGTATGGATACCGAAGCGCGTTATCGGTTGACCATTTCGGTTAATAAAGACTCGCTCGCTTGGTGGCCGTTGCGACGTGATTTGATGCAACTGTTCGATCGTGATTGGCCACAATGGGCAAGCGCGCTGCTTGTTTCCCTTGCCGATGATCGTCACGCACCGCGCATGCCAGTCGATATTGGCGATCCGCAGCGTCGCGGCTTCAGTCGCTCGCGCTCCCGAATTATAAAGAAAGAGCAGAAGCGCGTAGTCGCGACAACCTTGGGGCGTGCGTCGGTCGGGCGCCGCCAGCAGCGCGTCCATTTCCGGTTTGTCCAGATAGGTTATGCTTGCCCGTAAGGCTTTCTTGAATGGGATCAGGCGGATCTGCGAGCACCATTCAAGATGCTCTGGGCTGTTCTCACCGATAAACTTGGCCAAGGCGTGCAAGCCGCCGAGGCGTTGGTTGCGAGTGGCCGTCGTACAGTGCCTGTCCTCTTCAAGGTGAAGAAGAAACTGGCGGACCAGTGATCCGGAAAGGTCCGTTATCGCGAGACGGTCAATGGGGTGCTTCAATTGCTTCGCCGCAAAAGGGAGAAGCTGCACCAGCATGTCGCGGTAACTGGTTCGCGTGTTGGCTGATAAATTGCGCTCGCCGACGAGGTAGTCGAGCAGGAATCGGCGAACCCACGGTCCAAGCATGGCATGGTCAGACATGATCGGCTCCCATTGCATAGCGTTCAAACCGCAAGCTTGCTTCCGTCAGTAGCTCCGGCGTCATCGTCAGATAGCGCTGAGTGGAAGAAAGATCGACGTGGCCGAGGTAAGTAGCCAGCCTTGGCAGCCTCTCCTGCAGGTCGACCCCGTTTCTGTACCACGCAACGAGTCTATGCACGGCGGCCGTGTGCCGAAGATCATGGAAGCGGGGCTGACGGCGGGGACCGCCATCACGTGCAATCAGCGCAATGACGAGGACGCGCCGAAATGCGTTGCGTGCGGCCGTCTGGGTGAGCTTTGATCCGTCCCGCTTGCAAAGGAACGGAGCATCGGCGCCATCGGCATAGGTCTCGTTTCGTTTGCCGACGTACTCCCGCATCACCCGGAGCAAGTCTGCCCCGATCGGGACCAGTCGGTGCTTAAAAAATTTCGTCTCATGCACTTCCAGGCAAGCTTGCGGCAGATCCACGTCGGCCATGGAGAAAGCTAGCGCCTCCCCAAGACGCAGGCCGGCCCCGTAGAGAAGGAGGATTAGTGTTCGAAAGACATCGGCATCGATCACCGACCGCTTCGTGCAAGCGGCCGGGACGGCGTCGAGCATGCGCTTCAGTTCAGCCTGCGAATAAATGTATGGGACGAACATTGGTGCGACCGGTTTCGGAATACTGTGCGGTAACGGCACGATGCTGACCCAGCTTCGCGCCATGGCGAACTTGTACAGGCCCGACAGCACGTTGTGCTTCTTCGCCCAGTACTCAGTCACTGGCCCGCTCCCCTCGAGAAATACGTGTACGGCACTTGCCGTGACGGTCGCAAAGGGGATGTCACCGGTTTCCTTGCAGAAGGCTTTGAGGATGGCGCCTTCGGCCCTAAATAGCATGCCCAGTGCCCGCTTGTGGGAGATATAGGCAATGACAGCGGCCGAGGTCTTCATAGCACACCTCCGAGATCGAGTTCGGCGACTTGGCGCAATCCGTTCATGTCCACCTTGGCGTAGAGCAGCGTCGAATTGGCGCTACGGTGTCCGAGATGATCCCCAATTTGCTTGAGGGTAAATCCCGAGTCGAGCAAGCGGCCGGCGCACGCATGCCGAAGGCAATGCGCGCCGCGCGCCGGCAGGATGATGCCGAGGGCGGTAAGTCGCATCCGCACGACCGCCGAGATACTCGTGTCCGACAAGGGCCGCCATGGCGCGGCAAGCGTCAGGAACAACGCCCGATGCGCGCAATGCGGCCGCACTTCGCGCAGATAGCGAAGAATCGCTTCCCCGGCCTCGATCACCAAGGGATAGGATTGCTGGCACCTGCTTTTGGACCGCGTCACAAGTATCCGCTCATTGGTCCAATCGATATCGTCTAGGCACAGGGCGGCCACTTCGCCGCGCCGCAATCCATAGATGGACAGTAGCACCATGATGGCGCGGTCTCGGATGTCAACGCGACGGTCACTCTCGGCACTGGCGAGCAGCCGTTGCACGTCTTCCCAGCGGGGTCCGCGTGGAATACCTTCCTGTGCATAGATTCTGGGTGAATTGATAGCGGGACGAATTGCGGGAAGACACCAATCCTGGGATTGCGCGTAGTAAAAAAAACTGCGCAAGCTGTTTGCCAGGGTAACCATCGATGTGCGCGTCCAGCCGTGGTGCCCACGGTCCACTATAAATTCGTCAACATCGGCGATGGTGACCGCGTGTAAAGAATCCCGGCCAGCTGGTAATTGCCTGAAGAAGCATTCCAACTGAATACGCCGCGTCGCAATCGTTGCTAGAGACAATCCGCGTTCGTCGCGGAGATACCGCGTGAAGGCATCAAGTTCGCTCGCAAAGCGGCACCCAGCCTTGGGAACACGTACGACGCAGCCGATGCTGCGCAACCATTCGGTCGTGATGTGGATGAACATCTGGCGGGACCATCGAAATCCATCCGACGATCCCATCCGCGGCTGGGATTGCATCCGGTGGTCTACGGAAAACTCAAGGCAGTGCAACGACAATTCGCTGCCATCGACATGGATACCTGGCGCGACAGTCAGCAAAATCCACGCTATCTTACATAGCATTGCCTGGGAATAGCCTTGTCGCGCACAATCCTCAAGGAAGCGCTCGCAGGAACCAGAGTGCACTGCAGCCCGATAACGCGCAATGGTCTTGGGGTCTTTAAAAAGAATCTCGAACATGATCGTCTCCATGTAAACAGGGGTGGACAACCATCATGATCCAAAATTTATGTGGCGTAACGTCAAGCTAAATCGGCTGCCTGCAGGGCTTTGAAGGATGGACGCCACATATTTTTGGGCGCCACATACATCCAGTTATGGGCTCAACCCCATAACTGGATGAACGGGAAGCAGGAAACGCTATGGAACCGTGTGGAGGGTCGCCTCATGGCGATGCTCGATGCGGTTCCCAATCTGACACTCAAGCAACTCAACCAAGCCTCATTCATCTGGGTCGAGCACGAATACCACCAAACCGCGCACCGGGAACTGAGCGGCGCCACGCCACTGCGGCGCTTCATTGACGGCCCCAGTGTACTGCGTGACTGCCCGGATTCCGAAACCTTGCGTCGACACTTTCGTATTGAGGTCAAGCGCACCCAACGCCGCAGCGACGGCACGGCGTCCCTGGACGGAATCCGCTTCGAAATTCCGCAAGCCTTCGGCCATCTGCGCCAACTGAGCCTGCGCTACGCCCGCTGGGATCGCAGCTGTGCAGACATCGTGGATCCTCGCACCGGGGCCATCCAGGCCACGATCTATCCGCTGGACAAAACCAGCCATGCCGATGGACGAAGGCGCCGGATCACCATGCCGACCGGGCTGTCGTCACGACCCGTGGCAACGCTCAAGGGCACCAACACGGTCGCCTCGCAAAGTGATTCGCAAGCCCCATTGATGCGCCACTTGCAGGCGCAGTTTGCTGCCACAGGACTACCGCCTGCTTATATTGAACTTGACGAATCGCCTACCAACCCGGAGCACAAGAAATGAACCGCATCCTGTTGACCCAGTATGGTCTGAAGTGGAACCCCTTCAGCACCGAATTGCCCAGCGAGGCCCTGTATATATCGCCAAAGATCAGCGACTTCTTCTGGCGCATCGAAAACGTCCATGTGCGCGAAGGCGGCTTCGCCCTCATTTCTGGCGACCCCGGCACCGGCAAGAGCGTCGTGCTACGCGCGTTGGCCGACCGCCTCGAGCGGCAGGCGGACCTCACCGTTGGAGTGCTCAATCATCCGCAAAGCAACCTGGGCGATTTCTATCGGGAGTTGGCTGAAATATTTGGCGTCTCGCTCAAGCCCAGCAACCACTGGGGTGGATTCAAGACATTGCGCGAACGTTGGGTCAGCCACCTCGAAGCGACTCGGGTACGCTGTTGCCTGCTGATCGATGAGGCCCAGGAAATGAGTCCGAAGACCTTGCTGGAGTTGCGCTTGCTGGCATCGGCGCACTTTGACTCGCAACCCTTACTGGCTGTCGTATTGGCCGGCGACGGGCGCCTGACCAATGCCTTGGCGCGCGACGAACTACTGCCATTGGGCACCCGGATTCGGGTCCGTCTGGCTTTGGACTATTCCTCTTTAGATGAGCTGGGCGCCTGCCTGGAACATCTGCTGAACACCGCCGGCGCCCCGACCCTGATGAGCGCGCCGCTGAAACACACCTTGTGCGAGCGTGCTGGTGGCAACTATCGTGTCATGACCAACATGGCGGCGCAACTTCTGGCGGTGGCGGCACAACGCCAACTCCCAACATTGGATGACAAACTGTACCTGGACGTGTTCGCTCCGCCCAGTTCCACCACAAATTCAACACGGCGCAACACCCGCGCTCGCTGAAGGAAACGAACCATGATCAAGAAGAAAATAACCGTGACCCCGCGCCGCGCCAAGCGTCCCACTGTCATGCTCGAAATCGAGCTTCCGGCGCTATCCGACGAGGCCGCAGCTGCGGTCGCCGACGTGCTGGTTCAGTTGTATCACCGCTTCGAGGCCACCTACTACGCTCAGATCCTGAGTCATCACGCCGACATGGCATTCGCGATAAAAGTACCCGACTCCGGCCGTAACGATCAGGAGGAGCCTGATTTATTCTGAACACCAATAGCCCTCATTTCTAACTGCTTTCGTATTCCAGACTTGATTGGCTAATGAGTCTTAGCGCCGGGGCGATTTGAGCCGAGCGAAGGCGAGGTCGCCCGAAGGGCGTACCCCGGCATATCACGGGGCATGTAGGAGCGTTTTGCGGGGTCGTCCCCCGCAGCGACGATGCCCTCCGTCCACAGTCCCTCGAATCAACGCGATCTTAAGGGCTGTCATTCACTATCACCGAGCGGAAAAATTGACATTCACTTAGTCGGGACTTGCCAACCCATGGGCATGTCGCCCACGCATTGCCAAACTCAACCGGCAATACAGCGACGCAGGACCTGAGCAAAACTTCAGCAGTCCAAAGTGGAAGGCGGTGTCAAGGGCCCCGTGGAGCCGTCTTCATGTCCCGTTGGGGCGTAAATCAGTTGGCATTCACTCACTCACTCACATCATAATCATTTAATTTTTTATTTTAAATTTAAAATATCACAGCACCCGGCCGACCATCAATTATCGTGCAAATCAAGCCATCAATCATCTTGATCGCGCTCAGCACTGGCAGACCGATACTCGATTGATCAACGAGTTAAAGCACGGCACTCAAAATTACTCCTGATTAGTTACTTACCTCAGACCCCCTTGCCACAACTACTGGATGCGCGTACAGTAGTTGTAAATAGCGAACTTAGCAAAGGGGATCGAGATGGCCATGAACAAGATTCAATTTCAGCGCGGCATGTCCTATGACGAATTTCATACACTTTACGGTACTGTGGAGCAATGTGAGGCCGCGTTGGTGAAATCGCGATGGCCCCAAGGCTTCTGCTGCCCGCGTTGTGAAGGTACGCGGGCTGCGCTGACGCACAACGGACGTCGCCTGTGGGAATGCTTGGGGTGTGGCTATCAATGTTCGTCGATTGCGGGAACGGTGTTTGAAGCGACCAAACTGCCTTTGACAAAGTGGTTCCTTGCCATGTTCTTGCTCACCCAAAGTAAGAATTCTATTGCCGCCCTGGAGTTGATGCGCCAGTTGGGCGTGACTTACAAGACGGCGTGGGTGATGAAGCAAAAATTGCTCGAGGTGATGGCGCAGCGCGAGGCTCCGCGCCTCTTGACGGGGCGGGTGGAGGTCGATGACGCCTATTTGGGCGGGGAGCATGAAGGTAAAGCTGGGCGAGGTTCGGAGAACAAGGTGCCGTTTGTCGCTGCAGTACAAACAAATAGCCAAGGACATCCAATAGCCGTACGCCTGGATCGAGTCAAGTCCTTTAGCAAGGAGAGCATAGACGCGTGGTCCAAGATCGCATTGGCGGCGTCAGCTACAGTTGTATCGGATGGGCTTTGGTGCTTCCAGGCGGTGACAGCGACCGTACAAGCGCATCAGCGCATCATTACTGGATCGGGTCGCAAGGCAGCCAAGACACCGGAATCCCGTTGGGTTAATACTTTGCTGAGCAACCTAAAAACGGCGTTGAGTGGAACTTTTCACGCCTTTGATTTTAAAAAATATGGACAACGTTACCTGGCTGAATTTCAATATCGCTTCAACCGCCGCTTCGATCTGCGGGCAATGCTGCCCCGTCTCCTACGAGCGGCCGTTCTTACGAACCCTCAGCCTTCAACCAAATTGCGGTTCTCTGAGGTAGGTAACTAATCAGGAATTTTTTTATCTTTGCCAGCCGCAGCCAACCATCGATCGTCATTTGCTAGCTACGCGACACGGTCAACTTGCCTGCCGGGGTGCCCTGGGTCAATGTCGGCCCCGTCCCCGCCGTTTTAGTTGCAGGTAATCATTCCGGCACCAATGTTGACGCGCGCTGCGGCTTGTTGCCATGACATGGGCTGCGTCAACGTGGCCCATCACAATAATGTGCGAATAAATCGTGACCGGACCCGGTCTTATTGATAGGCAATCGGACTCGTCGCCCGACGCGCCAAAGCCGCCGTCGGTCACACTGCCGGAAACCGCCGCGCGTCCCGTAACCATACCCGGCTCATGGTGAGCGGCGCATTGCTGCGCCGCTGCTATCCGGCGATTCACGGTCATTGTGCTGTTTCGGCTGAAACTGATAGCTTATTGAGAAGTTATAGAAAATCTGGCAAAAATCTCCAACTTGGTGCTGAAATCCGGGTGGAATATATATTGGGCAAGACTGCAGTTGCAGCAAACCGTGAATTTTCGGTAAAATAGGTGCAAAATCTCTTTGCTTTTCTGTCCATAGGGACCTGTCCTAACATTAAGTCTGAAAAATGAAAATATTAGTTACTGGAGGCCTTGGCTATATCGGTTCTCACACCTGTGTCGAATTGATGGCGGCCGGGCATGAAGTGGTCGTGGTCGATAATTTGTCCAATAGCAAGCCCTCCGTGTACGAGCGCGTGTGCCGCATCGCCGGCAAGGCGTTTGTGTTCGTGGAAGCCGATGTTCGTGATGGACCTTGCCTGCAGAGGCTCTTTACCGAGCACAGTATTGATGCGGTGATCCATTTCGCCGGCCTAAAGGCGGTCGGCGAATCGGTGGCCGAGCCCTTGCTTTATTACGACAACAATATTTCTGGCAGCCTGGTCTTGTTCGAGGCGATGGAAAGATTCGGTATCAAGACGCTCGTCTTCAGTTCTTCCGCCACCGTCTATGGCGATTCCGCCTCGGTGCCAATTTTTGAAAATTTTCCATTGTCAGCGACCAATCCTTACGGCCGCAGCAAACTCATGGTTGAAGACATCTTGCGTGACGTCGCGCTCGCCGATTCCACCTGGCGCATTGCATTGCTGCGCTATTTCAACCCCGTCGGTGCCCATGAAAGCGGTTTGATCGGTGAAGACCCGAACGGGATTCCGAACAATCTTCTGCCCTATATCGCCCAGGTGGCGGAAGGACGGCGCGAGCACTTGTCCGTGTATGGCCAAGACTATCCGACCCTTGACGGGACTGGCATGCGTGACTACATTCATGTCGTCGATCTTGCCCTTGGGCATGTCAAGACGCTCGACAAACTGGCGGCGGGCGCGGGCGTATATACCTACAATCTTGGAACCGGACGTGGCAATAGCGTGCTTGAAATGGTGCGCGCATTTGAAGAGGCCAGCGGCAAGGCTGTGCCATACAAGATCGTGGGCCGCCGTCCCGGTGATATCGCAAGTTGCTATGCCGACGCCAGCCTGGCCGAACGCGAACTCGGCTGGAAGGCTGAGCGCAACATTGCGCAAATGTGCGCTGACTCATGGCGTTGGCAATCGACGCCAAAGCCCTAGGGAAACGCGGATCAAATCAATTTCTACTGGTTCAGCAACGTAGCGCACGTTTTTTGTTTGCGCTACGCCGAATTGCACGACATTTTTCGCAATCGAGGGCGATTTTTCATGTTTCTCGCCTCTTTATAGGCGCTTTCTGGCGCTTTTCGCGCCACCTTATCCACTATGGGCGTAATTTCTCCCGAGCCAGGTACAAATTACTCAAGGCGAACAGCACATTAAGCTGGGCATCGTTCTTTGCCAACCCCTTGTAGCGTGTCTTCTTATATTTGAAAATATTTTTGACGACGTGGAACGGATGCTCCACCCGCGCCCTCACTTGCGCTTTGAGTTTCTCGTAGGCCTGGACCAAGCTCTTTTGCCATCCTTCGGCCAGCTTTTCAATTGTCTTGCGCCGCCTTGCAATATGCCATTTTAGTTCTTGCCCATTGGCTGCCAGTGCCGCTTGCATGTCCTCTCGCTTTTCGACGCCAACGTAGCCAGCGTCAAGCCAGACATCTTGTTCCTGCCCGTGCAACAGGACCGGCGTTTGGCTGATATCGCTGACGTTCGCCGAGGTCGTTACCAGCGTATGTACCAAGCCTGATTCCTTATCGGCGCCGATGTGGGCCTTAACGCCGAAATACCACTGATTGCCTTTCTTTGCCTGGTGCATCTCCGGGTCACGGGCATGTTTCTGGTTCTTCGTCGAACTCGGTGCAGCAATCAACGTGGCGTCAACCAGGGTGCCTTTACTCATCAAAAGGCCGCGCTCGATGAGCATTGCATTGACTTTGACCAGCAGCGCTTGTGCCAAGTTATTCGCTTCGAGCAGATGGCGAAACCCCATCAGCGTGGTGGCGTCGGGCACGCTCTGTTTGCACAGGTCGATTTCCATGAAATTGCGGAGTGCCGGCGAGTCGTAGATCGCGTCCTCTATCACCTCGTCGGCCACCCAATACCATTGCTGGACGAAGTACATGCGCAGCATCCGTTCAAGGCCAATCGGTGGGCGCCCGCGCTTGCCACTCTTCGGATAATGGGGCGTAATCACTTCCACCAGCCTCGTCCACGGCACCACCTGTTCCATCTTCTCCAGGAAGATTTCGCGCCGGGTGCGCCTTTTCTTCTTGTCGTACTCGGCTTGGGCAAAACTGACTTGGATCAGGGGCGTTGGCTTCATCTCGGGGCGATGTTGATGGTTATCCTAATGTAACGTTTACGCGGTCCGATCCGTTGGCCGGCTCAAGCGATTAAATCCGCGTTTCCCTAGCCATGGCAACGGTGTGAGCACAATGATTTTGGAGAATGACTCGCAAAACAAACCGGAGGTCATGCCGAGCCTGCTAGCGGCTGAACCCGTCCAAACTTGAACATCCTAGTGTTGTCCATTGGCCGACGTTGCGAATCTCGGCGATCATCTTAGTCCGCGAACTACAATTTTCGTAACTTGGAAGAGGCCACTGAAACGTGCTCAGATTGGCTGAAGATTTGCGTTAATAAGTCAATCACCCGCGGCACGTCATTCGGAAGCGCTCAGTCAGGTTGGACTTAGCAGCCTCGGCGGCCCGCCAAAACCAACTTTGTTTAAATTATTTACCAACGGCTTTGTCGCGAAACCATACAGCGTTGGAACAGAAAATAGTCGCGCTGCGAGTCCAAACAACGGGGTTTCGACAAAGGCTCATATGCCAGTAGAGTAAACGTGTCCGACTGCGTCTGAAGGATTGCCTTTGCCCTTGCTGAAAAATAGCGGAAATTACACTCGCCTTTTTTTATGGCAGTTCGTTTTTGCATTTCTAATTTCACTAAGAACAGCCAAATATTTCTGAATCACGATTTTTTCATCAAACTCCACTTCAACTTTTCGTCTGCCTGCCTTTCCCATCTCAAAACGCTGCTGAGGACTGAGCTCGACCATCTGCACCATTTTTCTTGCGAGGTCATCAGCATCTTTTACTTGGCAAAGCAATCCATTGACACCATCATCAACAACATCCTTGCAACCGACAGTATCCGTTGCAATGATAGGACGTGCCATCGCAGCCGCCTCCAGAAGAGAACGTGGGACGCCTTCGCGGTAAGACGGCAAGACAACACAATCCGCATTAGCCAAAAAGGGACGAACATCATCGGTCTTGCCCAAATAATCTATCAGACCTTCTCCTTCCCACGACTTTATATCCTCAATTGAAATAGCATTGAAGTTTGTCGCATCCACAAAGCCCAGGAGTTGAAACTTGGTTGTAGGAAATTGTTGCCGAACTATTCTCGCAGCATCGATAAATTCACGCACTCCTTTGTCTTTAAGCATCCTGCCAATCAACAAAAAAATAAAAGAACGCCGCTGCAGTGGTAACGGAGGCACTGGTAAATAACAACTCAAATCAATCCCAGAACCGGGAACCCGATCGGTAATCTCAGGGCGAACCAAGCCAATCTTGATGAACAAATCGCGGTCATCAACATTTTGAAAAAAAACCCGATAAGATCGACACAACGAGAATTTATAAAGGCGCCGGACGATATGGGTCAAAAAATTATCATTAATGAACGTATTCCCCAACCCTGCAATATTATTAACAGCAGGTATGCCGAGCATCTGCGCTGCAATCGAACCATACACATTTGGCTTTACTGTGTACCCTAGATACACCGACGGCCTTTCGGATCGAAGCAAAAATAAATAACGAATTAATAATAGCAGGTCCCGACCGGGATGAGTGCCATTATTATCCATAGGTAAGTTTATAAAACGACATCCAAGATTCTTAAGCCGGTCAGAATATTCATCGTCAGGGGCTATGGCGATAACCTCATAACCTTGAGCAACCATTGCTTTAATTAATCCGGATCGAAAATTAAAGATATTCCACACAGTATTAATTGAAATGAAGACTTTAATATTCATAATAAATCCAAAACCGATCCTATGCAGTAAACGACGTGTTCAGTTAAATTTACATTAATATAATTTAAACATTTTTAATTTCTACCAGTAACGGATCTTTTTCCAATCACGTGGACGCGTTCACTATTCTCACTCGTAGACAAGAAAAGCTTCTTTCGTGCCTGGCAAACAACTCCGAGATTCTTAAAAAATGACGTTCCTACATTCGCCTTATCGCGCGAACGGTACGGATCACTGAGGAAGTTACGATCCGACTAAAAGAAGCTACAGCCGGAACTGGGCACCTTATATTTACAGCATCCTTAAAGGATATAAAATTTCTTGAATTCCTCCGCATAAATGCTATCATATTTAAGATCTGTGATTCCGTCATAGTATTAACATGGAGACATATGGTGTAGACTCCAAATCCAAAATGTAGCGTTGATGCGAATAATTGAGGAACAGCCGCCAATGAACCTAAATCGTGCGGATAAAATCCATACCCATCCGTTAAATACCGAAATTCTAAAGCGGCCAGAGCAAGTAAGGTAACGTCATCAAATGAATGCGCCGGTGCCATATAAACAGGCTCCCATACTCCCTCCCGATGCAAGATGTCTTTTCCAGCCTTCAGCTTTGCAAATTGTGTTTTGTAAGGCAATCCGGAAAATTCCGAGTTATTATTTACCGATAGCAGACCAGAATCATGTGTCTCATATTGATGAGTATATCCATGCTGCGCAATAGTCCAGCCGAATGCTGACCATTCACGAATTTTATCCCAAAATCCGACTAATGCTGGCTCTATCTCTATTTCCTTATCAAGGCAGTTCGGCACGACACCAATAATAGGGTGAATATTTAAATCGACGATAGCTACTTCAAAAATAGAAAATTTTGACCATGCCATTTTGGAATTAATATCATCGAATCTTATAACAAATTTTGGCATAATAAAATATTAATTTTTTATAAAAATAAGGTAGGCAATAATTATATTTGAGCGCAACCAAAGAAAACAAACTTCAGCTATCAAATCATAAAATTAACTAATTTAATCCAAGAATATATAAAATAACTGTTCATAAAAAAATACCTGATTATGTTCTTTCATCAGAACCTCTTCCTTCCGGCTGAGTCCAACCTATATAGATGAGCTATCAACGGGAAGGGGCAGTCATGGCGATCAATGGAATTCAGTTTCAGAAGGGGTTGTCGCTTGCGGACTTCATGGACGCCTACGGCACGGAAGCCCAGTGCGAGGCGGCGTTCATTAAGGCGCGTTGGCCGCAAGGGTTCCAGTGCCCGTGTTGCGGCAATAAAAGCGCTTACGAGTTCAAACGGCGCGAGCTGCGGTACTGGCAGTGCGGCGACTGCCGGCATCAGACCAGCCTGCGAGCCGGAACGATTATGGAGCATGGCCACCTGCCACTTACGAAATGGTATCTGGCGATTTACTTGATGACCCAGTCGACCCGGTTGCCGGCTTTTCGTTTGCGGCTCTGACGCCATGGGCAAGGCAGGCCATCACGCCTGGTAGCTGCGTGATGTCGGATGGGCTGCTCGGCTTCGGTGTGCTTGAACTGCTGGGCTACGCACATAAGGTCGTGCTCGCTCCGCGCGGCAAGGCAGGAACCGAGATCGAGCCGTTCAAATGGCTCAATGTGCTCCTGGGGAACTTGAAGACCGCTTTGTCCGGAACCCATCATTCGTTTAAATTCTCCAAGTACGCCCGTCGCTATCTCGCTGAGGTGCAATACCGATTTAATCGGCGTGCGGACATGGCAGCGATGGTGCCGCGAATGGCGGTTGCCGCCGCCCAGACAAAGCCGTGTCCCAAGCGCATCATATTAGGGCTAGGAAAGGGCTGATGTATGAACATAATCAGGAAAAAATAAACTATCATAAAATATTAGCGCGAATTTTTTTAAATTTTGTTAATAACTTAAAAACCGAAATGGCGATCATGCCTTTAATAGAAATTCCTTTTAAAAAATTATATTCCAGCACTTCACGCCCGCCGAAAGACAATTTAAATTCCGCGATATTCTTAACTTCTTCTTGCGACCCGAGCCCCCCAAAGTCATATTCTTTATAGTTATTTTCTTTGAAAAACTGGATCATGTGCCAATGCATATTTTTGTTTGCGCGACCAATTAACTGCCGATCTTTTGTGTCATGCATACTAATATCGCTTCCAGAATAAAGCAGCCTCGCTCTATTACCATCACATATATACGCATGAGCAGAAAGCCAGTTATTTCTATTTTGCTCAACAATCGATACCGACATTAATAATCCGTTTTCCTTAGCTAATTGCTTTAGCTTTTCTTTATTTGATGGCGCCAAGCCTTTTGAAGCAGCAAAACGGTCATAAAATTTAATGAAAACTGCACGATCCTCGTCTTTTTCCGCGTCAAGAATCCGAATCGCAACCAAATCTTTATTTTTTGCGCGCCTAATCTCATAGGCAACATTCTTTTTAATACGATTAAATATCGAGTCTACATCTATCGTAAGATCGATTAGCGAAGTTAAAAATGGTTGGGACCCTCGAAGCTGCTTGGTTGACTGCAGAAAATATTGTACATCCTCACCAATTGTGCCTTCCGGCGGATGATTGCAAAAATATAAATCTCGACACTTTATCCATTTGACATTCCTTAAAACGCTTAACATAGTTTTCCCTGATTATGTTCATACATCAGCCTTTTCCTAGCCCCAATATGATACGCTTGGGATATGGCCACCCACTCATTACCTCTGGCACCCATTGTGCTGCGCGAAGGCCGCAAAAATTCAAATATTAAATAACCATTTCCTTGCAATCTAAATGGCGACGTCTCGCCTCGAAATTTTTCAATGCAGTTGAAACCTAACCAACCGCGTGTATTGCAAATCAGATCAAAAAATGGCAAAAAACATGGTGGCATATGCCTTTCCTTACTGGATATATTGTCATGCACCCCGCGCCAAGGCAAGGCAAAGAAAAGCGGGGCATAAGCCATAAGCCACAAGCTAAAAAGCCATTATTATGGTATCGCTGGGAGGCAATCACCCAAGCTTTAGAAGACTTCCGACCTGATAATCAGTTAAAGTTAAGTTAACCATACCTGATTATGTTCTTTCATCAACCTCTTAGCCCCAATATGATGCGCTTGGGACATGGCCTTGTCTGCGCCGCGGCAACCGCCATTCGCGGCACCATCGCTCCCATGTCCGCACGCCGATTAAATCGGTATTGCACTTCAGCGAGATAGCGACGTGCGTACTTGGAGAATTTAAACGAATGATGGGTTCCGGACAAAGCGGTCTTCAAGTTCCCCAGGAGCACATTGAGCCATTTGAACGGCTCGATCTCGGTTCCCGCCTTGCCGCGCGAAGCGAGCACGACCTTATGTGCGTAGCCCAGCAGCTCAAGCACTTCGAAGCGAGCAGCCCATCCGACATCACGCAGCTACCAGGCGTGACGGCCTGCCTTGCCCATGGTGTCAGAGCCGCAAACGAAAAGCCGGCGACTGGTCGAAGCGTACCCGTTGTGGTCGGCCGTCGCACATTTCGACGGCTGCGACAAAGGCGACCTTATTCGACGAGCCGCGCCCGCGGCCGCCTCCGGTGCGCTCGCCGCCCTCGGCAGCGACTCTGACCTCCTGCCGACCCAGCCAGATCGTTTTTATGCCTGGTTCGCCGTCGTTTTTTTGTCCTATGAAGCCGTCGAGCCGCGCAACCAAACGGAGCACTTCGTAGAGTTGGGGTGGATGGTCAGTTGGAACTTTCGATTTCGCCAATAAATAGGCGCCTCGAATCTCATCGGGACTAAAGAAAAGGCTAGCGTAAAGGTAATGGCAAGCTCGTCCCATCATGCATGAGGTGTGCGATACGCCAGGCGACGATCATATATAAGGCCAACGCCGCTTCAGGCCCTCGATTGTCCACAACTATAAGACTTGAACCTTGCAGCCATTCTTGAGGATGTTAAAAAAAATTTCGCTTCCTGCAATGTCCGCGCCCAGCAATCGCAGGATCTAGGAATGCTACATAGATTTCGCCGCGAAATTCTCCACAATGATCCTCGCTCGCTTATTTAGGCGGTCGCCGCCGAGATTAATTTCAGAAAATTCTTCCGCTGCTCAGCTGCTTGATTCACTTTTCAACATCGCATCGCTTAAATTCCCAGAATGAACCATATTTTACGGAAGTTTACAAGTGCTTTATGGCAATTTACTGAAAAAATTTATGGCTGACTATTGTGCCAAAGATGTGTATAACCGTATGGCCTAAAATAGATCGCTTCACGCGCCGTACTGAAATTTCCCCCTATAGATATCTAGCCATCTTTCAGCTGCACTCGAAAGTGAAAAACATTGCAAAATGCGCCTTCGAGCTGCGCGTCCGACGACAGCACGCTTTTGACAGCTAAATTCTAATGCCTTATTTAACGAATTAGCAAGCGCAATGCTATCTCTTGGAGGAGCCAAAATTCCCTCCGACCCGATCACCTCGCGCACTCCTCCGCAATCAGTCGCGACGACAACACGCTCGCAGGCCATAGCCTCAGCCACGACTAGCCCGAACCCTTCCCATGCCGAGGACAGGACAAAAATATCAGCCGCATTCATTAACCCTGCAATATCGCGACGAAGTCCTAAAAATATAACCTTTTCCCCAATACCCAATTGTTCTGCAATAGCTTTAAACAACTGCCGTTCATCTCCAGCCCCGACAATCCACAGCACAGAATTTTGGTGTTTAGCAAATACAATTGCGGCCGCCTTCAATAAATTAGGGTAGTCCTTGGCCTTGGTAAATCGCCCTACCGCAATTAACACATGGGTATCTTCCGCAACGTTCAATGATGAACGCAATCTTTTTCGAGCATCAATATCCAAATAAAAATTGTTACAATCTATACCATTATGGACAACAATTATTTTACGTTCTTTAACATGACCGCGAAGAATTGAGGCTTTGACCGCGTCATTGCTCACATTTGTGTTCATATCAGAAAGACCGTCGGTAATACGATATGCTAAACCACGTGCGAAACCACCTTCATAAGAGCTATGTGAACTACAAATTAAACGATGAAAGACCGTTGTGATCCGCAATAATCGCGCAAATATATTGGCATGTACCAAATGGCTATGCACCACATCGGGAGAAAATTCTATTAACATCCTACGAACTCGGCAATACGCGCTGAAAAAACTTACAGGAGTTGCATTCATGTGGAGAGATACCAGCTTTATTGACGGATGCTGTGGCAGCACGACCGCATCACCACGCATTGAAACGATCAATATTAAATGGCCATGCAAAGCAAAATAGTCCGCGAGACTTATTATTTGCGTTTCAGCTCCCCCCATTCCCAGACCGGTGATAATAAACGCTATTTTCATTATTTACCCACGAACAAAAATACCAAATAAAATAAAAATGAAAAACAAGTTTCTCATAACTTAAAACTAATCAGGCTCATCACCGCTTCTCGAAAAACAGCGAGCATGGGGTCCACAGAAAAATACATATCCAGATGCCAAATAATTAACAATTGATAAATTAATGATCTGATTGAACCGAATCTTCAGTAACCATTATTCACTTCCAGACAGACCGATTGCAAATAGAACAAACGGATGTTTCCTTACAACCCAATATCCCTCAACATATTCAGCTTTTAAGCCCTAAAGCCAAAATATCGTCATGCATAAAATAAATTTAAGATCGGAGCTCAACAGATCTAATGATGAAACTCGATTCGTTCTAAGTTTCGGCGGAATAACTTGCTTTGCGAAATTTTTTTCAATGTAACAAGCACAACAAAACTGTAAAACAAAAGCGGAAAGACAGTATTTAATCCAGCTCTTGGTAAAAAAATAATTGCAGGGGCAGCAGAAGCCAGCAACGCTCTGAAAAAAAGATCTTTTCTCGCAATTTGTTCCATTTTTGACAGTAAGTAACCCCAGATACCGGCAAAAAATGCAAAAATTGGGAATACGCCTTTCGAATAAACATAGAAGTCCGAGAAAACAGCCCACCCAAGTCCATAGCCGTCCTCGAACGAGCCTCGATTGTTATAATATGATAAATAATTACTAAAAGAAGTTTCATATGGAACTACATGAGAAAAGGCTCCAACTATAAAAGAAACACCCGGAAAAATATTTTGAAAATATGGTATCCACGGATAGTTTCCCGTTTTCGTCGACAAATCAAATACCATCAACGTCACTCCCTGGTCATAAAGAAATGAAGAAAAAACGTCGATGAAGCCGCTCGAAGATTGAGTATCTTCTACTCGAAAGCTGAAACCCGTTAATCCATATATTAGAAAAACAGCTATCAATACAAATCCGAAAAAAATCTTAATCAAATTTATTTTTATTTTTCCAAAATCGCCGTATATCCAAAGTGAAAAAAGTATAAACGTAACTACCCCGCCCCGGACGCCATACAGAAGATTTGCTAATGATATTATCAAATAGATAGCTATATAGAAAAATCTTGCCTTTTTGCTTCCATAAGCAATTGCGATGCCCATAAAAACAAACGTTATCGTATTAACTATGCTTTTAAACGTACCGCTCTGCTCCCCCGTCTGTGCTAAGTAAAGCCCAAGATATCCATATTTTTGTACGGCCAAAAACGAACCATATAAAACAAATATAACCATCGGCACCAACAACATGAACATGGGTTTTAGAAGCCTCGCATCTATTTCTGTACGCAGCTCATTTTTAACGAAAGATATCTTCCTCCACGGTTTAGATAAATAAAAGCCAAGTTCCATCGCAACCATGCCACAAATCACGTAACTCATTAGATGGGTGACCCCTGAAGAATTAAGCGTGTAACTTGCGAAGAAATTTATATTAAAAGGGCTCTCAATATTTGTCAAAACGGTAGAAATAAAGCGGCCGCCGAAAAATAAAATAAACGCATAAAACTGAAGCGAATATAAGGATAACGCTGATATCCCACTCAAACTCCTTAAAAGAACTAAAAGCGCCGCAATTATTAAAAAAAACCAACTCCAAAAATTTTCCGTGAACAAAAATTCTTCGGGGAAAAATGCCAATAAAAATGAAAATATCAGTAGTAGTATCAGGTAGGACAGCGCTATGGATCTAACTGCTTTCATTTTATCCGATCAAATTATTCCATTGCTTAATTATTCTCTCATCCGAAAAAAGAAAACTGTTTTCTTTGGCTTTAATAGAAAATTTTTCCCTCATATTTTTATCAACAATAAGTCTATACATTTTTCTAGAAAAATCTGACACGTCTCCCGGTCTGACCAAATAACCGCTTTCTAAATCATTTATTATCTCACGCGGACCTGTCTCACAATCAAATGCAATTGCCGAGAGCCCGTACGCTTGCGCCTCGATTAGCACCATTGGCAGTCCTTCATATCGAGAAGTTAAACAACAAAAAGAAGCTTCAGAATAGTGTTGTCCGATATTTTTTGTTGGCGGGCAAAACTCAACCCGTTCATTAAGACCTAATTCGCAACACAAAGCCTTCAACATTTGCTCATCCTCACCTTCTCCGACAATCCTCAACCTCCAGCCGGGCGGTACGTCCATCGCAATAAGCGCCCAAGCCTTGAGCAAATTGTCAAACCCCTTAACATGGGTCAGGCGACCAACAGCGAGTGCTATCGTGCTATTGGGGTTCGGAGAGTGATCTGGAATATCAAAAGGAATTGGATTAGAAATGGCTAGAATATTGGCACGCATCCAAGTGTGCTTGCACCAAACTTCTTTATCGCGTCGAGTTAGTGTAATTACATCATCCGCAAAGATTGCAGCTAGATGTCTTGCGATTTTCCGAACGGACCTATCGAGATCATTTTTATAATTAAGGTGTTCCCAGCAAATATGTCGAACTCCCATTCCGATTACGGCAGGTAAAGCATAAGCTGCTAATATTGACTCGACGTCAACAAGTACATCGATTTTATATTCACTGAGAAATTTTCGTAACTGGTGCACCACCGTAAAATAGAACTTACGAAATAACACCTGCTCAGGAAAAATTTGATAAAGTTTTATCGCCGGGTTTAAGTCAAAAAAAGGAGATTTTCCTTTAAAAAGACTTAATAGCACCACCGTATGCCCTGTTTCGGACAAACCATTAGCGATTACGGACGTGACGCGCTCCGCCCCTCCCGGTAAATCTATATTACCAACAAAAAAACAAATTTTTTTCATGTTTAATTTACAGCCTTCGTACCAAATAACCAATAGCAGCCTAACGTGACAGCGGTCAAATAACCTGATGCGAATCCCATTATAGCCCCATAACCACCCCACCTAGGAATTGCCCACAAGTCAACAGCTAGGCTTATTAACATCGCGACTGTCCATTTAAATAAAATTTTTCTTCCGCCGAACCGCTTTAGTAAAAAAGTATTTAATGCGGCCTCAACAAAAACGATTGTAGCTGCAAATAATGAATAACCCAACATCGATGCCGCAGGAGCAAACTCACCCCCAAATAAAGTTTTAATAATCCACGGAGCCATCAACGTTCCGGTCAGCGCGCCAAAAAGACCGACTGCAAACATTCCAATTGCTAATTTCAACACGTTCTTCCGTAGCTTCCTTTCATCTTCCTCATTATAAATTAGCAGCGGAGCAGCGACGGCTGCAATCGCCGAAGCTACCATTGTCATGTTCTCAGAAATTTGCATCACTGCTGAATAGATACCAAGTTCAGCGACTCCCTTATATTCCTTCAGCAAAAGCCGATCCATCCTCATAAAAACGTACATCGCTATTAATCCGAACCAAAAAGGCAAACCTGCCTTAAATAGCGGCACAATTCCATTTAGACTCCAGCCGAAAAAAAAACGCTCGTTTTGTCGTCGGTAAATCACCAGTAGGCCAACCGCTACAAGTATAGATTCCAATAGCCAAAGCGCAGCAAATAATAATTTGCTGCGCAGATCAAGTTCGTACAAAAATAAAATAAAAGCAAGCTTGACCATAACGGCACATAATGCAATTAATGCCGTGGATTTACTTTGCGCCCTCGATTGCTGCCATGCGATGATCACACCAAATGGCTCTGTAAAAAAAACCGTTAAACCTAGAATACCAATCAATAAAGATTGACTGTTCACGCCCTGTGTAAAGAAGGCGCAACCCATCATGCCAAAGTAAGCAAAAATGGCAAACCCAAACCGCAAAGAAAAAGCGTCACCCATTATTTTCATGGTAACCGTCGCAGGCATCTGGGCAAGTCTGGGCACAATAACTTCGCCGCCACAAATTAGGCCCAGCGACGCAAATAATAATACAACCGAAATCGCATATTGAAATTGGCCGTATCCTTCTACACCTAGTTGCCTAGCTAATATTCCACCGATAAAAATAGAAGCCAATATTTTTCCGCTTCGTTCCATCAAAAGCCACGCTACGTTCTTTATTATCTTTTTCACTATCATTAATTATTTCCGACAGCGCTACATGTAATTATGGATAACTAGCTTTAATTTGTTTCCATATTAATAGATTGTTCGCTCATTCTTTCAAAAATAAGTTTTTTTGTCCATAATCTGGATAATATGAATGGTATTTTTTATATTTTTTGCAGAATTTCCACTGAAGGGAAGTGAAACAAAAGGCTTGTTGAAACAAGCCGGCATCGATGATTTGCGACATTTCAGTACCTTGAATATTGCCATTTTATAAATATTAACGGCTGCCGTAGCAATTATCCCTAAGCCCGACTTCAATTCAATTGCCATGACTATAGTAAGTGGGTCAGTGGAAACTTGCGCAGTGTAAAGTTGCCTGCACAAAGCTAAACATGCGCAAAAAAATGTAATATTATTGTAAAAAATGACGCTTTCGCCAAATATTAATAATATATAAGAATTATGTTCTTACTTCGAATTGACCATCAGGCTAGGCAGCACAGGGTGTCTGGGCATGGCCTTCACGATCAAGCGGACAAGCCATGCCAAAGCGGCAATGTCGGTGGTGGTCGAAGCAAGAACATAATCAGTATTATTTTATTATGACTCCGTTAGTTATTGCGGTCATTGGAGCAAATTATACATATGATACTTTGCTAATTCACCAAATAGATTCATCGAACATCGCAGATTCGATTAACCATCGCAGCCAATATGTGTAAAATGTCTAAAGTCTCGTTTTATTTATTTCAGTCGATTAACCTTTCGCGAATCCGCCATCGTAGCCAATGCAATCGTAGTTGCGAAACGGTTTTCATGCTCAGGACAAAAAGATGTTTATCGACATGAAAGTCTAAAGTGAAGTGTGGGGTGTTATTACAAGGCAGTATAGGCGATTGACAGCTTTGAAAGCGAGCAGAAGAAGTATAGAATTTTATTGGCCAGTGCCCGCTACGTTAAATTCAAACATTATGCGCGATGCTTTAAATCCAGATGATGGCCGATAAAATTTATCATCCCAAAACCGCATTTTTTTCCAATAAATTATGCCTAGCAGTTGAATGTACGATGATGCGGTTTTTGCCATACTTGTTTGGTACGATAAGAAGGTGGATATCAGTGTTATCCATGCCCAAGCTAACGCAATATGGAGCCTTTAACCGATTTGCTATATTATTGAATTAAATTTCTTAATTTCTTTTCGTCCTTTTCGAGTTTTCCGCCGTTTGCGTTATTTTACGCAAAATTCCGCATTGCTATGTTCCAGGTACCACGACATGGCAGATTCAAGACCCTGACGAATATGGTACGCGGGCGCGTAACCGAGTCGCAGCGCGGACTTGCTTATATCCGCTTGGGAGTGACGCACATCGCCATTCCGGAACTCGCGATAAATAATTTTTTTCTCGTACTGGAGACCGTTCCTACTCAACGTCGCTTTGAGGTTGTCGACGAGCTCATTAAGCGTCGTGATGTCACTCACGGCAACGTTGTAGACTTCATTTTTGTTGTCTGCGGAAGTCGTGGCCGCCAGCAAATTGGCCTGCACGGCATTGTCCACAAAGCAGAAATCCCGGCTGGTTTCGCCGTCGCCATTGATGAATATTTCTTCATTGTTGATCATGGAGGCGATCCACTTCGGAATCACCGCGGCATAAGCACCGTTTGGATCCTGCCGCTTGCCGAAGACGTTGAAATAGCGCAGGCCTGTGGTTTTAAAACCATAGCAGCGCGCAAATACCTCGGCATACAGTTCGTTCACATATTTGGTAACGGCGTAAGGTGACAGCGGCTTGCCTATTGTGTCTTCGACCTTGGGCAGGCCTGGGTGGTCGCCATAGGTGGAGCTCGATGCAGCATAGACAAAAGATGTCACCGCGGCATCTCTCGCCGCAGTTAGCATGTTCAGAAAACCGTTGATATTGACGTCGTTGGTGGCGATTGGGTCTTTGAGCGAACGCGGGACCGATCCCAGTGCGGCTTGATGCAGCACGTAATCGACGCCTTGCACTGCCGCATGGCACGCGATAATGTCGCGGATATCGCCCTGGATAAAGCTGAAACGCGCCCATCGCTTGGAGCCGACCAATTCTTTCACTTCATCCAGGTTATGCTGGTGGCCGGTTGCAAAATTGTCCAGTCCGACGACGGTCTGGTCGAGCTTTAGCAGAGTTTCCAGTAAATTGGAACCAATGAAGCCGGCGCAGCCGGTAACCAGCCACTTTTTCGGTTGTTCGCGTAATTCTTGCTGTATCTGTTCGAAACGGGTCATGCGTTGCATTTCTTTTCTCTTTAATCTGAGTGCGACATGATTACATGCTACAAGCGGATATCGGCGTCGCCTTTTGGCAAAACATATTTCAGGTCGAACAGAACATGTTCCTTTTTGCCAAAGCGGCGCATGCCGGCGGCACCGATTTCCTTGAATTCGCGGTGCGCCACAGCGAGGATGATGGCGTCGTATTTGCTTGCCTCCGGCGCATGGACCAGGCTGATGCCGTATTCATGCTGCGCTCCTTCCGCACTAACCCAGGGATCGTAGACGTCGACATTGACGTTGTAATCCTTTAATTCGTTGATGATGTCGATCACCCTGGTGTTGCGCAGATCAGGGCAGTTTTCCTTAAACGCGAGGCCCATGACGAGGACATTGGCCTGCTCAACCTGGATGCGGCGCTTAAGCATTTTTTTCACCAGTTGGCCAACCACATAACTGCCCATGTTGTCATTGATGCGCCGTCCGGCCAGGATCACTTGTGGATGATAGCCGAGGGACTCCGCCTTGTGGGTGAGGTAGTATGGATCCACGCCGATGCAATGACCGCCGACCAGGCCTGGGCGAAACGGCAAGAAATTCCATTTGGTGCCGGCGGCTTTCAAAACGTCTTCGGTATCGATGTCCATCTTCTTGAAGATGATCGCTAGTTCATTCATCAGCGCGATGTTCAAATCGCGCTGCGTATTCTCGATCACCTTGGCCGCCTCTGCGACCTTGATCGACGGTGCCTTGTGGGTACCGGCAGTGATGATGCTGCCGTATAGTGCATTCACAAAATCAGCCGTCTCCGGCGTGGAGCCCGACGTGACCTTGGTGATGGTCGTCAATCGATGTTCTTTGTCACCCGGATTGATGCGCTCCGGGCTGTAGCCGACAAAGAAGTCTTCATTGAACTTCAGGCCGGAAACGCGCTCGATCACCGGCACGCAATACTCTTCGGTGGCACCAGGGTAGACTGTCGATTCGTACACGGCGATGTCACCCTTCTTGATGACCTTGCCCAGCGTCTCGGACGCTTTCCGCAATGGCGTCAAGTCCGGTTGCTTGTGATGGTCGATTGGAGTTGGCACGGTCACGATGTAGACCGTAGCCTGGCGTAGGTCGTCAAGATTGGTGGAATAGGTCAGGCGGGTCGCCGCCTTCAGTTCTTCGCTATCGACTTCCAGCGTCGTTTCAATGCCGTCTTTTAATTCACTCACGCGGCGCTGGTTGATGTCATAGCCGAGTGTAGAGTATTTCCTACCAAATTCCACCGCCAGGGGCAAGCCAACATAGCCAAGGCCGATGATCGCGATACGGGTGTTCGTTGATAATTTCATGATCTGTCGGTGAATACGAAAAAGTCAAAAAAAAGAATGACGAATAAATTCGTCATCATATAAAGGATTAACATATTAGGAGGAACAGCACGCATCTCTTATGTTTTATATTTTTTGGTGCTACAGAATAGTAGATGGCGGCAGAAGAAGATTGGTTGACGTGATACCGGCAACAAACATTAATGGGGTATATTTATTTGGAGGATTACTCACAAACCGTGTCGGTTGAGTCCAATGGATAATTAACCATACTCAGCGCAACAGCGCTGTATTTTAAATATTTAATAAAACCTGATAATGGCCGCTATCGCTCGTCAAAGCGGCGCTCTTGCCCGGCACCTTGCGCCGTCACCCGCGCCGTCCGGGCACGCTACCGCCCTTGGATTACCGGTCGAGTTCCAAAAAAACCACTGCTTAAATTGTCCGCCATCACCGCCATCACGCCGCCTGTGGGCAACCCTGGGCTGCCGCAACATGCAATCCAGCCTCTATCATGGCCCTGGCCCATCGACCTGGCGCACAAAGCCGCGCGCCCGATGCAACACCAATCAGCGAGGCCTTACGAACTCGCTTGGCCCCCTACGGCAACTCTGACCGTCTCGCGGCTGCGGCCCCATGAACCGCGCACCAGGCGCTTGTAGACGGCGACATACAATAACACTTGCATCCCCACAATGGCGGCCGCCGAATGAATTTTTCCGCCGGCGAGCACACTGATCAAGGCCAGTAATCCGATACAGGGCCCAAGCAGACAGGCAACGGCGGCGTTGCGCAGCCATGGAATGGCGCCGTCGCAACGCATCAGCCTGGGCACGACGCGGCGATAAATGAGCGTATGAAGGTGCAGGCCGTCGGCCGCACCGGGCGACATCTTGCGGACGAATTTTCTGCGATAAATGCTGTACAGGACCTCAATCACGGGATAGGCGCAGATCGACAACACCTGCCAGGAATTGATGGACGGATTGCGAATGAGGAGCAAGATGGCGATTTCCGCGACCCAAAAGCCAAGAAAATAGGCGCCGCCGTCACCCATGAACAGCTTGCCCTTCGGGTAATTGACCAGCACGAAACCGAGGGTCGCACCCATCCCCAGCAGCGCCAATTCGGTCACGAACATGTCGCCAGCGCGCCAGGCAAGATACCCGAGGGCGGCCGACATGATCAATACGACGCTGCAGGCGAGACCGTTAAAGCCGTTGATGATGTTGATCGCATTCGATCCGCCCGCCACTACGATGGCGGTGGCGACGACGGCGATGGGGGTAATGGTCAGCAAGAGGTCGACACCCCAGATATCGAACTCGTGGACGGTTGCGCCCAGCAGCCAGCTCGCCATGAGCGCACTCGACATGGTCGCCGCCAGGCGCACCTTGACCGGAACGCGCTTGGTCAGGTCCTCCGTCAATCCGGCGGCAAATGCAGGCACACTCGCCAGCAGCAGGGTCACTGCGCCGATCACATTGCCATGTGCAAAACGGCCGGGGTCACTGAATGCGCAAAACCCCATGGCAGCCGCCATGCCCGCAGCCACGGCAATGCCGCCCACTCGTGGCACCGGCGTCGCATGAAATTTCTGAACGCCCGCCAGATCATGATCGAGAGAATGCTTGCCATGCCATCCCTGCGAAACCACAATTAGAAGACTAACGGCACAGCTGACGATCGCCGCGACCAAAACAATGTCGAGCATGGGAACGGTTAGCATGATGTTGCCCTATTCAAAAACTTAAAGCCCCAGCCTCATGCGCGGCAAAGAGCGATTATCAAATTTCGATTTTGACAAATGATGGCGATGCAGGCCACTAGTAAATATATTAGCTGGACAAAAGTCAAAACCAAAAAAGCCGAGAGTTACGTTAATAACAGTGTAAATATTGATATAAATATCATAGCGATTTAACTGTTAACCAACCTAAACGGTGCACGAGACTATTTAATATTACGCATTACGATATGTGCCGTAACTCGTCCAACCCGTAAAATCGAGCCGGCATTACCAATGGGCGCGACCCAGCAGTGCCTCGTGGGTACTATGAATCGGTCTTATGTGGGGAGAGATAGAACCACGGCATGTTGCAAATATGGAACCAACGAGATCAGTTTAACATGTTTCTGCTGGGAATCTCCAGCATTTGCTAACTCACTGTTGCTTTTCAAGTCTTGAGGCATCTCAATGAATCATTTCTCTTCCAAATGGGCGTTGCGCCCGATCCGAATGCCTGCCTGTGGGATTATGTTGGAGTTCACATTTATTGCTGCTTAGACAGTATTTCTATCGCAAAACTGAGTTTATGCGGCGAACTCATCAGTTCCAACAACACCAGCGCCCGCGCTTCCCCGTCCGCCATCTGATAAACGCCATCGAAGCCGGCGAAAGGTCCGCTCTTGATGGCGACCCGCTCACCCGGCTCGAACAGCCGTTCATGCAAGGGAACGGGAACGTTGCGCAACGCCGCAATGCAAGCGCCCGGCAGCGTGGCAAATACCCCGCCAAAGGCGACCAGATTGGATACGCCGCGGGTGCTCCTCAGTGCGTGCCAGTTGCTCGTGACAGAATCGAGTTCAATGAACAGGTAGCGTGAAAACAAGGGTTTGACGCACGTTGCGAGCTTTCCGCGCCGCACCTCGTCGATTTTCAACGTGGGCAGAAAGCAATGAAAATGCTGATTTTGCAACTGTTCCAAGGCGCGAAACTCCTGGCGCGACTTGGTTTGAATCACGTACCAGGCAGTGCGACTCCCAGGCAAACTACCATCCCTCATGGCGCCCTCCAGCACCGGCGTTGCCATGAACGAACTCTTGATAAACGATTAAAGTGGGTATAGTGCAAGGCCATCCGCACTCTTCTTTTATTCTTATGGCAACGGCGGGGCTCAACGAAATGGGCAGGATAATCGCTTTGCCGGCCTGATCGTTGCAAAGGGAAGCAGACGCGCCCGGCGCTGTTGTGTCGTGGCTGCACATAGGCCATGCTAGGCTTTCGATGCCGAAAGCAACGCTGCCGCGCACATGGGTCAATCGGGCAACGCCGGAATGCGGATAGCGGCCAGAAACCAGCACAAAGCACAAGATGGTGAAATTGATTCAAGCGCAAAAGCGCTCGCAGATGCAAGTCACGGAAGGCGTCATCGACCTCGAGAACAGGGCCCGACGGGTCGACACTAGCGCACCGGCCTCGGCTCATTTGGGCGGCGCCGACGGCCTGGGCCCCACCTTGAATCTGGTAGTTGCATGAGCAATATTTGACCCAATGTCGGAGTGCGGATAGCAATTCTAACAACCTAAAAACCCTCAGCATCACTCGGTACGACCGTGACAATGAGGCAAAGCTAAAAAGGAGATGACAGAGCGCCTCTTCCGGGTCACGTTGGCGCGAAAATTCGCGCTAGCTCAAGCCCGTGTCGGCAATACGGCCATCACCCATTCATTGGGACGGCATTGTCAAAGATCAATACTTTACCAGAATTGCCACCCAAGAAATCGGTTTGTCTCAGGAAAACCACATATACCGTGGCATGGTCTTTTCCCTTGCCACCGATGCTCCACGATTGGACTGTTGATCGATTCTGATTGGTGGCTGCTCGGCGCCGAGCCCCGCTCAGGATCACGGCGCAAAGTGGCGTTCGTGCCGTAGCTGCTACGCGTAAGGTTGGTCCGAAGGCAGTGTGGATGGATTGCGGCGAAGATTCACGGTGGCATAGGATTAACGACCGTGTCCACGAGAGCGCCTCGAAGCGATTGATAACTAAGGCGTAGTAGCGACTCGATATATGTCCAGTCAGCTTCCGTTACGAAACCAGAATCTGCCCGCATATCGCGAAAAATCATCGCCGTCGTTCGCAGCTCGCCATGAACCAACGCGGAATCTACAGGAATCTGGTAGACGAAGGCGCACGCTTTTGCGCAGGCCCGCACGAGCGCACCGGACGGATAGAAGGCACGATCCCGATGCACAATCCACCAATCCAATTCGAGAACGGCGGCGCGCCGGGCATCAAAATCGACCCGTCCCGTATTTCTGATCATGCCAAAGAAAATTTGCAATACTGGCAATACTTTTTCATAATCGGCACGTTTCTCGCCGTTTTTAAATAAAAACGCCGCCAAAGTGCCGCAATACGCGCCTACATATGACCGAAGGAAAGGAAATTGAGACTGGGTGCGGAGCATTTCGGCCAATTCGAGGAAAAGCCTGACCCGTTCTTGTTCATAATAGGAGCGCCACATCTTCGTTTCGAGCTTGGCGATTGCGGCGGGATCAAACTGGCGCAAATCACGGTGCAGATGGCGAAAGACATCAATCGCACATACCGTCAAAAAAATGGCGAGCATAATCGATATCGAGTAGCCCATGCGTTTCCTTTGCCGCGAGGATACCGTACCAGTAAAGTAGCCCGGCGATGGGCTCAAGGCCGGGCGCCCCTTAGACGTCATCGGGGAAAGAGTGGCGCGCCCGAATGGTGACACTTTTTACAACGGCTCGCGTTTTACCATACTGCGTGCCGGATATATAGTTTATTGGCGCCGCGAGCTTGTTGCCCCGTATCGCATCAAAAATATACACGAACATGAGGCAGCGAGACCATCCATCGGTGGCTTTCCCGATGTGCGTCAAGATGGTGGCAAACAACAGGCCGTCCGGAATGCAGCAGTAGTGGCCGCTACAAGAAAAATGCGTGGCGTGAACTGAGGCGCTTTGACGCGCGCAACGATGGGATGGCAATGTGCAATTGAAAGGGTTGTGATGAACGGCGCATACGGCCTGAAGCGGTTTTCGAGCCCGGCTGGCCCCGACAGGTATTTCAGCCTGCCCCCCTTGGCAAGTTGTGAGAGTCGGTGGTGGCAAACCGGGCCGCTAGGGGCTTGCCGTGCAAGAGCGACGAGCCAGTTTCCCGGCGCGACCATTTTGCCCCAAAATGCTCGGCAGATTATTGCTCTTGATGCAGTGTCGGCGCCGTTTAGGACGGTTGGCACCGGTTGACCCGGATGCCAACACTTAACTAAGCTTCAACGCCCATAAATTTCATTTATGGACAGTAGCACCCTCGATCAGCACCTTATATGCATAGCCTGCGCCAAAATCCTTGTCGGTATGGACGACGCCTTTTGCAACCACGATGTCCCCAATCGCGACGTGATCTTTGGTGGTTACCAGCAAGTCATTCGAATTGTCCGAGGCCGTTCCGGAGCCGTCGCGCAGGTGGACCCAGTTTTTGCCCATCACCGCTTCGTTGTACTTCACGACCTTGCCACGAACCAGGACCGTCTTGTCCTTAAGGTCAGCCCTTTTCGTGACGATTTCGGCCACGGTGCGCGCATCCGATCCGATGGCCTTTGGCACCTTTACATCGACTGCTTCGGCAGCCTTGCCAGCTCCTGCCATGCTGCCTGCGCTACCGGCCAGGTTGCCAAATATGACCTTATCAAAGGTTTTATTCAATGCCTTGCTGACAAAGTTATTCATGACCATCGGGTTTTCGATGGTCACCTGGGCGCCCTTTTTTACAGGCGTCTTCGATACCGCAGCCCACGTCTCGCCGTCTTTTGTTTTCAAACGGAGGTAGCTATAGCTCGAGACGTCCTTGACTTCAAGCACTTCACCTTTGACCGACGCCATTTGCGGCACAGCCGCTTTATCGGCAGCGGACGCTACGCTGACGCAAAGCATCAAAAAGACAGATAAAAATAGTTTCATAATTTGAGTGTAGTTACCAGTTGATTGAAACGGAACTTCGAATTATACGGGTCATTTCCGATTAGCGATGAATATGTTGGCCAGTGCTGCCACTGTCGCTACCGTCTGGCGCAGGCGCAAGGTTAACTGGTTTGTGCTAAGCGCTGTCAAGGCTGGAGTTTGTGCAGCGCGCTTTGCACAAGCTCTGGTCATGCCACTCATGAGTTGGTTTGGCCACTTGGTATGGCGGCGCGGGCGCAGCCCAGGTGGCATCGCGAGGTTGGAAAGCGTGACCTCCCCGCGCCGGCTGTCATGGGGGAATGTCTCCAAAGCGCTTGCGGACGGGACCGGGAGGCGCCTGGGGCCCTAACTTCCTCAAGGCCAAAACACAGTTGCAAGCTTGATCACCTTCAACCTTGCGACGCCAAACCTTCGCAATCTCAAAGAAACCTGCCCGTACCCTCTGGAGACTATCTGCTTTCAGGCTTTCCGGACAACATCACGTGATACAGTCCCATCTGGCATGGCTTAACACCCTGATTCCCAAACGTAGGCCTAACCTTGGCTGGCGCATCGGCCAGCTGGGTTCACCTTCTTAAATTATTCAACTCTTTTTAGGGGCTCACCTATGAATATTCACCTCTCCATTGTTCCGCTTGTTTCACTTGCCGCCGGCATTCTCATACTGGTTATGCCAAAACTATTGAACTATATTATCGCGCTCTATCTGATTGCCATAGGCTTGATCGGGCTATTTGGCACGGGGCGCTTCCATTTACCTTAGCCTATTGCGCTAGGCGTTAGGCCCGATGAATGCTCCCCGTGTCGAACTTGACAACGGCGACAGGCTTGATCCGGCGCGGCTGAAATCATTGAATTTCGACGGCCCCAACCATTGACCGAGGAGGCGCACGGCTCCATGGTCTGCGCCCTTTACGTGACCAGGCCCAAGCCTGCGGCCGCCAGCGGGGCTGCTCCAAAAAAGCCGTGCCTCCTGCAAAACAAAACACCATTTTTCGCGCAATGGATCTTTTTCATGACGGATGACATTTATTGCATTTATGATTAGCATCATCTATTATTAGGCAACTGCAGGGAGACGGAAATGCCACGGGTATCACGGGAACAAACTATCAAGAACCGCGCCGCAATTGAGGATGTGTCGTCGCGCCTGTTCAGGGAGCAAGGCTTCAAGGGCGTGAGCGTGGCCGACTTGATGGCTGCTGCAGGCCTCACGCATGGCGGTTTCTACGGCCACTTTTCGTCCAAGGATGCGCTGGCAGGGCTCGCCTGCGGCAAGGCGTTCGAAAATTCGGCGCAGCGCTGGGAGCAGCGGATAAGCGAGCACGCCGACCCGCGCGCAGCTTTCGGCGCCATCGTCAACGCCTATCTCGCGCCGTCCAGTCGTGACAACGCGGGCGATGGCTGCCCGGCCGCGGCGCTGGCTGGCGACGTCGCACGCGAGGCGCAAGACATGCCGGCGCGCGCAGCCTATCTGGCTGGCATCAAGGTCTTGGTCGAGAAACTGGCGGCTCTATCACACCAGAGCGACCCGGCCGCGTGCATGGACCAAGCTTTGGTGCAACTAGCGACGCTGGCCGGCGCCTTGATGCTGGCCAGAGCCACGAGTGGCGATCCACTCTCGGACCATCTGCTAGCTGCCGTACGCCACTTCTTAAACCGTGGTCCCGCTTCTTAAATTACGTCGTTCTCACAGATTCGTTCACCTTTTTCAGGAAACCCATGTTTGCACAAGCTTTATCCGACTGGCTTCGTCAACGCGGCATCCATTTCGGGTGGGTCATCGTCGCCATCACTTTTCTGACAATGCTGACCTCGTCCGCAGCGCTCGGCTTGCCAGGTGCCTTGATGCGGCCCTTGGGCAAGGAATTCGGCTGGGACACGGAGCAGATTTCCTCGGCGCTGGCGCTGCGCTTTGCCCTGTATGGCCTGATGGGGCCGTTCGCCGCGATCCTGATGGAACGTTTCGGCTTGCGCAACGTCGTTTGCAGCGCGCTCATTCTCGTCGCAACCGGGCTGATCCTGGCGACCGGCATGACGCGATTCTGGCATTTAGTGGTGCTGTGGGGCATTTTGCTGGGCATCGGTTCCGGCATGACTGCCTTGGTGCTGGGCGCTGTCGTCTCAAACCGCTGGTTCGACACCCATCGCGGTTTGGTGATCGGTTTACTCACCGCCAGTTCGGCCACCGGACAACTGGTATTTCTGCCGCTGGCAGCCTGGTTGATCGAACATTTTGGCTGGCGCACGGCCGTCATTCCCGTCTCCATCAGCTGCGTCGTGATCACGTTGCTGGCTTTTCTATTCATGCGCAACGTCCCGTCCGACGTAGCGTTGATCCCGTTCGGGGCCAACCCCTCACCCCCAGTGGCGCCAACTGCGGCGCCACCCGTGCGCCTGACGGTCGGGACGCCCTTTGCCATCTTGCGCAGCGTGGCGCGCAGCCGCGTGTTCTGGATACTGTTTGGCACCTTCTTCGTTTGCGGTCTCAGTACCAATGGCTTGATTCAGACACATTTTATTTCTTTGTGCGGCGATAACGGCTTGTCGGCAGTGCCGGCCGCGTCGGTGCTGGCCATGATGGGCGGCTTCGACTTAGTGGGCACCATCATGTCGGGCTGGTTGTCCGACCGGTACGACAACCGCAAGCTGCTGTTTTGGTATTACGGCTTGCGCGGCTTGTCGCTGCTCTGGCTGCCGTACTCGGAATTCACCCTGTATGGCTTGTCGCTATTCGCCCTGTTCTACGGCTTGGACTGGATCGCCACGGTGGCGCCGACCGTCAAGCTGGTGGGCGCCACCTTCGGCAGGGAGCGGGCCGGAATGGTTTTCGGCTGGGTCTTCGCCGGGCACCAGTTGGGCGCGGCAGTGGCCACGTATGGCGCCGGCCGGGTTCGCACCCTGATGCTCACCTACAACCCGGCCCTGTTCGCTGCCGGCGCGGCCTGCCTGGTCGCCGCCCTCCTCGTCCTCGCCATCCGGCGACAAACTGTGCTGGCGACAGCCCCCGCTTAAGATATCAATCAAGCCCGAGTTCTGGACGCTGCGGCGGATGTCGCTCGCTTTCCCCGGTTAAAGACAACGCAATACCCTCGGGTTCGCATGGGAGGTTTTACGGCGGCCGGACGCGCATTTACCACTATGCGGCGGCAAATCCGAAGGCAGGCGAACGCGGACGCCCAGCCATACAATTAATTTGCGGCGAAACACGCTGTAGCTGCACATGGCCGGGTGTACACGAGAAATAATCCCGAGCTAACTTGACGGGTAAAGAGTCTGCGCGGCTTGCACGGCGTCGTCTACGCTCAAACCGGACAGGGCGGCGATCGGCAGGCCCGGGATCGCAGCGCCGGTCAACAAGATTTGCACCGGCGTTTTCAAACGGGCAAACAACAGACGCCGGTTTTGGCTGAGGACGGCAGTACAAAAATCGGCTAACGCTTCCACGCTTGAGCCATCCAGATCGGGCGACTCCTCCAGACTGAGGATCACGGTGTGGGCGCTATCGCCGGCCGCGTCGATGTAATGGCGCGCCTGCGCCAGAATCCGTTCGGCATTGGCGAAGAAAAGGCCCGTCTCCGGACGCAAAATCAGTACGCCGCTGACGGACCGCGCTGTCGGATGAAGGGCCATGCTGACGAAATCATGGCCTTGGTCGAGCCTTCCAAGAATCGTTACCGATGATTCCGACAGACGCCGCAGCAACATAAAGAGGCTGACTGCGATCGCAGCTAGCAGGCCATCTAAGACACCCAACACCAAGACCGCAAGGACGGCAGCGAAAATCACGAATCGGTCGCGCCGCCAGGCGAAATAGGGGCGAAAGACCGTAGGGCGCAAGGTGTGGCTAACGGCGTGGATGACAATGGCAGCGAGAACCGGCTGCGGCGTCAAGGCGATGGCCGGCAGCAGCGTCAACACAATAATAAACAGGGCCAGAGCCGCGCACCAGCCGGCCATCCGCGACAGCGCGCCGGCCGCCTCATTGGCCGACGTTGCCGAATAACCGGCGCCCACCGGCATTCCATGAAACAGTCCCGACAACAGATTGGCTATGCCCAGCGCCAGCAAATCCCGATTGGGCGAGACGGTGTCGCCATGCTTCATCGCAAAACTGCGGATCGAACTGTAGGATTCCGCATACAGGATCATCACCATGGCAACACACAGTTCGCCCATACGCAGCCATTCAGGGTAGGACAGAACTGGCAAAGCGGGTGCGACCAACTGCAAATTGATGGATCCGACCAGGCCGATGCCGTATTGCGCCAGGTGAAGCCACTTGCCGGCGGCGATGCCTATTCCGATGACCAGCAGTCCGCCGGGCAGACGCGGCATACGGGCAAACAGGAACAGCAGCAAAAGAGCGCCGATGGCGAGCGCCGCCGCCGCCCAGTTCCACAGCCGGACCTGATCGAATAACTCAAACATAAATCGGATCAGGTCATTGTGCTGCGGATGCGCGCCAACGACGTTTGCCACCTGCTTGAGAATGATCACGATGGCCAGCCCGAACGCAAAGCCACGCAAGACGGGCTTAGCGATAAAGGCCGACAAACTGCCCAATTTGGACAGGCCGGCGGCAATAAAAAACAGGCCGGTCAACATCACCATGCCGATCGCAATGGCCAGCCGCAGTGTATTGTTCCCATTGCCCAGAGTGGCCGATGCCGCCGCCAGTACGGCGGCCGACGACGATGTCGCCGAGACGATGGCAAAACGACTGGTACCCACCAGCCCATAACATATCAAGCCGGCGAAGAGAGCGATGACACCGGCCTGAGGCGGCAAATTGGCGATGCTGGAATAGGCAACGGCCTCCGGCAGCAGCAAGCCAGCCAGAGACAAGCCGGCGATGATGTCCGGCCATGACAGGCGCCCGATCGGGGCGACTTTGCCGGGCTCGGGTAGGGAGTGCGGGAGCCCCATTTAGGCAGCCCCGATCGGACCACACCAGCCTGGCAAATAACGCGCGTCCTGAGCGCCGGCCAGTTTCTTCGCCTTCGTCAATGCCTTGCCGAAATCCCGTTCCAGCAGGCCGAGGTCGATGATGTTGCGAAAAAAATCTGCCCACAAGAATTCACTAAATGGCGTGACGTCTTTGGCAAAACCACCGGCCCGGCGCACTTCGCCCGCTAAGCTACGATACGGATCGTCCTGCAAATGCGTTAGGTGCAGCGGCACGGCGTGGAAATCGCGGCGCACGCCTTGACTGTCGTAGGGATGCACCCATTGATGATGATCCATCACGCTCCAAAATCTTGATGGTTCAAGCCAAGATAGGTCTTTGAGCAGCATCAGGCTGACCGTTTTGACTTCTTCCTCCAGCAAAGCGAGGCCAAAATGATGATGGTCGACGATGTAATACTTGTTTTCGGGGCCGGATATGGCGGGAAACCAATGGCTGGCCAGCGCCGCGCTGCGCGACTTTTTGCCGAGCGCTCCCCACTCCTTTCGTTTCAGGGCCACTTCCATCTTGCCGACGGTAATCTGGGTCGGATGAAGCTGGGCGAGCTGGGCATTGATGAGTTGTGGATGAGGATGCAGCATTGTGTTTTCCGTTAAGCAGAAAAAATTCTTGACCGCATCGTATATTCTTTTCCTAGATGCAAATTAAAGAACTTTAGTTAAAAGTTGAACTTGCGATCAAGAGCAGCGTACTGCCCTTTGCATGCCACCTTGCGCTCAACGACAGCCGTAAAACCACCTTTGGCTTGGGAAGGCAGCCAAGAACTGAGGTGGGAGCCCATAGCCAAATATGCGGTCATCAGGTCGTCATCTTCCGGTGCTATTCTCAGCCATATCCAATCTCTTTCATACACGAGATGGGTCTGTCCTCGGGACTCTACCGAAGCTGGCGGTCGGGAAATATTCCAGCACCAACAAGTCTTGCCGTCTGGAACACGCCAAAAATTAGTGTTCCAAACTAAATTCGGCACAACAACGAAACTGACGACGCTGGAGTTTCAATTCAACTGCGGCGCGCTCTTCGTCGGAGCTCGCGCAGGATTTCTTTGGCGCTCGCGACCGACTTGTCATCGGGAATTTTTTTCAAGTCATCGTTGACGTAATGGCATCCGACTTCGGGTCCATTGTCGAGGTTGGCTGCCAAGGTGTCAACCTGAGCCACCAAACAACAAACGAGCGGCCGTCAGTTCCTGAGCGTGACGTCGATCGGCGCCGGTTTGGCATCGGTTTGTGTCAAAGCATCGGCAATTTTCTTGTTGCGGACCGCCAGTTGATCGGCTTTCTCATAACGGGTCGCCAAATTCATCCAGGTGACAAGCCCCATCATTGCGCCTGCGATGATGGGAAATGGCATCGGCACCGCCAACAGCACCATGACATTGTTAGCCGCCGCCCCCCCCCAAAATGAAGAAAATGACTTGAGCGCCATGCGCTTATCGGGTTCGGGAAGGGTATTTGCATACTTCACCATTCCAACTTTTACTCCCGCCATCGTAATTAGGGCCAATGGGGAAGTGGGCAAGATCGGGTTGCTTTCCACGGCGCCGGCCGACAAGGCCAGATGGGTCGTCAGCCCGTCGGCCAACGCCGACGCGATCGCTTGATTTTCCGGCGTGATCGCGGGCCCATCTGGCGCCATGCCTGCGTCGGCTTGCGTCACCTGCCCGAATTCTCGCTGATGCCCGCCAAGAGTGACACCTTTGGTCTGCCCAGGCACCTCTTGTGTGAATGAACCATTGTTCAGGACGGAACCAGATTGTCCGGAAATCACTTCTTGCGCATGGCAAGCCGTTGCGCATAAAAACAACCAAGTGGCCATGGCCTCCCCCGCATGGAAAAAAAGGGCAAGGCGTAGTGAAGTCTTCATGTGGCACTCCCGAATTAACGCTTGAACATCGATAAACAGACTCGCAATCCATAAAGCCGAGTCATGTCTAAGCGTAGGAATACTCACACCTCAGCATATTGATAGAGAAATAACATAAAGGCCATGGCAATTGACATGGGTCAGCGTTCTCAGCAATTGGCGTCAATTAATGGCTACTTGATTCGGCGCAATTTTCAGTCTGGAAATAAAAAAACAATGCTTTTTTGACCATTTTCTACGCGCTCGACGTTTGGATGAATTGATATCCGAAAGCACGCGAGGAGAAGGATAAAAAAACTCACGCGAGAATTCTGTGCTCGGGCATGCATGCCAATGCCGCAAAAAATGGCTGCTGTCATGACTGCCCTAATTTCGGTTGCACGTCCGCGGGAACGATTGAAATAAGCGCCGGCCCGAATACTGGAATGTCGGTTCGACCTGACCCAACAATTTTTAGCTGCGGACAGATGCGCTCTGAGGCGTCTGTCGGCGGCGACATACCGTATAGATGGCGCGAAGATGCACTAAATTGACCGGAAATAGAGGGCTCTCACGAAAGTATTGTTGTTATAATGAAACTGCGTTAAAACCCGTGGCTCTGCTTTCCGCTCTTATCATTCAAATAAAGGATGTTCTCATGAAGAAACTTCTACTCTGCGCTGCGATGCTCGGCTTGACTTCGGCACAAGTATTTGCCCAAACAGAACCCGTCGCTTCTGCTGCTGGCACCACCGCAGCTACAACTGGCGCTGTTGCTGGCACCACAGTTGCCGGCCTGAGTGTCGGTACAGTAATTGCAATCGGCGCAGCGGTCGCTGTTGTTGCTGCGGCCGCTTCCAGTTCGGGCTCGACAACCGATCACTCGACGACAACGCACCATTAATGTCCCCGGGAGCGCCCCGTTTCTGGCGCCCCCGGAATTTCCTTTCCTGTACGACATCGTTATCATCCCGTCCCAAGCATCCGCTTAATCTGCCCCCTCGGTTCTGCCGCGCCTCTGAATGCAAAAAGCGGCCTCGATTTGAATTGCGGTCGGCTTCAAGCGCATCGATGAATTTGTCGCGGTCTTTCCCACAGAAATGCCGCGACCAGCTAAAACAACAATTTCATCCCATTTTCTACCTACCACCGCGCACTCAGCCACATAATCGGGAACGAGCACATCAATGTCTTCCATTAAGAACCAGTCCTTTCCCAAGCGTCTCGGATTTGCCTTGCAAGGCATTGCGGCTGCTTGGCGCTCAGAAACGAGTTTTCGCCAACAGTGCGTTGCAGTCGTGTGCGTTGTAGTCGTTCTGGTATGGCGCAGGCCGGCCATGGTCTGGTGGGCATTTCTCCTGCTTAACTGTGGCATGGTACTGGCCGCCGAACTGTTCAACAGCGCTCTGGAGCATGCGCTGGATCATTTGCACCCGGCGCGGCACGCTGCCATTCAGATCGCCAAAGACTGCGCGGCCGGCGCGGTACTGCTGCTTAGCCTGACGGGGGTATGCGTATTTATTGCATTCCTTGTGGCAACATTTTGATCTTAAAGTGACACCAGAAACTTTCCCTCCATGATAAACGCCTCTCGGGGCGTCGCGCCACATTGGGGGAAAGCTACCCCTCACGCCCGAGCTGTTCTCATTTTTGCAGGAGCACGGAATTCCGGTGCCGGCACCGGCAACCGCGTGCGGTACCCGCCCGTCGTATCGACAAGGTTTTCATTTGCAAGGAATCTAGGTTGAATTAAAGGCTGGCGCCATCGTCAAAATGGGTCAGCTTTCGAAGCAAGTTCAGGAACAATAGTTCAGCCGAAGATTTCGCCAAAGCCCAGACATGCCCACTTGGCCGTTGAATCGGCTTTTAATGCTCTCAACTTTCACGGGCTCTGTGCACGGTGCAGTTGGTCCGACTTCTTTCATGTCGCTACCGGGCAAGTCACCCGGGTTTCCAGAATAAATTTTAGCCTTGCAGCACTTTGAGGCCCGCCGCGCCCAATCCGAACTGGTACTAGATCGTAGTCCACTCCTTCAAGCTTTGGTCCGGCATCACGATCGTGTCGCCCGGATTGACTGGAGAGCCGCCCAAGCCGCTAAACCAGCCCGTGCTTCGTCCACTTTTGGCGGTGCCGCCGGCGCGTATCACATACATTTCCGACTTGTCGGCGACGATGGTTTGCCCGCCAGCCAAAGCGAGGTATTCGCTGACGGTGCGGCGCGGCCGGCAGATGAACGCATTTGCTGGAATACGGCGCCCATCACGTCCACCGTGCCCGGCTTGCGGGGAATAAACACACTGTCCCCGTCCTGCGATGCCAAGTCGGGCAGATTTTTCACCTGCGCGTCGCCGTCTTGCAGTTCCAGAACGATGCGCCCCTCGGCCTTGATCGCCCGCAGTTTTTGGGCTTGACTACGTTTTCGCTCAAGTTCCGCTGTCACAATAACGATATTTTCTTTATCCGTAGACCCAGCCAAGAGCTGCAATGCGCCTGTTTCCAGATCATGCTCGTAACGGTCGGCAATTTCATTTAATTTCACTTGCTGGCTTCGCCTGACGGATTCGCGATCGACCTGGGTTGCAAATACATAACCGTTTTCTGTGGTGCCACCGAGCCGGTAGAATGAGATCCCTCAATGTCTCGCCTTTTCTGATCTGGAAGACGCCGCTTTGCTTGACCTCGCCCGAGACGCGCACGTATTCATTTTGAATTTGCACTTGCACGGGAACGGCGCCCGGCGCTCGAATCGGCGGCCGAATCAAAACCGCCAGCCCAGCCCACGACGTCGGCCAGCGTTGTCGCGCCTTTCAATTCGAAAATCGCAGGTTGCTTCACGTTGCCCGTCAGCGCAACCAACGGTTCCACCCGGTGTGAAGATGACGTCACCATCGCGCAAGGAAATGTCCCGGCTCTTGTCGCCGCCAACCAGTATGTCGTACAAGTCGAAGCTCGTCACCGTCTGTGCGCCGCGTTTTACTTGAATGTTGCGCATGCTGCCCGAGGCATCCGGGCCGCCCGAAGTGAAGAGCGCATTCAAAAGCGTGCTCATGGGATTTAGAGTGTAGGTGCCCGGCCGCACGGCATGGCCAACCACATAGATCTGTATCGCACGAGTCTGGGAAATGCTGGCGCTCAGCTCAAAATTATTGAAAATCTTGCTGACGGATTTTTTCAAGTAGCCCTGCAGGTCGCCGTATTTCATCCCAGCGACCTTGACCGAGCCGACGCGCGGAATGAAGATCGCGCCGCTCTTGTCGACCGTGACATTGACATCGATGCTAACCATGCCCCAGCCCCGAATCTGCAATTCATCGCCCGTGCCAACGATATAGTCCCCATTAACTTGCGCCCCATCTAACGGCGCGAAGGTTGATGGACGTCGCTAAACAGATCTCTGCCGAAGATCGTCAAGCCCTTGCCCGTGACGGTTTCGACATGGGCTTCGAAAGGGCCTTTTTCAGGCTTGGCGGCCTTGCCGGGACGGCTCGCTAACGCAGCTGCCTGCGGGCGCGGATCCGGCCGCATAGTAGAGATGGTCGGCAGGCGGCTGGGCCAGGCAGGGAGGCAACATCAGGCAATGCCGTTGCCGCTCTCGCAGACTTGGCGTCTACGCTTTGCGCCTGCTTGCGATGACATCATCCCCAGCAGGCAGGCCGAAACACAAGGCGTTTGATGATGGGCTTGGCTAAGAAATCGTGCTTGTTCATTCTTTTCTTTTTTTGGTTTGGTGACGTCGATCCGGTTTATGCTTGATAAGGTTCATTTCGCTAACACATCCTGCTAATACGATTTTTGCCAGGAGGCGCTAATTTCCTTCAGCCCGGCGCTAACAGAGAGCCCGGATTTGTTTTCGTCGCGCTGTGCATGCCAAAGCCAACTACCCGTGGCATACCCGAGAAGACCACCCGCGACGACGTCGGATGTCCAATGCTCCCTGCCTGCGATACGCCCCATCGAACCGATGGCAGCCAGGCCATACAGCCATGGTGCGTCGTATTCCTTGGCAAATGGCGTGACGGCCGCGAAATCCATCGTGCTGTGCGCCGAGACAAATGACGCGTTCGAACGGGATGCGCCGTTGCCCACTTGCGCCCAAGGTCCCAGGCCCTCTTCGGGACGGGCGCGGCCAACGATGTATTTGACGCCGATCGCCGCACCAGTGGCCCCCGCCACGGACTCCAGGGATATGAGGCCGATGTTTTGCAAGCGCGCATCGCCCAGGGCGAATGCGGCGCCGGCACCTCCGATTAGCGCAAATGGCAAGTCTTTGCCGAAGCGATCCCAGCCTCGCAGAATGCGCGAGTCAGGATGCGACTTGACAAACTGATCCATTTTTTTGTCGCTGAGTGCGGCAACTAGGACCGCGCCAAGCGCCAGCCCCGTGTCTTGTAAAAATTCAGACGGCGCCGGCAGCGCGGAGACCGACTCGTCCACCCGCATGCGCACTTCGGGCATTGGGTTACTGAAAATTGCCATCGGCGGGTTGACTGCAGGCAGCCTTTGTTCGTCGCGCCGTTCGGCAAAATTGCCCAAGCCGTCGTAGGAAGTCATGTCGCGGCGCGGCTTTTCCAGCATGTCATACAGATCGCCGGGGGACATGACCAATTGACCCACGTCACGCGTCCACGGCGAAATGGAAAAACCGGCATTCGCTTGCGAGTCAGAAGGCAACATACTGCTTAAGGGGAGCGACAGAAAAACGCCACGATCGTAATACGGGCTGGCTGGCGTGCCTGGACTCGTGATGTCATGGCCATTGGTTCGGGTATACCACATCCCGACTTCGATGCCAGAGTTAAAACGGCGCTTGAATTCGAAGCGCACGCCGTCATCTTTGGCGAGAAAACGCCCGGCCCGCGCCGTCACCGTCATATCGTAGGGCAATCGGTAATGCAGGGCGCCGATCGCCGTAATCGTCTGGTAATCGCCTTTGTCCAGCCAGCCTTGAAAACCCCGCTGTTGGAGTGCGTCGGCGGACAAATCCGCTGCCCAGCGGCTATCTTTCGGCAGATAAAGAACCTGGCCGCCGACGCCACGGAACATTTCCTCGTAGATTCCGCCGGAAATGCGCGCGTACCAGCGCTCGTCGGGATTCAAATACTGATTGAGGAGGAGGCGATCGAGCCTGAATTTATCGCCGCGAAAATAATTGGCCACGTCCGAGCGCACATGGGGCAGCTGGCTGTTGGACGGGTTCGAAACGTCGGAAACGTTTTCTGACAAATCGAGTCCCAGAGTACTATTGAGGTAGAGGCCGTTGCCTAGACGTTTGTCGTAATTGGCCTCGGCCGAAAAATCGTAGCGCAGCGCCCCGCTCGGATCATTGAAGAAAAAGGCCAGCTTGGGTATGACCTTGAATCGGTTGGCCTCGCGGTCTTCGGAACTGACCTGGACAATGTTGCCCTCCTGGCCAACGTGGACGCCCAGTCCTGCATCGGTCTCGTCCTTTATGCCGGCCAACATGCCTTGCTGATCGTCTTGAATGCGGTCATCCCGATTCGCATAACGCACCAGCACTGTCGCCAGGAATGCCTGGCGGTCGACCTTCGCCTCCAAATAATCGCTGAGCTTGTCCAGATCAAAAAACTCGTAGGTGGCGATTGGCTGGTCGAGTTTGGTGTAGGTGACGTGAATCGAGCGAACGCCAACTGGGACAAACGCCAACGCCGTGCGGCTGGCGCGCCCAACGGCGCGCCCCAAATTGGAGATGCGCTTATTGGTTAGTGTCAGATTGAGGGAGTTGCCCTTTAATTCGACGCGGATATTTTTGTAGTCCTGTTTAGCCAGCGCCTGCACCAGGGCGGCGGCATATGCGGGATGTTGCTGCCACTCTTCAATCGAGGCCCGCGCGGGCGCATTTTTTTGCTGAAAATACGCCGGCTCGTATACCTTGGGCACAAACTCGCGCTCTGAAAATGGGATGGTAACAAACACATTGGCACTGTAATGTCCCTCATGCCAGGCCACCTGGGTACCGAGCCAACCCCAGTGATACTCGACGCCAACGGAGGGGCCTTTGTGGCGCTGCCCTGCATATGTCTGTGCGGCTTGAAAATCCTTGCTATAGTCGTTGGCATCATATTCGGCCACCAGGGCCCAATTGGGCAAACCGTCAGGGTGCCAGCGGGCACCGGCAAACAAGCCGTCCGGCCTTCGGTGGGCATAGCCTATGCTCGCTTCCAGATTCTTACTGGGACCGAATGTTTTGGTCGCGACCACATATTGCCCTTTGAACAACTCGGTGCCAAATACATCGGTAACTCCCAGCGCCACGGTCGGCGTCCAGGCAGTCTCATCCCAAAGTTTGAGCTTGGCATCCATTTCCTTGTCTTTAAAGCGCCCATAAGCGTAACCGTAGCTATTCACGTCGTTGGTGAATCCCGGAATACCACTGATCGATGTATAGCGACCGGTCACTTGCAAAAACGGCAAGATGGTCGAAGTCACCCACATGGTTCCGTACGGACTATCGTAGCTGTACCCTGCGCTGAACGTGCCGTCGGCTTCGACCGAAGCGCTTGGCATGTTGATGTAACCGGATTGGCCCTGGTTATTCGGGGTGGCGCCTATGGCCTGCCCCCAACCTAGGACCAGGCAGCTGCACCAGGTAAATTTAAAAGAATTTCGGAGTACGGATAACAAATTCGACAACCTAAAAGAGCCCCTCAAACTTACTCAATGCTGGAAACTCCGCACAAGAAGGAAGGGGTGGAGCAAAAAAAGATGAGGGACTGCCTTCGGAACTCAGATTCGACTGGATCTGCACGCCGCGAGTAATGCCGCACCGGCACTTTTAACTTCCCCATTTCGACCGATGAGCAAGTTGATACGGGCGTATATCACAACAACTGATGTTGCATATTGACAATGTACGGAAGTTTAACATTTTTGCCTGGCGATAGAATGATTTTGTTTCCCTAAAACCACAACTTGCGAGCCCGAAGCGACGTGCTCACCATGCAATCTTGAGAAGATTAATAAAATCTAAATTTTGCAATCGAGGTCACTTCACCCATGCCAAAGCCAACGGCAACAGATGACGTGGGACCGCGCTGAGCGCGATCAAGATGAATGACGTGCGCGGGGTACGCGTGGATGCAATGCCCATCTGGTGGCAGTACTGGCACGGGCTGACAGAAAGCTGGCGCTGCGCCGTATCGCCCAGGGCAATCTGGCATTGTGCGCGGCGGCCAACAATGCACCCGAAGCTGCCCGCGCTTGCAAACGTGAAATTGGCGATCCGCAACCGGTCGGCGCCGACCTGAACGGCTACGACCGCATCTTGAAAGTTGGCACGACGCGCACGGATATCAAGCTGCCGCCAATCGGTATGGATCGCGTAACTGCCGTCGGCCGCCAAATACATAGCCTCGTTGCGCTTGCGCGCTTCGTTGAAAATGGTGACCCGTGCTGCCGCCAGCGGCTTGCCACCGTTGTCGAAAACGGTTCCGGTCAAAAAGGCGGCCTTGGCGCCGGTCAATGAAGCGGCGGGTCCTGCGACCCCGCGACTGCCAGAACGCTGCTATATGAGTGAGTAAGGCGCTTCAAGTGCCCCCTTGGGATGAAGTTTGACCGGATCAGGTGGCGTGCCTGGAACCAGCCACGGCGATTTGCGGAAGTGCGGTGACGCGAACTACGGGGATTGCCACCACCGCCATCAAAGGTCCGCCGGTAAGCAGATTGGTAACCAACATGGCCCCCGCGATATCCAATTTCGGCAAGTGCAAGGCATCGCCCAGGCACAGCGTCAAGATCAGAACGATGCCCGTCACCAGGTTCAGGTTAAGTAAGCGCCCCAACCATTTTGCCGCCCGTCCCGGTCCACATCAAGCCTGCCTGCAGCAGGGTAAACCCAGGTGCCAGATAAGCTCTAGCATCCAGGCCGAGCACCAGAGTAACGGCTCCCGCCAGCACCGGCAGGAGAGAAAATACGATGACTTGAATTGGCCGTGCGCAGTCCTTCATGGATGGCTTTCCCGGACTCGCTTTGTGATTTCAGTATGGTTATTGGATGGATGAAGGCGCATGATAATTTTCAAACTGCGGCCCAGACGACTATCCAGCAGAATCCGCATGCGGCAGTCTGGGGCGTCAAGTCTGCGCGCCACCCGATCAGGACCCGCTTCGGCTCGGCGAAAAGGTTACCACTTTCGCAAAATTATTCGAAGCGCGACTTCCTGGTGGTAACGAAACCCCATCCGTTCATAGAAACGGCGGGCGTATGTGACGGGCGAGACCACGCCCTTGGAAGTTTGGGTCCGTACAAATCCAGCTGATCTCGCACAAGTCTCCCGCGTGCATGCGTTTGCCCGCCATGGCCGATAGAGCGAAAATGATGCCTCCACAAGTAGCCACACAGCAATGCCAACGAGCATGACCTTCATCAATGCAGCGTCATTTCTACGAAATGCAAGGTGTAGCTGGACTTTGAATCTTGGAGTGGGATGGTGGAGTGCCGGAAAGCCGGCCACAGCCATTTTTCGCAGCTTGCTTGAGACCGTGCAAAAAAATCTCCGTTTACTGCACTACACTTGGCGTTAGCCATCTCAGGAGAAATGATGCCATGGGCTTTCGCAAGAAGAGCGACCTGTTGCCAAAGGCAGCAACGGCTTTTTGCATTGGCATGGAGCGCACGTGCGGCACTTGCGGCGCCCTGACCGGGGCAATCATGGATATCAGCCCGGTCTTGGGCGCTCTAAAGCCGGTGGGCAAGTGCAAGCCTCATGTACTACGACTCAACGCTTCGTTGCAGACTTCGAACAAGCATTTGGATCTCGTGACTGCCATGTTTTAAATAACCGGCTTGGTGAGCGCTGCGCCAATTACACCGGCAAAGCCGCGGAAATCGCGGCGCGCATCCTGGCCGAAAACCACTGCGAATAAGTCCGTGGACTGGCCGCGTCCTTGGTCGCCCACCTATGTCCGGTATTGAGCGGTTGCTTGGGGGAAAACTGACCGTCGGGACGGCGCTGAACATGCTCGGCGCCGCGAATGAGTCGTGACCTTGTACGACTGCAAGCGCTAGTTCGTATCAGCAATTACCAATACCAAAAAATGCCGCGCCGGGATACAGTACGTCTATCAAAATTTAAAGAGGCAGATCATGCTAGTGACCACGACTGAAAATATTGCCGGCCACCGCGTTTTGGAGATGAAGGGACATGTTTTCGGGGTAGTCGTGCGTAGCCGCGGATTGGCAGGAAACATCATGGCCGCCTTGCGCTCTCTCATTGGCGGAGAAATTACTGAATATACGTCGCTACTAGAGGAGGCACGCCGCCACGCCTTAGACCGTATGGTAAAAAATGCGCAAAGGATGGGCGCCAATGCGGTCGTCATGATGCGATTCGACTCCTCTGAAATTGGCCAGACGATGAGTGAGATTGTCGCTTACGGTACGGCGGTGGTAATCGAGAAGACCTAACATGTTGCGCGCGACCCTCCTGGGATTTGCTGTTTTTATGACCTGTGCCGGGCTGGTTTGTTTGCTCGCCGGTTTCAAGCCGGCATGGCCGATCACAATTTGGGGCGCCATCTTGGTCGCTGCCGTGCTATGTGAGCGTTGGCGCTATCGGCCACGGGAAGACGATGGCAGCGACGGTTGGCAGAAAACCGGCGAACAATTTGTCGATCCGGAGTCTGGAAAACTGGTGCACGTGCTGTATCGTCCAGAAACGGGAGAGCGGCGCTATACGGTGAACTAGCGGGTGACGCTCACGCCTCAGTCTTGAAATAAATCACCAATTCCGCACGCCGCGCCAGGTAGGCTAGATGGACGTCTACATGTTTTTTTCAATAGTCGTGTGTGAGGGCGCCATAGGCGGCGGCGATCCGGCCCGCGACGGCATCGGTGCATTCTTCTAGTTCGGTCCTTTCAAACGTCCCCATGTGTAAGCCACGATAGCGGACCTCAATCAAACGTTCAGGCTCAGGCAAGCCGCTAACTGCGCTGGCTAAACAGCCGACAATGGAGGTGCCGCCCGTATCCCCATCCACGCTTTCCCGATCATACAAGACTGTCCACTCATAAAGGCCGGGTTTATGCCGTTGAATGACCACGCAAGGAATTGTCATGGATTTCCTTCGATGTTGTGGTTCCGGGTGAAACGAGTTTGAAGCCGAGTCATCGCATCATCGCACTTCCAGAGCGACCATCCCAACAAATTTGGCGTCACAAAATTTTGATAGTTCACGAACCGAGCTTGGCTCAGAATGTCCCTCTCTCCCGAACTCGGTCAATCGTTGGTGATCGGAGCGATAAGCGCGCTCGCGGCACGCCAAGCAAACTGGCCTTGGCGCCGACTCCGACCCGATCCTAATGGTACGAGGCAGCATAACTTGTTGCAAAATGACTGTCAAACAATGCGATGAAATTTGTCGTCAAAAATCTGTCTGGCGATGGATTGTTGATCGAGTTCATGTGCGACGTTTAGCTACAAAAAACTGTCAATGCTAAAAATGAGAGCACAAGCAAAAAAAATAGTTCCAGCGCCGGATGGGTGTTTAGTCAAAATAAGCGCATACGCGCCACTTTAAAAAGAAATCAAGCATCAGTTTTAAGCTCCCGCTAGGATCCTTCCATCTTTTTGCCATTCTGCCATCAAAATGGCATACTGACGCCAGCGACGCAGAAATTCCTGCCATCTGAGACTAAGGCCATCAAGGGGCAACCATGGGAAGACAGGGATGACGAAAATTCGGTGGCAGCGGTGGGCGACGGTTGCCGCGGCCTTGTTGGCCATGTATACGGTGGCCGGGTTTTGGCTGGTGCCGCTGGTGATCAAGAACCAGGTTCCCAAGCTGGCGCAGAGCGAACTGGCGCGCCAAGCGGCGATCGGCGAAGTCAGTTTCAATCCCTACGCGTTGCGCTTGGAGGCGCACGATCTGCGTCTGGCCGAGGCCGATGGTGCGCCGCTCTTTGCTATCGGCAACCTCGCCGTGCAGTTGGAGTGGAAATCCCTCGTCATGCGCGCTTGGAGCTTCGCCGAAATTCGCATCGCGGCGCCCAGCGCGCGCCTGGCGATTGCGCCGGATGGCAAATTCAATCTCGCTGAACTGCTAGCCACGCTCGCGCGCCGACCGCACACATCCACCGCCCTGCCACGTGTGAGCATCGAGCGCTTTACGCTGGAGCAGGGCAAGGTGGAGGTGCGCGACCGTCGTGCGGGCTATACCAATAATTTTTTCCCGATCCATTTTGCACTGGTCAATTTCAGTACTTTGCCAAACCAGAACGGCATTTACACCTTCAGCGCCGATTTGGAGCACGGCGGCAAGCTGCGCTGGAAGGGCGATGCGTCGGTCAATCCGATCCGCGCAAGCGGCGAACTGGTCCTGCAAAACGCTTCTCTGCCAGAGCTCGCTGTGTACCTCAAGTCCTACACCCGCGCGACCATGGCAGCCGGTAAGCTCGATGCCACTTTCCCTTACCGATTTTCCTATTACGACGGCAAGCTTGAAGCCGGCGTCACCGGCGCCAACCTGGCCTTGCGCGACCTGGCGCTAGCGCAAGAGAGTGCGAACGACACCTTCGCCACGCTAAGCCGCCTGGACGTGAGCGGCATCGACGCCGACCTGACGCGCCGCCAAGCCAGCGTGAGTGAGGTGGCCGCCAGCGGCGGCACGCTCGCGGTCAGGCGCGATGCCAAGGGCGTACTCGATCTGTCGAACCTGCTACTAGCTGCCACGCGGCCGGCAGCGGCCCCAGAACATACGCTGGTCCTTGACAACTGGAAGCTCACTGTCAAGCAGGTTCTCCTAGATCAGGTGACGCTCAACGCGGTGGACGAAACGGTCAGTCCGCCGCTCAAGCTGAGCGCGCACAAAGTGCGAGTGCGCCTGCAACTGATCGCCGAGCAGAGCGGCGCGAACTTCAATCTGACGCTCGCCAACGCCACTTGCTCGCTGGCTGATCTGGCGCTCAAAAGCGGCTCGCAAACGCCGTTCGCGCTGGCACAATTGGGATTTAGTGACGGCACATTCGATCTCGCCGCACGCCATATCAAACTCGGCCGGCTGTATGCCGAGGATGGACAACTGCGCCTCACGCGCGATCGCAAGGGGCAGCTCAATATCTTGGGTCTGCTACCCAAGTTCAGCGCGGCTGGCCAAACGCCGGCGGCGCCGGCGGCAGCCGTGCCGTGGGTGGCCGTGACCAAGAGCGTAGAGCTGAGAAAATTTGACACCGAGCTCGAGGACCTTGGCGTTGGCGTCAAGCTCCATGTACAAAATCTCACGTTGAAACTCGACGGTGCCGGCAGCGACCTCACGCAACCGGTCAATTTCAATGTCGACATGAACTTGCGTGAGGGCGGCCAGTTGTCGGCGCACGGCAACGTGGTGCCGGCCAACGGCGTTTTGGAGGCCGACGTCCGGCTAAGGCAACTCGCGCTGACGCCCTTGCAGCCCTGGTTGAGCAAGTACGTGAAGCTGAAAATCGCCGGTGGTAGCGTCTCCGCGCAGGGGCGGCTGACGGCGCGAGTGGCAAAGAGAGCTAGCCTGCGCTATGTCGGAGGGTTCGACATAGCCGGCCTTGCGCTCAACGAAGAAAGCGGCGAGCGGTTCGCGGCGTGGAAAAGCGTGCGCACCGACAAGCTCACGGCGGGCATCGCCCCGAATTTGCTGGAGATTCCCTTACTGCGCGTGCTCGAGCCCACTGCCAAACTGATCATTGAGAACGACCGCAGTTTCAATGCCGCGCGGCTACTGGTGCGGCGCCGTATTGAAACTGCGGCAACGGTGCCGGCGCAGGCGGCGGGCGCGCCCTTCCCTGTCCGCATCCAGCGCTTGCGCTTTGAAAATGCCAAGCTTGATTTCACCGACCTTAGTCTGCGGCCGCAGTTCAACGCGAAAATCTACGAACTGAACGGCGTGGTCAGCGGTCTGTCGTCGCGCCCCGATGCGCGCAGCCAGATCGAGCTCGACGGCAGGGTCAACGAATTCGGGCTGGCGCGCATTCGCGGCAGTCTCAATTCTTTCGCGCCGCGCGAGAATACCGACATCAACGTCGTATTCAAGAACATCGATATGGCGTCGACTTCGCCCTACACCATGAAGTTCGCCGGTTACAAGGTAGCCGAAGGCCGGATTTCGCTCGATTTACACTACGCGGTGCAGCATAGCCAGCTCGAAGGCACCAACCAGATAGTCATCGACAATCTGATCCTAGGTGAGCGGATCGACAGCCCCGATGCGTTCAAACTGCCGCTCGCGCTGGCGATCGCGATCCTCAAGGACAGCGACGGGCGCATCGACCTTGGCCTGCCCGTTTCCGGCAACTTGGACGATCCGCAGTTCAGCTATGGCGCTCTGATCCGGAAGGCCATTGCCAATGTGCTAACCAGAATCGTCAGCGCGCCGTTTCGCGCGCTCGGCGCTTTGTTTGGCGGTAGCGGCGAGAAGCTTGAAACGATCGATTTCGATCCGGGCAGCGACAAGCTGTTGCCGCCGGAGCGAGAAAAACTGAGGCAAGTGGCGCAGATACTGTCCAAGCGCGCGCAACTGAAACTCTCGGTGCCAGGACAATACAGCGACGCGGTCGATGGCGCCGCGCTGAAGGCGCGCGCGCTGCGAGTTGACATAGTCAAGCGTGCCGGCATCCACCTTGCGCCCGGCGACGACCCTGGGCCGATGGATTTAGGGGATCGCGCCATGCGCGCGGCCGTGCGTGGCCTGTACGCCGAACGCTTCGGCGCCACCGAACTCGACAAGCAAAAAAAGACGGCGGAGGCCGCCGCACCGGCTAGAGTGCTGGCCGGGTCCGACATCCACGTCGAAACGGCACAGGATAAATTGCCTTTATGGCAACGTCTTGGTAAGCTGATCCAAGGCGAGCCGCAGGTGGCGGACGCCGGCCCGTTCTACCACCAGCTTCAGGAGCGGCTGGTTCAGAACCAGCCGCTGGCCAGCGACGCCTTGACGCGGCTGGGCGCGCAGCGCGCGAGAGCCATATTCGATGCCCTAAAGGCGGCCGGCGTTGACCCCGCGAGTATGCAAGTTCTAGCGCCCGCCAGCGTCAGTTCCAAGGCCAACACGCCAGTGTCGCTCAAATTGAGCCTGGCGGCGAAGTGATGCTCTTGGATAATCTTCCAGAGTCGGCTAGGGTCGCGCCGGGTCGGCCGCGCTTGCCTGGCGCCTGGCGGCTAGCTTCAGATTTTGGGCGCGACCGAGCTTGCCCCAAACCGTTCGCGTGCCTCAGAAACCGTTCACAGTCCGGCCCGTCAAGCTGCGCTGCATTTCCAGCGGATGATCTGATTGACGCGCGCCTCCGCCAATTGCTTCTCCGGGTCGACAATCGCCTTGGCTTTGATCGCCGCATGCCTTGCGGCTGGCCCGGTCGGATCGACCGCTGGCCCCATATAGCTAGCGGTCAAGCACTCCAAGTGGTCCGCAAGTTCCTCGATGTTGTCTTGTAGCACCTGCGCTTCATCAAAGCTTGCGGCCTGTCTTTCTAAGTTCATTGTGCGACCCTTTAAATGTGTTGCCTGGCAAGATACCGTTTTCCAAATGACTGCGGGAGATGTGCGCCTGGGCCGCAAGCCGACTAGACCAGCGGACGCGGCGCCGGACGACCGTCTCCGAACAGGTCGGCAAGGCGCGCCAGCGCCTTGCCGTTAAGCATGTGCAGCCGCCCATCGTCAATGCGATGCAAGCCGAGCCGCTCTAACTTGCGCAGTGTCTTATTCGTGTGGACGAGCGACAAGCCTAAGCCATCAGCCATATGCTGCTGCGTTAACGGAAACGGGACACCGGCCGCGCCACCGTCCGCCTGGAGCATGGCGGCACGTTTGAACAGCACAATCAACAGGGCGGCAATGCGCTCTTCGGCGTTGCGCCGGCCAACGGACAGCAATGAATCGTCCACCACCGACTCTTCATGGGCGGTCAACCACGTGATGTCAAATCCCAGCTTGGGCGATTGCCGGTGCAATTCCCATAAAGAATCGCGCTGAAAGACACAAAATACGGCGTCAGTTAGCGTGGCCACGCCATGAGCGGCCACGTCAGCCATTTTTTGCTGAACACCGATGAAGTCGCCCGCCAGCAGAAAACTAAGGATCTGGCGGCGCCCGTCGCTCAAAGTCTTGAAGCGGAAGGCCCAGCCTTGCAAAAGAGTGAAGAGTCGGGCATCGTGCTGTCCCTCAAGAATGAGCATCTCGCCAGCAGGCAGGCTCAGTTGACGCTGCTTTAATGACTGCACGACTTCGATATCTTTTACCGTGTTTTCAAAAAACACGGGCAGTCGCCTCAAAGGGCACTGGCTACAGCGGAAGTCAGTCATAATTTTCTCGATGCATAGGGGCCAGCCCACTACGTCTTTCTACACAGACAACAAATGACAAACCAATTAAACTACAAACCGTAAACTACAAACCGTGTGTCCCCCATATTAGGGCTTGCGCAAAATCCGTTCTGTTCGCTGCCGCACACAGCGGCGCCGACGTTTGCCCGTGTGAATACAAACCGATCCGCAGTGGTGCGGGAAGGACGGGTTTTGCATCTGTTTAGAAATGAAATCGGCGGCATCGCCGCTTGCGTGTGACATGCCGGGCGAGGTCTGCAGATCCCAAAACGGCAGCCACCAAATATGAAATGCGAAAGGTGTCAACGGCACGTGCCGGGGGAACGACGGTCAACTAATCGATGCCTTACGATGTAATCGGACAAAGTAAATTGGACAAAATGACACATGATTGCCGCTTTCCAGACGACTCCCATCGCTGCCTGTTGTGCGGAACCAACCTGATTCAAGGTGACGGTGCATTAAGGGAGCCCGCTAAAGCCTTAGCGAACTCGGATGGCCATTTAGATCAAGAGAAATTGATCAGCCTGCGTGAGAAAGCCTTACTGATACGGGAAGAAGCCGTTGAGGAACGCGAGAATGATTTGCACCGGTGCGAAGATTTACTAGCCCTACAGCAAGGGAAGACGTTCGCGCTTAGAGTGCAGGAAATTTCCGATGCCCAGATCGCTAAGGTAACGCAAGATTATCGCAATGCCAAATTGAAAGAGGCCAACCAACATCTGGTTATAGCATCAGTTCAATTGCAGACCCTCACCGAGGAAATGGAAAACGCGAATGCGGCCATGCCCCATTTGGCCAATCACGACTTCCTGACAAATTTACCCAACCGTCGCCAGCAACATGACCGGATCACCCAAGCCATGGCGGCGGCCAAACGGAAAAATGAGACACTAGCCGTGCTGTTTTTGGATCTGGATCGCTTCAGGGACGTCAACGCGACGCTGGGATTTGCCATTGGTGACCAACTGCTGCAAGCGGTCGCCCAACGTGTCGAGTGCGCGCTCGGGAGCTCGGATACCGTCAGCCGTCAGGGATGCGACGAATTCATAATCGTTCTATCCGAAGTTAATCAGGACAAAACCTTCGCCTTGACCGTCGAAAAAATCTACGCGGCCGTCACGGCCACCTACTCCATCGCAAGCCATGATTTTTTTATCGGCGCCACGATCGGCATCAGCCTTTTCCCGCAAGATGGGGAAGATACGGAAACATTGATGCACAACGCGGACAACGCAATGCGCTACGCCAAGGAAACGAGACGTAACACATATCAATATTTTGGGCAAGAAATTCGCACTTACGCCCTCAAACGGCAAGCGCCCCGGCTCGCATCAAACACTTGACCGGCAGTTGGGTTGCTTTCCCGCCGGCCAAAAACGGCCAAAAAATCAGTTCCTTGCATCGCCATTTTAAAAAAAAGCAAAGACCATGCAAATAACATCGCTTGCCACCTCTTTTTAGCCGCCACTGCAAGACTGCGGAACGTCGTGGCTGGCGCTAATTCTTGCCACCGTGAGCGCTTGCAGCGAAACCTGATTGTCATTAAAATAAAAGAACGGGCAGTCGCGTGGTGACTGCAGTTGAGGGTGTGTCCGTGACAAGCTATCCGAAAACGAAATTGTCAAAAGGCACGAAGCCATGCAAGTCCTTGAGCAAGGTGTTAGCTCAAAGCGAGCGCGTCAAGGATATGGTGGCGGAATGCGCCAAGGAGCTATCGACGGTCAATTTGGTCCTGACGCAAGAACTCGCTGATCTAGGCCCGCCGCCCGAGCTTGAAGATGCCCTTAAAAAAAGTGAGACTGTTGAAAACAAAGTGCACGCAGCAGCGGAAAAGCTGTCGGTCGTAAATGAAGCCTTAGAAAATGAGATCAACGAACGCAATCGGCTGGAGCATCAGCTAGCGGCCGCTATAGCGCAAGAGGAAGCGGCGCGCCATGCTGCCTTTCACGACTCCCTAACGGGTCTTCCGAACCGCGTCCTGTTCAACGATCGTCTCGAACACGGATTAATGCAGGCAAAACGGCATGGCCGAAGTATGGCTGTGATGTTCCTAGATCTGAACGAATTCAAAAGCATTAACGATTCCCAAGGGCACGACGTCGGCGATTGCGTGTTGCAGATCATCTCGCAGCGACTTCGGGAAAATACGCGGGAGGACGACACGGTCAGCCGCCACGGCGGCGATGAATTTCTGTACCTGCTGATGGAAATTCAGGACGAGCGCGATATCACGTTGAAAGCGGAAAAGATCCTGAAAGCCGTTCAAGCGCCGTGCCACGTCAGCATCCGCGAGCGCGCCGTAAGCCTAAGGATTGATGCTAGTATCGGGATTTCCATTTATCCGAAGGATGGCGTGACCGCCGATGCCTTGGTGCGCAGCGCGGACAAGGCCATGTACCAGGCAAAACGAAGCGCATCCGGGTATTCATTTGCAAGGTAATTCTGTCCTAAAGGCGGCTCATTTAGCTTGCGCTTTTGACGCGCTCGCCCGGGCGATGAACGGCGCGCCGATGCCCTGTTGGTTGGTCTGCGTCAAAAAGCCGGACAGCACGGCGTCCGTACATCAGTTTTTTCTGCCCGCTGGCGACGCCAGTCGTCACTAACGACGCAGCAGGCGACGTCGCAGCCTTATCGCGCGATGCCGCTTTCCCGGCGCATGAAGTTGCTGCACTTCCCATGGCGCCGCACTCTTGTCGCGGTCGCTAGCACCGCGCCCAACCGCTAAGTGGACTGTGGCCATCGATAATCAAGAAGCGCTTCGCTGTCGCCTTTGTCACGCCCGTCGTCTTCGTGCACGCGTGCGCCGCCTATTTCGTCTTGCGCGCCTCTTTCAGGCCGCGGTTCTCCAGCATGGGTTCGATCATTGGCGCCCGCCCGCGCCAAGCCTTATACATCGCGGCCAAGTCCTCGGTATTGCCGCGCGAGAGCACCATGGCGCGGAAGCGCTCGCCGTTGGCGCGGGTCAGACCGCCGTGCGCCTTGAACCATTCGAAGCCATCGTCGGCCAGCATCTGCGTCCATGGGTAGGCGTAGTAGCCGGCAGCATAGCCGTTGCCCCAAATATGCTGGAAATAGCTGGAGCGGTAGCGCGGCGGCACATAGCTAAGGTCGATTCTGTCCCTCTTTAGCGCGGCGCTCTCGAACTGGCCGGCGTCCTGCAGCGCCGCATCCGCAGCCAGTGTGTGCCAGTTCAGGTCGAGCAGGGCTGCGGCGCTCAGCTCGGTCATATCGTAACCCTTGTTGAAGGTGCTTGCCTTCTTCACCTTGTCGATCAGCGCCTGCGGCATCGGTGCACCCGTCCGGTCGTGTTTCGCGTAGTGGGCCAAGACTTTCGAATCGCTCGCCCAGTGTTCGTTCAATTGCGACGGAAATTCGACAAAGTCGCGCGCCGTGTTGGTGCCCGACAGGGTCGGGTATTGCTCGTTCGCGAACATGCCATGCAGGGCGTGGCCAAACTCGTGGAACATGGTGACCACGTCATCGAATGACAGCCGCGCCGGCTGCCCGGGCGCCGGCTTGGCGAAGTTGGCGACGTTATAGATGACCGCTTTGGTGCCAAGCAAGCTGGACTGGTTAACCAGGTTGTCCATCCAGGCTCCGCCGTTCTTATTGTCGCGCTTGAAGTAGTCGCAATAGAACAAGGCCAGCGATTTGCCGTCATGCTCAAACACCTCGAACACGCGGACATCTTGCTGATACACGGGGATATCGTGGCGCTCCGCGAAGGTCAGTCCATACAATTGGGTGGCCGCGTAGAACACGCCGTTTTGGAGCACATTGTTCAATTCGAAGTATGGTTTAATCTGGTTTTCGTCCAAGTCGTACCTTGCCTTTCGCACCTGCTCGGCGTAATAGTTCCAATCCCACGGCTGCAGCTTGAATGTGGCCTGCTTTAGCTGCGCCTGATCCTTGTCGATCTGCGCCTGAATGTCCTTCGCCTCGCGCCTAGCACGGGCGGTGGCGGCCGGTACCAGTTGCTGCATAAACTGGAAAGCCGTTGCGGGCGTCTTGGCCATCTGATCATCGAGCTTCCATGCCGCGTAGTTTGCAAAACCGATGAGCTTGGCTTGCTCGGCCCGAACCTGCGCGATCCGCTCGATGATCTTGCGCGTGTCGTTGGCATCGCCCTTCTCAGCGCGGTTCCAGGAAGCCTCGAACAGCGCCTGGCGCACTGCGCGGTCACTTAGCTCCTGCAGCTCGGGCTGCTGGGTCGTGTTTTGCAGCGACAGCAAGAACTTGCCGACCAGCCCTCGATCCGTCGCAGCCTGGCCGGCTGCGACGATCTCTAGATCGGATAGGCCGGCCAACTTGGCCTTGTCCTCCTGTACCAGCGCCGCCTCCTTGGTCGCGGCGAGCAGTTTGTTGGTGAAGAGCGTGCTCAGCGTGGACTCTTCCTCGTTCAAGGCCTTCAGCTTGCCCTTGTCGGCCGCGGAGAGTTTCGCGCCTGCTAATATGAAGTTCTTGTATACGACGTCGACCAGACGCTTCGATTCCGCATCTAGCTTGAGTTTGCCGCGCAGCTTGTAGATTGCCTCGACGCGCTGGAACAACTGATCATTAAGATAGATCGCATCCCGATGCGCGGCCTGCTTAGGTGCTTCGTCTTCCTGTACTTTTTGCAAGGCAGGGTCCGTGTTGGCGCCGGTGACAGCGCTGAACACTTGCAGCACCCTAGTTAGCATGACGCCGGATTTTTCCATCGCGGCATAGGTGTTATCGAAAGTCGGGTCGTCCCGGCTGTCGGCAATTGCCTCGATTTCGGCCAGTTGCTGCTTCCTGCCCTCCGCGATCGCCGGCTGGAAATCACTGTCCTTGATTTTGTCGAACGGCGGCGCCTGAAACGGCAGCGTGCTCGCGCTGAAAAACGGGTTGCTGGTCATGGCGTTGGGCTCCGGTGCGGCCCCGCCGGCGGTGGCCGTTGAGGCGGCCGCTGCGCTTAAGCTGGCCAGTGCCATCGTGGTGGCGATCACAATCAAGCGAAGACGAATCATCTGGTTGCCTTAGTGTTGCGTCCGTTGCCGGACATGGTAAGCCTACGAAGGATAGGAAGCGAAAAAAGCCAAAGTATCATCATAGTTGCCGCTGTCAAATGCCCACATGCACCGTCTCTTACCTGGGCGACCGCGCTTTGACATTAACGCCATAGACGAACTTATTTGTTATTTTTTCGCAACCTCGACCGATGCCGGACAACCGTCTGGGGGGCTTCCAACCCAGGACGGCCATGCCGCCGCCAGCCGGAAAAAACCTGTCACAACGATCCAATCCTACAAGATTAATCGTCTTTCGCGCAGCAGGGGGTGGCACGCGCCTTTGGAGCCATCCGGCGCGGTGCGGCGACGCAGCCACAGCAGCGGGAAGCAAATCCCATGAGTGACGACGCATGGCCCGTGTGCGGCTTCAAAGGCGGGAAGCTGCTGCCTCTAGCTTACCTTCGCGTCGCTTTTACACTTTGCCAAATAACACAACCTGATTGCGCCCCTGCGTCTTGGCCTGGTACATCGCCTTGTCCGCCATGCGAATGAACATCTCCGCCGTTTGATACTCGTCCGGCACCAACACGGCTACTCCGATGCTGGTGGTCACGCAGGCGAACGACGATTGCGCATGCGGCAGATTCATCGCTTCGAGCGATTGGCGGATCTTCTCAGCTAGACTTATCGCACCGTCAACTTCCGTCTCCGCGATCAGCATCACGAACTCCTCGCCTCCGTAGCGGGCCGCCAGGTCTCCGGCACGACACGCGTGCGCCTGCAGCAGGCGCGCGACTTTGCGCAAGCAAGCATCGCCCCCCGGATGGCCGTAGTGATCGTTGTAGCGTTTGAACCAATCGACGTCCAGCATCATCAACGCTAGCGGCTTTCCAACCCGCGCCGCGCGATGCAATTCGACTTCCAGTACCTCGTCAAATCGACGCCGATTAGGGATACCGGTAAGGCCGTCCGTCATGCTCAACTCTGCCAGCTTGCGGTTTGCCTGTTCCAAGTCTCGGGTACGGGCACTGACGCGCTCTTCCAGCAACTCACGTTCATGGCCAATTTTCCTGGCCATTTCGTTAAAATTTCGCGACAAAACCGTCAGCTCATCCTTCCCGTCTTGTCCCATGTCGGTCGCGAAATTGCCGGTCTCCGCTTGCCTCATGATGCCCACCAGTTTGTCGAGCGGCAATGAAATGCTGCGAGAGATGACGTAGGCCACGATAATCGAACACACAAAACAGATGAACCCGATCAAAATGATTTTGTTGCGCACCGAGTCCGCTTCGGTCAGTAAGTTATTGTAGGGAATCAAGCTAACGACAAACCACGTCGTGCGGGGAATTTTCGTGAATGCGGCGACGAATTTTCTGCTGCCATTCGATTCTTCATTTTGATCCTTGGCATCATACGTAATAAAGCCTGTCAGCTGACCCCGCTGTACGCTTTGCCCAATTTCCTTGGCCAAGTCTCGGCTCGTCCCCGCTCCACTCGCCATCGAGAACTTTTCCGGAGATTTGACAATGATGCTGCCGTCCTTGGCATCGAGGATGTAAGTGGCACTTCCGCGCCCTAAATCTACATCATCAAAAATACTGGAAAAATGCGTTTGGCGGGTGCCCAGGAAGAGACTGCCGGCCAGCCGGTTGTTTGATTTAAAATATATTTCCCGCAGCATCACGATGCTTTTCTGCCCGTTCCCTTCATCGAACGCCCCCCAATACAGGCGGCCCTTCGTCAGTGGCGCGTGCTCGACAAAACGCGCCACGCCGCGGTTAAGTGGCGAAAAAACCTGGGAATCGACGATCTGCCGATCCTTATTGAGAAAATATTTTTGATCGATATGGTCAAACGAGCCATAGGCGTCAAGCAAAATGCGGCCCATTTCGGCGCGCGCCCTCCCCTTGTCCGCGGGTTTTTCGCTGTCGTAATGCATCAGCGCCGACTGCACCCGTTCCGACAAGACCAACGCCTCGCTATCGGTCTCGATTTGACTCATTTGCAACTGGACGTTTTTGGCAACCTGCTTTACGATTTCAGTTGAAAAAATGCGCGTTTTTTCTTGGATCGCCTGGCTCCAGTCGCCATACGAAATATAGCCGGAAAAGAGCAATGGCACCAGCGACAGCAAGATAAATGAATTAATCAGCCGATAGCGAATTTTAATTTTTCTCAACAAAACCATTGAAAAAAAATCATATATTCTGAGCATGATGCCTGGTCCTATTATTGGGCGGGTTATGCAAGCTACTTATTATTCTTCTGCGCCTCGTTTTTAATAGAATCGTCCAAATTTTTCGCTGCCTGCTGCGCCGTGATTTTGTCGTCCAGCACATCCTGCAATAAAGAATGGAGTACGACGATAGTCGACGCGGGCAGAAACAAATAATAAAGGCCGCCCCTGACGGGAAATTTTTCGACCTTACTGATGTATTCCGTGATTTGCGGATCGCTGACCACATGGCCGGCCATTTTTTTCAATGGCGGTATATTTTGCCGCTTGTTTTGCTGGATTGGGAAACCCTTGTCATACATAAACTCAAGGAACCGAAGAGAGGCTTCCTTGTTTTTGGTTTCGCACACTGCGAAACCCGTTTCGTTGCCTATCACCGGGACGACACGTTTTCCCGCAACATTCCAAGGCGCAATAAAAGTCCCCGTCTTAAAGCCTTGACCATTCATCAGCAAGCCCGCAGCCCAAGTGCCCTGAAATGCCATCGCCGTTTTTCCCTCGACGAACAGCTTGATGCCCTCATCGTAGCCCGTATTCATGTACCCCTTTTGAACATAACCGCGGTCCGCCACCAGCTTAATTTTGGAGAAGATGTCGGCCACCTCAGGAGTGTTGAAGTTGAGGCTGCCGTCGCTGATTTTTTGTTTCCAATCTGGGTGATCAACGACGATATTATTGGCAAAACCAAAACTAAAAGGTCCATTTCCCAGCATGTTTGGGAAGCCACCGTTCCACATGACGGGGGTAAAACCGGCCTTTTTCAGGCGTTCGCAAACAATCAAAAATTCGTCGAAATTGGTCGGCAGCTCGATTATTCCAGCCCGCTTGAACATGTCTTTATTGTAATACATCAGGGTCGCGGCGACGCCGCCCGAAATTCCATAATGCTTGTTTTTTTTGGTGGTCCAGTCAGCCTTTAGGCTATTTAGCATGTTGCCCCATGCGGCGCTTTTGCTGACGTCCGTCAAAATCCCCTGGTCGGCCAGTTCGGCGGCATAGGCGTTTGGATTGACCGACATGAAATCGGGCAGCTTATTAGATGCGATTTTTGGTTTGATGTTATCTTCGACCGAATCCCCGATCATGAACTGGATATTGACTTCGATCTGTGGATTTTCCTTGGTAAACTCAGCCGCAATCTGATGCATTTCTTCAGGCCAGTCCGGAGCCCAGACGAGCGCGGTGATCGTGGTTTTAGCTAATGGCGCCGCTGGCTTGTTGGCGTCTTCATCTTTTTCAGTGCAGCTGGACAGCGCGCCGACGAAGCACAACACCATGAGCGGACCAACGATAATTTTGGACATTTCTGCGCGCACGCTATTCCCTTACACGATAAGTGTTTCGGTTGCCGTTGCTTCGTATGGTATAGCACTTTCGGCGTGCGCGTGCTTAGCGGCAATACTTTATTAATCGCAATAGATCACGGGGAAACTGGCGCCCAAAGCGCCGGCGGATTATTCTTTGCTGGTGTATTGGGCGAAAATCTCATTGGACGGGCCGAGCCACCTGCCGCACTCGAGTCCGCTATGGCATTGAGCGATGGCGAACGGGTCGAACATCCTCGTTCATACCGGCGAACAGACCGTCCTGCCGTACGCAGCCAAGGGATTGTGCCCACCACTCGTCGGGCGTAAAGAAACAACTCAAGCTAAAGCTAGCCCAGCAAACGCCATCGGGTGCGGCAGCTGGGCCTCGGGCCACCGGAAAAAACGCCTGTAGCACCGTGCCTGGCTACGTTTTCACATCAGCATTTTGCCGCCGCCGCGCGTTAAGTGGAAAGCCCCGCCAATGAAGAGCTTTTCGGGGCGCCAAGGAGCGGCTACTTCTTAAAAAATCCCGCCCGCATGCCACGAATTTCGTCGGGGGCGAAGAATTTCCCACGAACAAGCCGCCGCAGCACGATCGGGCTAGGCGCAAGAGAGCCACCTTCTGCCAAGTTGGCGATCTCGAGCAGACGCTCGCGTTCAAACGGGCCTAGTCCATTTTTGGCACACCTACTTTCCGGGCGGCGGTCACCGCCGCCCGGGTACACAACGATCCGGTATTTGCCGAGACCGGCCCGATTAAGTACTCTGCGCTGCAGTAAAGTCCATTTAATTGCGTTCTCGTTTGTAGGTCATGTTAATGACCACGATTGCCGGCTTGTCTTGCATAAAACACGCCTTGCGATTCATGCAGCGCTTTTTTTAAAATCCTCTTCCCAATATTCCTCCACATGGCGCACCGTCAAATCGCGCGCCTCCTCGCCGTG
>PKWL01000008.1 GCA_003133225.1 Janthinobacterium sp.
GCCATGCCTAATTCCCAGGCCCAGGCGCTCATGACGCAGAGTGCGGACTTGCCGGTGAAAATCCGCATTCAGAACCTGAGCAAGGTCTTCGAGACGCGGCGCGGGCAGTTTGTTGCGCTCGACAACATCTGCATTGACATCCCGAATGGTTGCTTCTACATGATTGTCGGCCCCAGCGGTTGCGGCAAGACGACCTTGTTGCGGATACTAGGTGGTCTTGAGAAGCCTTCGAGCGGTAGCGTCGAGATCGCGCACACCGAAACAGACCGACCGCTGAACTCGATGGTGTTCCAGGGCGACTCCCTGTTTCCATGGATGACGGTTTGGCAAAACGCGGCTTACGGACTAACAATGCGCGGCAGACCGCGTGCCGAGATCAAGGAGGTGGTTGACCACTATCTTGCGAGAACCGGCCTGAAGCGCTTTGCCGACAGCTATCCGCACCAGTTGTCCGGTGGCATGCGTCAGCGCGTATCGATTGCCAGGGCATTTGCCAACGATCCGGACATTCTGCTGATGGATGAGCCGTTTTCGGCGCTGGACGAGCAGAACAAGCTGCTCCTTCAGGAGGAACTGCTGCGCATTTGGGAGGAGACCCGCAAGACGGTCCTGTTCATTACCCACAGCGTGGATGAAGCGGTTACCCTCGGTGATCGGGTCATGGTGATGAGCGCGCATCCAGGCCGGGTCAAGCTGGTCCTGGATGTGCCTTTCGAGCGCCCCCGCAATGTCTTTGAACTGCGGGCGCGGCAAGAATACGGTGAGCTTGTGTCCAACATCTGGGGCGAACTGCGTGACGAAGTGCAGCGTGCCCGCGTCCAGGACGAAGAGGGAGGTCGGTCATGAATATCGCCAAAGAGGCACGGTTTGCGGCTATGCGAAAAAGATTGTGGTCAGCCAGGAACCGTGATCGTTTAATCAGTATTGCATCTCCCGTGGCACTGATTGCACTGTGGGAGGTGTGCGTGCGCACCGGCCTGCTCGATGCCCGTTTCTTTCCGGCACCTTCACAAGTAGCTGGCACCCTGGTGGCACTGGTTAAATCGGGGGAGCTGTGGACACACACCGCAGCCAGTCTGGTAAGACTGTTCTGGGGCATGTTACTGGGCGGTATCCCGGCGTTGTTTCTTGGCATTGCCATGGGTTTGTACCGACCGCTGCGTGCTGTCTTCGACCCGCTGGTGACGGCAACCTATCCGATCCCAAAAAGTGCAATTCTGCCATTGATCCTTCTCATCTTCGGCCTCGGCGAAGCGTCGAAAATTGTCATGGTGGCCATCGGCGTGTTCTATCCGGTGCTGATCAACTCGGCTGCGGGGGTGATGGAGATCAACAAGATCTATCTGGACGTTGGCCATAATTTCAAGGCCAGCCGATGGCAGGTCTTTCGCACCATTGCCTTGCCCGGGGCAATGCCCCTGATCATGACGGGGGTCAAGCTTGGGGTCGGCATGGGGCTTATCCTGATCGCGATCGCGGAAATGATCGGTGCCAAGAGCGGGCTCGGTTACATGATCTGGAACGCATGGGAAATTCTTTCGGTGGAAACCATGTATGTAGGGTTGATCGTTATCGCCCTGCTCGGATTTTTATTCTCGCTCGTACTCACCGAACTGGAACGATGGCTGGTGCCCTGGAAGGCGGCCTTTTAGCAAATTTTTTTGAATCCGTCGGGCCGGAAAATGGCGCGACACAAACCTAGGAGAAGACCAAGTGAATGACAAGATAGTGGAAAAAGTGACAAGTGGCGCTCTTGAAAATGGGGCGAAGCAGAGCGCGCTGGAGGATTTCAAGATCCCCTACGAAGATCTGCGTGGTTGGATCGCCGAGGCTGAGAAACTGGGCGAACTGAAGGTGGTCAAAGGCGCATCGTGGCAGAAGGAAATTGGCATCGCTGCCGATATGGTGATGCACTCTGACACGGCACCCTGCGTGGTTTTTGACGAAATCCCGGGTTGCGAGAAAGGGCACCGCGTCCTCGTGAACTTCTTTGGCGGTAAACGCAAGAATATGACCCTAGGCTTTCCGGCCCATTACAGCCGTCTCGAGTTGTCGCAGGCCTTTCTGGAAACCAATTTGCGTGGGATGAAACCGATCCCGCACGAACAGGTTGAGGATGGCCCGATCTTTGAAAACGTTCTGACGGGCGACGACATCGACATCACTAAATTTCCAACTCCGCTTTGGCATGCCCACGACGGCGGCCGCTATATCGGCACCGGCAGTTACGACGTGACCATCGACCCGGACGAGAAGTGGACCAACTGCGGCACTTACCGTGTCATGATCCATGACAAGAAGACGGTCGCCTACTATATTTCCCCCGGCAAGCATGGGCGCATTCACCGCGACAAGTACGAGGCGCGCGGCGAGCCCATGCCTACGGTGATTGTTGTCGGTGGCGATCCCCTGACCTTCCTGCTGGCCAGCACCGAAGTACCCTACGGCGTGTGCGAATACGACATGATCGGCGCGCTGCGCGGCAAGGCGATGAAGACGGTGCGCGGTCGTTTCACCGGCATTCCGTTTCCGGCTAACGCAGAACTCGTGATTGAGGGCTTCGTGCACCCGACCAAGCGCAAGAAGGAAGGGCCTTTCGGCGAGTGGACTGGCTATTACGCCAGCGATGTGCGTGAGGAGCCGATCCTCGAGATCAAAGCCATTTATCACCGCAACAATCCGATTATTCTCGGCTGCCCACCGCTGTGTCCCCCGGACGAAATGGCACGTTACCGCGCCGTGGTGCGCTCCGCGTTGCTCAAGCAGGAAATCGAGAAGGCTGGTGTGCCCGATATCACCGCCGCCTGGTGCCATGAGGCGGGCGGTGCACGCATGTTGTTGGCCATCTCGATCAAGCAGCGTTATCCCGGACATGTGAAGCAGGTCGGACACATCGCCAGCCAGTGCCACGTTGGCGCTTACGCCGGAAAATATGTTGTGGTGGTGGACGACGACGTGGATGTATCTAATCTGGAAGAAGTGATGTGGGCGTTGACAACCCGTTCCGATCCGGCGACTTCCATCGATATCATCACCAACACCTGGAGCACGCCGCTTGATCCGAGGCTTACTCCCGACGAACGCGAGAAGGGCAACTACACCAACTCAAGGGCGATCATCGATGCTTGTAGGCCGTTTCATTGGCGCGACAAATTTCCACGGGTTAACAATCTCAGCCCCGAGGAACTGCGCGAGGGACGCGAGAAGTTCGGCTATCTGCTGACCTGACACTGCCCCATGGCCGATGCCGGTGCATCGGCCATGGGAGCGCTAGCC
>PKWL01000066.1 GCA_003133225.1 Janthinobacterium sp.
CGTAAGTGAAGCGGGTGCCGGCAACTGCCAAGTGCTCCTGCTCCAGTTTGGCCGGAGTGGCGTCGTCGGCCGCGAGCAAAACTTCGAAAGGGGCGCCGTTGCTGACCTGGGCGTAAAACTTTCCGGTCGCGCCGAAGGCGAGCACCGCTTTATGTCCGGTGTCTTTCTCGAACTCGGCAGCGATTTGCTGCATGGGGACGGTGAAATTGGCGGCGACAGCAACCTGGACTTCGTCGGCATGGGCGCCAACCATGGTCAGCAGCGACAGCGCGGAAAAAACGATAGTGACGGGGAACATGAAATTCCTTGATTGGTCAAGTGTAGGTATACAGCAGGACATCGGACGCCTTGAACACGGCGCAGGCCCGTTGGCCGATGGCAAGGCCGAGTCTTCCCACGCTGGCATGGGTGATCACGGCGCAGATGGTCTTACCACTGGGCATGTCAAGAGTGACTTCGGCATTGACGGGTCCGTCGCAGATGCGCGTGACCTCCCCCCACAGGTGGTTGCGGGCGGAAGTTTTCAAGTTGGGGTCGGTGAGCAGCAGGACGGATGAGGATTTCACCAAGGCATTAACTTCCATCCCGATCCGCAGCGCCAGAGTTTCCGCCGATCCGCGCGTGATGATGGCAACCAGTTCATCGCCGGCGCCAAGGCGCAGGCGCACCTCAAAATCGACATCGCCTTCGCGCAGGCCGGCCACGGTCCCGGCAAACTGATTGCGGGCGCTCGTTTTCATGGACATGCGCTTTAGGAGCTGGCGAAATTGCAGGACATCTCCGGCCTGGTCGTTATTCATGCTCTCCATCAGGCGCTCAAGGCCCGCCTGGTATTCGGCGTCCAGCGTCCGGTAAAGAGCAACTACCTTGCGCCCGTAATCGGTCAGCAAGGTGCCGCCGCCATGGCGCCCGCCAGCTGAGCGGATCACGAGGGGATGGTCGGCCAAGTTGTTCATGGCGTCAATGGCGTCCCAGGCCGCTTTGTACGAGAGGGGAACGGCCTTGGCGGCATGCGTGATGGAGCCGTGACTATCGATCGCTTCCAAGAGACGGATGCGGGTGTCGCCCAAAAAAGTCCCGAGCTCGGTAGCCACTTCGAGCTTGCTGCGCAGGCGATGTCGGGTTTGTTCCATATTTGTCGCAATATTGTAGTCTATATGACGATGGTGGTGATATCAGTCGGTTTTAACCAGTTAGCCCGGAAACATGGATAACGCTCTGGTTGCCATTGTATAGCGGCTTGTCTGATAGTCTTTCGATCCCGACAAAAATCCTTCTATCATTTGGATATAGCGAAAATCGGGCCAGCTAGTTAAGGAGAACAAGATGAAAGTAAGCGCACGCAATGTAACCACGGCGAGCGGCAAGATTGGCCAGGCTGCCGAAAAAACCGCCTCGTTATAAGAATTGCCAGAACGGGCGCATCTAAATCTGGATGCTGTCTGGGGCGTCTCCTTCTTCGCCCTCGCAGCACCGCGTCGCCAACCTATTACGCTTGCATCATGCGCTAGGAACAGAGTCGGCACTGGGTCGGACTTTGTTTTTTTGCATCCGTAGCCGCAGCCGGTCGAATGTCAAATAGACTACCGGCGTCGTGTAGAGCGTGAGCAGTTGGCTTAACAGCAGCCCACCCACAATCGCGATACCAAGGGGGCGGCGCAGCTCGGAACCCGTGCCGGTGCCGAGCGCCAAGGGCAACGCGCCCAATATCGCTGCCATCGTGGTCATCAAGATTGGGCGCAAGCGCAGCATGCATGCTTCAAAAATCGCGTCCGCCGGGCTCTTGCCTTCGTGCTGGGCGTCGAGCGCGAAATCGATCATCATGATCGCGTTCTTTTTGACAATGCCGATCAACAATACGATACCAATGATAGCGGTGATGTCCAGATCTTGTTTGAACAGCATCAAGGCGAGCATGGCACCGACGCTTGCCGGCGGTAAACTCAGGATGATCGTCACCGGATGGACCAGGCTTTCATATAAAATACCGAGGACGATATATACGGCCAATAGTGCCGTGATAATGAGCACCGGTTCCGTGCTGAGCGATTTCTGGTAGGCCAGCAAGGTACCGGCAAAAAAGCCGCGAATCGTGGATGGTGTGCCGAGCCGCTGCTGCATCTGGCCGATGCGCGCGGTGGCATCGCTCAACGACACGTTCGGCGCCAGGTTGAACGACGCCGTGACCGACGGGAATAGACCCGTATGGTTGATGCCAAGCGGGGTGGTGTTGGTCTGATTGCTCGACATCGCGGACAGCGCGATATTGCCGCCAGCGCCTTGAAGGTAAATATTTTTTAATCCTTCCGGGCTTTGCGAATATGCCGGCGCCACCTCTAGCACCACGTAATATTGATTCAATTGAGTATAGATGATGGACACTTCCGATTGGCCGAATGCGGCGTAAAGGGTAGCGTCGAGTGCCTGGGCGGTCAGACCGAGCTTGGCCGCGGTGACGCGATCAAAATTCACCATTTCTTCCAGGCCGCCATTTTGCTGGTCCGAGTTCACGTCCTGCAGTCCAGGCAGAAGTTTCATTTCGCGCAGCAAGACGGGCCCCCATTTGAAAAGATCCTGGACATTGTCAGATTGCAGCGTGTACTGATACAGGGCATTACTAGCGCGCCCGCCGATGCGCAAATCTTGCGCCGCTTGCAAGAAGACTGAGGCGACTGGCAGCCGGCTCAACTGGGGGCGCAAGCGGTTGATGATCTGCGCCGCACTCCTGTTACGGTCGGCAAGCGGCTTCAGGGAAACGTAGATAAAGCCGGCATTGGTGGCGGCTGTGCCACCGACAAACCCAATCACATTCGCAACTGCCGGGTCGCTCTTGATCACCTTGACGATTTGGCCAATGGCGCTGTTCATGGCCGGGAACGAAGAATCCTGCGGCCCCTGCAGCCCTCCGATAATGGCTCCCGTGTCCTGTTGCGGAAAAAAACCCTTCGGGATCATCCATGCCAACAAAACGTTGAGCGCCACGGTCAAGACCAGCATGATCAACATCGGGGTCGGATGCTCGAGCACCCAATGCAGGCTGCGCCGATATCCGCCTCGCAGCCCAGCAAAGAACCTTTCGCTGGCCATATAAAGACGCCCATGCTGCTGGTCGAGCTGATTTTTTTCAGCCCTTAGCAGATGAGCGCACATCATGGGTGTGGCGGTCAGCGAGATCATCATCGAAACTAGGATGGCAATTGACAGGGTGACTGCGAATTCGCGGAACAGGCGCCCGACGATTCCGCCCATCATCAGTAACGGGATGAACACGGCAATGAGCGAAATGCTAATGGTCAATACTGTAAAGCCGATTTCCGCGGCCCCCTTCATGGCTGCTGCAAAAGGCGTCATGCCGGCCTCCAGGTGGCGCGAAATATTCTCCATCACCACGATCGCGTCGTCGACGACAAAGGCGGTGGAAATGGTCAAGGCCATCAGCGACAGGTTGTCGAGGCTATAGCCGAGCAGATACATGCCGGCGCAGGTACCCATAAGCGAAACCGGTACCGCAACCGCAGGAATCAGCGTGGCGCGGACATTGCGCAAGAACAGAAACACGACGGCGATCACCAGCCCGACGGAAATGAGCAGCGTATTTTCCACGCTATCGACCGAGGCCCGAATGGTCGTCGTGCGATCGAGGACGATGGTGGTGTTGATGCCAAGCGGCACGGTCGCCTGGATAAACGGCAATTGGGTCCGGATGCGATTGACCGTATTGATGATGTTCGCGCCCGGTTGGCGAAAGATGATCACGGTCACTGCGCGCTTGCCATTCAAATATCCGGCGGCATGCAGATTCTGGACCGAATCGACGACTTGAGCGACGTCCGACAGGTGCACGGCGGCGCCTTTGTTGTAGCCCACGATCAGCGGCTTATAGTCCTGTGCATGCGAAATCTGGTCGTTGGCGAGGATGTCGGCGCTGACAAAGCCGTCAGTGATCTGACCTTTGGCGAGGTCAGCGTTTTGCAAGCTGAGCACGGATTGCAAATTGGCCATGGTCAAGCCATAGCTGGCTAATTGGGTCGGATTTACTTCCACCCGTACCGATGGCAGGGTACCTCCGCCCAAATTAACTTGCCCAACGCCGGAAATTTGGGACAATTTTTGCAAAATATTGGTCGAGGCGACGTCATACAGCTTATCCGGGCCATACTTGTCGGAAGTCAGACCGAGAATCATGATCGGGGCATCGGCTGGATTGACCTTACGATAGCTTGGATTTGCCGGTAGATTGCTCGGCAGATAGCTTCGCGCTGCATTGATGGCACCGGCCACGTCGTGCGCGGCGCCGTCAATGTTACGACTCAAATCGAACTGAAGCGTGATCGAGGTATTGCCAAGCGAGCTGGCCGATGTCATTTCGGTCACGCCAGCAATATGACCGAATTGCCGCTCGAGGGGCGTAGCAACCGATGAGGCCATGATTTCGGCGCTCGCGCCCGGCAAAGTGGCACTCACGGAAATGGTGGGGAAATCGACTTGCGGCAAGGGTGACACGGGCAATACCTTGAATGCGATTGCGCCCGCCAGTGCGATCGCCACGAGCAGCAAGGTGGTTGCCACCGGCCGCTTAATGAAGGGGGCGGACACGTTCATGGGGCCTCCTCTGGAGCTGAATCAGGGCCACGGCTAGGTCCTGGTCCTGGCCCCGGCTTCGGCGCGGGTGTTTGCTCCGACTTCTGGCGCAACTCGCTGGCATCGTCCTGCATTTTTTGTTTGGGTGCAAGGCGCCGTGCCAGCTTGTCGAAAAAGATATAGATTACGGGCGTGGTGTACAGCGTGAATGCTTGGCTCAGCAGCAGTCCGCCCACCATCGCAATGCCCAACGGGCGACGCAACTCGGAACCGAAACCGCGGCCCAGCGCCAGTGGCAATCCGGCCAACAGTGCGGCCATCGTCGTCATCATGATCGGCCGAAAGCGCAGCAGGCAGGCATCATAAATGGCATCGGTGGCATTCTTTGCAAGCTTCCTTTCACCCTCCAGCGCGAAATCGACCATCATGATGCCGTTCTTTTTCACGATACCGATCAATAACACGATGCCGATGATGGCGACCACGCTCAAATCCTCATGAAATAAGATCAGGGCGAGAAATGCGCCGACGCCAGCCGAGGGCAACGTCGACAAGATGGTGATCGGGTGAATGAAGCTCTCATACAAGACGCCAAGCACGATATATACAGTGACCAAAGCGGCAAGAATGAGCAACGGTTCATTCGAGAGCGAATCGCGAAATGATGCCGCGGTACCCTGGAAACTTGCTTGCAGGCTGAGCGGCATGTGCATATCGCTTTGCACTTTGTCGATCGCCGTAATGGCGTCGCCAAGCGCGGTATTGGGCGCCAGATTGAACGACACCGTGATTGCCGGAAATTGCCCCTGGTGGGTAATCGAGAGCGCCTCGGTCGTTTTTACAAAATGGGAAAATGCGCTGAAGGGCACGGCATTGTTCATGGCCAAGCTGGTGCCCGAGCCGCTGGTGCTAATCGCATTGCCGGAACTCGATGCGGTTTTGGCCGAGAGTGCATTGCTTGGTGCGACCAGCGTATTTGCCGACGGCGTAAAAAGCACGCTCGTAGTGAGCGCATTGGAGCCGGCAGCGGACGATCCGGAGGATGCCGATGAGTTAGTGGCGGCAGCCCCTATTGTTCCAGAGGACGCGTTGGATCGGATGTAGAGATGATTGAGCTTGTCAGGGTCAGTCTGAAAATGCGGGTCAGCTTCAAGCACCACATGGTATTGATTTAACTGCGTATACATGGTGTTGATCTGGCGCTGGCCGAAAGCATCGTAGAGCGTGTTGTCGATGGTGCCTGGCGCAATGCCCAAGCGTGAAGCGGTGATGCGGTCGATCTCAAGGTACACGGCAAGCCCTTTCATCTCCTGATCGCTTGCGACATCCTCGAGTTCGGGCAACACGCCGAGCTGGCCGATAAAGCGCGTCGCCCAAGCGCTCAATTCGATGGGATCGGGGTCTTCCAGCGTGTACTGGTATTGGGTGCGGCTGACCCTGTCGTCGAGCGTAATATTTTGCACCGGCTGCATGAACAATGCGATCCCCTGCACTTGATCGAGTTTGGACTTGAGCCGGCGGATGACATCGGACGCGCTCATGTCGCGCTCGCCCAGGGGCTTGAGGTTGATCGATATTCTGCCGCTGTTGGTGGTGATATTGGTGCCGTCGGCGCCGACAAACGAGGACAGGCTCGCCACTGCCGGATCGTCCAAGATGACTTTGGCCAGCTCTTGCTGTTTGGCCGCCATCGCCCCTGCGGCGATGGTCGGCGCCGCTTGCGAGATGCCTTGGATCACCCCGGTGTCTTGGACTGGGAAAAATCCTTTGGGAATCACGACATACAGAAAACCGGTCAATAGCAGCGTCGCCACCGCCACCAGCAGCGTTATGACTTGGAAGCGCAAGACAAACTTCAAGGTCCGTCCATAAAATGCGATCATGCGCTCGAAGGCGCGCTCCGAAGCCCGATAGAAGCGCCCTTGCCGCTCCGCGGGAATGTGGCGCAGGATACGCGAACTCATCATTGGCGTGAGGGTCAAGGAGACCACTGCCGAAATGACGATCGTGACGGCCAGCGTCACGGCAAACTCGCGAAACAGGCGCCCTACAACATCACCCATGAATAACAGCGGAATCAGAACGGCAATTAAGGACACGGTCAACGACAAGATGGTGAAGCCGATTTGCTCGGCCCCCTTGAGCGCAGCATCCATCGGTGAATCTCCTGCTTCGATGAAGCGCGAAATGTTCTCGATCATCACGATCGCATCGTCCACCACGAAGCCGGTGGAAATGGTCAACGCCATCAACGACAAGTTATCCAAGCTGTAACCGAGCGCGTACATGGCCGCGAAGGTGCCCACCAGGGACAGCGGCACCGCTACGCTCGGGATGATGGTGGCATACACATTGCGCAGGAATACAAAAATGATGAGCACCACCAGTACCACCGTTAGCAGCAATTCATACTCGACGTCTTGCACCGATGCTTCGATCGGCATCGTCAGATCGGTAAGCGTGCTCACGTGAATGCCGGTAGGCAAGTTCGCTTCGAGCTGCGGTAACAGTTTCTTAACGTCCTTGATCACGCTAATGGTGTTGGCGCCGGGCTGGCGCCGAACATTGACAATGACGGCAGGCGTGAGGTTCATCCAGGCGGCCTGATTATTGTTTTCCACGCCATCGACGATGCGGGCGACGTCGGTCAGCATTACCGGCGCCCCGTTACGGTAGGCCACCACCACCTTCTGGTAGTCGCTGCTGGTGACCAGTTGATCGTTGGCATTGATCTGGTAATCCTGACGCGGCCCGTCGAAGTTTCCTTTGGCAAAATTCACGCTGGATTGGGTCAGCGCCGTGCGTAAGTCTTCCAGGTTGATGCCGTAGGACGAGAGCGCCGTCAGGTTCGCCTGAATGCGCACGGCCGGCTTCTGACCGCCGCTAATTGTCACCAACCCCACTCCATTTAACTGCGAAATTTTGGGGGCCAGTCGTGTGTCGACCAGATCCTCGACCCGCGACAATGGCATCGAGGAGGAGGTGACGGCCAGCGTGAGCACGGGAGCGTCGGCCGGATTGGTCTTGCTGTAAATGGGCGGCGACGGCAGGTTCGATGGTAAAAAACTCTGCGCGGCGTTGATGGCGGACTGCACTTCTTCCTCTGCCACATCTAGCGAGAGCTTCAGAGAAAACTGCAGCACGATCACGGAAGTGCCGCCCGAGCTGGTGGACGTCATCTGGTTCAAGCCTTGCAGTTCGCCGAGCTGGCGCTCGAGCGGCGCTGTCACGGTCGTGGCAATCACGTCCGGGCTGGCGCCCGGATAAAATGTGAGCACTTCAATGGTCGGGTAGTCTACTTCCGGCAAGGCAGAGACTGGTAATTGCGTATAGCCGACCAGGCCCACCAAGAGGATGGCCACCATCAGCAACGAGGTGGCGACGGGGCGCAGGATGAAAGTACGGGACAGGCTCACGGCAGACCAGCACGGGTGGCGCCTGGCGCCGTTTTTGCCGCGGGCTTAACTGTTGCAATGGTGGCACTGCGACTAGCATTGGTGACGATTACGGCGGCATTGTCTTGCAACTTGTCGAAGCTGCTGTTAGCAACGACTTCGCCGGGTTTGAGGCCTTCCACCTGGGTAATGCCGACGTTGGTCACACCAGCCTTGATGCTGCGCATATGCGCGCTCTGGTTTTGGATCACATAGACGAACGACGCCTGGCCGTTTTGTTGTATCGCGGAAGCGGCAACCAGCGTTACCCCGCGCAAGGTATTGACCAGCAGCCGGGTGTTGACGAACTGGTTCGGAAATAAAACATCACTGCGGTTGGCAAATAGCGAGCGCGCCTTGACGGTGCCCGTAGTCGTATCAATCTGGTTGTCGAGCGTGAGCAGAGCTCCGCTAGCGATTTTGGTTTGCGCGGTGCGATCAAAGGCGTAGACGTTGAGTCTGGCCTTGGCCCGTAGGCGCGCCTGGACTTGGCCGATATCATCTTCCGGTATCGTGAAAACGACGGTAATCGGATCCAATTGGGTGATGACGACCAAGGTGACGGCGCCGGCGGACTGCACCACGTTGCCAGGATCGATCAAGCGCAACCCGACGCGTCCGGCGATGGGCGCCGTGATATGGCAGAACTCGACTTGAAGCCGATCAAATTGCACGATGCCCTCGTCGTTTTTGACGACGCCCTGGTCTTGCAGGACCAGCTTTTCCTGATCGTCTAGCGTTTGTTTGGGAATCGCGTCGCCGGCCCATGCGATTCGATAGCGCTCCAAGTCCATTTTTGCCTGCGCCAGCAAGTTTACATCTCGCTCGAGCGTGCCTTGCGCCTGCAACAGCGTGGCCCGATACTGGCGGGCATCGATGTCAAGCAATGCGTCTCCCCTGGCAACTAGTTGGCCTTCCTTGTAATGGACGGCGACGACTAGGCCATTGACCTGGCTGGAAATCGAAGCGGTCTGGAGCGCGGTGACGGTGCCGATCGCATCAAGATAGACGCCGATGTCGCCCTTTTGCGCCATCGTGGTCGTAATGGCGATCTTTGGCGGCTGGGGCAAGGGCTTTTTCGACCCTTCGACGCGGCGTATCAACAGCAAGATTGCAAGTACAACGATCAAGGTCGCGCCAATCCATACGACGATCTGGCGGATCTTGAGTCGACGCGGCCGGGCCTTTGCGGCATCGTGAGTCGGCTGTGCCCGGCCGGGAGCAGATGGTGCATGCTCGTTGGTGTCGTTTGTCAAAAAACCCCCGTTCGCCTCCAGGTGGTCCGGCAACCGCCAAGTTCGCTTCCCGGACCACGATGTAACAGGGGGTAAGCGCTTATCGCCCGCAACTTCTCGTTTATTGGAATAATTGTCGCTTAATTTATACTAAGGCTTTGTGAGCTATCACATATCACGCATAGACAAGCAGGACCATTGAGACAGTCGTTTTGTCTCGAGACATTTTGTATCGAGACAGTTAATGGGAGCAACAACCGTTGCGGCAACCACCGCGCGGGCAGCAAGTCACCGTCCGGCAGAGTCGACTGGCGCTTGCTTTAGGCGATTATGATTGTCTCGCCCTTTCCGAGTGGACTTTTTTACTTGCGCGGCGGCGGCGACCAACCCTTATACATTCACCGCCTAGCGGCATCTTCGACCTCGTTAAAGATTCGAAACTGGAAACTCGTCGCCGGTTGTACGACTTTTGCGGCGGCAGCGAAGGCGAATAGTCAACCGCATCCGCGCGAACACAAGCGCCGCCAGACACAAGAAGGCGCAAAAGCGGAAATGCAGCATCGCCTCCCGGTTGGCCCGAAGCGTCGTAGGCAAGTGGTCGTTTCTGAAGTCTCGGCGGCGCCGATCGCCGGCCGTTGGGAAAAAATTTAACAGACAGAATGCATGCACATCACAAATGGGCGAGAATCGCGTCAAGTAAGCCATGACGCCTTTTAGGAGAGGATCAATTGCGAGAACTCAAGCGTCCCGCGCGCGCCATCTGTACTCTGCAAGAATGGCCAAACATATTAACGATTTCAGATCCGGAAGCCGGATGGCCCACAAGTCGAAGGCAATATCTGATGAACGCCTGCATTCTTGTAGCCCAGCCATGTTTGCTCGCCTAGAAAACACACTTCCATTCCGCAAGCTACGCCGTCAGTCATTGTTGGAGGAGAAGATGAACGAGCAAGATCAATCGCGACCAACCATATTGAGGTCCAACCCAAACATTGCCAAGACCGTCGACGCCGGTATTGCCTATATGGCCATGTACGGACATGCACGTGCCGCTGCATATCTGACCGGATGCGGGGTCGACGACCGGGTCATTGCACGTGTTTTGCTGGAACCGCATCGCCGTCGGGGCGGCGCGGCTAATCTCGTCGGTGCCCCCGTCGCTGCAGGGCAGAACGGTAATTGCTCGAAGGATTGATGCCCCAATGCAATTGAACAGTGCGAGGGTAAAGAAACAATGTAAGGCTGACTAATTAACGATTCTTGATTTCTCTAACGAAATTGCAGTATGCCCTTGGGCAGGCTACGTATGCATGGCCAATTTTCCCCATCGTTGCCAATTTGTGGCAGAAATTATTGTAAATCTCGTTAATTAGGCAACCGGCTTCAGCAATACGCCAGAGACGCAAGGGAGCACTACTATATTAGAATACATGGACGCATTTTTGTCCCAAAAATACTTGCCCCGCCGCTAATGGCACCCTTACAAGCGGCAAGATTCGCGCGTTCCCGCAGTTTTTTATGTATTGGAGACGCAATAGAATTCCGCTCGTATGAAATATTGCATTAACCGTGAGAAGATTATTTTAGCGACAATTGATTCGGTTTTTTTGCAAACTCGAAGATGCATAAACGGCTGCCAAGGAGATTAACGATGCCTTACGTCCGGGAATACTCGAAGCGTTTGATTAAATTGCTTGTGCTTGTGGGAGGTATTTTTTTTGGATTTGGTGCAGTGTCGGTCGCCGTGGCACAAGAGGCGCCTGACGTGTTGATCAGACGCGTCAGCCAACAAGTATTGGGTATTGCGAAAACGGATAAAGACATCCAGAGTGGAAATCGGAAGCGCATACTCGAACTAGTTGAGGAGAAAATTGTTCCGTACGTGGATTTCGAGCGTGCGACATCCATGGCGGCAGGGCACTATTGGCGTGAGGCAACGCAGGCCCAGCAAGTTCGGTTGACAGGTGAGTTCCGCCAACTGGTGACTTACACGTATTCGGGTGCGCTTTCTCAAGTGAAAGACCAAAAATTGGAATTCAAACCATTACGTGCTGACCCATCCGCCAAAGAAGTAGAAGTGCGCTCCGAAGTGGTGCGAACAGGCGGCACGCCGATTGAACTGGACTACCGTCTTGAAAAGACCCCGTCCGGATGGAAAATTTATGATATCAATGTTTTAGGCGCGTGGTTAGTCGAGACCTACCAGTCCACTTTTTCCAGTGAGATAGGCAAATCTGGCATTGACGGCTTAATTAAGGCATTAGCTGAAAAAAATAAAAATTTATCCTCCAAAGGGGAAAAAGCGGCAAAATGATCCCGCCTACATGACCATCTCAAAGGGGGTGTGCGGGATTTTGTG
>PKWL01000129.1 GCA_003133225.1 Janthinobacterium sp.
CACCCACGGTACCCCAGTCGCCACCCAGGGTCACTTTTGCTTCGCGCCCGAATATTTGAGACTGGTTCACGCCCGGACTGTCATGCGTGCCATTGCCGCTGTTAAAGCCGCCTTCCAGATTGAATCCCGCAAACAAACCGTTGCCGAGGTCTTCTTTCCCCTTAAATCCGTAGATACTGGGCAGGATCGGGGCGTCGACGAAGGCCGTGGTGCGCCCCGCCGATGGGGTGCCGCTATTGCTTTGTGACATGATGCCGGCATCGATAATGCCATACACCGTGACTGATGATTGCGCTTGTGCGGCGCCTGCGAATGCACCCAGAACGGCCAGTGCGAGTAGCGATTTGTTCATGAAAATGTCTCCCTGTAATTTTTATATTGAAAAAATATGCCAGCGGATTACTTACGAACCTTGGAACTGGACCGACATACTATTGGCTTGCATTTGTGTAAAAGCAATAAATATACCAATTTAGTCGCGGCACACGACATATTTACAACTGATTGTTTACTAATGATTAATTGCTTTTTTTGATGTTTTTATTTCTTCGTTTTAGCTATTGGTGCGTCGCATATTCGGACGCCACCTGATTTCGGACGTCTGAATTTCGGACGTGGACAGGGAGAGGCAGATTTGGCCTGTCTACGCATGTCGCGCGTTGCACCTCGTTTCGGGGGCGGGAATCGTCCATCCTGAAGTGAGCTTGGGTGCCAACTGGGTTTTCCACACAACCAGGAAACCAGGTGCAGCCGTTCGCTTACCACCCTCATCACAGCGGAGCCATCCTTCGTTTATGTCCGTATCCAGGTTAAAATGACAACTGATGCAGACGCGGCGCCGGCGTTTGCCGCAGCTCATAGGAATGGCGCCGCATGCCAAATTTCAATAGCATAAAATTTAAAATCATTGTATTTGGCGTGCTTCTGGTCGTCGCCGGTCTCGCCTCGCGTATATTCGTCGGAATTCCCTTTATCCGCGACCAGATTACTGAACTCGTTTCGGCACAAGAATCGTCAATGGCCAACTATGTCGCGCAAGACATAGATCGCAGTATTCGTTCGCGCCTGGCATTGATTGGCGAATTGGCAGCGGACCTACCGGATGCGCCATTGGAGCGCCCCGATTATTTGTCGGCGTGGCTGCATGACAGACAACGCACCAACCCGCTGTTCTCTGGCTTGCTCGTGGTGCGACCGGATGGTCATGGCCTGATCGGCGAATACCCGGTGCTGAGCGCGCGTGGACGACTCGATTACGCAGATAGAGACTGGTTTCGCGGCGCGATCCACAGCAACAGGCCCGTCATCGGGAGGCCGGCGCGGGGACGCGCGAGCGGCGCACCACTTATCTTTATAGCGCAGCAAGTGCGGGACGCAAAAGGCCGCGTTGTGGCCGTGATAGCGGGATTTTCTTTGCTTAATGCACCTGGTTTTCTTGATAGCCTGCAGAAAACGCGATTGGGCGCCAGCGGCGGCTTTCTCCTGGTCTCACCATCCAACAGAATATTTGTCGCCGCCAGCGACCCTTCGATGGTGCTCACGGCAACCCCTCCAGTTGGCGTAAATCGGTTGCATGACCGCGCCATGAGCGGATTCCGTGGCGCCGGAATTACCGTCAATGCCAAGGGAGTAGAGGAAATTGCGTTCATGGTGACAGTACCCAGCACCGGCTGGTTCGTGGTCGCGCGATTGCCGACCGAAGAAGCCTTCCGCCCGATCACAACATTGCGCGATTTAACATTGAAAGGCACCCTGATCGTACTGGCCGTGATGATTGCACTGGTCATGGCGTTTCTTTCCGCTATGTTACAGCCTCTGGTCGAGGTGGGGCGTGCGATGCGCGAGATGGCGAGCGGACGCAGGGCGCTTGCTCAACTGCCGGTTCGGCGCAACGACGAGGTCGGCGACATGGTGCTTGGCTTTAACCACCTGGTGGCGATGCTACATGAAAAGGAGGCGGCGCTGCACAGCACGATGCAAAGGCTTGATCAGCTCGCCGGCACCGATGCGCTGACCGGAGCTTGGAATCGGCGACAGTTTGACGAGGTGGTGGAGAGAGAACTCGATCGGGCCAAACGCTACAGTCATCCCGTATCGCTCATACTGCTGGACCTGGACCTGTTCAAGAAGATCAACGACAATTACGGCCACGCCAAAGGTGACCTTGTATTGCAGCATGTGGCCGACTGTATTCGCGGCGCGCTGCGCAGGTCAGACTCCCTAACCCGCTGGGGAGGGGAGGAGTTTATGATACTCATGCCAGACACAGGACTTTCGAACGCGGCTGTTTTGGGCGAGCGGGTAAGAGCGAGCATTGCCTTGAACAGCATCCAGGAATTGTGCAGCGTAACGGCGAGTATCGGCGTGGCCGAACTGGTGGCGTCGGAATCGCGCGACCAGTGGGTCGCACGTGCGGACGCGGCAATGTACAGAGCCAAGCAGGCGGGGCGCAACCGGGTCGAGGTAGACAGCCCCAGCAAGGAGGCGCGGGCGATCGTCGAATCCAGTAAAACGGGCTTTGTGCAACTAAAATGGCGCGACCACTTCGCCAGCGGCAACCAGACGCTCGATTCCCAGCACCGGGGCCTGTTTGATGACAGCAACACATTGCTTGCGGCAATACTGTCCGAGTCGTCAGGCGACGAGGTTGGTGTGGCAATCGACACCCTGATGCGCGATATCGTTCGCCATTTCCAGGATGAGGAAGCGTTTCTGCTGGCGGTGGCCTACCCCCGTGCAGCTGAGCATGCCGCCCTCCACGCAGCGCTTCTCCACAGCGCTACGGAACTGGTCGAGCGCTTCCGCAACGGCAGCCTGGACATCGGTGCGCTGTTCCAGTTTCTGGCGCGCGATCTGGTGGCGAACCACATGCTGAGCGAGGACCGTAATTTTTTTCCCTACCTTGTCGCGCACAACTGATCGACCTTTAGTTAATCTAGGGTCTTCAAACAAGTGCCTCGGCATTGCAGTCGTCAAGCGAGGCATTAACCTCAAAGCTTTTGGACCCGCCAACGCACTCCTTGTCGCTGTCAACGGTATCATTGTCGTGGCGCCGGACCATCAACGCAGATGGATGACCCGACGCTAGGCAGCGTTGGCTGCTTCGGCTTTTTCGCGTGAGAATTGCGATTGGCCACGACTGTCGTAACTTGCCGCTAGGGCATGGGGATCAAGCAGAGTTGGAAAGCTTGGTGGACGTATCACAAGCTAGCCCTGCTGTTTCCGCCGGAAGCCATTCCATCAATATCAATCTCGTCAACGCTGGTCGTCAACGACCTGTAGGCAGGGCTTGGCAACGCGATGGCCACTCGCACCCGCCCCAGAGGGCGGAAAATGGTCCGGATCGGCCACAGGCAATCATCCGTCAAACAGGCCGCGGGCAACGTCCGTGGTGGCGGCCCACATGATGTTCATCAGTCGCCTGGCCGCAGCATTTGGGGCGTAGTTGAAACGTACAACTGTGTGAAACGCACCCCGGTCACCGTTACCGGGGTGCTGCAGCCTAGCGCTATCATGCGCCGAAGCAGTATTTGCACGCACGAGTCGCAATGCCGGCGCCGCTGATTACCGCTGGTGCCGCATATTTAACTTGGACAATGGCGCGCAGTACTTCATTGGTACCAAAGCATCTGATGCTGCCTTCATCAAAGTCAGTTCCCCGATCTCATCCCTGAGTGACAAGCCTTGGCAGGCGGCTCGCCTGTAAAATCAAAAAAAGCATCGAACTGGGGACCAACCAAAAGATATGCCAAAATTACCAACGATAAGTCATATCGTTTGCGATTACCCATCGCGCAGCGTGGCGGCGCGATGGCATTCGGCGACATCATGAAAGCGCCAGGCGCTGCGTTGCCACGGCGGCCTTCATCCGAAAAAGCAGTTCAAAAGTTGAGATTTTTCAACAAATGCTTGGGGCGGGTGCGAAGGTGGAGGCGAAGTTACTTTTGAAAGCGCTAACATGATCAATAATGTTTCTATAAAATAACAGTGACGTGAAGTGGGTAATTGTTCGATCGCACAACTTTGGAAAGCCATGCCATGCGCTATATTCTGACGATACTCATTTCCCTGCTTGTGACGGCTTGCTGTGACGATTCCGCATCCTTCTACATCAATGGCAGCAATCACACGCTGACTCTTTTGCGCGAACAAAAATATTTTTGGAAAGATCAGGCGACCCTGTCACTGATCGTTGCCCGCCTGCCCGAATGCCAGCGCCGCCATACGCTAACTTTGGCGCCGGCATCGACCGTCAATATCGATGTCTTTACCAACGGCGATGGCACCTGGACCCTGCGCTCGGACAAGGCAATATGGGAAGCCGGAACGCAAACCTGCACCTTGATTCAAGCTACGCCCAAGGCAGAGTTAGGCGAGCGCGTGGGCACCTTTAAAGTACAGAAAGGCAAGCTGGTGTTTGAACCGGCTGGTGCGAATGGCGCCGTCTCCGCTTTTCGACCTTAATAATTCACTTGGGGCCGCTCAGGTCGATTTTCGTCCTGCAGGTCTGACCAAACAGGACCTTCCTCGCCTCTTCATTATCGACCGTCGGCTGAGTATTGATTTCCGCCGCGCGGGCGTAGGCCCGCTGCGTAGCCGGGCGCGCCGCCACAGTGGCGAACCAGCGTCCCAGGTGCGGGAAATCCTCCAACTTTTGGCTTTGGCGTTCATGCGGCACGATCCACGGATATATGGCCATATCGGCAATCGAATAGCCGTCGCCGGCCACGAAGATTCGATCGGCTAGGCGGCGGTCTAACACGCCGTATAAGCGATTGGTTTCGTTTACGTACCGGTCGATGGCGTATTGGATTTTTTCTGGCGCATATTGCAAAAAATGGTGATTTTGACCTGCCATTGGGCCCAAGCCACCTACTTGCCAGAACAGCCACTGCATGACTTCGGCACGTCCGCGCAGATCGGCCGGCACGAACTGACCGGATTTTTCGGCTAGATATTGCAATATCGCACCGGACTCGAACAGCGAGATGGGCATGCCGTCATCGGCCGGGGCTTGGTCGACGATAGCGGGGATCCGATTGTTGGGCGATATGGCGAGGAAGTTAGGCTTGAATTGCTCGCCCTTGCCAATATTGACGGGAATGATACGATAAGGCATCGCCGTCTCTTCCAGGAACATGGTCACTTTATGACCGTTGGGCGTGGTCCAATAATAAAAATCGATCATCATTTTCTTTCGTTTGTTTGCGCAAGAGATACGCTTAGCCGGGCGTCTTTGCTCAGCATACAAAAGAAGAGTATCCTCTGAAAATTCCAACCGATGTCGGCCGCTGGACAAAAAAAATAGCAAAAGTATATGCTGTCGCCTGACCGTTTTTTGCAATTTTTAGCGCACAATTGTGTTTTGATGTCGTCATCATAGGTTCCATCACCAATGAAGGCTAGAAGGACCTTGGGCCAGATCTTGAACTACGCTAAGTTCGCGTTGTGCCGGTCCGTGTCACCTGAGCCTGATTGTTTTCATCGATCCAAGGCCGCCCACGCGCGATACGCAACTGCAACGTGCTCCTTCAATCTTGTGAACGGCGGCTCTCACTTGACACATTTATACTGGCGCTCAGTTCGCGCTTGCCAAGTGGGCGTGCCGGCGGCCGCTGGCGGGCGCAGCGACCATTATTTAACATTTAACGAGAGAAGAATTGGACATGACGAAGTTAGAAGCGATCAAACGCATCAACGAGTACCTGGGCGAGCCAGCATTGAACGACAAGAACACCCATTATTCGAATGTTGTCGTGTATGGTACCGACGAAGGCTGGTGGTTGAAAATCCCTTTCTTGACGTTCAAGCAGGAACTGCATTTCGTGTTCAACAACGAAAAGACAAAGACCTATCAGTACCTGAAGATTAATGCTAACCAGATACTCAGCCCGGGCTTGAAATTTCGCAGCAGCGACGGCTGCGCCGACGCCTTTATCTCGGCCGCCAATCCCAAGCGGCTGATCGATCTTCTGGCGGGCGGCAGCAAGTACAATTTTACCCGCCATGTCGTGCACGAATATCGCCATTGAAATGGTGGCTCCTTTCAACGACTGTGGCGTGACGTCCTGGCAAGCGGCGATTCGCAAAAAGCCGGGCAGCATTGAAATCACTGCCCAGTAGCCTCGGATAATATAGCGGTCGCCGAGCGTTCGACCTTCACAAGGCTATATTTCCACCCTATCCCACCCTATGCTAGGTAGCCGCACGCAATCGTCGCGGCAGACGGGAACCGGGTAGAGGGGCAACGCTTGCTTCCGCTTAGGATTTATGCCTGCCTTTGACTCGGTTGCACGGCTGGCTGCTCCAGCGTGAACGTGGGCCGGCTGTCGCCCCGATCTGCGTCAATCGAGCCGTAAACTAGGCTAGGCCTTCGACTGTTGCAATTTGCGCATCGGATCAAGCGTCTCGTGCGAGCGCCAAAAATTCCGTGCGCAAGGCGAGGTTCGGTTGCAACTCGCCCAGCATGGCCGAGGTAATGGTTTTTTCGCCCTGTGTGCGGATGCCCCGGCTTTCCATGCACATGTGGCGACAGCGCACGACGACACCCACTGCTTTCGGTTCGAGCACATCCATTAGTGCATTGGCAATCTGGATTGTCATGCGTTCTTGCACCTGCAAGCGCTTGGCGAAGCAATCGACCAAACGGGTCAGTTTTGACAAACCGACAATTTTGCCATTTGGCAGGTAGCCGATGGTAGCATCGCCGAAAAAAGGCGCCAGATGATGTTCACAGTGGCTGTAGACGGGGATGCCGCGCACGACGATTAGCTCATTGTATTCTTCGGCACCATCTTCAAACGCTTTCAGGAGCTCAACCGGGTCCTGACCGTAACCCGAAGTCCAATGTTTCCAAGCCTTCGCCATACGCGCCGGCGTCTCGCGCAAACCCGGACGGTCCGGATCTTCGCCCAAGCTGCTAAGTAAGCGGCGCCAGTCTTGTTCTGAAAACGGTTCTTTGGACATGGTTAGCCACCTACCTAAATAATTGCAATTGCCGTCAGTATATAGATAATGTCGGCGTCCACCTGCTTGAGGCCCTCTTAGCGTCCGGGCGCCCGCCATCGCGCGCCTAGCTTCATCGAAAGCACCATCCGAATCGCATTTGCGAATCAGTACTGCGACGGGAAAGACAATAATGCCACAATGACTGGCCAGGCCGAGAGCGCTCAGGTCATGGCAAACGCGGCATCGGCCTCGCCCGCCCACAACCAGTCATTAATAAACATCACAAGCCAAACAGGGCAGTTGTTTACCCTTTTGGGCGTCGGCTTGCGACCAAGTGTCGCTGATTGCAAAGCTGGCTACTCAAAAGTTCGTCGAAATCCGGACCTAGCACATCCAAAATCCTGGCAATCTAGTCCAGATTGGCCCCGGCGAGCGTCACTTTGGGGAGCTCGTAGATGACACGTGGAACGTGGCCTTGGTCGTATTACGTCTGTCGACATACCAGACTCAACATTGATCTATGTCCAGCGTCGGACATCCGTGCCGGGCGAAGCTGCACGAGAAATGATTTCGGGGTGCCCTTGCTACTCGGGCTGCATTGACTGCGGCCCAGCGGCTCGCCGTTCGAACCCATCCTTGATTAAAGAAACCAGCACTCCACTCCCCTCATCAGCAGCCACCGACTGCCATGATCGAGCCTACCGCACGACACACTGGGATGCACCACTTATGGGCGAACGTCCATCATGCTTTGGTGTTGGTATGGCGTCCCAAGTCAGGGCACCAGTAGGCCGCTTTCCGCGAACTTCGCTACGAGAATTGAATCAAATTTCGTATGCCGTTACATCATGCGCGGTGCTTGTTTTTCAACACTTGCGCAACGACGTGCTGCGACCAAGATCGTCATTGGACGAACGAAGCGGCGTTAGTGGGAGCAGGGACATGCGAGCTCGCTCAGGTGGAACAGGTGCTTTGCGGGACTCCCCGAGCCCGCGCCTTCGCCTGGGCTCTTCTTTGAAGCGTAGAAAGGCGATGTGGGCGCGAGCGATATGCGAGCTGGTTCGCGCACTGCCCAAGGCGTTGATAGAGTCGGAAACGAACGTACAAGGCCGCGCTGGCTGATGCCAAAGTACCGGCCAGTACCATCGTGCAATAGATTGGCCTCCAAGCTTTTGGCCAACCCTAACCGTCCGAGCGAATCTTCGAAAGGAGCGCTCAATGAAACGGTATTTGTCAACCTAGTTG
>PKWL01000114.1 GCA_003133225.1 Janthinobacterium sp.
CTGGCGGCCGGCGCCGGCGACCTGCAGTTTTTCGAAGCCAAGATCGGCACCGCGCGCTTCTTTGCCGACCATCTGCTATCGCAGGCGCCAAGCTTACGCATCGCCATCATCGACGGCAGCGCCGGCGTCCTGGCGCTCACTGAAGACCAGTTCTAGCATGGGGTGGGCGCAGGGCGCACGCCTTCTGGCAAGAATCGGCCGGCACGCCGCGTCTTGCTGCGGAGGCGAAGAGTCAAGCACATCTGGCTGGGATTGACACCGTCAGTGGCCCCCAGTAATGCCCTGGAATGGCGGCCCCTTCGCCATCCAAATCGCGCTCGGGCTGGTCCGATGGGTAGGCGGCGGACTCAAATCCACCCTGCGCCGGGCTACGGCTTTTTTGGTTTGCCATGGTCATGCCGGCGTGATGGAATGCGCAAGGGGGGTGTCGATAGAGCATCATCCCGCGCGGCAGGTTCTTGGTTGCCGCTAAGGCTTACCGCGCCACTTCGCCCTGCCTCTTCGTGGCAAAAGTCGCCCCTTCGCCCCGCTAGCGCGCCGTGGGATTGGGCGAGGACGCTTACCGCAGATGACGGCATCGATCCATCATTGGGGGCTAAAAACGTCAGCCATAAGAGCCGCCTGTGTAGAGCAGGTCGAACAAGCGCGAGATGGTCGCAATCAAAATGCCGGCCCCAAGCATCAGCGTGCTTACCAGCAACAGTGCCAGTGGCCAATTTGAGCCCGACAGCTGGCCTGAGCCGACGTTGTAGGCCGCATCCCATTGTTCATCGGACATTAGGCCAAGCACAAGTGCTTCGAGAAAACCCACCAGGCATGACACGATCAACGGCAAGACCTTGTAGAAGCGGTCGGCGTCAGGGAACAGGGCCGCGACCAGTAAGGCCGCCGGGACAGCGCTGAGGTGAACCCAGGCCCAGAGGTCTTTTGAACCGCGCAAGTAGAAGCGGTGAACGCCTAATCCGCCCACCAGGAAAGCGAGCAAACTGGTGAGAGTTTTGTTGATGTGTGCAGTGGGCATAGGATGGTCCAAATGTCTGGAATGTCGGCAAGTATCGGTCAATACGGGGCCTGCGCCTACCTTTTTAAATGAGATTCGGCTCTTGCCGCTGGCGCCGCTCTAGTTCATAATGCCCGATCGGCCCAAATTACGCGACTGTCAATATTAACGCTTGCCGCCTGTGGGGCAAGCGCGCTATAATTTGCGGCTTTTTCCGCCTCAGCACACTTTTTGGAATTATTATGGTCGTTATTCGTTTAGCTCGTGGAGGCGCCAAGAAGCGCCCGTTTTTCAACATCGTCGCTACAGATTCGCGCAATCGCCGCGATGGTCGCTTCATTGAGCGTATCGGTTTTTACAACCCGATGGCGTCGGGTGGCGAAGTGCCATTTCGTATTACTGAAGACCGCCTGGCATACTGGGAAGGCGTTGGCGCGCAATTATCGCCAACCGTCGCTCGCCTGGTTGCGGCCGGCAAAAAAGCAGCGTAAGTTTGGTCACTAGTTTGACAGTGAGTACGGCATTCGGGGTGAAGATGCCCAGCGACCTGGTACAGGTTGGCTATGTCTCCGGTGCTTACGGCGTTGCCGGCTGGATCAGGGTCAAACCTTTTTCCGACGATGCGGATGCCTTATTGAACGTCAAAACTTGGTGGCTCGACAAGCCGGAGTTGCACGACAGCGATGTCATGCAGGTCAAGATCCACGGCGGCGACGTCGTGGCCCAGCTGGTCGGTGTGGTTGGGCGGGATGCCGCAGAAGCGCTAAAAGGCGCCGCTGTTCAAGTTCCGCGCAGCCATTTTCCGGCATTGTCGGATGGTGAGTTCTATTGGTCCGATTTGATCGGGCTGACAGTAGAGAATATGCAAGGTGAGTGCCTCGGTCGGGTCGCCGACATGATGAGCAATGGTCCGCAATCGATTTTGCGTATCGCCGCGCTCATCGATCCCGCAGCCGACACGAACGTCACGGCGCCCGAGCGCCTGATTCCGTTTGTTGAGCAATTTGTCGTCCGGATTGACCGAGCTGCAAATAAAATCACGGTTGACTGGGGTCTAGATTATTAAGTTGCGTGCGCCTTGCAGTGCGCGGTAACGGACAGTGCGTGGAGCGGAGCTACGATGCAATTTGATGTCGTCACCCTGTTCCCCGAAATGTTTGCCGCATTGACGCAGTCGGGCGTGACTCGACGCGCTTTTGAGCAGCATAGATGTGTCCTGTCGCTGTGGAACCCGCGCGATTTCACGGCCGACAAGCATCGTACTGTGGACGATCGTCCATTTGGCGGCGGCCCTGGCATGGTGATGCTGGCCAAGCCGCTGGAGGCGGCCATCCATGCCGCCAAGCGGCGCCAAGCCGAGGTCGGACTGGCTGCGCCGCGGGTGGTGTTCATGTCGCCGCAAGGGCGTGCTTTGACGCACGAACGCGTGATGCAGTTGACAGTGGAACCTGGCCTGATCATCTTGTGTGGTCGTTATGAAGCCGTCGACCAGCGCCTGATCGAGCGTTGTGTCGATGAGGAAATCAGTCTCGGCGATTTTGTCGTTTCCGGCGGCGAGTTACCGGCCATGGCCTTGATGGATGCCGTGATGCGGCAACTGCCGGGAGTGTTGAACGACGATGCCTCCGCGATTGAGGACAGCTTTGTCAACGGCTTGCTCGATTCTCCACATTACACGCGGCCGCAGACGTACGAAGGCGACAGCGTACCGCCGGTTCTGATGGGTGGCAACCACGCCGCGATCGAACAATGGCGCCGCCAGCGTATGCTGGAGGCGACTGCGCAAAAGCGCCCGGATTTGTTGGCCAAGGCGCGTGCAGCCGGGTTGCTCACGCGCTCGGACGAAAAGTTTTTGGAGGGCTTGTCGTGGACGGGTCCGAGTGGTAAGTAGTGCTAGTTGGTAACAGGTAATGAAAAGCGGGCAGTTTCGCCCGCGTGTTTAACCCCATCCTCTACTGGGCGAGCCTCGCGCTTCATGCGCCAGCAAGATGGTTTCCGGAGTAATGAAAATGAACTTGATTGAGCAATTAGAGCAAGAAGAAATCGCCCGCCTGGGTAAGACTATTCCTGATTTTGCACCCGGCGATACCGTTATCGTCAACGTCAACGTCGTCGAAGGCACGCGTAAGCGGGCCCAGGCCTACGAAGGCGTGGTCATCTCCCGCCGTAACCGTGGCTTGAACTCGAACTTCATCGTTCGCAAGATCTCATCCGGTGAAGGCGTCGAGCGCACATTCCAGTTGTATTCCCCGCTGATCGCTTCGATTGACGTCAAACGCCGCGGTGATGTTCGCCGCGCCAAGCTGTATTATCTGCGTGAGCGTTCGGGTAAATCGGCGCGTATCAAAGAAAAATTGCCAAACCGTCGCGTCGCGGCGAAAGCAAGCGTTTAATTCCAGCGCCTTGTGTTTGGATAAAAAGGGGCGCCAGCTGGTGCCCCTTTTTTCACATGCGCGCCGCGCGCGCTGGAGGTAACCCGCATTGGCCAACTTTCTTTTTGACCCTCAGAAACTGCCCGTCGAGTCGATTGCCGGCGAAGCGGCGGTTGTGTCCGCACGTCTGACGCCGCACTGGCTGCGCAGCCGCTTTGCCCATCCGCCCGAGTGGATGCCTGAGTGCGTCGATGAATTCGGGTTGCAACGCAAGCACCCGGTGCCAATTAGCGCCTCGGTTCTGGTGCCCCTCGTGTTGCGCGAGAGCGGTATGACACTGCTGCTGACCCAGCGCACCACCCATTTGACCGACCATGCCGGCCAAGTTAGCTTTCCCGGCGGCCGAGTTGAACCTAGCGACGTCTCGGCAGCCGATACGGCGCTGCGCGAGACGCAAGAAGAGGTCGGCCTGGAACGTCGCCATATTGAACTGCTGGGCACCTTGCCCGACTACGTCACCGGCACCGGCTATGTCATCACCCCCGTGGTCGGCCTAGTTAAGCCGCCCTTCGAGCTACACGCCGATCCGTCCGAAGTGGCAGAGATTTTTGAAGTGCCGCTGTCCTTCCTGATGGATGGTCAGCACCACCAGCGCCTGTCGGTCCAGCTGCCAAGCGGACTTCGCACATTTTATGCCATGCCCTACCAGCGCTTTTACATCTGGGGCGCCACGGCCGGCATGCTGCGCAACTTGTTCCATTTCCTGCGTGCGTAGATAAGTTTGATTCCAGTCATGCACTGCGCTATCGTAGCGGGCATGACGGCATTGCTGACAAAAAGGACTTTCAATGACATTTCTCTCCATTCTGTGCGCGCTGTTAATTGAGCAGCTCAAGCCGCTGCGCGCGGATAATCCCGTCTACACTGAAATCAAATCCTTTGCCATGCGGATGGAGACTTGGTTCAATGCCGGCCATGCGCGTCATGGTCGGGTCGGTTGGTTCCTCATGATGGCGCTGCTGATGCTGCCGACAGCGCTAGTCTACTGGGTATTGATCCACTACCACCTGCCGCTGGTCGCTTTCGCCTGGAACATCCTAATTGTCTACCTGACCCTGGGCTTTCGCCACTACAGCCATTATTTCACTTTGATTCAGTTGGCTTTGAACGCCGGTGACGAAGCGACGGCGCGCACGCTGCTGTCTGAGTGGACCAAACAGGATACGGTGGGCATGGAAGCGTCCGAGATCGCCCGCATCGCGGTCGAAAAGTCCTTGATCGCGACCCACCGTAATGTATTCGGCGTTTTTTTCTGGTTCCTGATGCCGCTCGGGCCCGCCTGCGCCGTCATGTACCGCGTAGCCGAGTACCTGGCGCGCGCGTGGAACGAGCCTGAGCACATGCGCAACGAAGCCTTCGGCCAGTTTGCCGCACGCGCGTTTTACTGGATAGACTGGATCCCCGTGCGCCTGACGGCCATCGCGTTTGCCGTCGTCGGCAACTTCGAGGATGCGATCTACGCTTGGCGTAACTTCGCTGACCGCTGGCAGGATGAAGCGATCGGCATCATCTTGTCGGCCGGTGGGGGCGCCATGGGCGTGCGCCTCGGCACGCCGGTGGAAAATGCGGGCCGGGTGTTGCCGGTCGACGCCGCCACCGTCGACACTACGGATGCCGAAACGGAAAGCTTGCCCGGCGAAGAGCCGAGCGTGCGCGCGTTGCAAAGCACAGTTGGGCTGGTTTGGCGCGCCTTGTTGCTGTGGATGCTGTTGTTGTTGTTGTTGTCGGGCGCCGTCTGGCTGGGTTAAGCGGGCGCGGAACTGTCATGCATGGGACTGCCCGGCGAACCCGGTCAGTCCCATGTGCGGTTCTGCAGCATCAGGAATTCGATACTCAGGTCTTCTATAAGATATAATACCTATGAATCGTAAAAATGATTCGCCAGCCCGGAATTACTGCCGGGATCGTCCACGCCCTTTGGTATCCACACGCCGCCTATGGCTGAGTTAGCTAAAAACAAAATCGTACATGCCACGGAATTCTTCATTCTTGGCACCACCAACAACGGCAAGCGGTTTCGACCGAGCGACTGGGCCGAACGTTTGTGCGGTGTCATGTCATGTTTCAGCCCAGATGTGGGCGCGCGCGATGCGCACTTGAAGTTTTCCCCATATGTGCGCCCCACCGTCGTCAACGGCGCAAAAGCGGTGGTCGTCAACACCGCCTTGCGCGAGCTGGAACCGCTGGCCTTCCATTTCGTCGTCGATTTCGCCAAGGATAACGACCTGCAAGTGGTCGATGCCTGTTTTCTGCCGTATTTGGATGATCCTGTGCCATAAGAAGCGGCACCCTGCGTCGGCTGTACCCAAGACGCCCCGCATGCAAGCGCAGGCGTCAGGACGACCCAGCGCGACCTGCAGGCGCAAGACCGGCGCGTTGCCGGGGCCAGCAGTGGTATTTTAGGAGTTTTCCACGGATTAGCCTGGGTCCTCGTGAATCCATCGGGCTCTCCCGTTCTCGTCGCGCCGCCGGCAGCGCCAGCTATTGACTGATGGCAAGAACATTTTGCAAACGACCACCGCAGCAGGAGCGCCGATAAAAGCGTAGGATACGGTCTTGCCCGGACCAGCAGTAGCCCATTGGAGCACCCGTTGGGCGCACTTTTTTTTGTGCGCTGACGAACAGGAAGCGGATATGAGGCGGCGTAGCCGGGTGAGATGTCACGTATCATCAAAGCCCGATACTTGTACAGAACGCTACGACGTAGATCCGACAGGCATAAGCGTGAAGGTGAGTGCGCAATACCCGGGGAGATCTGCATACGTGCCTCGTGCTACCGGCAGCGAGAGGTGTCGGGGTGCGCATGCAGAAGTCAGCAGATGGCAAAGTAGGTCGAGGACAAGGCCGTGAGCCGAAGAGAGCCTGACCGAAGGGCTGAACATTAAACAACGCGATTAGGACATTCGACCTCGATGCAAATCGACGGCGCAACAAGGCAGACAACTACGCCCAACACGGAGAGAGACGAACGGATTTCGTCGGCCGGGCTGGGTGCCGAGGTGGGCACGGCGGCGGATGGGCAAGCGAAAGCGGAAGGACCGCGGCAGATGGACGCCGTGGATTCTTTGACCGGGGAAATCACGACACCTTGATGTCACGGATAGCCCGCAAGGTCAAGGCTGAACGGGCATTGAAACTGATCCGTCGTTACCTGGAAGCGGGCATGATGTCGGAAGGAACCGTCAGTGCGAGGACCAAGGGCACGCCGCAAGGCGCGCCGCTGTCACGTGAAATCGTCGTCGGAAATGCCTCGCGCAACCTACCAAACGAGTGCAGCACTTAACCCGGTGCTGCGTGGCTGGACCTCGTAATTCCGTCTGACCGAGGTAGGTGTGTTGGAGGACTTGGACGGGTGGATTCGGCGCAAACTGCGCTGCCTGCTATTGGTGGCATGGAAGCGACCGGCCACTCGTAACAAGCGACTACAAGCAAGAGGCTTGGATGCGTCGCGGGCATGGAAATCGGCAAGCAACGGACGTGGCCATTGGTGGAACGCCGGAGCGAGCCACATGAACGCGGCCTATCCAAAACGCTTTTTTGATGTACAAGGGTTGGTTTCGTTGCTGGACACTCAGCGCCGCTTCCAGCGTGTTAAATGAACCGCCGTATGCGGAACCGCACGTACGGTGGTGTGAGAGGGCGACGGGGGTAACTCTGGCCCCTACTCGATCATGTTTTTTTGACTGAACATGCCGCCAGGCGCGCCGGCACCTTCCCGACATCATCCCCATGGGGCGTGAATGAACTTAATGAATTTGAAACATGGCCTCGCCGCCACCCTGGTAATGTGCTGCATCTCCTGGGTCGTGCCCTCTGCCCAGGTCTGGGCCCAGAGCTTGCCGGCGGGTATCGCCAAGGGCCCGTCGGCCGAAGGCATCACGGAATACAAGCTGCAAAATGGTTTGAAGGTATTGCTGTTTCCCGACCCGGGCAAGCCGACTGTCACCGTCAACGTGACCTACCTGGTTGGCTCGCGTCACGAGAATTACGGCGAGACGGGAATGGCGCATTTGCTCGAGCACATGATGTTCAAGGGCGCGCCGAAAAACCACAGCATTCCCAAGCAGTTTGCCGAGCGCGGCATGGAGTTCAACGGCACCACCACATCTGACCGCACCAATTATTATGAAGTATTCCAGGCCGGCGGCGACAATCTGAAGTGGGCGCTTGATATGGAAGCGGACCGAATGGTGCATTCCTTCATCGACAAAAAAGATCTTGATTCGGAGATGACAGTGGTGCGCAACGAATTTGAAAGCGGCGAAAACGCGCCGTTCGAGGTGCTGCTCAAACGTATGCAAAGCGTGGCCTTCGACTGGCACAGTTACGGCCGAGCGACCATCGGCAACCGCAGCGACATTGAAAACGTCAAAATTGCCAATCTGAAGGCGTTTTACAAGACTTATTATCAGCCCGATAACGCAGTGCTATTGGTGGCTGGAAAATTCGATGCGGCGCAAACCCTATCTTGGATCGGCAAGACGTTCGGCGCGATTCCCAAGCCGACGCGCAAGCTGCCGCAATTTTGGACCGTGGAGCCGACCCAAGACGGCGAACGCTCATTTACGCTGCGCCGCCAGGGCGATATACAGATCGTAGCGCTGGGCTACAAAATCCCGGCTGCGCTGCACGCCGACAGCGACGCTTTGAGCTTCATGTCGGCCATCTTGGGCGATAGTGCGACAGGCCGTCTGCAGAAGCTACTGGTCGATAGCGGCCAAGCGGTCGAAGTCTTTAGTTTCAGCCAGGCTGGTTATGCGCCGGGCCTCCAGGTCATCGGCGCCATGGTCAAGAAGGGCGACGCACTCGATCCGGTGCGCGACGCGTTGATCGGCGCGGTCGAGGATTTTGCGAAAAACCCGCCAACGCCTAAAGAGATGGAACGGGTCCGCCGCAACAATGCCAATAGCATCGAAAAAACCTTGAACGACCCGCAGCGGGTCGGCATTGCCCTGTCTGAGCAGATCGCACTGGGCGACTGGCGCTTGCTGTTTCAGGGGCGCGACGACCTGGCAAAGGTCACCTCGGCCCAGGTAAGCGCCGCCGCGGCCCATTATCTGACGCGTGACAATCGAACCGTCGGCTGTTTTGTGCCCGACGACGCCCCGCGACGTGCCGAGATTCCAGCCGCACCGAGCGCGGCCGAGGTCCTCAAAGGCTTCGTCGGCAAGCCATCGAACCTAGCGGCCGAGAGCTTCGATCCGAGCCAGGCCAACATCATGGCGCGAACCGAGCTTAGAAGCGTTGGTGGCCTGAAAGTTGCCCTTCTGACGAAAAAAAACCGCGGCGAGATGGTTTCGGTAAATCTGCGCCTGCACTGGGGTGACGAGAAAAACCTGTTTGGCAAGGATGCGATCCCCGCCCTGACGAACGCGATGCTGATGCACGGCACGAGCAAATTTAACCGCGCGCAATTGTCGGACGCCTTTGACGCGCTCAAGATTTCGGGCGGCGTCTATCAGTTCACCACCACGCGCAGCAATCTAGCCGAGGCTTTGCGTCTGATCGCGCACGTGCTCAAGGATGCGAGCTTTCCCGCTCCTGAATTCGAGTCCGTGCGCAGGCAATGGATTGTCGCTGCCGAAGCGGGCCGCAATGATCCGCAAGAGATGGCAGAGCGCGCTCTGGAGGAGCATTTCAACCTTTACCCGAAAGGTGATATTCGCGCCAGCTCCAGCCTCGACGAGCAGATTGCGGCGGCCGAAAAAGCCACACTAGATGAGGTGAAGGCCTTCCATCGCGACTTTTTTGGCGCCTCGCAAGGCGAACTGGCCATCGTCGGCGACTTTGACGTGGCGGCCATTGGCAAAGTCCTTGAAGAAACGTTTGGCGCGTGGAAGAGCCAGGCGGCGTATGCGCGCATCAAGACCGACAATTTTGACGTGGCGCCGCTGCGTCAGCACATCGATACGCAGGACAAGGAAAACGGCGTTTTCGCGGCGCGCCTGAACCTTGACTTGCGCACGGACGATGTTGACTATCCGGCGCTGGAACTGGCCAACTATATTTTCGGCGATGGCGGCTTGAAGTCGCGTCTGGTGGACCGGATCCGGCAAAAAGACGGTCTGTCGTACAGTGTCGGATCGAGCCTTACCGTGAGCGACATCGACCGCGACAGTTCCTTTGGCATCAATGCGATCGCCGCGCCCCAGAATCTGAAAAAGCTCGAGTTGGCAATCCGGCAGGAACTGGCGCGCGCCCTCAAGGACGGCTTTACCGCCGCGGAAGTGGCAGGCGCCAAATCGGGCATGTTGCAACAGCGTATACAAAACCGCACCCAAGACGGCGTCTTGGCCAGCGGCTGGACCGGATACCTGTATCTGGGCCGCACCTTCGCGTGGAGCCGCGATTTTGAAGACAAGCTACAGGCACTCACGTTGGCCCAGGTCAATGCAGCTTTCCGCAAAGTCATTGACCCGGCCAAACTCAGTGTGGTGACGGCGGGTGACCAGGCCAAGGCCGGCGCGCATACCGCCGGCTTGGCCAAACCGTGATGCGACATCAGCCGTAGTGGTATGCGCCGGATGCGGAACAAGAGGCAGTTTCGGCAAGGCGACAATTTCGGGTCCGCATTTGCTGGTCTTCGGCCAAGGAGCGGGTCGATGCGCCGCTCCTACGGCCGTTGCGTGCGCATATTTTCTCACGCGGTAAATCTTGCAGCGCGACTTCACGGCCAGGATCCGTCCGGTTCGTCTGTTAAAGAGTGGACCCGCCTTGCGCTCGACGCCCGCGTACCACCTGTCCGCTTACCGTGTTGCTGGAGCGGCGGCCGGCCGGTTGAGATAATAGATCCAGTAATGCGCCAGGTCGCCCGTGCCATCGATACCTTTGACGTTTTCAAACGCCTTGAGCGCCTCCTCCTTGCGCCCGGCCATAGCATAGGATTCGCCCAGGCGCATTTTAGCTTCTTCCGGATGCTTCAATTGGCCCTTGCCAAGGCCTTTTTGGATCAGACCGATGCCCTTGTCGAACTGGTCCATTGCGACATAGGTGTAACCGACGTTGATCAGACCGTTGCCATCCTGGGCTTTTTCCGCTAAAGCCAAGTCGGCCGCGATATTTTTCCCGTCTCTGGCGGCGCCCCTATTGGCCTGTTCGCGCAATTTTTGGTGACGAGGAGCGTTTGAGCCAGTACCCAATACGTTCGCCGCGTAGCCGGCATCGGCCACTTTTTTCGCTTCGCTCGGGAAGCCCGCTTGCAGCGCCAGCTCACCCATGTCGACGTAGTCTGCGGCCGTCATGGCCGCCAGCACCATGCGCTTAAGGCGATAGACATCGAGCTGCAGGTGATTCGAGTAGCCCGGTTTGTCCGGCAAGCGGCTTAGCAAATCGGTCCAGTAGTCATCGCTGGGATAATACTGAACCAGTTTTTCGAGCGCGCTCAGATAGCTTGCCATATCCTTCGTCTTGGAGCTGCTATTGGCCAGTAATTGCAAGTCTTCCAGCGCCGGCTGGTTGCCTGTTTTTTCATCGATTTGCAGCCCCCCCAGCAGGGCCCGCTTGGCCTGTTCGAACTCGTTGTCAAGATAGTAGGCGCGGACTAAGTAGGGGCGCACCTTGGCGTCATCGCCGCTTTCGCTTTGATATTGGGTGAACGTGATAATCGCTTTGGGATAATCTTTCGTATTGTATTGGTTTATGCCCAGCGCCAAGATAAAATCGATCCTGTCGGCCGGTGATAGGCGCCCCGATTCGATCAATGCTTGCAGCGCCGTCACGGCCATGGCGCTGTTGCCCGCGCGAGAAGCGAACGCGGCGCGCGTACGGTTCAGCACGAACGTTTCATACGGAGTCGGGTTAGGCAGCGCGCCAGCCTGGTCGATGCGGCTTTGCGCTTCAGGGTAGTTTTTGGCGGCCAGAAGCTCCTTCATGAGGGCAGGGTCGAGCAGCTTGAACATGTCGCGGCGTACTGTTTCGTGCGGCGCCTGCGGCGTAGGCGTCGTCTCCGCAGCTTGGGCCCGGGATGCGAAACCCGCCACGGCCGGGGCGATGTTGAGGCCGTTGGCGATTAGGCTAAGGCTAAGGCTAAGGCTAAGGCTAAGGCTAAGGCTAAGGCGAGCGAGAGGGTAATGGCACATGCTAAATCCTTCAACGAATATGGCGAAAAATCGCAAAGCGCCGCCTTTTTGGCCGTTTCGCTCAACGGCAAGGCTAAAATCTAGCGTCCCCCATTGTTGCATAAACTGATCTTCGCACCGTTTCCCGCGTGCGCATGTCAGCAGCACGGCCGGCCAGGCAAGGGTTGGGGCGAACGGCCGCTACGGTCCTGCCGCTATTTTGCACGGCGAGAGTGCCGCGCTCGCCGAAGCCTGTGTCAAATGCGCTGGCGCCCACGATCAGCGACTAAAGCGGCCGAGTTTGGTCATTGTGGTGGCGCCACGGGCGCGTGGCAGGGTTTGCGTGCCGTCTAATTCGTTCTGGTGACTTTGCTTAAGTTGCGCGGGCGATCCGGGTTTATGCCGCGCGCCGTCGCCAGCTTGGCCGCCATCACATAGAAGGCCTGCGCGGCAACGATCGGATCCAAGTCCGGCGTGGCTGCGCTCGGCAAGGTCAGGTCGCGTTCGGCAACGTCGATCGGCGCGGCCAGCAGCACGCTGGCGCCGCGCTCGCGCATTTCACGCGCCAGTTGCCGCAGGCCGGGTTGGGTCGGCCCGCAGGTGGCGAAAATGAGCAGCGGATAACCGTCTTCGATCAGCGCCATCGGGCCATGCTTGATCTCCGCACCGCTGAACGCTTCCGCTTGCAAGGCCGCCGTTTCTTTGAACTTCAAGGCCGCTTCGAGGGCGATGGAGAAACTAAGGCCGCGCCCGACCACCATGATGTTTTTGGCCGGAGCGAGTACGTCAATGGCGGCCGACCAGTCGCACGTCGTGGCCGCTTGCAGGGCGTCTGGCAGCGCTGCCAGGGCCCTTAGCAGCGCGGCATCGTTTTGCCATTGTCCAACCAAGCGCGCACTTGCAACCAGACTGGCGATGAAGCTTTTGGTGGCGGCGATGCTGTGCTCGCGCCCGGCGCGCAGCGGCATTGCCCATTCGGCGGCGCGGGAAAGTGGCGAGTTCATGTCGTTCACCAGCGCCACCGTAGTCGCGCCGCCGTCGCGAAAATAGCGCATCGCTTCCACGACGTCGGGACTCTGGCCCGATTGCGAAATGGCGATGGTGAGCGTGTCGCGCGCCCGCAAAGGCGACTTGTACAGCGTCACCAGCGACATTGGCAGCGATGCGACCACGCGGCCCAGGCGCGCCATGATCAGGTAGGCGCAATAATTGGCAGCGTGGTCCGAACTGCCGCGGGCCACTGTCAACGCGACCGACAACGATGTGGTCCTCAATTTGTGGCCAAGTTCCGCGTAAGCTTGCGTATCGCTGGCCAGTTGCAGGGCCACGCAGTCGGCTGCGCCGAGGGCCTCTTTAAGCATCATTGAGGTCACAAAATTCTCCTTCGATACAGACGGCTTTGAGTCTTAGGGCCCGATCGAGCAGCACCAGGTCAGCGTAGCAGCCTTGGGCTAGGCGACCGCGTTCATGCAGGCCTAGAAAATCGGCCGCGTAAGTGGACACGCGGGCCGAAGCGTCGGCCAGATCGAGTCCGAGGCCAACCAAGTTGCGTAGCGCCTGATCCATGGTTAGCGTGCTGCCGGCCAATGTACCATCGGCGAGGCGCACGCCGCCCAGGCATTGATGTACGACTTGCCGCCCCAGCCGGTAGGCACCGTCCGGCATGCCGGCGGCGGCGGTCGAATCGGTTACGCAATACAGGCGCGGAATGGCACGCAAGGCGACCCTGATTGCGCCTGGATGGACGTGCAGCAAATCGGGAATTAATTCGGCGTATTGGGCATGCGCCAGAGCGGCGCCGGCCATGCCCGGTGCGCGGTGATGCAAGCCGCTCATGGCGTTAAACAGGTGGGTGAAACCGGTCGCGCCATGCGCCAGCGCCGCCACGCCGTCCTCGTAGGATCCCATCGTGTGGCCGATTTGAACGCGCATGCCGGCCTCGGTCAATGCGCGCACCAGCGTCAGATGGCCTTCGATTTCGGGCGCGATCGTGATCAGCTTCAAGGGCGCATATGCGGCCAGCCGTTGCACTTCGGCAAGGGTGGCGACGCTCGTGTAATTCGGCTGTGCTCCCAGTTTTTCGGCGTTAATGAAGGGCCCTTCCAGATGGGCGCCGAGGACGCGCGCGGCGCTGGGGCGGCGCGCCCCAGCGCCGCCGATGGCGGCCAGCGCGTTTTGTATTTCTGCCGGCGGCGCCGTCATGGTGGTGGCCAGCATGCTGGTGGTGCCGTGCTGCGCATGCATGGCGGCGATGATATGCACCGCGTCGCCGCCATCCATAATGTCTTTGCCGCCACCTCCGTGCACATGCAAGTCGATGAAGCCGGGCAAGATGAAATCGTCGACGTTGATGGCCGGATCCACCGTGCTGCCGCTGACAGACTCGATTCGAGCGCCGAATGTGATGGCGCCATGGACCCAGCCGGTCGGGGTCAGGATATTGCCCTTGATCGAGTGACACATCAGCGCGACTCGGCTACAAATTCAATAAAATCGCTACGCCAGAACGATTGCGTCAATTCAACCGCTGCACCATTCTCCAGATAACTAACGCGCGTCATGTGCAGCAATGCCGCGCCCACCTTGACGTTGGTCAGTCTAGCCTGTTCCGGGCTGGCATTGATGGCGCGGATTTGCTGCAACGCGCGCATTGGCAGCGTGCCGCACGCTTCCAGATAGGCGTACAGCGATCCCGTGACGCGTTGCGGATCGGCCAAATACAGGGCCGGGATGGTGCTAGTCTGGATCGCCATGACGATGTCGTCGGCCGTGCGCAGGCTTTTCAAGCGGGCCACCGGCGCGTTCGGCGACAGGCCCAGCGAGAGTGATTCAAGGGGCTCGGCCAGGCCGGTGCTGCGCTGCAACCAGCGCGAGCCGGCCGTGAAGCCGCGCCGGCGCAGTTCTTCTGAGAAACTCGTTAGGCGCGACAAGGGCGGCACCCGCTTCGGCGTGATGTAGGTGCCCGAACCGCGCTTGCGGTTCAGCATGCCGCGTTCGCATAACATGTCGATGGCCTTGCGCACGCTGACGCGCGAAATCGCCAGCAGGTCGGCCAGCGCGCGCTCTGACGGCAAGGCGTCGTTGCCGCGCCAGTCGCCGGCGGCGATGCCGGCGGCCAGCTTGTTGGCCACCTGTAGATACAAAGGCGTGTCGTTGCCGGGGTCTGGTTTGAAGTTACTCAAGCGCGTTGGCATGGCAGCTGTCCTTTTATTTGGTTTTGGATTAACCACAGCGCACCCAGGGCGGAATCGGCGCTAGGCAAGGTGACGCGCTGACGCAGGTCGCCGGGCAGAAATATGGCAAGGGGGGCCGCCAAGCCGCCACACAAAGCAATCGGCAACCGGCCGGACGGATCGAGCGCGGCGGCGATGGCGGCCAGGTGTTGTCCTGCTTCAATTACGATCGAGTGGGCCACCTGGTCGCGAGCAGCATGGCTCAACACGAGTGGCGCCAATTGAGCATAACCGGTCTGGTTGGCACGGCCGAGCCAGTCGAACAATGCGTCGCGGTTCCGGCCGCAAACGTCGCTTAGCGCGCGCGCCAACGGGCTCGCCAACAGGCTCGCATCGGCGCGCCCGTCAATGAGCTGCTGAAAAAAATTGACGGCGCGCAGGCCGATCCAGGCCCCGCCCCCTTCATCGCCGGATGGGAAGCCCCAGCCACCGACTTCGCGCCGTTGTCCATCGGCTTGCAAGACGGCGCCGACGCTGCCCGTGCCGACGGCGACGACGGCGCCGGGCTGACCCTGATGGACGCTAAATAGAGTGGTGTCGGCATCACTTTCCAGCGCAATAAATGCGTAGCCGGGATTTTGCGCGAGCAAGGCGGCGCCCCACTGGCGATTGTGCGCCCCGGCCAGGCCAAGTCCGATGGCAATCGAGCCAAGGGCGGGGCGCAAAATGGCGGCGGCGGCAAACGCTTGCAACACGGCGGCGTCGATGGCAGCCCAGGCGCTGCCAATGCCGTGCGCTAAGCCGGACGGCCCGGCCCGCCCCTGCGCCAGTTCGGTGCCGTCACGATGGGCCAGGCGCACCCGGGTGCCGCTGCCACCGCCATCCACGCCTATCAAATAGTCGATCATTTTTGTGCCCGGCCCGGCCTACTTGACATTACTCACGGCGTAGCCAGCCAACCAAGACAAGAGTTGGGCGCACTATATGGCTGACAAAACACCTTGTCAACTGGTATTTCATTGGTATTGTCCAAAGGGGGGAGGCGGGATTGCTGTGCCAGCAAATGTTCACGCATTGCGTTGCCAATAGATTATGAAATTTATGACCATATTTTTTTAGACTCGATTGATACCACTTTGACAGGCCTTGGATAGGCGCCCCTTGCTGGCAACGTCCATCAAGAGTAAAGTCCGCCCTTTACACCTTAGTTGGACTCGGACAGATGAATCACAAGGCAGCGCAGAATTTGTATTGGGACGATTGGCAACGCGAGGCGCTAGCCGCCGGCGTGGCAGCGGCCTTGGCCAAGCTTGGCATGGAAGTATTACAGGCACATCGTAAAAATCGCTGGCCGAAGGAATTTCTGGGCAGCGAGGACGATGGACCTCATATGCTAACGATGTGCCTGGATGACCCAGCCGAAACCGAGTTGTTTTTTATTGAAAACCTGTACCCCTACGATGCTGCGCGCATCGAGGCAACCCGGGTTCGCCTTGGCTTGCCTTCTAACCGATGATGGCCCGTCAATGCTTGCCAACCTGGCGCCCGCGTTGGCGATGGCAAGCGGCGTGTTGTGTCTTTGCGCCAGCGCCCGCACCAGAACGGCCTTTTTCCGCCTACGCCCGCCAGTTCCGGTCGGCCAACTGATCGAGAGCGCCCGGTGGTGTTGCCTGTGGGGGCCGGCTGTGACGGGGCAGTTGGGGCGAGAAGAGCCACCATTAGCGCGGCCGGATTTTTTGCGTCCCGCGCCCATCGCGCGGACCGGGCAAAATTTATGTGAATGAGCCACTCTGATGGCATAATGCATCGGGCACACGTGCTGTGCGTTTCCGGCCTGGGTTGCTGGAAAAATTACTGTACCTCTACAGGCAGAAAACATCCGATGAGGAACAGCGTGTTTGGTCGAATCGCAAAAGAAGCCTGGGAAAGAGCGCTAACAGCATCCGGGGCGCAGTCGACATTTCCGGCCCGTGCCAACGATTAATGCAAACCGGCAATGGATATCCCTGACGCCATTGTCGTTCAACCAAGGAGTCCAGCATCATGAGCAAAGCGCAAGACAGTAAAAAAGAGGGCAAGAAGGAACCGGCGAAAAGCATGAAGGAAAAAAAAGAAGCGAAGAAAGTGAAGAAGGAGGAACGCAAGCGCCAGTAATCATGTGGCCGCGACGCGCCGCTTGGCACACCCGGCTGGCCGGCTTGGCGCTGCTTGCCGGCGCTGCCAATCTGCTGGCTGCGCCAACGACCTTTGGCAGCGTAGTGGGCAGCGTCTTGCTGTGCCGCGAACACATCGACAGCGCCTACTATTACTCTTATCTGTCGGCGGCGTTCGGGCCCGCGTATAAGCGCGAAGGGGGCGCCTATTGGTTCAAGGCAAATGCCAGCTTGTGGGGCATTGCAATTTCCGACGTATTGGTTAGCGATGACAGCAGTCCCATCCTATTCGTCGGCGCGGTGGCCGATACCGTGCCTGACAAGCTGGGCCAGGCGATCGGGGCGGCGACCGGGGTGCACTATGTCAAGGCCGACAATACAGCGTTTCCGCTGCGCCTGTCGAGTGCGGGCAGCAAAATCGTTTATTTCAAATCCAAATCGAAGATCTATTGCGACAGCTACAACCCGCTGCCGCGTGGGGGGCGCTGATGCTGGCGCGCTGCATTCGCTGTGTCGTGTCTCCAGGATCACTTTATGTACACGCAATTTTTTAATCTAAAGCAATCGCCGTTTTCAATTGCGCCCGATCCGCGTTATTTATTCATGAGCGAGCGCCACCGCGAAGCGCTGGCGCACTTGCTGTATGGCGTGGGCAGCGGCGGTGGCTTTGTGCTGTTAACGGGTGAAATTGGCGCCGGCAAGACCACGGTCTGCCGTTGTTTCATGGAGCAAATTCCCACCAATTGCAAGCTGGCCTACATCTTCAATCCGAAGCTTTCAGTGCCAGAATTGCTGTTGTCGATTTGCGATGAATTTCGCATCGACCTGACGTTGCAAGAGGCCGGCGCGGTCAGCGTGAAGACATACGTCGATGCCATCAACAGCTACCTGCTACGCAGCCATGCGCAGGCCAAAAACAATGTATTAATCATCGATGAAGCACAAAATCTGTCGGCCGAGGTGCTCGAACAACTGCGCCTGCTGACCAATTTGGAAACAAGCGAACGTAAGCTGCTGCAAATTATCCTGATCGGCCAGCCCGAATTGCGTACCATGCTGGCGCTGCCGGAACTCGAGCAATTGGCACAAAGAGTGATCGCACGTTACCACCTCGGTTCGCTGTCGGCAGCTGAAACGGGCAGTTACGTGCGGCATCGGCTAGCTGTGGCAGGCGCTGCTGCAGCGGCACCGTTTTCACGCCCCTTGCTGGCGCAAATCCACCAAATTAGCAAAGGGGTGCCGCGCCGCATTAACCTGTTGTGTGACCGTGCATTGCTAGGGGCGTATGTGGAAAATCGGCATGAAGTCACACGCAATATCATGCGCAAGGCGGCCGCCGAAGTGTTTGGTGAGCATGCTACGCTGGCGGCCGCTGCCAAGCAACGCTGGGCCTACGGGTTGGGCGGTATGATGGCGGGGGTGCTCATCAGCGTGGCCGCAGTTTGGCATCTGTTGCCGCACAGCGCGCCAGGGGCAGTCAAGAGCGGCGCCCAAGCGGCAGCGGCAGCAGCGCTCAAGGCGGCGCCGACGCCGCCTATGGGCCTCGATGGCGCAGTGCGCGCGCTGGCGGTCCTTTGGGGCCAGACCTTGCCAGACGGCGAGCCCTGTCAGGCGGCCCTTAATTTTAACTTGCGCTGCCATCGAAGCAAGGGCGGCCTGGAGGAGTTACGCTTGCTGGACCGGCCTGCCGTGCTCAGCTTGCATGACGGCCCGGCGACCTTGTCGTATGCATTGCTCACTAGCTTGAGCCAGGCCGGAGCGACGCTGCGCGTCAATGGCAAGGATCAGGCGATCGGCCTGGCAGACTTAAAGGCGCGTTTCGACGGTGAGTTCCTCACTTTGTGGCGTGCCCCGCGGGGCTGGCGCGATGAAGTCTCGGGTGGCGACCGCGGTCCCGATGTCGACTGGCTGATGCTGCGTTTGGCACAACGGTACGGAATAAAAACGCCGGCAGAAAACCAGCCGCTTGACGCCGAAATGCAAGGCCACTTGCGCCAATTTCAACTGAGCCAAAAGCTCGCCGCGGACGGGGTGGCCGGCCCGAAGACGTTTATTCGACTGAATCAGTTGGGCGGCGCCAAAGAGCCGCATCTGCAAAATGGCACCGACGAGGTAGGAAAATAAGATGTCCTATATCTTGGAAGCACTCAAAAAAGCGCAGTCTGAACGCCAGTTGGGCACGCTGCCGAGCATCCACGCGCCGGCGTTGCGGGACTTGGACGGCACAGCGGCCGCCGCCGTCAAGAGGCCGCTCTGGCTGGCGCTGGGCCTGATGACGCTGGTAGCTGTAGCACTGCTGGTGCTGATGTGGCGCCAATCTTGGCAAAACGCAAGCGCGGTGCGGCCCGCGCCGCCGTCGGTGCCAGTGACGATGCCCGCGCCGCTTCCCGCCGCGGCGCGCGCCAGCGCGGCCGCGCCGATCAAAGCGGCGCTGCGGACACGAGCGGCTGCCTTGGCGCCCGTGCCGGCGCTCAAGCAGCCTGAGCCGGCGGCGCAGGTGTTGTCAGCGCCGCCGCCGCAGACTCGACCGGCCCCGGCATCCGTAGTGGAGGATGCCGTTCCTTCCCTGCGCGAATTGCCCGAGACGTTACAAAGACAAATTCCGCCGCTCGCGATTGGCGGGTACATCTATTCAAAAAATCCCGCCGATCGCCTGTTGTTGATCGACAATGTGTTGCGCCATGAAGGAGAGGAACTCGGGCCGGGGTTGACCCTGGAGACGTTGCAGCCAAAATCGGCCGTTTTCAATTACAAAGGGTATCGTTACCGCGTGCTCTACTGATCCAAATGGTTTTTCTGTGAGACGCTCGGGGTCAACTGAAACCGCGCAGTACGTTGAAATTTAAAATTCGCGTTGCGCCCAGGCCATGCGCTCATGGCTCGTGCCTGGATCTTCGGCGCGGACGGCAAGGCCCTGATGGCGACGCGCCACGGTCGGCGCCGGAATCGCTTGCAGCCCTTGCAGATCGTATAATGGCGCCTTTACAGTGAAGGCAGGAAGAATGGCGATGCACCAAGAAACTCCAACGCTGGGGCGCAACGTCATCGGCATCGTCGGCTGTTCCGGCAGCGGTAAGACGACCTTGCTTGAATTTGTGGTAACCCAACTGGCGGCCCAGGGCCTGCGCGTCAACATCATCAAACACAGTCATCACGATTTGGAGCTGGAGCCGGCGCACAAGGATAGCGCGCGCCTGCGCAGTGCCGGGGCGGCCGAAGTGCTGGTGACGTCGCCGTTTCGTTTTGCCATCACCCATGAGTTGCGCGGCGCGCCGGAGCCTTCGCTGGACGAGCAGATATCGCGCCTGGCGCCAGCCGACCTGACCTTGGTTGAGGGATTTAAGTTCCATCCGCTGGCCAAGCTTGAAGTGTTCCGCACGGCACTGGGCGAATTGGCCCGTTACCCCCTTGATCCTTTTATTGTGGCGGTCGCCTCCGACCGTGCGGCGCCGGCCGATTTGCCGCCCGGTCTAGTCTGGCTGGATCTGAACGCACCAATGAGTGTCTTGCATTGGTTGCTGGACCGCATCAAATAATGTTTCTTCAGAGCTAAAGTATTTTTCCAATTTTCCGTTAAAAGGACATGGATTTAAACGGAGAATCATATGAACGTTACCGGCATTACCCAGTTGGCTACCAGCATGGCCGAAACTGACACTCAGCAGGCCGTAAGTACTGCTGTGCTCAAAAAAGCGCAAGACATCGATATCTCGACCGCCACAGCCTTGATTCAAGGGCTGCCTGGTGGGTCGTCGAGCCAAAATTTACCAGCCCACCTCGGCAATTCGGTCAATACTAGCGCTTGATTCTTGCCCTTGGGCAGGATGGGCGGGTGGCGACTTTAACCTCTTTGGCGCTGGTGTCATGGCACGTTCGAGGACGTTCCAACCTGCCGATGGCCGGCGCCCTTTTCTGTTTTTTTGGAAAGGACCATAAGCGTCTTAGCTTACATGGGCAAATGCGGAGTCTCCAAACGACACGCCTTATTTGAACGCGCGCAACAGTTTGGCTTCGCCCGATTGGTTAATTAGCTGATCGTTGGCGCTTCGCGTCGCATCGATCATGCGCTCCAACTGGGCGTCTTCAAAAGAGGCCAGTTCTTCGGTTGCCGCCTGCAACGCCTGGGCCAGCCTGGCGCGGGCCTGCTGATACGGAGCGCTCGTGTTTCGATCCGTGCTTTTCAGTAATTCTTCCGCGGTCTCGATGACCTGACGCAGGTCGCCAAGCAGCTTTTCCTGGGTCCGTATGCTATGGTCCGGCACTTCCATATCGATCCCCGCAGGCTTGTTGAGATACTCATTTAGAATATAAACAACGGGTTCAGTTGGGGTTTGACATGGCGCAATTTCAATGATCGGGTGGGGTCCGGGGCGGACAATGAACATTGCTCAAGCTCAAAAAATGCCTTAGTTGGCGCCTATTGCCGCCACGTCAATGCGCACGTCGCCAATCATGACGATCTGGCCGGCGCGAATTTTGCAGGTCTTGCGCAATTCCTTTTTCCCGTCGACCGATACGATGCCGCTGGCCACCATCATTTTCCCCGCGCCGCCACTGTCGCAAAAGCCGGACAGCTTCAACAACTGGTTCAGTTCGATATAGTCGGTGGTTAAACCAAAACTGACTCTTTGCATTTTATCCTCGCAAGCTATGATGAGTGTCGATCCCTAGTGTAGCGGCATTCCGTTAAGGCGTGAAACTTCGTTTCGAAGTCATGGGATCCGTTTTGCGGCAGGTCGCTTAAGCTGAAGAGGCTGCATGGGGCGACGGCACCTGCTAGTTCTTAGGTAAATAATTAATGCTGGATTTTCCAGTGCGCTTCCCACCTGGGTCGCCATTGGGGCGACAGCCAACCGCTGGCTGCTGCATCAACCCAATTTAGGGCTATGCCTTAGGCGCCAGCGGCATTTGGACGCGTCATGTCAAGCGGGACGACCCACTGATCGAATTGCTCGGGCGTGACAAAGCCGAGCGCCAGCGCCGCTTGCTTTAGCGTGCAGTTTTCATGCTGCGCTTTTTTGGCGATCTGGGCCGCGCGGTCGTAGCCGATGTGCGGCGCCAGCGCCGTTACCAGCATCAGCGAACGCTGCATCAATTCGGCGATGCGCTCCCGGTTCGGCTCGATGCCCTGCGCGCAGTGCCGCTCGAAGCTGCGCATGCCGTCGGCCAGCAGGCGTGCGCTTTGCAGGAAATTGTAGGCGATCAGCGGCTTAAATACGTTCAGCTCGAAGTTGCCTGAGGCGCCGCCCAGTGTGATCGCGACGTCATTGCCGAACACTTGGCAGCACAACATCGTGAGCGCCTCGCACTGGGTGGGATTGACCTTGCCCGGCATGATCGAGCTGCCCGGCTCGTTTTCCGGGATCGTAATTTCACCCAAGCCCGAGCGTGGCCCCGACGCCATCCAGCGTACGTCGTTGGCAATCTTCATCAGCGCGGTGGCCAGGGTTTTCAGCGCGCCATGCGCGGCCACGAGCGCATCATGCGCGGCTAGCGCGGCAAATTTATTGGCGGCACTTTGGAACGGGAGCGACGTGGCGCGCGCCAGTTCGGCCGCGATGCGATCGGCAAACTCGGGATGGGCGTTCAAGCCGGTGCCCACGGCGGTGCCGCCCGCCGCCAATTGCAGCAAGGGCGGCAGGGCGGCACTAATGATGTGTTCGGCAAAATCGAGTTGCGCGACATAAGCGGAAAATTCTTGGCCCAGGGTGAGCGGGGTCGCGTCCTGCAAATGGGTGCGGCCGATCTTGACAATGTCGGCAAACGCATTCGCCTTCTCGTTTAGGGTGGTCCGCAACTGGCGCAGCGCTGGCAGGAGCGCGTGTGCCAGTGCCTGCGCGGCCGCGACGTGGATCGCGGTCGGAAATATGTCATTGGACGACTGGCCGAGGTTGACGTCGTCGTTTGGATGCAGCAGACGCTTAGAACCGCGCGCGCCGCCCATCAACTCCGAGCCTCGGTTAGCGAGCACCTCGTTCATATTCATGTTCGTCTGCGTGCCGGAGCCAGTTTGCCAAACGGCCAGTGGGAACTCGCCGGCATGCGCGCCGGCCAGCACTTCATCGGTCGCCTGCATGATGGCCGCCGCTTTTGGCGCAGCGAGTAAGCCCAAGTCCAGATTGACCGTGGCCGCGGCACGCTTGGCGCCGGCCAATGCGGCGATCAATTCGGCAGGCATGCGCTCCGTTGAAATGCGGAAGTGTTCGAGTGAGCGCTGGGTCTGCGCGCCCCATAAGCGGTCCGCCGGCACTTCAATCGGCCCAAAGCTGTCGTGTTCGATTCTGCCGTCCATGAGATCCCCTTGAATCACGGTTTAACAACGATATTAGTGTACTCCAGCACGAAAAAATGGCGCTAGGGCTATTTATCGGCGGCTGGCGGCCGTTAAAGAGGGGTGACGCATGTCGATCACAGAAAGCGACCCCATCATGCAGCGCAGCACACTTTTCCGTTTCACCCGTGGCGGCAGTGCCGTAGGCTTGGCTGCCCTATTGTTTAGCAACGTCCAAGGCGCCGAATTGGGCGAGCTGACGGTGCGTTCCTTCGTGGGCCAGCCGCTGGTGGCCGATATCGAGCTGACGGCGCTAGCGCCCGACGAAATAACGGATTTGCAGGTACGCCTGGCGTCGCCCGATGTCTACCGCGGCGCTAACATCAGCATGAATCCCGCGTTGGCATCGCTGCATCTGGCGCTGATGCGACACGACGATCAGCGCCAGTTTTTGCATCTGACCTCACTGCAGGCGGTCGATGCCCCTTATATTCATCTGTTTCTTAGCCTAAATGCAGGTGGTCGGCACGCCGTGCGTGCGGCCACGCTTTGGTTGGCGCCCGACCCTCGACCGGCCCCGGCGCTGCCATTTGCCGCCAGCGCGCCGCCGTTGGCTGCCGCCGTGCCAGTACTGTTAGCCGCCTCCGCGCCCATGGTGCATGTCCCGCCGGTGGCACTGGCGCCCGACGTTGCGGTGTTCCGGTCGAGCCCGACCGTCGCTGCCAGTCATCCGCATTTCGCGCCGGAACGCGCCTGCCCGCAGCAATCGGATGCACCAGTTCAAGCTTGCGCCGAGCTCGATTCCAAGAATGCCGCTTTAAGTGCGAAGATAGTCGATTTAGAAGAGAAAGTGAAAGTGCTACAGGTAGCGCTGGTGCCGCAAGGGGAGCCCTTGGCGGCGATGCCGCGCAAGGCGGGCGTGCCAGCGCCAAAGTTGAAAGCGGCGCAGTCGGCGGATATGACGTCAATGCTTGCTCTGATTGCCGGCGCCGTCATGGTATTGCTACTAATGGGGACTGGCGGCTATCTCTTCTTGCGTCGCAAGCAGGGAAAAGTGACGTTTGAGGTATCCAAATATTGGGTCTTATTGCGCTCTTCGTTCAAACGCGCCCCAGCGCTCGCGGAGCCGGCCGAACCAGCCGAATAAAGCGCCGCCGCCACTTTGCGTTGGCGCCAAACGAGGGCGTTCCTTATGATTGCTGGTGCGGCGCCTGCGCTGGGTTGAACAATCGAGACATCCAAGGCTCGGTAATGTTGCGGATGGCGCGGTCATTAGCTAAAATTTGTTTCAGCAGTTCGATCTTTCGCACGCGCGGGGCACAGCTTACGACGGCTAGAGCGTTCGCGGCGTGCGCTTGAGCCTCGCATTGTCCTTCCAGTTCGGTCAGATCATCCCAAGCACCCGTGCGCGCAGCGAGCACCATTTGATTGGTCAATCCGGCAATATTTTCGTACATCGATAAAACTTCGGTGGAGGTCATATGCGCACCATGTCAAAAATGGAATAGATTACTGCTTGTCTTTATTGTTAGCGGCAGGCGAACTTAGAACTTGAGGGCTTTTATGAAAATAATTGAAAAATAGTGAAAATGGCCTCGGCAGCATGCGCCGCAGCGTTAGCTGAGACGGTCCGCGAGCATCACGGGAAAAAATTTCAATCACTCGCGCGCCCTTCTGAAGGCCCGCTTTCCCGGATTTGCTCATTTGGGCCTGTGGCAACTTGCAGCAATGCGCGGCGCGGCCCTTCCCCGATTAAAATATACGTAGCGCCGGCAGCGTCATTGGCAATCCCTGTGCTGCGGGCCCGACTAGGATAGGCATTCGAGGTGAACGGGGCCTGGGCGCGGCGCGAGCGCGCGCAGGTATGGTACGCAGCGGTGAGGCAAACAGATCGTTATCGGATACCTATGGAACATACGCCTGAAGAGATCGAAAACATTACGCGCCTGACGCTGCAGTATTACGAGCAGCACGCGGCGCAATTTTTTGCCGCCACACGCGACCATGACGTCAGTCAAAACATCGCAGCCCTGCTCGATGCGATCACGGGACCTGCGCCGTACACTATCCTCGATCTCGGCTGCGGCCCGGGGCGCGATTTGAAAACATTTTCCGCACTTGGCCACACCGCCATCGGCATCGACGGCTCGCCACGCTTTGCCGAGATCGCGCGTGAATATAGTGGCTGCGAGGTGTGGCAGCAAGACTTTCTCAAACTCGATCTGGCGGTCGCGCGCTTCGACGGCGTGTTCGCCAATGCGGCCCTGTTCCACCTGCCAAGCGTCGCCTTGCCACAGGTGTTGGGCCATCTACATCGCACCTTGAAGCCCGGTGGCGTCCTGTTCAGCTCGAATCCGCATGGCCAAAATCAGGAAGGCTGGAATGGAGAGCGCTACGGTAGCTATTATGATTATGAAACCTGGGAGCGCTTGGTGACGGCTGCGGGCTTCAAAGCGCTGTCTCATTACTATCGCCCGCCCAATCTGCCGCGCGCCGAGCAGCCCTGGCTAGCTAGTTTATGGACCAAAGCGCTATGTTAGGAAGCGCACAGAAATGCTTTCAACTTGCGCCTACTCTTTGCTGGTCGCCGCGACATTAGCGTCGCGTGATTCGTAAGTCGAGTAATGCGGAGCTCAGTTGCGGCTCTGGCAATAGATGGATCAACCGATGGACAAAGGAGCTATAAATGAACAAGGATCAAATCAAGGGCGCAGCAAAAGACCTGGGCGGAAAAATCCAGGAAGAAGCCGGCAAAGTGGTTGGCAGCACGGACCAGCAAGTCAAAGGCTTGGCGCACCAGATCGAAGGTAAAGTGCAGCAAAAGGTGGGCGACTTGAAAGAATCTGTCAAGGGCGTTAAGAAGCCATAAAATCGTGCGCCAGAATGGCGCTAGATCTGGATTTAATGGCCCCCAGGGGCGGAAAGGTTCTTCTTAAAAAACGCCTCGATCATGCCGTACACGTGGCGCTGATCGGCGCGTGACGAAATGCCGTGTTTCGCGCCGGGGTAGATCATCAAATCAAACTGCACGCCGCGCTTCACCAGGGCATCGATGAGGCGCGTCGTGTTGCTAAATAGAACGTTATCGTCAGCCATGCCGTGCATGAGCAACAGTGGCGAGCGCAAACCGTCGAGATGGGCAAAGACGCCGCTGTTGGTGTATGCCATCGGATCCTCCTGCGGCGTGCCGATGAATTGTTCAGTGTAATGCGTGTCGTACAAGCACCAATCTGTCACCGGCGCAACCGCCACCCCCAGCGCGATCTTGTCTGATGCCGCTGCCAGCAGACGCAAGGTCATGAAACCGCCGTAACTCCAACCGAACACACCAATGCGCTTGGCGTCGACGAAGCGTTGCTGGCCGAGCCAGTCGATGCCGGCCAGCTGATCGGCCACTTCGCTGGCGCCGAGCTTGTGATAAATGGCGTCGGTGAAAGTCCGTTCGCGGCGCGCCGAACCCCGATTATCGAGTCGAAATACGATAAAACCCTGCTGCGCCATATATTGGTCGAAAGTGTTGCCCCAACGTCGCACGACATGTTGCGCGTGCGGGCCGCCATAAGTTGACAGGAATACGGGATAGCGCTTTGAGCGCTTAAAGGCGGCCGGCTTGAGCAGCGAGTAGTACAGGACCTGGCCGTCGTCCGATTTCAAGGTGCCGTACTCGGTTGGCAGATGGCTGGCGCGGAACTTCGCATATGGATGCGTGGCGTTCAAGGCATTGTGCTCTAGCCAGCCCACCAGCGCGCCATCCGAACGGCGAATACTCACTTGGGGCGGTGTATCCGGGTCGGAGAAAGTATCGACGAATACTTCGCCGTTTTTGGCGAAGATGTCCTCATGCCAGCCGTCTTGCAAGGTGATGCGCCGGGGCCTGTCGGCCGTGCTGCCATCGAGCGCCAGCGCATAGGTTTGCTTGTCAATCACCGCATCGCGATTCGACGCCACGAAGACGCTGCCCGCTGCCTCGTCGATCCCCAGCACATTGTCGATGCCCCATTCGCCGCTCGTGATTGGGTGCAGCAAACGGCCGTCGAGATCGTACAGGTAGAGGTGATTGCGGCCGCTGCGCTCGGACGACCAGATGAAGGCATCGCGCCCGTTCAGAAAACGCAGATTGTCATGAATGCTGACCCAGGTCGTCGAAGTTTCGGTGATCAAGGTGCGCTGGGCCAATGAGAGCGCATCGACCGCCACCAGATCGAGGCTCTTTTGATCGCGCGTTTGACGCTGATACAGCAGCGTACGGCTGTTTGCGCTCCAGTCGGCGCGCACCAGATAGATGTCGCTCAACGCGCCCAGGTCCACTTGGCGCTGCACGCCCGTGTCGGGCGCGACGATGATGAGTTGCACCAGCACGTTGGGGGCGCCCGCCGCAGGGTAGCGCTGCTCGATGATATTGGCGTGATCGGCAAAAATTTCCACGCGGCGCACCAACGGCACCGGCGCTTCATCGAAACGTTTGTAGGCGATGGCCGAATCGTCGGGCGCCCAAAAATAACCGCTGCGCTGGCCCATTTCTTCCTGCGCTACGAACTCGGCTTCGGCATTATGGATGCTGCCGCCGCCGTCGCTCGTCAGCTGGCGCTGCTTGCCGCTTGACAGGTCGAGGACGAACAAATTCTGGTCGCGCACGAACGAGACATAATGGCCCTTGGGCGAAATCTTCGGGTCCAGCACGTCACCCGAGGCAACGAGGCGCGCCGTGTCCGGCCTGGCCACGTCAACGAGATATAGATTGCCAGCTAGTGGCACCAGCAGCTGCTTGCCGTCGGGTGACCAGTTGTAATCCAAAATGCCGCTCAGATTGGCGTTTCGCTCGCGTTCGCGGCGCGCTTTTTCTGCATCCGAAATAGACTCGTGCGGAGCGAGCCGTTTGGAATCGAGCAGCAGGTGCGTGGTGTTATCCCGCAAGTCGAATTGCCACAGATCGAGCTGAAACTGATTCTCGCTGCGGCCACGCAAAAAGGTGACCCGCGCGCCATCGGGCGACACTTTCAGATTGCGCATGCCCGGACCATCTAGAGCCGGGTCGGCGTGGATGCGGTCCAAGGTGAGGCGCTCGGCGGAGGTGGGAGCGCTGGCCGAAGCAGCTAAGAAACAGAGGGCAAAACGCATGGATATCTCGCTTGGCGTAATACACAAAAACGCGGCACAGCAGGTTTTCTACCGGCAAGACGATAGCAGACATTGCTTATTTAAGCGATAGACATCAACCTAGGCTAGGCCGACACAGCGGGCAGCGCACCATAATTCATTCGCGCAAGGAAAGACAACAGCGCTTAAGGCAGGCTCAGTTCTTCCGAAACATGCAGGCGCTGGCGCGACAGGCGATCCAAATACCAGGTCAACAGCACGGCAGCCACGGTCAATCCCAGCACCAGGCCGATCCAGAAGCCGGTGGCCGCCATGGGCGCGGCCGGTGCCCACGGCAGGCCCGTCGGCGCCATCCCCATCAGATAGCCGAGCGGCAGCGCGACAACCCAGAACGATACAGCTTGAATGAGCATCGGCTGGCGCGTCACTCTATAGCCGCGTATGGCGCTCGACGTCGCCACCTGGGTCGCGTCCGACAACTGGAACAGGGCGGCAAACAGTAGCAGGTGCGCGCACAGCGCCTGCACTGCAGGGTCGGACGTGTAGGCAGCTGCAATCGCGTCGCGAAAGAGCAAGATGAAGGTGGCCGACAGAAGCGCAAACATGAGCGACATGGCGACGCCGATCCAGGCAGCAAAACGGGCCCGATGCGGATCGCCTTCACCGAGCGCCTGGCCCACGCGCGTGATCAGCGCGATGCCGAAACTAAACGGTACCATGAACACGAGAGAGACAAAATTGAGGGCAATCTGGTGCGCCGAGACTTGCACCGCGCCAAAGCGGGCGACGAGGAGACTGACCACGCCAAAAGCGCTCACTTCCGCAAAGTAGGTGATGCCGATCGGTACGCCAAGACGCAGCATATTGCCAATTTCCTGCCAGTGTGGCCACTCCCAGTGTGTGAAAGGGTAGGTCAGGCGGTAGGCTGGAGCATACGCCAGCCAGACCAGCATGGCGCCCAGCATCAGCCACATGCCGAGCCCGGTTGAAACGGCGCAGCCCAACGCGCCTAGAGGCGGCAAGCCCCAGTGCCCGAAAATCAGGAGCCAGTTGACGCCCACGTTAAACAGCAGTGCGCCGATGGCAATTAGCATCAGCGGCTTGGTCTCGTTGATACTCGTCGAATATCCATATAGGACGCGATAAGCGGCAAACGGCGGCAAGCCGATGCTAATCACATGCACGAACATCGATGCATTCGCATTCAGCTCCGGCGTCAGATAGAGGTGATCGAAGAGCAGCGTTGCTAGATTAGCCAGCAGGCATGCGACTAGTCCCACCCCCAGCGCCTGCCACATTGCTTGGCGCACACTGTGGGCAATTCGGTCGAAACGGGCGGCGCCGAGATCGTGCGCGACTATCGTGTTGACGGCCATCATAATGCCGCTCACGCTAACTAGGACGATCATCCAGATTGACGTGCCCAACGCCACGCACGCCAGTGCCTCGGCGCTGGCGTGCCCCGTCATGGCGACGTCGGCTACGCCCATCCCGACCGTGGCAAGCTGGCCGACCAGCATGGGCCATGCCAGTTGCCACAGGGAGCGCGCTTCGGCCCGTACGGCGGCCAAGCAAAATTGGAAAGTGGGCGACATGAAAATCACAGAAATAAGGAAATGCCGATTTTACGCACAATCGATCACGCTGTTGTTTGTGCCGGGCCTGGTTCGGTGCGGCTAACGGAATATATTATTGCCTTTCGGTGCCGGTCTGACCTGGCGCCGGACCCTGCCTTGCGCTCAGACGCCCTGCTGCCGGGGTGGCGCTGTTGCGCAACAAGGCTTGTTGGCGCGCTTGGCGCCTCCTGCGGCGGCCTTGCGCCCCATGCGCGACACTTGGTTGATGGGCGGGGATGTGTCAAATGCGCACGTCGCCGCGACTTTCGATATATGCTGTCAACCATGCAGAAGGTCCGGATCAAGTAGACGCCAGGGAGCGAGCACGTGGAATACAAGGATTATTATCAGGAGCTGGGAGTTGAAAAAACGGCTGCGCCAGACGAAATCAAAAAAGCGTACCGTAAGCTGGTGCGGAAATATCACCCGGACGTGAGCAAGGAGGTCGATGCCGACAAGAGAACTAAGGCATTGAACGAAGCGTATGGCGTTCTGGGCGACACCGAAAAACGGGCCGCATACGACCAGATCGGCCGCGGTCAGAGCGCTGGGCAAGAATTCCACCCGCCGCCGGGCTGGGGCGCAGGCGTCGGGCCGTCCGGCGCCGACGATAGCGACTTTTTTGCCGACCTGTTTGCCCACGTGGGCGGACGGCGCCGCGCCGGCGCCGGCTTTAAGATGCGCGGCGAGGACGTCCACGCGGCGATTGTCATCGATCTGGCCGATGCGTATCACGGGGCCACGCGCAGCATCAGCTTGCGCATGCCGCAAGTCGATGGGCAGGGCCGAATCGTAACCCAGGACCGCAAACTTGACGTCAATATTCCCAAAGGCGTTACGCCCGGACAGCAACTACGACTGAGCGGACAGGGCCAACCGGGCACTGGCGACGCGCCGGCTGGAGACCTGTATTTGGAGATTCAGTTTCAGCAGGACTCGCGATATCGCGTCGAGGGACGCGATATCTATCAAAGCGTGCCCGTGACGCCTTGGGAGGCGGCGTTGGGCGCGCAAATCGAAATCAGCACACCGTCTGGAAAGGTCGAGGTTACCGTTCCGAAGCAATCGCAAACGGGGCGCAAACTGCGCCTGAAGGGACGCGGCATTCCCGGCCATCCGGCCGGCGATTTGTATCTGCTGCTCGACTTGGTGCTGCCGCCGGCCGATACGGCCAAGGCACGCGAATTGTACGAAACCATGGCGCGCGAGATGGCATTTAATCCGCGCCAGAAGATGGGGACCTAAATCATGGCACAAACAACGGTCTTGACGGGCGTTTTGCTAGAGGATACCGCCCTTAGCTTGGAAGAACTGGCCCGCGCCTGTTCGGTCGAGCCAGCCTGGGTGGCGCAACGGGTACAGGCTGGCATCTTGCTCAACGGCGCTGCCGTGCAAGTGACGGGCTGGCGCTTCACCAGCGTTGATTTGGTGCGGGCGCGCCAACTGAGGGACATTGAGCGGGCCTTCGACGCGAACGAAGACTTGGCCGCCCTGGTGGTCGATTTGACTGACGAGGTGAAGCGATTGCGGGCCAAATTGCGCGTGCTCGGCATGGAATAGCTGCGCCAGGAAATGGTGTTCGAAGAACGAGCGGGAGCGCGCGAACCTAGCTCCTAGGTCGCGCTCGTCAACTCGCTTGGGGGCCCGGCCCGGCGCGTCCGGCATACTCGACTCCGGTTCGATATTGATCTCATCGCGCAGCGTTTCGCGTGCGGATAGCCCAAGAACACTCTTTTTCCTCGTTCGGTGGCGACGCCAAGCTGCACCTAGGCTCCTTGCACCTGTTTGCGTGATCAACGCAGTACGTTTTCCATGGATTGCCCGGGTCGCTGACCGATTCGGGCCCCTCCCGGCGTCCCTTTGACAGGACATGGCGAACTGACTGAACCCATTTTTTTCGGAGCATGAAGCAATGATTCCCATCGTACGCAGCCTGCTGGAAACCGATTTATACAAATTCACCATGTGGCAGGCGCTGCTGCATAGCCATCCGAGCGCGCACACGGAATATGAATTTTTGTGCCGCAATACGCCGGCCTTCCCTCTGTCTGAATTGAAGGATGAAGTCGAGCGGCAGCTCGACCATCTGTGCTCGATGACTTTTGCCGATGATGAGCTAGCTTACCTGCGCACATTACGCTTCATGAAAAGCGACTTCGTTGATTTCCTTACCGTGTTTCGTTTTCAGCGCAAGTTCATCAAGGTTGATTGCACTGGGGACACGCTGACCATCCGCGCCAGCGGCCCGCAAGTGCATGTGACGGGTTTTGAAATTTTCGTACTCTACATCGTCAGTGAACTCTATTTCCGCCGCTCCGATCAAGCGGAGGCGCTGGCCGAAGGGCGTCGGCGACTGGACGCCAAATTGGCGGCGCTCACGGCCTTCGCCGCGCAGCCTGAAAAAAAACACCCGTTCGAGCTGTCCGACTTCGGCCTGCGCCGACGCTTCTCCGGTGCCTGGCATGACGAAGTCGTCTATCGTTTGGCGACCGAAGCGGCGCCATACTTTAAGGGGACCTCCAACGTCTACCTTGCCAAACGCTTCGCCCTGGTACCGATCGGGACGATGGCGCATGAATACATGCAATCGTTCCAGGCCTTTGGGGTACGCCTGCGCGATTTTCAGAAGGCGGCCCTGGAAGGCTGGGTGCAGGAGTACCGCGGCGACCTGGGCACGGCCCTGACCGATGTCGTCGGCATGGATTCCTTCTTGTCTGATTTTGACCTTTACTTTGCTAAGCTGTTCGATGGTTTGCGGCATGATTCGGGCGACCCGGTGGCCTGGGGCGAAAAGGCGTTGGCCCATTACACGTCGTTGCGGATCGACGCCAACACCAAGCGGCTGGTCTTTTCCGATGGCCTCGATCTGAACAAGGCCCTAAATCTCCATCGTCATTTCGGTAACCGCATCATGACCGCGTTCGGCATTGGTACCAACCTGACCAATGACATGGGACCAACGCCGCTCAATCTTGTGATGAAGCTGGTGTCATGCAATGGCCAATCGGTTGCCAAATTGTCGGACTCGCCTGGCAAGACGATGTGCCGAGACGAAACCTTCCTAGCATATTTGCGCCAGGTTTTTCATCATCCGCAGGCGCCGCAGACGTGACCGATCGAGCGTAATTGGCACCCTTACGTAGCCACCCGCTGGCTCCACCGGTTGCTGCCCGGATATCCGGCGCATGCGCCGGCGATATTTGGATTTTCACGCCATCGCCTGATGCGCCGAGCTCTTGTGAGGCTTCTAAAATCCGAGCATAACCGTCTGCGGGGGCGCGCGTGGTTGTTGCCTTCCTTTGACGTATTGCGCAAGCTGCACCTGGTGCCGCTCAAAGAATCGGGATATCGGTCCCGCCGAACTGTTTCATGATGACGGAGGCTCGGGCGAATTGCAGTTGGTCAGTCACATCCACGCTCAGTTGATAGACGCCCCGTTGGGCCGGCTGATGGCGGTGTTCAAGATGACGGGCGCCGCTACCGCTCAACAATTGGAAAATGCCTTCGACCGCTTCGGTAACCGTGCCGCCATCGGATCCCAAGTAGCCTTCAGTCTGCCCGCCTTCCTCTTGTCTTGCTCTCAAATGGACGCAAAACGAGGCGAAACCGCTGGCAAGTAGTTCGTCGCGCGCCTTCTCCGCATCGGAAAAATGATTGAAGACCTTGATTATCGTGTCCGCCATCATGATTCTCCATAAAAAACTACTTGATTGGGAACTGCTCTCTCTGTTTGATTCTGTGTGCCGTGAAAAATTCATCCTCGGCAGGATTTATTTAAATAAACGCGCCGTTGGTTCGGATCGCATGGTGGCGTCTGACGCCCGTGGCTGGCGGAGGCTTGACCCCAGGCTTTAGCGACCCAGGTCGCCGAATTGCTATGGCGCCTCTTTGCCGGCGTAAAGGCAATTTCTTCCAAGCATATGATAGACAGCAAGGCCGGCGCTAAGGAGGCCGGCACCCGTTGCCCCCGCTAGGCAGTGAGGGCCCGAGCGTATCCGTCGCCATTTTCAAAGGGGCGGTGTATGCTGCCGGGAAGCATAGAATAAAAATGCTGTTTAAGCTACTGGGCCGGGTGCCGAATTGGTCCTCGACGCGTACGGATCGAGGAAATGAACATGGCCTTCGGGCCCGACACGCTTAACGGAGGAGTCATGCCAAAATTTGCCGCCAATCTGTCCATGATGTTTAATGAAGTCGCCTTTCCCCAGCGCTTCGCAGCTGCCGCAGCGGCCGGCTTCGAAGCCGTTGAATTCTTGTTTCCATACGACTATACAGCGCAAGAAGTGGCGTCTTGGCTGCAGGAAAACTGCCTGGAAAATGTGCTGTTCAATTTGCCTCCGGGCGACTGGGCTGCAGGCGAGCGCGGCATCGCGGCGCTGCCCGGACGTGAAGAAGAGTTCCAAGCCGGCGTCATGCGTGGCATCGAATACGCACAGGCGCTAGGCACCAAACGCGTGCACATGATGGCTGGCCTAATTCCGGCCGGCGCGCCGCGGCCGGTGCACCGCGATGTCTATCTGAACAATTTGCGCTATGCGGCGCGGGCGATGGGCAAGTACGGCATCACCTTGCTGATCGAGCCCATCAACGGACGCGACATGCCCGGCTATTTTTTCCATACCCAGGCCGAGGGCCATGCGCTTCGTGAAGAGTGCGGCGAACCGAACGTCAAGGTACAAATGGATTTTTATCATTGCCAAATTGCCGAAGGCAATTTGGCAATGAACTTCCAGAATAATTTTAGCGGGATCGGTCATGTTCAAATCGCGAGCGTGCCCGGCCGCAACGAGCCGGACGACGGCGAAGTCAATTACCCATTCTTGTTTCGCCTGCTCGATGAGCTCGGTTATGAAGGTTGGATCGGTTGTGAATACCGTCCCCGTGCTGGCACCGAGAATGGCCTCGGCTGGCTGGCCACTGCAAGCCACACAAGGACATAGAAGAGAAACGTTCTTGGCGGCCGACGCGGGCCCGGTCAGATGCCGCGCTCATCTTTAAGAATGTGTACAATTCGGGCATGTCTTGGTGCCGTTGGCGGGCGGCCTACGCTGCCGCTAAGTTAAATCCCGTCCATCGATGCTCAGCATCGACCTTCGCTCGTACGGGAATATTTGCTCAGATACAAGGAAAGTAATCCAGCTGATCTCTTTACCACTCACAGCATGGCCCACATCCCTAGCGGGTGATGCGCCACAATTTACCATGACACAATGCAAATTCTGAACGCATTAGAACATCATCGGGCGGGCCGCGTCTCTTTAGCCGTGCAACTGTATCAGCGCATCTTGCAGTTTGATCCCAGCAACGCAGAAGCATTGCACCTGATGGGCGATGCGGTCGGTCTGCTTGGCGACCTGGATTTGTCCATCTCGCTCATTTCAAGAGCGCGTGCCATAGCCCCAAAAAATACGACTTACCTTGCGTCTCTGGGGATGGCGTACCGGGCAAAAAAACAATTCGATTTGGCACTCGCCTGTTACGCCAGCGTATTGGAGATCGAACCGAACAGTGCATTGGCCTTCTTCGACATTGGCAATACCCTACAGTGTCAGGATCGATTCGAAGAGGCGACCAACAATTTTACTTGGGCCCTTAAGATCAATCCCGATTTTATCGAGGCGCGCTACAACCTTGCCAACTTGCAAAAATCATCCGGCGAGTTCGCGCGCGCCATCGATAATTACAAAATCGTGCTTACGGCAAAGCCAGATTTCGCTGCGGCATTTCACAACATGAGTAGTGCCTTACATGCATTTGGGAAACCCGATGAGGCTTTGCTTGGTTATGAGCAGGCTTCATGTCATAAACTTCCTGAGACGCACAACAATATCGGCAATATTTACTCCGAGAAAGGACATTTACAGCCGGCCTTGCGCTGTTACGAGCAAGCCATTTGCGGGCGGCCCGATTATGCCGAAGCCTACAATAACATGGGGCTCACACTGCGTAAATTAGGCCAATTTCAGGACGCGTATACGGCCTTGAGCGAGGCCATACGCATCATGCCAGATTATGCCGGCGCGTATATCAATTTGGGTGACGTGCTGCTGGAGGTTGGCCTGGTCGACGACGCCGCAATTCAATACGAACATGTCACTTTAATCGCACCCGGGTTGGCCCAAGCCCATTTCAATCTCGGCGTTGCCAGAAATAGTCAGGGCGATCTGGCGTCGGCCCGCATGTGCTTCGAACAGGCGCTCGCCGCTCGCCCCGGCGATCTGGATACACTCTACAACTTGGGCGTCGTCGATGGGCTGCTGATGCGAACGAACGAGGCGGAACGCTGGTACCGCCAGGTTTTGAGCCTCGATCCGGGCTACGTCAGCGCGCACATTAATCTGTCCGCCATCCTGATGAACGACGGCCGCACGCTCGAGGCGAAAAAACATATTGACCTTGCTTATTCCCGACAAAACGTGTTCGAAAAATACGCATGGGGTGCAAACAAAACGGTACTGATTCTTTTTGACGCAGGCAAGGGAAATCTCAACCTCACCCATTTGTTCAACAAAAAAACGAACAACTTGATTGATTGGATGATTGAATACGCGTCGGAAGCTCAAAGCGATAAGCTGCCTGCTTATGACTTGGTGTTTAACGCGATGGGCGACCCTGACATGACTGGCGATACCATCGGACCCGTCAGTCGATTTCTCGACGCGTGTACGAAACCGTTGCTCAACCATCCGCACAAGGTGGCACTTACGGCTCGCAACGAGCTCCCGGCCTTGCTAGCTGGGATAGATCAGCTGATCGTTCCGGCGGTCTGGAGGTTTGCCAGCAGCGGCGACTGGCCGCCATCAATCGTGGCGAAACTGCCGCTCTTGATTCGACCGGTACACACCCACGGCGGCGTCGGTCTGGTGCTTGCGACGAGCGCAGCCGAGCTTGCGCAATGCAGTACCATGCACTCCGGCCCAGTATACGTTTCGTGCTTTGTCGATTATCGTTCGGCTGATTCTTGGTATCGCAAATATAGGATGATTTTTATCGACCGCAAGCCTTACCCCTATCACCTGGCGATTTCGCAGAACTGGCTTGTACATTATTACACGGCGGATATGGAGCCCCATCCATGGAAGAAGAAAGAGGAAGAAGAATTTCTTCAGCACCCAGAAATTGTTCTGGGCATTGCCGGCATGCAAGCCATCGAGGCCATTGGCGTAAAGCTGGACCTAGATTACGCCGGCATCGATTTCTCGATTATGCCAGATGGACGCATCTTGGTTTTTGAAGCCAACCCGACTATGCTGGTCCATCCGGAAATTGTCGCTGGTACGCTGGGCCATAAAAACTTCCATGTGCAACAGATATTTGATGCTTTTGAGGGTATGCTGGAAAGCGCCATCGGTCTTGTTCCCAAGAGGGTGGCGGGACCCGAGCGAGAAGTCGCACCTCACTGACCGACCTGGTTGGAACGACTGCCTGAAAGCGGTGCGCATGGCAGAACCGTTCAGGCCGGACCGCGGCTGCGAGAGCGCCGGCCGGCGCATTGCGAACTGCGTTCAAGGCGCCCAAGATCAGCCAAGAAATCAAATGACCAAGATACAGATAAACTCATCAGCTTCAAGGCCAGCGTCCAGCTCATAAAGGGGTACCGAGAATGTTCAATCGTCACCTGGAGCGGCATAAACTGCACAGCATAGGGTGGCTCCGCGCCGCCGTATTAGGAGCGAACGACGGCATTGTGTCGACCTCTAGCCTGATACTCGGGGTGGCGGCCTCACATGCGACGCATCATAGCATTCTGGTTGCCGGCGTTGCCGGCTTGGTTGCCGGCGCCATGTCGATGGCAACGGGAGAATATGTTTCGGTGCAGTCCCAGGCCGATACCGAGAAGGCGGCCCTCGATGCAGAAACGATTGAACTGCGCGAGAATCCAAAAGGCGAACAACAGGAACTGACCGGCATCTATATTACTCGTGGTCTTGACGCTTCCCTGGCAAAACGGGTCGCCGGTGACCTGATGGCGCATGACGCCTTGGGCGCGCATGCCAGAGATGAGCTGGGAATTACCAACGCGATGAGTGCCAAGCCACTGCAGGCTGCATCTGCATCCGCCCTTAGTTTTTCCATAGGCGCCTTGCTTCCTTTGCTGACAGCGATGCTAGCGCCGATCGGAAGCCTGATTCCGTTTGTCGTCGTAGCCTCGCTGGTTTTTCTTTCCATCCTCGGCGGGTTGGCGGCAAAGGCTGGCGGTGCCGACGTGAAAAGGGGCGTGCTGCGGGTGACGTTCTGGAGTGCGCTTTCGATGGGTGTGGCAGCAGGTGTCGGTGCCATGTTTGGAACGGGGGCGTAAGCAGCATGCTCTACGTTCCTCCGTTTGGCGATGCCAGTGCATAAAAGATTTTTCTTCAAAGAAGCAATTACAGGAAAAAAGATACGATGCGCTTTATTCACGCGGCTGACATTCACCTCGATAGCCCATTGACGGGGCTATCCGCTTACCAAGATGCCCCTGCGGCCCTATTGAGGACGGCTACCCGCGATGCCTTCGAGAATCTGGTGACCGAGGCCATCGCTGGGGCCGTCGATTTCATGGTCATTGCCGGGGATTTGTATGACGGGAATTGGAAGGATTTCAACACTGGAATTTTTTTCGTGCGCCAAATGGGGCGATTGAACTCGGCGCGCATCCCAGTCTATCTGCTGTATGGCAACCACGACGCCGAGAGCGATATGACAAAGAAGCTAACGCTACCGGAGAATGTGCACCATTTTCCCACGGGCAAGCCAAGCACGTTCAAGTTGCCGGAACTTCGAGTAGCGCTGCATGGACGCAGCTTCAAGGAGGCGGCCACAACCGAGAATTTGGCCGTGGGCTACCCTGATCCAGTGGCCGGTTGGTTGAACATCGGAGTGCTGCACACCGCCCTTGAAGGCAACTCTTCCCATGCCAACTACGCACCATGTTCGATTGCTGAGCTTGAGGCTCGTCGTTACCATTACTGGGCGCTGGGGCACGTCCATGAGCACAAAATCTGGCGTGGAACTTCAACCATCGCCTTTCCCGGCAATCTACAGGGTCGCCACATCCGTGAAGCCGGTCCGCGCGGTGCTTTGATGGTCACGGCGAACGGGATGGAAATTGAGTCGGTCGAGCGACTCTATGTGGATGTCTTACGCTGGCAAGTGCTCAATATCGATGTTTCCGCAGCATCCAATCTGGCCGATGTCGTGCGTATGACCGGCCGCGGTATCGAAGATTTGCTTGGCGATAGCCAAGGAGATATGCCGCTGGCTGTGCGGGTAATATTGTTTGGCGCTTCGGCGGCGCATGGAGAACTTTTTGGCCTCGAAGCTCAGGTGCGTGCGGAAGTCCTGGCGCAGGCTGCGAGCCTCAGCGGCGAACGCTTATGGATTGAAAAGGTCAGAATTGAAACCTCGCCGCATGACTGCGCCGAGCAAATAGCGGCCCGGTTCGATGCGCTGGCAGACCTTCAGGCTCTGCTGGCCAAGGCTGCAGCGGACTCGGGCTTTCTACAGAGCCTTCAAGACGATTTGATGCAGCTAGTGGGGAAGTTGCCGCTTGAGGTCATCGCAACCGTGGCCCAACTCGAAGCAATCCGGTCAGGCAATGTTCAAGATCTGGTGCGCAGTACAACGCCTTCATTGGTAGCTTACGTTGCGAAGGCAGGATAATCCGTGCGAATCAACCGCCTTGACCTTATTCGTTATGGAAAGTTTACCGGAACATCAGTCAAGCTGCCGTCGGCCGAACGCGACTTTCATGTCCTAATCGGGGCCAACGAAGCGGGGAAGTCGACAATTCGGTCGGCTATTTTGGACCTTTTATACGGCATTCCCAAGAACACCATTCTTGCATTTTTGCACCCGATGCCGGATCTGCGCCTGGGCGCCTCGATCGAACATGATGGCAATACACTTGAGTTCCAGCGTAGCAAGGCGAATAAGCAAACGTTACGAACTCCTGCCGACGCCATCATGCCCGATGGTGTCCTGGGTCCGTTCGTGGGATCAACGGACCGGGATTTTTTCTCCCAGATGTTTGGCTTGGACCATGCCCGTCTTGTCGCCGGCGGTCATAGCATTCTCTCGGCCTCGGACGACCTTGGCCAAATTCTGTTTCAGTCTGCGGCGGGCATCGGAAGTCTTGGAGTGTTGCGCGAGGCTCTAGAAGAAGAGGCAGACAAGCTCTGGTCCAAAAGAAAATCTGGAGACCGTGCTTACTACGTCGCGGCCGAAGAATTAGAACGCGCCACGGCCGCGCTCAAGAGCGCCACGGTGCGGACCAAGGATTGGGTGGAGGCGCAGGCGAAGGTGCTGGAGATTGAAGGAACTCATGCCGCTGCCAAGAAACGTCACGCGGCCATCAAGGCGCGCCGAAGCATTTTGGAGCGCGTGCGGCGGGTTGCTCAGCATCTACGTGTGCTCGACGAAGTAAATGCCCAGATAATTGAGTTGGGGGACGTGTCAGAACTGCCAGAATCAGCCTCCAAGACTTTGGCCGGTGCCGAAAGGGAATCGGCCCTCGCGCAAGCTGAGATTGACCAGTACGCCAAATTAGAACAAGAAGCGCAAACGGCGCTGGCCGCCATCGCGACCGATTATAGTATTTGTGAATTCAGCACCGAGGTGACAGAGTTAAATGAGCGTCGTCTCCAATACCGGGCTTACGAAAGCGATATCGGCCGGCGCCAGGCAGAAGTTGATGCGCAATGGGGCATCGTAACTGGTCTCGCGGAACACCTGGGCTGGACGACTGACAGTGAAGCAGCCGTCAAGGCCCAAATGCCCAGCTTGGCGGCACGCACGGCACTGGAACGACTCATTCGCAGCCAGGCAACCTTGCAGCAGACGTTCAAGGCCGGCGAGCGCGCGGAAAGATCGAAGCTGGCTGAAATTGACAAGGCGCGAGCGACCCAGGCTAAGCTGCCCGAGGCAGCCGTCCCAACTGGTCTCCAAGCGGCGCTGGCCCGCGCCCAAAAACTTGGCGACTTCGAAGTATTCGGGTGCGCGAAACGTGATCTGGTACAGCAGAAGGAAGCGGCACTAGAGGCGGCCTATGCATCGTTGGGCAAGTGGCGAGGCGACGCGGCAGCGCTCCGCGCCATGACGACGCAATCGGCCGAGGTTATTAACGCATTCGCGCAAGAACAGGTTTCCGGTGAAATGGAAACTAGGGCTTGCGCCACTCGGGTTCAGGCGTTGGATCGCCAAGTTGCGCAACTGCAATTGGAAATCACCCTGTTTCGCGAGAGGCACCGGCCGGTAACGCGCGCTCAGATGCTAGGCGCACGCGCAGAACGTGACTCGACCTGGTCGATTATGAGAGGAAATGTGGGGTCGCCGTGGGCCAAAGCGGACGATTACGAAAAACTTGTCGCCGACGCTGATTTTCTCGCCGACACAAGGCATGACAAGGTGCAGCAGGCCAGTGAGCTCATGTCCAAGCAACAGCAGCTTCAACGCCTCGAACTGGAGCTCGAGGCGGCGCAAGACGATGTTCGAAAGCTTGTGGGCGCGGGTATCGCACGCGACTTACGGTGGTCCACGCTCACCAAAGAATGCGGGTGGCCCAAAGTCTCGGTTCAAGCTGCTGTCCAATGGCTCGACACCCGAAAGACCGCGCTCGACGCGTCCGATGCCTTAGCTGAGGCAAACCGTTTGCTTTCGGCGCATGAGGCCGCCTGCGATGGGGCGCGAACTATCCTAAGCGGGGAGTTGGCCAATTTGGGACAGGCAACGGGAGGTGAAGTTCTGGCCATTTTGGTGCTGCTAGCCGATGGCATTGTCAAGGCAATAGTTGACGCGAGTGGTCAAAGGCGCACCTTGGGCCAGCAGATCGTTGATGCTGAGCAGGCTGTCATACCCTTGATGGAAGCGGTCGTTAGTGCAAAAACTCAGCTTGAGCAATGGCAAACGGGCTGGATACAGGCACTCCAGCTGGCAGGCTTTTCGCGCCAGGACGACTTGGGTCTGGTGGAAGGCAAGCTCGAAGTCGTGCAACAGATAGAGACGGCTTTCGCCTCTATGCGGAAGACTCGAGTTGAGCGCATCGAAACGATGCGAGCCGACTTAGACGAGTATACGTCGGCAGCGCGCATCCTGGCAGGGCGCGTTGCTCCCGACCTGACTCAGCAGACGGCCAACGATATTGCCCTTGAAATGATGGGCCGGTTAAACGCTGCCCACAGCGCGCTTGTGGAAGCGAAGCGCCAGCACGCAGCCCATGAAGCGGCCCGAAACAAAAGGCAAGACGCGGCGTTGCGCTTGCAACAGGCTCAGGCCGTTTTGGTTCCGTTGCTGGCGCGCTTGGGCGGCGTGACGAATGCAGAATTGTCCGAGGCAATTTCCCGCTCGGATAGGCAGCGCCGTTTGCTGTTACAGGCAAATACTTCGGTAAGGGCGGTTCGCGAGGGAAGTGATGGTCTTTCCATTGAGCAACTTCGAATCGAAGTCGATAGCGTAGACGTCACAACATTATTTATCGAGTTGGACGATTTGACAACGAAGGATGAGGAGTTCGTCAATCAGTTAAGCGAATTGTCAGTTCAAAGGCAGGTCGCCGCCGCTTCCTTGGCCATTATCGGAGGCTCGGCAGATGCGGCCAATGCCGAGGGTCAGCGCCAGGAAGCACTGGCGAAGATGGCAACAGCTGTCGAGCGCTACCTGAAAGTGTATACTGCCGCGCGTCTGCTGAAATGGTCAATTGAGCAGTACCGGGAGGCAAAGCAGGGCCCGATGCTATTGTTAGCGAGCGCCATCTTCTCGCGACTCACTTTGGGTTCCTTTGAACGCTTAAGCGTCGATTTCGAGAGCGAGCCGCTAAAGCTGCAGGGGCGCCGTCCCGATGGCACGGTAGTGTCCGTCGAGGGCATGAGCGAGGGTACGCGCGACCAGCTGTATCTTTCACTACGTTTGGCGGCTTTGGACATGCACTTGGGCCAGGCACATGTGCTTCCATTTATTGCGGACGACCTGTTCGTCAACTATGATGATTGGCGTTCAAAGGCGGGTTTGGAGGCGCTTGGCGAGCTCTCCAAGAAGACCCAGGTCATCTTCCTGACTCATCACGAGCACCTGCTGCCCCTAATGCATGAGGTTTTTGGACCCGGCGTCAACGTGGTCAAGCTCTAATACGGGCTGGAGTGTGACAAGTGAAAGTGTGACAAGGGGCGGTGAGACGGTATGTTGACCGACGCGCAGGCCCCAACTGCCGTTGCCGGGTGCCGTTGCAACGGAATTTTTGACTTGATGGTCCCGCATCTTGTTTAATTTCTAACGGATGGCATGGCAATAACAAGTGTTCCCATGTATGGTAATTCGCGTCATAGATTGAGATAATGCCTCTTTCTCTTCCCAGCGCTTGGCTAAATAGGCCCGCACAGCAACAGCTGCGACGTGTGCCGCTTGACCTAGTGCTGACACACACAATGACTTTTTCATGCCCTGCAGCAACCATCCGGGAAGCGGCGCTTCTTCTCCGGAGAGCAAACCGCATCCTTGTCCTGTCCGGTGCCGGCTTGTCGAAGGCCTCCGGCATCCCAACCTATCGTGATTCCGGTGGACTTTGGGTAACGGGGGATAATCTCAAATATTCCCACATCGACGCGTATCGGGAAGACCCGGTGTCTTTTTCCGAATTTTGGGCCGCGCGGCGCAAGGAAATTTCCTTTGCAAGGCCAAATGCCGCCCATTTAGCGCTGAAGCAGCTTCAAAAAATCAAGCCAGAAACGCTGCTTGTCACCCAGAATATCGACGGCCTCTTGCAGCAGGCGGGCTGTGACGGGGTGCTGGAGCTGCACGGCAATTTGCTGTCCTCCCGCTGCGGTAGTTGTGGCTTGCCCGATCCTGGGGCGCTGGGCGACATATGTCGCCGCTGTTTTTCACCCATGCGGCCAGATGTCGTGTTGTTTGGCGAACCGTTGCCGGAACAAGCGCTGTTTCTTGCCGAGATGGGTGCAAGCCGGTGTGACGTGATTTTGGTCGTCGGAACCACGGCCGCCGTCTATCCGGCCGCCGAGTTACCGCGCATCGCGACCCGCTGCGCAGCCAAACTCATCTTGATGGATGTCGAGCCACCTTTACTGGCGCGTGCGGCCGATGTCGTACTTGTAGGAAAAGCTGAAGAGCTCTTGCCGGCACTCGTTCGGGCAGTTCTTGAGAATTTCGCGTGAATTTCCAACTGCGGCTTTACCTTGGGCCGTGGGCCGTACACATCTTTTTTTTCAGGATCGATACCACAACATGAAATCAAAAACAATTAAAACGATGATGCTGACCGCCATCGTGGCCCTCGCCGCTTATTGGTACTGGTCACCTTTCTTGGTTGTGCGGCAACTTCAGTTAGCCGCCCAAAACAGGGACGCGGAGGCCTTAAGCGAGCATGTCGACTTCCAAAAATTGCGTGAGAGCATCAAAAATCAATACTCGGATCGGTTGGCCGTTAAATTTGGCCATCGCGCCGATTCCGACAACGAGTTCGCCACGCTTGGTGCCGCATTGGGAAGCATGATCGGCAAGGCGGTGGTGAGTCCGATTGTTGACGCCTTTATTCGCCCCGACGCCGTTATGCAAGCCGTGCAGTACGGCCGGCTGGCCATAACAGAACCAAGCCAGCGCTCAAGCGACACCCCGACCCAGACCACGGATCGTCCCAGTGGCCGGAGCGGCAACGCGCCAAAGAACGAGGACGGTAAGGTTAAGTGGTCCTTTGAACGCAAAGGCGTGGACAAGGTCATCGCATACGCCATCGATCCCCAGCGGCCGGATGGAAGAGATCAGGATAAGTTCGCTCTGGTGTTACAGCGTAGCGGTTTCGCGACCTGGAAGTTAGTCGGGGTGCAGTTGCCAGAGATGAACAAATAAATGGATCAATTCTTTTTGCTCGAAAAATAGTCCGGTCCCGGCCTTTGCCTACGGGCAGAGGAAATTGAGGAAATTTTTCAAGAAAGCTATGAATAATATAATATGATAGAAAATAACAACTGGCGGGATATGGCTACGCAGCACAAGATGAATCTACCTAATTTGACCAAGGGCGCAGCCCTTGGTCAATGCGTTTTTGAAGAACTAATTGGAATGGTGACGCACTCGGGCCCCTTTATCACGCGCCATCTGGGAGCGGGCGTATGTTAATCAGGTGTGCTGCTTTGCGCACTCAGTCCGATAACGACGAAAGCGGGTTCTTTTCCTTGTCGCCGACCAGAAAATTCATGCCAATCGGGCGCCGCTTTTCTGCATACAGGCCTGCAAATGAGCTCTTTCTCGTCATGCCCACTGTTGGCCAAGCTGGCTCGGCTACGCCTAGATGAAACTGTGTCCGGTTCCCTTCGAGCGCTCCATGAATCAAAATCCGAAGTGAAATTTCTCATTCATTAAATGCTCAATCTAAGGAACCTCATGCGAAAAAATACTCTCACGTTGCTCAGTGGCCTGCTATTTCTAGTTGGTGCCACGTGCGCCGCGACCCCTCAGTCGGATCTTCTCGTCAACGCCCACCCAATCGTTTTTTCGCCGCTGGAAGTTGCCGCTTCAGCAAACGTGCCCTTCCAAGGTGAGTGGGAAGGACGTTTCGCGGGCGATTCCGCTGGCAATATCAAGGTGACGGTGGGCGCCAACGACATCGCCAAGGTGACCTGCACGACAGAGGCCGGGCGTACTTTCGAAATGTACGGTCCGGTCGAGGCTTCCGGGGCGGTCACCGCCATTCAGAATTCCTTCGGGCCTTCTGGCATCAAGGTCAGGTTCAAAGGCACGCTAACCCATGGCGGAACTGCGACCGGCACATGGGACAATCCATTTTTTGGTTTAAAAGGCCAATGGCAGGCCGCACGAAAGCGTGACTTGCCAAGCACCGTTTTAAGCGCGCAAAGTCAGACCCAAGCTAAAAGCGAATATAGGTAAGTACGACCGGCATTCCTTAATGAAGTTGGCGCTTCGAGATTTGGCAAATCCCTTGGAGATCCGCGGCAGCGAGCCAGCGCTTCGCGAGTCGGCCTGGCGCAGTTCCTGCCCTGACGAGCCGGCCGGGCGCAGCGTATGCGCTGTAAACCGCCTGCTCGCTATGTTTTGACGCGACTTACCTGTGCCCGACCGCCCTCCAGATTGCTGGCGCCGGCGCCGCTTTTTCAGTAGCCGCCTTAAGCCGCGAACCCGAATCTTATGTTTTGTCGAATCGATGCCAATTGTCGTCATCGGCCCGCGCTCTCTTGGGAAAATGGGGGGCATCTCCCTAGGCGCTTAAGTGCTCTTTAGAAGGGCGGGCCGCCGTTTATTAAGGTTCTGGCCCATCATGCGGCCTCATTTGGTCGTGGGGTGCAAACTAAGGCTCCTAGCTCGGCTCTCGGCACGTTCGGTTGCGCGATTGGGGGGCGCCGCCAGCACCGGCTTGCACGCTCGCCAGCCCTATGTCCTGAAGCAACAATGGGGGACCTCGAGGCGATTTGCTCAACATGAGCTAACACCTTGTTACATTGTTGGCGTTCCGTGCGCACGGTCCGTGCTAAGGTAGTCGACATGTCTCCCTATGGCTCGGGCCGGTGTTGCCGGTGCGCATTGGCTAGGGGCAAACACCACTTTGGAAAGCGTTTAACGAACTGGTGCTGGCAGCGAATCGTCACCACTGAGTCCACATCTATTGGCGCTGAAGGCCGTGCGGTTGGCGCCGGTAATTATTTCCAAATACATTGAAACCAACGTACATGGGAGAGTCTATTTTCTTCAGGTTGATGGGGCCGGCCACGGCACACTCCCCTGAACAGCTTGCCCCCATTTAACACGGAAGGAAACTCCCTTGTCTGATCCGAAGAACGCGCAGTGCGAGACTGTGATTAAAGTAATTGGTGTGGGCGGCGCTGGCGGTAATGCCGTCACCCACATGGTGTCGTCAGGTTTGTCCGACGTCGAATTTATCTGCGCCAATACAGACGCGCAAGCTCTTTCAAAAACGGGTGCCGCAACAAAAATTCAACTCGGCGAAACCGGACTGGGCGCGGGAAGCGTCCCCGAAGTCGGCCGCGAAACCGCAATCCGAGAGCGTACGAGCATTGCGGACGCGCTGAAGGGCGCGCACATGGTTTTCATCACGGCTGGCATGGGCGGCGGCACCGGAACGGGCGCGGCTCCCGTCGTGGCGGAAGTAGCCAAGGAAATGGGTATTTTGACCGTCGGGGTCGTCTCGAAGCCTTTTGAGTTTGAAGGCGCCCGCCGTATGCGCGTGGCCGATGAAGGAATCGAAAATTTGTCGAAGTCCGTCGATTCGCTCATTATTGTCCTAAATAGCCGTCTGGAAGAGGTTTTGGGTGATGACATCACCCAAAAACAAGCCTTTAGCGCCGCTGATGACGTACTTAGCAAAGCCGTATCTGGCATATCGGAAATCATCAACGTACCCGGTATGATTAATGTGGATTTCCAAGACGTGCGCACCGTGATGCGCGAAATGGGAACGGCAGTCATGGGCACCGCAACGCACTCGGGCGACGACCGCGCCATTAATGCAGCCCAAGAGGCAATTTCTTGTCCGCTGCTAGATGGCTTGAGCCTGCATGGCGCCCGCGGATTGTTGGTGAACATTGCCGCATCCGAGGAAACATTGAAACTGCGCGAAACCAAACAGGTGATGAATCTCATCTGTTCGCATACGAGCGACGATGCCATCATCAAATTTGGCGCAGTATACGACGAGTCGCTCGGCGATGCCATGCGTATAACCGTCGTCGCGACGGGGTTGTCGCTGCCACGGGGCGTTGGGCCGGGACCGGTGCAGCCGTATCAATCGAGAACGGCTGCTGCTGGCATCAGCCGGGGCCGAAATTCGGGAAGCCCAGTTCGCGGCGCTAGCGCAAAGGAGATCCCTTTGCTTTTTGGCCAGCGCCCGAGCAATTCTGCTGATCCCCTGGCAGGCCCAGCACCAAAAATTGTGCCTGCGCCGCCCCAGTCTGCTTCAAATAGCGAGCACGGCAAAAATTAGGGACCAGTTTCTTCGCCGTTGTCGGGCAAACCCCGATGGTCACCGCAAAACGCGACCCGACGGAGCTACCATTATGGTCTGCCGTTGCGCGCGCCCAGCTCGATCTTGGGCGCGATTTGGTGAGCAACTGGCCAAATTTGATTACAATTGCACGATGAATACAGCTAACCGTTTGAAAGGTGGCCTGGACGGTCTGCTAATCGGCGCCGCCTTAGGTGTGGAAATGGTTCCCTGATGCGCGCGCTTCCGCTGGCCTTGTGGCATCGAGGAAGCGATGAAGAACTGGTCGGGCTGGCACACGCCCAATCCTTGTTGACCCATGGCCATGTGTATTCCCAGGTTTGTTGCGGCTTCTACGTTCTGGCCGCAAGGCGCTGGTTGGAAGGAAAAAAATGAATGAGGCATGAGACTGCACAAAAGAGGACTTGGCCACGCTGTATGCCAATTTACTCTTTGCGCCGGCGCTCGATTTTGTTTTATCCGTGAAGCCGGATAAACTGCAAGGGTCGGGTTATGTCGTAGACAGCCTCTGGTCGGCCAAAAGTGCTTGCCAAGAATCGACCTTCGCGGCGTTGTGAAAGCGGCGATGGCGCTTGGCGAGGACTCCGATACGACCGCCTGCATTGCCGGGGGCCTCGCCCGTATTCATTTCGGATTGATTCCATCCCGTTGCGCTGGATGGATATTTTGCGCGGAAGAGAGCTGGTAAAGCCCCTTGAAAAATCGCTCCTTCTCGGAGTCTGACACGGCCAGATGTGGCGTAGTGCCGAGGTGGCCATTTTGCCAAGGTTGGGTGTGCCTTCGGCAACAACGGTGAACCTGGCATTTGAGGCCCAGGCGAATTGTTCCAAAAAATACCAACAGCGAAAGCAGGCGATACTGAAAAACGGGTGCTGCGCCCGCATTCGTCTGCCAACCACGATGGCTTGCCAATTTGAGGAAAAAATGAAACAGCTAAGTTTATCTTGGATTTTATTGCTGGCACTATTTCTGAGTGCCAGCAGTTTTGCTGACGAAACCATCGTGCTGGTGCGCCATGGCGAGAAACCGACTTCCGGGCTTGGACAGCTTAGCTGCCAAGGCTTTAACCGGGCCCTGGCGTTGACCAACGTCTTGCAAAAAAGATTTGATAGGCCCACTGCTATTTTTGCGCCCAATCCAGGAGTTCTCAAAAACGACCAAGGCCAAGTCTACAATTACGTCCGCCCCCTTGCCACGATTGAGCCCACGGCAATTGCCTTAGGCCTTCCCGTAGATACGCAATATGGCTTCGAGGACATCAAACATTTGCAAGAAGCATTGGCGTCCCCCGCGTACAAAGACGCGACTATTTTCGTTGCTTGGGAGCATAGGCTGCTCGAGCAAGTCACGCGCAACCTGATCTCGGCAAATGGGGGCGACCCTGATGTCGTGCCGGTATGGACTGATTACGATTTTGACAGTATTTACATCGTTAGCCTTAAATCAGACAGGGACGGCCGCCGCACTGCCACGTTCAAACTGGATTTCGAGAGGCTAAATCGGATGCCCACGGCATGTCCGGGACAACCGGCGATTTAGCAACTCGGCCAATGGTGAAGGCATGCTCATGCCGCGAGTGCGCCCCCTTGCTATTACTGCGCCAAAGAGCGCTGCGAAGTGGAAACGCCTGTTTAGCACTGGGTTTGAGATGGAGCCGATGGGGAAGGGTTCTGAAATTGAAGTTCTTTTTGGCTGTGGCGACATGTCGCCACAGAAAGGGATGCTTTTATTGGCCCAAATGGCTTTTTTTTTCCGTTTGACGGCTGCCGCGGGTGCTTCGCCGCCTGCCAATCCGTCCAGTTTGCCAACGTGATTCATCGATTCCCAACAGTTGATCAAGTGTATCGGCATCAAATAATCTCATTTCGCGCGACACCAGGGCTGCCCGCGAGCGGTTAATCTATGGTCATGAAAATTCCTCTAGAAACCATCATTCCATTGCTACACAAGACGATATTTGGCGTTCTGGCGACCCAGTCAACGCAACTGCCGGGCTACCCATTCGCATCCATTATGCCGTTCATGGCAGATGAACGGCATCGCCCGGTATTTTTTGTCAGCCGTCTGGCTGAGCATACGAAAAATCTCTTGGCGGATCTTCGTGCCAGTTTCCTAGTCTCCAGCCCCGACGGGAAAAACGTCTTGACGGGAGCGCGTTTAACGCTCGTCGGAGATGTGATGCCTATCGACGCCACACCGGATTTGGTCGCGCGCTATCTTCGCTATCAACCAGACGCGAAGCAGTACCTTGACCTCGGAGATTTTGCTTTTTTCCGCCTCATGCCACAGCGCGCTAGGTATGTCGCTGGTTTTGGCGAAATGGGCTGGGTGGAAAAGGAAGAGTGGGCTGATGGGGCATTCCTGCCGCTGGCCGACGAAGCGATACTTTATCGGGACTTGCTTGCGGTTTTGCCGAAGGGCATTCGATTGCTTGGCTTAGATTGTTATGGGGTAGATATCGAACGCCAGCGCAAGCGCGAGCGCCGGCAGTTTCCCAATGGGACGGCGGCGGTGGAAAATTTTGATGAAGTGACAAAGCGGTTTCTTGCGGCATTATAGACGCCAGCTTGGGGCAAACGCACGTCGAGATGCCGTCGGTGGGAAGAAATGGGCGGTCGAGACTGCGAAAAACTTGCTGGTGACGCCGAAATGAACGAAGCATCCCGAGTACCAGATCAGTTTCCAGACTGCAACTGAAGGGCGAAGGTCGCAGACGCATGCGGCGCGCCGACATCCGTGGCGCCAGCGCTGGCGCCTTCACTCCAATGAGTTTCCAGCGATCGTCCCCACTGTGCCATCAGGTTCTCGTACTTTTCGGCGCACGCCGCCAGGTGGCTGGGAAGTATCGCCACAACGCCTATGATTTTCCGCACAGTGCCACAAGCGCCGGCAGCGCTACTCGTGGCCAGACTATCCAATTGCATCGATTTTGCCATGAGCGCCTGGCTGAGCCGGGCGGGATGAACGATGAGCCGGTTGGGCGGGAAAAGTGTTGGCTTGTGAGTTATTCAAATTAAACTGCAGCATCTGGATAAATCGCGGTTTCTATGTGTGCGAACGAACGGAAGGGGGCGTGGCAAATGCCTTATCGTTGAAACGTAAGTGGTTAATCTAATGCCGAGGGACTGGGTTAATTATTTTTTCCAAACGCAGGGGATGACGAAAATAGCGACCAACGGCCAAGTGTGAAGAGGTGCTGGAACGTCGGAGGCCGGTATTCCACCACCGTGAAGAAAATCGCCACGCAGCAAGAATTCGGCAATTTTTAAACTTGAGGCGGCCAGCGAAAAGTCGCGCTTAAGCCACTGAGCATGGAATGGAAAGGTGGAAAAAGGTGTTGGCATAGGCTGGAAAATATTGGCTTGGTGAATGGGCGTGACTGGCGAAAAGCGTGAGGGGAAGAACAAAAAGTTAATGGCAATTTAATAGTGTGACATTGGAGGTATTATGTCTGCAGTAATTTACGCGAATAACTTGGTGCCTGACATCTGTCCAAAAGCGATGGCAATCGAAATTTGTGAGGGGGACTGGAAGACCTATTTGCGTCACATCTCGAAACGCCATGATAATAAAGTTTTTATGGGGCGTGATGGTGACGTCATGGTATACAAACGACAGTGTGCAATGGCGTATCTGGGAAAACGCGCGCAAATTCACGGCGGGGTATATAGCAGAACACTGCCGCGGACGTTGACGGCGCAGTTTAACGCTGACCTAGAGGCAAGGAACAGAGCCCAACGCTATCAGCGCTACCCTTGGTTAGAGAAGTTGCAGAATCTGCTGGCGGAGATTGAACGAATTCAGGACGAGGGTCTGGGGAGTGATGTTATTTCATTGGTATCGCTATACCATTGCCGGACCGCGCAAAAAATTCCGTTGTGCTGAACGAAGCACCGTTGCTAGATGTCGGCTCACCGGCAATTTCTACCATCCTTGGCGGCCACCTATCGCTAGTGTCCGTTGTAGGAGGGCGTGATTTCTGTACCCACGATGACGGCAGCGAGACGGTAATCAACCCACGAGGAAGCCAGCTCAACAGGTTACAAAAGCGCGGCGCAGATATCTACAGCTCGCGATAATTAGAATTAGGCCGACCTGCAGGCCAACCTGCGGCGGCTGTTTCTCCATCGCGCCCGTGCGCGGCAAAGATGGCAAACCTGGGAGCGGGCACGGCGGCGAATGGCGCTGCTCTTGTCCTGCGACTGAATGGCTTAATTGAAGGGGCGCCATCCCTGGCTTAGCATCGCGATGGACTAATGGTCGGCCAGGTAATCATAGACCACTTCGCCATAACCTAGCGTTAAGTTGGAAACGAGATGCTTGGCACCAAGAATTTTGCGTACCGGCAAGGAAGCAACAGGCGCGAGCGCATGCTGGAATAGGTCGAGCGCGGCGGGCCCGGACCATGCCTCAGTAACGGTCACGTCTCGTAAGTAAAAGCGAACCAATTCGCAGATGCGCGCTGAGCCGTCTACATGCGGGATAATCTTTAGCAGGTAGTTCGGAGTACCGGCAAGCACAGACGCTTCCGCCGCCGTGTCTAGCCTTTCGTATTTGTAGCCCATGGTGCCACGGGCGACGCAGACTGGCCCGTACATTAAGGTGCCAAGCAAGGTATCGGAACATACTTCCAACTTAGGAGCTGCCAGACGTTTTGGGAACCCCCAAATCTCCCTGCCAGCGGCAATAGGGGCCTCGTCGTCAAGGTACATCGAGTGCGTATAACTGCCTGCAACGCCGTTGGCGTCAACCACGGCAATGACTTGCCCGCATTCAGTGTAATTGCCAAAACCCGAGGAGTCTGGCATACGGATAAACTCGTAGCGCACGATGGGGATAGTTACTGTCAGCGGCTCCGGCACGACAGCTTGCAAGGCGTCCAGGTCGGTTAAGTAGCTAATGATGAAGTATTCGCGATTCGTAAACCGGTAGGGACCCTTCGGATATGAAGGGCAGGTGTACGGCATGGAAAAAGCATTGTCGCGTATTTTTTGGATGTTCAATGGGTTTGTCCTCTATTGCCATATCGGGGTTAATTCGAGTAACTCATTTGCGGTATCTATAATGATAAGTGAATTTTTCTGTCAATTCTGTGCGCTATCACGCATTGCGTTATACGGTATATTGCACAGGAAGAATTGTTATTCGTCGTTTTTATTACCGCGAATGGTCGCGATGGGTACCGAGCGCCAAATGTTTGTTGCTGTCGGCATTGGAAGTTGTACCGTGTTTTGACGAATGCGAGCCACTTCAATTTCGAGCTTGCGAACAACGTTCTCGCCCATATTTACGCCCCTACCATCCGAGTTAATTTTGCAAGCGAGCAGCCCCCTTGTTTGCGCCGCTGCTGGCGAATGCAAGAACGACGGCGGGTGGCGCAACCGTGCGTGACTCCGCGGTTATTGGTTAAACATGCATCCATGCAACTTGTTGATTTAAAATGAGTTTTTAATTTAGAATTTTAGAATTGCTGGTAATATCCCATTTCTGTAGACCAGTCGCCGCCGCAACCATGATTTTGTAGGCGCTGTTGGAATCGACTCCTCACCGGGCATCTGAACTTTAGAACGTGGTGTATGAAAAAAAGATACTTCCGGTATCCGCTCAGGGCATGGCTGACATGCTGAGGCCTTGGCGTATCTTACGAAAAAATTGGCGTATTTTTTTAGTTTGGCCACTCGCCGGATTGCTCATATGGGGCATTTCGTTGAGCATTTTGCTCGCCGGGTTGGCCCGCGACAGGGAACAAGCGGAGCGTGAAGGCATCGCCGAGGCGGCAAGTCTTTCTAGGGGCTACGCGGAAAAAGTAGCCCGAACCATGGATGCGGTGGACCAAAGCCTTCTCCATGTCCGCTACGAGTGGGAATTATCAAAGGGAACGCTGCAATTGGAGATCATGGCCGGAAAAGGCTTGTTTCCTCCGTCTAAATCATCTTACGTTGCCGTTATCGACCGGGAAGGCAATCCGCGCACCAGTACGCTGCCGGAAAAGGGCAAGTTAAACGCGATGGACCGGCGCTATTTCAAGCAACAGATAACGTCCGCCGGCGATAATCTGTTCGTTGACCGGCCGACCATCGGGCGCGCGTCCAAACAAAAGGTTCTCCAATTTTCGCGACGCCTTGTGGATGCCAACGGCGCGTTTGACGGGGTCGTCATGATGTCCGTGACGCCCGACCACTTCACGGCAAATTTTGATGTGGCGACATTTGGCGCACGCGGGTATCTCGGAATTGTGGGCGCAGACCATGTCGTTCGCGCGTCACGTATCGGACAAGCCGTGCAAAAATCGGATGCCCTAGACTTAATTCTAGTGCCCCGATTTTCTGCGCCAAGCGGTAGTGCCTTGCTAGAAGGTAGGACTTGGTTTTCTGACAAACGGAACCGGTTTGTGGGATGGCAATCGGTCCCGGGGTATCCCATGATTGCGGTGGCCGGATTGGATGAAACATCCGCACTCGCGCACTACGAGAGGGCACGTGCCGCTACCATGCGGCACGCATTGCTGGCGACGATGGCATTCGCAGCAGGTATCGTGATAGGGATGCTTTTCTCGCTGCGCCTAGCTTGGAGAAAGCATCAAGTCCAGCTGATTCAGGCGACCTACAGGATGGCCACCGAGGGCAGCAATGATGGATTTTTCATATTGGGCGCGTTGACCGACACCACCGGCAAGATTGACGATTTCGAGGTCGTCGATTGCAATCAGCATGGCGCCGAGGTGTGCCGGCTGCGACCCCAATCCCTGATTGGCCGAAGCCTGTCGAGCCTGTATCGGGAAAATATTCTTGCGCGAATCATGAATCCGTTGCTCGATGCCATGGAAACAGGGCAGTATGAAGGCGAGCTTGAATTTGGAGACGGCGAGGTGGGTGAGCCGCGATGGCTGCATCTCAAGGCGGTTCGCTCCGATGCGACGCTGGCGATAACCCTTCGTGACATTTCGGACTCAAAGGCGTACGTCAAAGAGCTCGAGCGCCGCGGCAACCAGGACGCTTTGACCGGGCTGCCCAATCGTCACTGGCTGCAGTGCTACCTGCCGCAGGCGATCGCACGGGCCGCGGAAAACGGAGTACGGCTCGCTCTCCTTTTCATTGACCTTGATGGTTTCAAGACGGTCAATGACACCATGGGCCATTTCGCGGGAGATGAGCTACTGCGGTACGCTGCGCGGCGACTGCAAGACGCCGTGCGCCCGCTTGATTATGTGGCCAGAATCGGTGGGGATGAGTTCGTGGTGATACTGGAAAATGATGCGCTCGCGGCGGATGCGGCGCAAGTTGCCACGCGCGTGCTCGCCGCGTTCAAGCCAAAATTCAAACTGACGAAAGGAGCTATTTCGGTTGGCGCATCGATTGGCATCAGCGTATTTCCCAATGATGGGCAGGATGCAGCCACTCTTTTGCAAAATGCCGATGTGGCCATGTACGCAGTGAAGATGAATGGCAAGGAGCATTACCGTTGCTTTGCGGCGGCGTTTTAGAATAATGAAGAAAGCGGGCCGGGTGCCCAGTTTATCGATCAATGGCGATCGGGTAGGGCGCCATCACCATGCGGTTCTAGCCGCTTCGATGGGGAACTTTCCCGTGTCGCGTCGGGGCGCCGTTAAAGCCAAGGCGATACTTGACGGTCAAATAAGGTTTTAACTGAACAAGTAGCGCTGCATGAACTCCAACGTTTCTGGTTTCTTGATATCGAGCTGGAACGATGCGGCATTTTTATGTCCTCCGCCGCCATATTGTTTGGCAATTGAGCCCGCGTCGACCTCCTTCGCAGAGCGCATACTGACATATAAGCGCCCATCCTCGACGCGCCACAAGAGCGCGAGTGTTCCATTTTTCTCGTAGATGTACCTGCCGACATCGGTCGCAAAGAGTGACGGCAAGTTAACCCGGCCGGCGGCATAGCCGTGGAAATTAACGGGTTCGGCCAACTCAGCTAGTCGGCGTGCGGCCCATTGGAATTTTTCGCTCATCTGCCTGCCACTTTCAATGAAGCGCGCGAGCTCATCAGGGTATAGGTCGAGCTCGGCAACTCGATGCCACGCCTGAAAGTCGTAAGGGAGTGTGTCTAGCTTAGATGTGAAGTACTCCGTTTTTTCCTGGTACTTCCAAACGAACAAATCACGGTCTTCAACGAAATTAATGAGTGAAGGCCGCGCTAGGCCCGGATGGAAGTAATCCCATGCCAAGCCGGCACCGGAGCGGTGCATGTCGAACGAGGCGTAGGACAGGCCCACGAGGTCTTCCTGCGCCGTCTTATGGTGGTCCAGAATGACGAACGACGTGGCTTGCTCGAAAATCGCTTCCAATTGAGGGCGTTTCAAGCTGAAGTCCAGCATGTACACCTCTTTGCCAGCCAGGTTGACGTCGAAATTTAGGCCATGTCCGGCCGGCAGATAACTCGCGCTGTCGCCGAATTTACGCCAGGCCGCATACGCTGCCGCAAATCCATCCGGACAAGGTGCGTGATAAATGACGACGATGTTTTTCAAGGGTTTCATGCAAAAGTCCTTTTTTGACGTAAATTTTGGCGGCGCGGCCATTTTTTCCTATCATGCCGCAATTTCGTTGGCCCAGCCACTTCCGACACTGCCCGCGCTCGGCACCGTCAACACATTGCTGCAAGCGAGCGCGGGAATTCGAGCAAACCGCGGGGGCCGCTTGACGCTTTGCCTCGAATCGCACCTTGAGTAGGATCAATGCGGCAGGGGTTGACTCGTTCTTGGACGCGATTGCCTTCCGGCAAAGTTGTTGCAACTCTGGTAACGGAGGCCCTCGCATGCACTGCCGCGACCGCTCCAAGCCATGCCAGAAAACGAAAAAAATCAATCACCTTGCAAGTGATTGATTTTTTATGGGAAACCTTTGATTTTATTGAATATTTTAATAAGATCTCAGGCGAATAAAGGTATGGAGGCGGCGGGAATCGAACCCGCGTCCGCAAGTACTCTACAGACAGTTCTACATACTTAGCACTGCCATTTGATTTAACCCGTACGACGCGGACGTGCACGCTTCGTAAAGGCGATTCACCTTAGTTTTAACGTTACGCCAAGTGACCCGTAGTAACGCGATTCCCTGTAAATGACTCTACAGCTTTTGACGGCCCACCCCAGGGAAGAAGTGTTGTAGAGTTAGCAGCAATTAAGCTGCTAATGCGTACGAGTTATCGTTTGCAGTTAAGTTTTTCTGGTTGTATTTACGAGGTAGCCAGCCCTCGGTATGCCCTGCGCTGCTTTGCAACCCACGTCGAAACCAGGTCGCCCCCACAGAAATTTAATTGTAGCGCATTCTGGGCTTGCATGCATCTTAGATTCGCCGCCTCAAGCCATTTCCGCTTGACGCGCGTCAAACACGACCTTGCGCACCACGGTGAGCAGGGCCAGCGGCGTGTCGAGAAGATAATCCGCGCTCCAGTTTTGCGGCGCGACCGGGCCACAATAGCCCCAGGCGCAAGCGACCGTCACCATGCCGGCTGCGCGCCCGGCCTCGATGTCGCGCAGGTCGTCACCGGCATACCAGCATTGCGAGGGCGTCAGTTGCAGGCGCCGTGCCGCCTCGACCAGTGGGGCCGGGTGTGGCTTGGCATGCGCGGTTGTGTCGCCCGAGATCACGCAGCCGGCCTGCTGCAAGCCGATCAGCCCTATCAAAGGGTCGGTAAAGCGCGCCAGCTTGTTGGTCACCACGCCCCAGGCGAGGCCGAGCTGGGCTAGGCCATTTAGCATCTCGTTCGTGCCCGGAAATAGGCTACTACGCACCATCAGCGCCGCGGCATAATTGTCGAGGAAGCTGGTGCGCAGCCCCTCATATCCATCGTCGCCGGGCTTTTTGCCAAACGCGACATCGATCATTCCGCGCGCGCCCGCTGATGCGACCGGGCGCAGCAGTTCGTACGGTGTCGGCGCCAGCCCGGCCTCGGCGCGCAGCAGATTCATGGCAGCAGCTAGGTCCGGCGCCGTGTCGGCCAAAGTGCCGTCAAGGTCGAATAGGATGGCGCGCGGGGCCTGTAGTCGGTTTGGCTCGGTCATGTTGGCGGCGGGCGGGGCCGCCTCGTTAGGGGTTGGCTTAATCCGGGCGGCTGCACGCCACCATGTAATTGACGCTGGTGTCGTCGTTAAGCGAAAAAATCTTGGTGAAGGGGTTGTAGACCAGACCCTTTAGGCTATCGACGACCAGTCCTGCACTGCGCGCGTACTGTGACAGTTCCGCCGGCGTGATGAATTTGTCGTAATCGTGCGTTCCCTTGGGCAGCAAGCGCAGCAGGTATTCGGCGCCGAGGATGGCTTGCAGGTAAGCCTTAGGGTTCCGGTTCAGGGTCGAGAAGAACACTTGGCCACCTGGCTTTAGGAGCGCAGCGCAGGCTTGGACAATGGCGGCCGGGTCCGGTACATGTTCCAACAATTCCATGCAGGTCACCACGTCGAATCTGCCAGCCTCTTGCATGGCCATGTCTTCGGCGGCGATCAGCCGGTAACGCACTTGGACGTCCGATTCCAAGCTATGCAGGTCGGCTACCCTGAGGGCCTTCTCGGACAGGTCGATGCCAGTCACGTTGGCGCCTTTTTTGGCCATGGATTCGGTGAGGATGCCGCCGCCGCAGCCGATGTCGATCACGTTCCTACCGGCTAGCGGTGCGCGCGCGTTGATCCATTCCAGGCGCAGAGGGTTGATCTCGTGCAGCGGACGAAATTCGGATGTGGGGTCCCACCAGCGGTGGGCCAGCGCACTAAATTTTTGCAGTTCTAGGGGGTCGGCGTTCATAGACCAAATAATAACGGCAAATTGCCCTATTCCACAGATTGGCACGTAAAAAAACCCGCCGAAGCGGGTTTTTATTGTCCTGGGGGCTGTTTGCCGAAGCAAATGTCTTACAGGCAATTACTTGTTGCGGGTGCCGACAACTTCAATTTCTACGCGACGGTTTTTGGCGCGGCCGGCTGCTGTTTTGTTATCAGCAATAGGTTGCTTTTCGCCCTTGCCTTCGGTATAGATGCGGTTGGTTTCGATTCCTTGCGACACCAAATATGCCTTGACGGCTTCAGCACGACGGATCGACAGTTTTTGGTTGTAGGCATCAGTACCGATCGAATCGGTGTGACCGACGGCGATGATGACTTCCAAGTTCATGTCCTTGATCTTCGTGGTCAGCTCAGCTAGCTTGGCTTTGCCTGCTGGCTTGAGCACGGCTTTGTCGAAATCGAAGAATGCGTCAGCGGCGAAGCTCACTTTTTCCGATACGGGAGCTGCGACCGGCGGCACTTCGGCCGGCGCGGGGGTGGGCTCGACAACCGGAGGCGGAGGCGCCACGCATTTGCCGTCTTGCAGCGTTTCCGGGGCGACGCAAAGTGGCAGGTCGCAGCCGGGAACTGCATCTGCAGGGGTCCAGTAGCCAGTGTGCCAGCACAGGCCGAATGGATCGCGGGTAATTACACTGCGGGCATCTTGCACGTAGGCGCTTTTCGGAGGCGCAATAATATCAGTCGTCAGTGGCGCAAAAGGAGGCGACGTTGGCGTTTGAGCCGACGCTGTGCAGGCAATCACTGCGGAAGCAGCGAAAAGTATTTTGACAAATTTATTCATTTTATTTTTTCCTTTCGGGAGTGATATCCGCAGTATCACTGGGCGGACTTCGTAGACAAGATTTTAACATGCAGTCCAGCAACGCTTGTTCCATTTGGTGAAACTTGCAATTAACTTCTTCATTCTGCCACAGGCATCGCCAGCGCACGACCATGGTCAAATCAAAGTTTTAGGGATTTTAATTTGATGTTGTTTTTATGCAACGTTGATGCAGAATGATTATCGTGTGTAGACGAAAGCGGAACGGTTACCGCATGAGTCGGCAGCGCTGCCGGCGCTGCGGTGTGGCGGCGCACCCATGGGCGCTGTGCTGAATTACGCTCTGAGGGGGCGCGCATGCTAAAATCATGGGCTTGACGGGAGTAAATATATGGTAGGGCCCATCGCGCGCCGCCACACCGTCGCCGGATATGCAGTACTTGCGTCACACATTGCGTAACAAATATAACCACAGCCAAAGATCAGTCGACTCGCCAATGGATCAATTCGCAAAAGAAACAATCCCAATTTCCCTCGAAGAAGAGATGCGCAAGAGCTATCTCGATTACGCGATGAGCGTGATCGTCGGCCGCGCTTTGCCGGATGTGCGCGATGGCTTGAAGCCAGTGCACCGCCGCGTCCTGTTCGCAATGCATGAAATGAACAACGTGTGGAATCGTCCCTACGTCAAATGCGCGCGCGTGGTCGGCGAAACCATGGGTAAATACCACCCGCACGGCGATGCTTCGATTTATGACACCTTGGTGCGTATGGCGCAGGACTTCTCCTTGCGCTACACCTTGGTCGATGGTCAGGGCAACTTCGGCTCGGTCGACGGCGACAGTGCCGCGGCGATGCGTTACACGGAGTGCCGTCTGGACAAGATCGCCAGCGAGATCTTAGCCGACATCGACAAAGATACTGTCGACTTCGTGCCCAATTACGATGGCAAGGAAAAAGAGCCGTCCGTGTTGCCTACCCGCATCCCGAATCTGCTGATCAACGGCTCGTCGGGCATCGCGGTCGGCATGGCGACCAATATTCCCCCGCACAATATTACGGAAGTGATCGACGGCGCTTTGCATTTGCTGCGCAATCCCGATTGCACCATTGACGAGCTAATCGAGATCATTCCGGCACCGGACTTCCCGACCGCGGGCATCATCTACGGCGTGTCCGGCGTGCGCGACGGCTACCGCACGGGCCGCGGCCGCGTGGTGATGCGAGCCAAGACCCACTTCGAAGAGTACGGCAAGGAAGGCGGGCGCATCGCCATCATCGTCGACGAACTGCCCTACCAGGTCAACAAGAAATCGCTGCTCGAGCGCATCGCTGAAAACGTGCGGGACAAGAAGCTCGAGGGTATTTCCGACATCCGAGATGAGTCCGACAAGTCGGGCATGCGCGTCGTGATCGAACTAAAACGTAATGAAGTGCCGGAAGTAGTGCTCAACAATCTGTACAAGCAGACCCAGTTGCAAGACACCTTCGGCATGAATATGGTGGCTCTGGTCGATGGCCAGCCGAAACTGCTGAACTTGAAGCAGATGCTGCAATGCTTCCTGTCGCACCGACGTGAAGTGGTCACGCGCCGCACCGTATTTGAGCTGCGCAAGGCGCGCGAGCGCGGCCACGTGCTCGAAGGCCTTGCCGTGGCGCTGGCCAACATCGATGACTTCATCGCTATCATCAAGGCCGCGCCGACGCCGCCGATCGCCAAGCTCGAGTTGATGGCGCGTCCATGGGATTCCTCGGTCGTCCGTGAAATGCTGGCCCGCACCGGCGACGGCAGCACCGCCGGCGGCATCGAGGCTTTCCGTCCCGAGCACCTGCCGAAACATTACGGCATGCAGTCCGACGGCCTGTACAAGCTATCCGACGACCAAGCGCAAGAGATTTTGCAAATGCGTCTGCAGCGCCTGACCGGTTTGGAACAGGACAAAATAGTCAACGAGTACAAAGAAGTTATGGCGCATATCGCCGACCTGCTTGACATCTTGTCCAAGCCAGAGCGCGTAACAGTCATCATTACCGACGAAATGATTCTCGCCAAGAACGAATACGGTGAAGGCAACAAAGACGTACGCCGCTCGTATATCGAACTAAATGCGACCGACTTGGAAACGGAAGACTTGATCACGCCGCAAGATATGGTCGTGACGCTGTCGCACACCGGCTACATGAAGGCGCAGCCGATTTCCGAATACCGGGCGCAAAAACGGGGCGGGCGCGGCAAACAGGCGATGGCGACCAAAGAAGAGGATTGGATCGACCAGCTCTTCATCGGTAACACCCATGATTACATTTTGTGCTTCTCCGACCGCGGCCGCATGTACTGGCTCAAGGTATGGGAAGTGCCGCAAGGATCGCGCAATTCGCGCGGCAAGCCGATCGTCAACATGTTCCCGCTGCAAGATGACGAGAAGATTACGGTCGTGCTGCCGCTGTCGGGCGATAACCGCAGCTTTCCGGAAGACCATTACGTATTCATGTCGACCAGCCTGGGCACCGTCAAGAAGACACCCCTCAAAGACTTCAGTAATCCCCGCAAGGCCGGCATCATCGCAGTCGACCTGGACGATGGCGACTTCCTCATCGGCGCCGCGTTAACCGACGGCAAGCACGACGTGATGCTGTTCTCCGATTCCGGCAAGGCCGTGCGTTTCGACGAAAACGACGTGCGTCCGATGGGCCGTACCGCGCGCGGCGTGCGCGGCATGAACCTGGAAGAAGGTCAGCACGTGATCGCCTTGTTAGTCGCCGAGAATGAGCAGCAGTCGGTCCTGACGGCGACCGAAAACGGCTTCGGCAAACGCACCCCGATCACCGAATACACCCGTCACGGCCGCGGTACTAAGGGCATGATTGCGATCCAGACCAGCGAGCGCAACGGCAAGGTGGTTGCCGCGACACTAGTTGAGGCAAGCGACGAAATCATGCTCATTACCACTGGCGGCGTGTTGATTCGCACCCGCGTTGCCGAGATCCGCGAAATGGGCCGCGCCACGCAAGGAGTGACCTTGATCGCAGTTGAGGATGGTACCAAGCTAAGCGGTCTGCAACGTATCGTCGAAGCCGACGTCGAAGACGAAGTGGCCGAGACGGAAGCGCCGGACGAAATAGCGGAGTAGCCGCGACCGGTTTGACCGTCGCGGACGGGCTGGGTGCGCGCCCCAGCCCGATGTCATTCTCGTTCCATGATGTCGCGTTGGCGCAGGCTGCATGATTGCTCCTGCGGCATTTGCGCCAATGGAGCTGCGAATACTCGCTTTGCAAATAACAAAGGATGGCATCTTGACCCATATTTACAATTTCTCGGCTGGCCCGGCTGTGCTGCCCAAGGAAGTGTTGCGGCAGGCCGCCGCTGAAATGCTCGATTGGCATGGCAGTGGCATGTCGGTCATGGAAATGAGCCATCGTGGCCCTGAATTCATCTCGATTTACCAAGAGGCCCAACGCGACCTGCGCCAGCTGCTGGCGGTACCGGATAATTACAAAATCCTTTTCCTGCAAGGAGGCGGTTTGGGCGAAAACGCCATCGTCCCGATGAATCTGGTCGGGCGCAAAGAACAGCCCGCCACGATCGATTTTGTGCACACCGGCTCCTGGTCTGGAAAATCGATCAAGGAAGCGGCCAAGTACGCCAACGTCAATATCGCAGCATCCGCGCAGGCCGACGGCTTTCGTCGCGTGCCACCGCAAGACAGCTGGCAGCTGACCGCGGGCGCGGCTTATCTGCACATCTGCACCAATGAAACCATTGACGGCGTCGAATACGATAGCGATCCTGAACTGGCGGACGATACGCCGATCGTGGCCGACATGTCATCGCACATTTTATCGCGCGTCATAGACGTATCAAAGTATGGCGTCATCTTCGGCGGCGCGCAAAAAAACGTCGGCCCGGCCGGCCTGACGCTAGTCATCGTGCGCGAGGATTTGCTCGGCAGCGCGTTGCCAGTTTGTCCCTCGGCCTTCGACTGGAAGGTTGTGGCTGACCACGATTCGATGTACAACACGCCACCGACCTATGCAATCTACATCGCCGGCCTGGTGTTCCAGTGGCTTAAGCGGCAAGGCGGCATAGCGGCCATAGAACAAAATAATATTGACAAGGCGGCGCTGCTGTACGCGGCCCTTGATGCCGACGATTTCTACCAGAATCGCATCGACAGGCAATACCGTTCGCGCATGACGATTCCGTTTTTTCTGGGCGACGAAAGCCAAAACGGCCAATTTCTTGCCGGCGCCAAAGAGCGCGGCTTGTTACAACTAAAGGGCCACAAGTCGGTCGGTGGTATGCGTGCGGCGATCTACAATGCGATGCCAATCGAGGGCGTGCAGGCGCTGGTCGATTATTTGAACGAGTTTGCAGGGAGATAGCTTTGGGCCGCCAAGTGGCGGGCCAGATACCTGCAGTCAAATGCGCCAAGAACCGCAGGGCCGGTCGCTCGAGATGGCACCGGCACCGATAAACCCGCAACCGAAGTGCGCCTTTTAAGCAAATGATGACAAACAAACTGACCCCGCTGCGTGAACAGATCGATGCGATCGACGCGCAGATTCTCGACTTATTGAACCGGCGCGCGCAAGTGGCGCAGGCAGTCGGCCACATCAAAGCGGCCACCCGCGCCCCCGTGTTCCGGCCCGAGCGCGAAGCGCAGGTCTTGCGCGGCGTGGTCGAACGTAATCCGGGCCCGATGGGCGATGCCGACGTCCGAACCATCTTCCGCGAGATCATGTCAGCTTGCCGCGCGCTGGAAAGGCGCGTTGTCGTGGCCTATTTGGGCCCGGTCGGCACTTTTACCGAACAGGCCGTGTATCAGCAATTTGGCAGCGCCGTCGACGCATTGCCCTGCGCATCCATCGATGAGGTGTTTCGCGCCGCGGAAGCGGGAACCGCCGATTTCGGCGTGGTTCCAATTGAAAACTCGTCCGAAGGAGCGATCAACCGCACCCTCGACCTGCTGCTGCAAACGAGCCTGATCATCAGCGGCGAGGTGTCGATCCATGTGCATCACAGTCTGATGACGAAGACGGGTTCAATGGACGGCGTGTCGTTCATCTGCGCCCATTCGCAGGCGCTAGCTCAATGCCAAGCGTGGCTCAACCAGCATTATCCGACCATCGAACGGCGTGCCGTCGCCTCGAATGCGGAAGCGGCACGCATGGCCAGCGGCGATGCTACGGTTGCGGCCATCGCCAGCGAGATGGCGGGCGAACAGTACCAGTTGGGCGTGGTGCAGGCCCATGTTCAGGACGATCCGCACAATCGCACGCGCTTTGCCATAATCGGCCAGTTGCAGACAGAGCCGTCGGGAGCGGACCAGACCTCGCTGGTGCTGGCCGTACCGAACAAGGCGGGCGCGGTCTACCATTTGTTGGCGCCGCTCGCCAAAAACGGCGTATCTATGACACGCTTCGAATCGCGCCCGGCGCGCATGGGCGCCTGGGAATATTACTTTTACGTCGATATCGAAGGCCACTCGCACGACCCGGCAGTGGCGCAGGCGCTGCTTGAACTGAAGGATAACGCCGCCTTTTTTAAGGTGCTGGGTTCCTACCCGTTAAACAGCATCTAAATCACGACCCCGGGTGCGTCAATCACCGCAGCTCGCCAATTGTTGGCGTTTGCGCACGCGGCGGGTTATGCTTGGCTTATCGCCGCAACCAACCGACTTTATCGAGAGTAACTAATGTCCAAGCAATTCGGTCCAGACTATGTCCGCGCCATCGCTCCCTACGAGGCTGGTAAGCCGATCGCCGAGGTGGCGCGTGAATTTGGCCTCGATCAGGCGTCGATCGTCAAACTTGCCTCCAACGAAAATCCGTTTGGCGTGCCGGATTCGGCCACGCAGGCGATGCTCGCCGCCGCCGCCGAATTGGGACGTTACCCGGACGCGAACGGTTTCGAATTGAAAGCGGCGTTAGCCAAACGCTATCAGGTTTCGCCAGACTGGATCACACTGGGCAATGGCAGCAATGACATTTTGGAAATCGCCGCACACGCGTTCGTGCAGCTGGGCCAGTCCGTGGTGTATGCGCAGTATTCGTTTGCCGTGTACGCCTTGGCAACCCAGGGTGTCGGCGCCTGCGCAATCGTGGTGCCGGCCAAGGACTACGGCCACGATCTGCCCGCGATGGCTGCAGCCATCCGTGCTGATACGCGTCTCGTCTTCATCGCCAACCCCAACAACCCGACCGGCACCTTCATTTCAGGTGTCGACATCGAAGCCTTCCTCGAGCTGGTGCCGCCCAGTGTGGTGGTCGTGCTCGATGAAGCGTACAACGAGTATCTGGCGCCAGAACAGCAGTATGAGTCGAGCGCCTGGGTTAGGCGTTATCCGAACTTACTGATCTCGCGTACGTTCTCGAAAGCCTACGGCTTGGCCGGGCTGCGCGTCGGTTTCGGCATTGCGCAGCCGGTGCTGACGGAATTGATGAACCGCATGCGGCAGCCGTTCAACGTCAACTCGATGGCACAAGCGGCCGCAATCGCAGCGCTCAACGACAGCGAGTTTTTGGAAAAAAGCGCGCGCAACAACGCGGCCGGGTACCGCCAATTTACGCAAGCGTTTGAAGCGCTGGGCCTGCAGTATGTGCCGTCGCACGGCAACTTCGTTCTAGTTAAGGTCGGCAACGATGATGGCGCCGGCGCGCGCGTGAACCTGGCTTTATTAAAACAAGGCGTGATCGTGCGCCCGGTCGGCAACTATGGCTTGCCGCAATGGCTGCGTATATCCATCGGTCTGCCTCAGGAGAACACGGTCCTGATCGCCGCGCTAAAAAAAGCACTGGCCTGAGAACCGCTGTGTTTAAAAAAATCGTGATCTTCGGCGTGGGGTTGATCGGCGGCTCGTTTGCGCTGTCGCTGAAAAAGGCGGATGCGGTCGGGTCCATCGTCGGCATCGGGCGCTCCTTTGCATCCTTGGCGCGGGCGAAGGAACTAGGTATCATCGACGTCATCGGCGATGGCGATGCGCTCGGCGTTGCGCTAGACGGTGCCGATCTGGTGCTGATCGCCGCGCCGGTGGCGCAAACAGAAAAAATCCTGGCCTCGCTGGTTCCGCATTTGCAGGCGGGCACCATCGTGACCGACGCCGGCAGCACCAAGAACGACGTGGTGGCCGCCGCCCGCCGCGCTCTGGGTGGAAAGCTGGCGCAGTTTGTGCCTGGGCATCCGGTTGCAGGTCGCGAATCGAATGGACCGGACGCTGCCATCGATGATCTATATCAGGGGAAAAAGACGGTTTTAACTCCGCTGGCGGAAAATACCGCAGCCGATATTGAGCGCGTGGCCGCCGCCTGGCGCCTGTGCGGCGCCATTATCCACCACCTAACGCCAGAAGAGCACGACAAGGTGTTTGCCGCGGTCAGCCATTTGCCGCACGTGCTAGCATATGCTTTGGTTGACGACATCGCCAACAAACCGCACGCCGGCCTGCTATTTCAGTATGCGGCCAGCGGCTTTCGTGATTTCACGCGCATCGCCGGCTCGTCGCCCGAGATGTGGCGCGACATTAGCCTGGCCAACCAGGCGGCCTTGTTAAGCGAGCTCGATGCATATCTGTCACAATTGACGAAGTTGCGCGCCAAACTGGCCGCCGGCGATGGGGCTGGCCTTGAGGCCGTGTATGGCAACGCCCAGCGCGCGCGGCAGCACTGGATAAAGGCGATCGAAAGCCCAGAAACGCCAGCGCCACCAGACAACGCAAAATCGTAGAATCGCTTGCATTCGTAGACAAGGACATCAGCGCATGACGCAGCAAAAGCAATATCCGCTCCATCTTGATTTGAAGCCCGTCATGCACGTTAGTGGCGTGGTGCGCCTGCCCGGATCGAAAAGCATTTCGAACCGCATCTTGCTGCTGGCCGCGCTGGCCGAAGGCGCGACGACGATCATCGACTTGTTGGCGTCGGACGACACATTTGTGATGCTAGGCGCGCTGACGTCGCTTGGGGTGCAATGGCAACAGCAAGAGCAGGCTCATCCGGAAAGCCTGCATCAAGTGCACCATGTGCACGGCGTAAACGGTGTCTTCCCCGAGCATAAGGCCGACCTCTTCATGGGCAACGCCGGCACCGCCATCCGCCCGTTGACGGCGGCGCTAGGAGTGCTCGGTGGCGACTACACGTTGCATGGCGTGGCGCGCATGCACGAGCGTCCGATCGGCGACCTGGTCGAGGCCTTGAACGCCATCGGTACCCAGATCGACTATACCGGCGCGCCGGGTTACCCGCCGCTGCACATTCGCTGCGGCCATATCCACGCCCAGCGCTTATCCGTGCGCGGCAACGTATCGAGTCAGTTTTTGACGGCACTGCTGATGGTCGCGCCCCTGATGGCGCGCCAGCACGCCGTTTCCATCGACGTGCAAGGCGAGCTGATCTCGAAGCCGTACGTCGAAATCACCCTGAACCTGATGCGCCGTTTTGGCGTCGTTGTTGAACAAGATGGCTGGCAGTCCTTTACCGTGCAGCCCGGCCAACGTTACAAGAGTCCAGGGGTGATCCACGTGGAAGGCGACGCCTCGTCGGCATCCTACTTTTTGGCGGCCGGTGCCATTGCCGGAGGCCCGGTGCGGGTCGAAGGCGTGGGGCGCGACAGCATCCAGGGCGACGTGCGTTTTGTCGCCGCGCTAGAGCAGATGGGCGCGACCATCACGATGGGCGAGAACTGGATCGAGGCCAAGTCGAACGGCATCCTGAAAGCCATCGACGCCGATTTTAATCACATCCCCGACGCCGCGATGACGGTTGCCGTTGCCGCCCTCTACGCCGACGGTACCAGCACGCTGCGCAACATCGCCAGCTGGCGCGTGAAGGAAACCGACCGTATCGCCGCCATGGCATGCGAGCTGCGCAAGCTGGGCGCCGTGGTGGAAGAGGGCGCTGACTACCTGCGCGTGACGCCGCCCAAGGTGATCGCGGCCGCCACGATCGACACTTATGGCGACCATCGCATGGCAATGTGCTTCTCGCTCGCATCGCTGGACGGTGCGGCGCGGCGCGGCAATGCGATCCGGATCAACGACCCGAAATGCGTGGCCAAAACCTTCCCCGACTACTTTGCCGCGTTTGCCGGCATCGCACAAGAGACCTTGTTCTGAAGCGGATCGGGCCGCGGCTTTGCAGGTCGCAGCATAAGCCGCTAACGCGCGCCGCCGCCAGCATGTGACAGGGGCTGGCCACAGGCCTCGGGGAGTGCCAGTGTCAGCAGGACCGGTCTTGCCGGAGCGGCGGCGGAAAGATTGAATTTTAACCAAATAATTAAATATGCCTATGTCTTCTTTCCCTGTCATTACGATCGACGGTCCGACTGCTTCCGGCAAGGGCACGGTGGCGCACCGGGTTGCCGACACGCTTGGCTTTCATTATCTGGACTCGGGCGCGTTGTACCGCCTGACAGCATTGCTCGCGATTCGCCGCGGCACCGATTTGCATGACGAGCACGCCTTAGCCAAACTGGCCGAGCATCTGCCGTGCACCTTTGTAGGCGGTGCCGTGCTGCTGGCGCACGAAAACGTGACGGAGGCGATCCGCGCCGAGGATGTCGGCAATACAGCCTCGAAAATTGCCGCCTTGCCAGCCGTGCGCCAGGCTTTGTTCGGTCTGCAGCTGCGCTTTCGCGCGGCGCCAGGCCTAGTGGCCGACGGCCGCGACATGGGCACGGTTATTTTCCCGCATGCCCCCCTAAAAGTGTTTTTGACGGCGAGCGTTCAAGCCAGAGCGCAGCGCCGTCATAGACAATTGATTGAGAAGGGAATTTCTGCTAGTATAGACGACCTTCTGGCAGATTTAAATGCGCGAGACGAGCGCGACACGCACCGGGCGATCGCGCCGCTGGTTCCCGCCGAAGGGGCATACATTCTTGACACATCGCAGATGACGGCTGATCAGGCTGTTGACGAGGTGTTGAGATGGTACGCAGCATTGGCAAAAACGTTTTGAAATTTTAGTTACTTATTTCTTCTAGGTATTACTAATGTGGTGCCTGAGTTCGGCTTTGTGCCTGGCTCGGGCGTGTGTTAAACCTAACCCAGTTTAAGTCGCATCGTGCGATCTGTGCTGGATAACAAAGTGTGAGCCCTATGTCAACAGTTACATCCACCGAATCCTCCGGTATGGAAAGTTTTGCCGCGCTCTTCGAAGAATCGTTGTCGCGTCAAGATATGCGCTCCGGCGAAGTCATTTCCGCGGAAGTCGTTCGTCTCGACCACAATTTCGTGATCGTCAACGCCGGCCTAAAATCCGAAGCATTTATCCCAATTGAAGAATTCAAGAATGACATCGGCGAACTGGAAGTTAAAGTCGGTGACTTCGTTTCCGTAGCGATTGAATCGCTGGAAAACGGTTTCGGCGATACGATCTTGTCGCGCGACAAGGCAAAACGTCTGGCGTCGTGGCTGGCTCTGGAAAAAGCCATGGAATCGGGCGAGATTGTCGTCGGTACCGTCAATGGCAAAGTCAAAGGCGGCCTGACCGTGTTGACCAATGGCATCCGCGCGTTCCTGCCGGGCTCGCTGGTCGATACCCGTCCAGTCAAGGATACGACACCGTTTGAAGGTAAGACCCTGGAATTCAAGGTCATCAAGCTTGACCGTAAACGCAACAACGTCGTTCTGTCCCGCCGCGCGGTGATTGAAGCGTCGATGGGTGAAGAGCGCCAGAAGCTGATGGAAACCTTGAAAGAAGGCACTGTTGTCACCGGCGTCGTTAAAAACATCACCGACTATGGCGCCTTCGTCGACTTGGGCGGCATTGATGGTCTGTTGCACATCACCGACTTAGCATGGCGTCGTGTGCGTCACCCTTCGGAAGTACTGACCGTCGGCCAAGAGATCACGGCCAAGGTGTTGAAATACGATCAAGAAAAAAACCGTGTCTCCCTGGGCGTGAAGCAACTGGGCGACGATCCTTGGACCGGCCTATCCCGTCGCTATCCGCAAAGCACCCGTCTGTTTGGCAAAGTCACGAATCTGACCGACTATGGCGCTTTCGTGGAAGTCGAGCAGGGTATCGAAGGTTTGGTTCATGTGTCCGAAATGGACTGGACCAACAAGAACGTGGCACCAAACAAAGTTGTCCAACTGGGCGATGAAGTTGAAGTGATGGTTCTGGAAATCGATGAAGAGCGGCGCCGTATCTCGCTCGGTATGAAACAATGCAAAGCGAACCCATGGGACGATTTTGGCGTGACCCACAAGAAGGGTGACAAAGTCCGCGGCGCGATCAAATCAATCACCGACTTTGGCGTGTTCATCGGTCTGGCCGGCAACATCGACGGTCTGGTGCATCTGTCCGATCTGTCCTGGACCGAAACGGGCGAAGAAGCTGTGCGCCGTTTCAAGAAGGGCGACGAGCTAGAAGCCATCGTTCTGGCCATCGACGTCGAACGCGAGCGCGTTTCCTTGGGCGTCAAGCAACTCGAAGGCGATCCGTTCAACAACTTCGCTGCCATGAACGACAAAGGCTCCCTCGTCACAGGTACGGTCAAGTCGGTTGAACCTAAAGGCGCTGTGATCCAGTTGTCTGAAGAAGTCGAAGGGTATCTGCGCGCATCCGAAATCTCGCGTGATCGGGTGGAAGATGCTGGCACGCATCTCAAAGTCGGCGACGTCGTTGAAGCGATGGTGCTCAACATCGACCGCAAGGCGCGCGGTATCCAATTGTCGATCAAAGCGAAAGACAATGTCGAAACCCAGGAAGCCATGCAGAAAATGGCAGCGACCGACAACAACGCAGCGTCAGGCACCACCAGCCTGGGCGCGTTGTTGAAAGCCAAGTTCGACAATAAGAACTAAGAAGCCGGCCATCAGGAAATGACAAAGTCCGAGTTGATCAATCGCCTCGCTGAGCGTTACTCTCAGCTGGTGGCCAAGGATGCGGAATACGCCGTCAAAACCATCCTCGATGCCATGACCGCCGCTTTGGCGACAGGTCAGCGCATTGAGATCCGCGGTTTTGGCAGCTTTGCCCTCAACTGCCGCCCTCCGCGCATCGGACGCAATCCGAAGTCAGGTGACAAAGTGATGGTGCCCGAAAAAAGAGTGCCCCACTTCAAGCCAGGCAAGCAATTGCGCGAGCGGGTCGATGCGATGGTCGGGCAACCGATCATCGAGGACTGAGTCGTTTCCATGAGGTAAAGATCATGCCGGCGACAGAGAGACTGCGTCATTCGGCACAAAAGAGCGGCGTCCTTGGATGCCGTTTTTTTTTGAACTAACTGTTTTCTTGTGCCACACTGACGCACCTAGAAATTTTCACCGGGACCTGGCTGATGAAATTTGTTTCGACCATCGTTGGATTTACGCTTTTCGTTCTGTTTTTTGGTTTTGCGCTGGAAAATGTACAGGAAGTTGATCTGCATTTGTTCCACACGTATGAATTGCGCAGCCCGCTGGTGCTGATGCTGCTCGGCTTTTTTGTGGCCGGCGCCGGTCTTGCCGTGTTAGCCTTGACGCCCGCTATGATCCGCCACCGGCGCGAAGCGAGCCGACAAAAAGCAACGATTCGGACCTTGTTATCGGCCGCCACGCAGGGCAGTGCCCAGCCGCAGCCAGATAGCATCGCGCGGCAGTAATGCCTCCCATCACACAAATAAAAACAAACGCATGGAATTTGAACTTTGGTGGTTACTGGGCATTCCCGTTTTTTTCGCGCTGGGCTGGATCGCCGCGCGCGTCGACATCAAGCAACTCGTGTCCGAATCGCGGAGCTTACCGCGCGACTATTTCAGGGGCCTGAACTTTCTGCTTAACGAGCAGCCTGACAAGGCCATCGACGCCTTCATTGAAATCGTCAAGCTCGATCCGGAGACCGCCGATATGCACTTCGCGTTGGGCAACCTGTTTCGCCGCCGCGGCGAGACCGAGCGCGCGATCCGGGTTCACCAAAACCTGCTGGCGCGGCCCGACTTGCCGCAAGAGCAGCAAGTGCATGCGGAATTTGAGCTGGGCCAAGATTACCTGAAGGCGGGCCTTCTGGACCGCGCCGAAGAAACCTTCAACCGCCTGATTGAAACCCAGTATGCGGCACAGGCGCGGCGCGCCTTGCTGGAGATCTTCCAGCGCGAAAAAGAATGGCCGCGCGCGATCGAGGCGGCGCTCGGCTTGCAGGAATCGGGCGCCGGGGCGCGCCAGAAAGAGATCGCCCAGTTCTATTGCGAACTGGCGCAGGACGCACTGGTGCACATCCATCCAGACGACGCCTTGCCCCTGCTGGAAAAGGCGCTGCAGGCCGACCGCAAGAATGTGCGGGCCACCATGCTAACGGGCGATGCCCAATTGGCCATGCACGATGCCGAGGGCGCGCTACGCACCTGGCGCCGGGTCGAGCAGCAAAGCGTACCGCACGTGGCGTTGGTGGCGCAACGTTTGATGGACGGCTACCGCACTGTAGGTCGGCCGCAGGAGGGGGTCAACCTGCTAAAATCCTACATGGCCGAGGCGTCCTCGATCGACCTGCTCGAAGTGGTCTTCAAGGCTGTGATCGAACTCGACGGCGTGGACGCGGCAAAGCAACTGGTGAGCGAGGAATTGCGCCGCACGCCGACCTTGCTGGGCCTAGATAAACTGTTGGAGGCGCGCCTGATGGATGTGCCGGCCGCGCATTGGGCCGAATTGTCCCTGGTAAAGAATTTGGTGCATGGCTACACTCAGAAGCTGGCGCGTTACCAGTGCAGCCACTGCGGCTTCAAAGCGCGCCAATTCTATTGGCAGTGCCCGGGATGCAGCCGTTGGGAAACTTACCCACCGCGCCGTACCGAAGAACTCAATGTGATGAACTGACTGAAAAATGAAAATAACGATTGTTGGTACGGGTTACGTGGGGCTGGTGACCGGTGCCTGTCTGGCCGAATTGGGCAACGATGTGTTTTGCCTCGATGTCGATGTCAACAAGATCGCCCTGCTCAACAGCGGCGGCATTCCGATCCATGAACCGGGCCTGGAAGAAATCGTCGCCCGCAACCGCGCCTCCGGCCGCCTCCAATTTTCGACCGATGTCGTCGCCAGCGTGGCGCACGGTAGCATGCAGTTTATCGCGGTCGGCACCCCGCCTGACGAAGATGGCTCGGCTGACCTGCAATACGTGCTGGCCGCCGCCGAAAATATCGGCCGCCACATGAGCGAATTCAAGGTCATCATCGACAAGTCAACAGTCCCGGTCGGTACCGCAGAGCGTGTCGCTGCAGTCGTGCAAGGCGCCCTCGATGCACGCGGCGATGGCGCGTCTTTTTCGGTGGTGTCGAACCCTGAATTTTTGAAGGAAGGGGCGGCGGTGGAAGATTTCATGCGCCCGGACCGCATCGTGATCGGCTGCGACAGTAACCATCATGGTGAACGCGCGCGCGCTTTGATGAAGAAGCTTTACACCCCGTTCAATCGCAATCGCGAGCGCACCTTTTGGATGGATGTACGCTCAGCCGAATTCACCAAATACGCGGCCAATGCGATGCTTGCCACGCGAATTTCATTCATGAACGAACTGGCCAACCTGGCCGACCGGGTCGGCGTGGATATCGAGGCGGTGCGCCATGGGATCGGGTCTGACCCGCGCATCGGCCACAGTTTTCTGTACGCAGGCGCCGGCTATGGCGGCTCGTGTTTCCCGAAAGACGTGCAGGCGCTAGAACGCACGGCGCGCCAATATGACCAGGAATTGCTGATCTTGCGCGCCGTAGAGGCGGTCAATGCCAAGCAAAAATTGGTGCTGAGCCAAAAGGTGTTGGCGCGCTTCGGACAGGATCTGACGGGGCGTCGCTTCGCCGTCTGGGGCCTAGCTTTCAAGCCGAACACGGACGACATGCGCGAAGCGCCCGCGCGCGTGCTACTTCGCGAATTGCTCGATCACGGCGCCAGCGTGGTAGTCTACGACCCGATCGCGATGGTCGAGGCCAAGCGCGTGCTCGCTCTCGACTTCAGCGCCTTGGAACTGGCCCGCGTCCGCTTTGCGTCCAGCCCGATGGACGCCTTGCAAGATGCCGATGCCTTGATCATCATCACCGAATGGAAAGCCTTTCGCAGCCCGGACTTCGAGATCATTAAGGCGCGCCTGAAAGCGCCGATCATTTTCGATGGCCGCAATTTGTTCGAGCCTAACGTGATGGCCGAGGCGGGCATCGAGTACCACGGGATCGGCCGCTCCGTTTTGACGCGCACATGAACGATGCTCTTATCACGCGACCGGCCGCGCCGGCACTCGACACGGTACGCATTCTGGTGGTCGGTGACATCATGCTCGATCGCTACTGGTTTGGCGATGTCAGCCGCATTTCGCCGGAAGCGCCGGTGCCGATCGTGCGTATCGAAAGGCGCGAAGAGCGCTTGGGCGGCGCTGCCAACGTGGCACGCAATGCGGCCGCGCTGGGCGCCCACACAGGCCTACTCGGGGTTGTCGGCGCCGACGAGGCTGGCCTGCAGGTGGAGCACCTGCTGCACGACGACGGCATCTACAGTTACCTCCAGCGCGACCAGGCCATTTCCACCATCATCAAGTTGCGCGTGATCGGGCGCCAGCAGCAGATGCTGCGCATCGATTTTGAAGAGGCGCCGACCGATACCGTTTTGCGCGACAAGCTGATCCAGTTTAACGCCCTGCTGCCAAATTACGACGTGATCATCTTGTCCGATTACGCCAAGGGCAGCCTGGTCAACGTGGCCGACATGATTAGGTCGGCGCGCGCGGCCGGCAAGATCGTCATGGTCGATCCCAAAGGCGAGGATTTTTCGCGCTACGCCGGCGCCACGGTGCTAACGCCAAACAAGTCGGAACTGCGCCGCATTGTCGGCAGCTGGAGCTGCGAAGAGCAGTTGACGGCCAAGGCGCAGAACATGCGGCGCGAACTGGGGCTCGACGCCTTGCTGCTGACCCGGTCGGAAGAGGGCATGACGCTCTATACAGAGCACGAAGTGTTGTACATGGCGGCCGACGCGCGCGAAGTGTTTGACGTCTCGGGTGCCGGCGACACCGTTATCGCAACCATGGCTGCCATGTTGGGCGCCGGCATGAGCTTGGGCCAGGCCGTGCAGACGGCCAACCGCGCCGGCGGCATTGTCGTTGGCAAACTGGGAACGGCCACCGTTACCCGGGAAGAGCTATTTTCCTAGGCTTGCCGTAGCGAAAGTTTGACGCGGGTTAAACAACGTCGGAGTTGTATGGACGCCTAGTCAACCCCAGCGCCGGACGCCCGTTAGGGTGGATGGCTGCGGCGCTGTGGATTCGACCGCCGGACGGATGTTAAAAAATGCCGACGGTGTCCAGCCTCTTCGAGCTCCCAAAGACGACTTGTCCCGTGCGGCGGACATGATGGCGGGAAGGTAGCCCGTTTTCACCCACCCCCCCATTTCGGACAAATTTTTTTTCGGCGGAGCTGAGCCTGCGCCGGGCGTTCGCCGACAAAACGGCCCGCGCGCGGTTGGTTTTTACCTGACTGGCGACACAGGAAACACGCCATGCCCAAGCTAAAGTTCCCGAATCATTTTTTGTGGGGCTGTGCGAGCTCCGCTTACCAGATTGAAGGCTGGCCCTTGGCCGATGGCGCCGGTGCGAGCATCTGGCACCACTTTGCCCATACGCCAGGAAATGTGCACCACGGCGACACTGGCGACATCGCGTGTGACCATTACCACCGTTTTAAAGAGGATGTCGCCCTGATGCACAAGCTGGGAATGCAGGCCTACCGCTTCAGCACGTCGTGGAGCCGCATCTTGCCGCAGGGCCGCGGCCCCGTGAACCAGGCCGGTCTGGATTTTTACGAACGCCTGATTGACGAGCTGCTAGGCTACGACATTGCACCCTTGCTGACGCTGTACCACTGGGACTTGCCGGCCGCTCTCGACGAGCGCGGCGGCTGGCTCAATGCCGACGTTGCGAACTGGTTTGCCGATTACGCGCGCTTAATGTTTCGCAAGTTCGACGGCCGCGTCCAGTCCTGGGTCACACTCAACGAACCGTGGACCGTGACGGACGGTGGGTACCTGCACGGCACCTTGGCGCCCGGCCACCGTAATCTCTACGAAGCGCCGATTGCCAGTCACAATCTGCTGCGCGCACACGGCAGCGCCGTCAAGGCCTACCGGGCAGAAGGAAAACACCAGATTGGCATCGTCGTCAATATCGAACCGAAGTATCCGGCGTCCAGCACGCCGCTTGATCTGGCCGCTACCAAGCGCGCCGATGCCTATATGAACCGGCAATACCTCGATCCCATTATTCTGGGCCATTATCCACCCCGGTTGAAGGAAATCTTCGGCGACGCGTGGCCCGATTGGCCGGCGCAGGATTTTGCACTGATCGGCCAGCCGCTCGATTTCATCGGCATCAATTATTACAGCCGCAGCGTGTGTCGTTTCGAGCCGGACGCCTGGCCTCTGCAACAGGCATCGGTGCCTCAGAGGCAGGCGACTTATACCGAGACCGGATGGGAAGTGT
>PKWL01000065.1 GCA_003133225.1 Janthinobacterium sp.
AGAGATGTGTATAACCGCATGCCTTAGGCGCCGTAGTAGTACGCAACCCGTTAAGCTGAAAGAAAACAGGCCAAGGGACATCTCCATCTAAACTATTACAAGTGGCTGAATATTCTGTAAAATCCAGCACCGTTGCCACTTACTGCTAGAAGGAGGCCAAAGTAGTTGGTGTACAGGGCTGAGCCGGTCATGTTCACGTCGTACGGGCCGATAACACCTGCCAACACAACAGGGGGTCCTGATAACGGTGTGAGAGTAATACTCACATCGTGAACGCCGGTTGCCGAATTGAATTTCGTTATCTGTCCCATTACCGACCCCAAGCTCGTGGTCCCGGATATCACTCCACTTGTCGAAATTGAAATATTTTCTGTCGGGTCGACAGCAAGCTTCTCAGGCACATATGAAACATAGTTGCCGGACAAGGTTGAGTAGGACGCCATGATACTTCCAACCGGGGAAGCACCTACCCATTTTGAATCGAAGGCGACCGCTCCTGGCTGACCAGGTGTGTCCGTAAAATTAATATCTACAACATAATTATTACTGATTAGCAGCGCTCCGGAAAAAGTGGCACTTGTCGAGACTGCCGGGCTTCCTGAATCAAAAACATTGAATTTCACACTTCCGTTTCCCGTCGCCGAACTGGTTATTGTTCCTGATAGCTTTCCCACTGACAATTTTGTACCGCACACTTGATACAAATTATCGCTATCATCAATCAATGTTCCATTTGCCATGGCACCACAATTATTGATTGTCCTGTAAACCCCGGGCATGAAAGTGGCAGCTGATGAATCGGATGTTGAACCACCCCCACCGCAGCCACCAACCAACCCCATAATAATTATTGCGGCCAGTGAATTTATCCGTCGAAACATTTTCTACTTTCTATGAATTAACATATACAAAATATAAATTATTGGCTTGCCTGAATGATATGCAGGCGAGCTCTTTTCAGCGAGTCCGGCTATGTGCTGATTGGCTCGTAAAGCTACCGGCACCGCCGCTACACAACTAATCCGTCAATTCTTGCCGACGAGGGTACCGCTTGGCAATTCCGTCAATTCAGGCTGACCTTCCAGACGGACAACCCTGGCACCGGTCGCTTTTTCGATGGAATGCACGGTATCGAGAATCGTCTTGTTCACCCATTGCTCAGGTGTGCCGACCAGTGAATTGGCAATGTCCCGCGAAACTTGGTAGATGCCACCCTCAACTTTTTTGAATACTGCGTAGGTATCCAGACGGTAGCCCCCTTGATACTTGTACAAACAGTTGTACAGCGTCAGATTGCTCGAGCCGGCGATGCTGCGCTGTGCCCGCGAAGTCCATACCGCGCCTTCGCAGTTTGCAGCTTTCATGGAAATGCCGCCATTTTGCATGGCTGCCATCTGCAGCATCGTCCCCATACCTGTGCCGGCTAGTTTGGCACCGACATCATCGATGACAAATCGGCCAGGTTCAACTGGGACCGTTTTACCCATCTGCAATGGCAGCACTTGGCTGATGTCACTCGTGTTTTGGGTAAGTCCGTCAGCTGCCGCCTTGGCCACTTCACTGGTGCTCGCTTTGGTCTTGATATCAAAGATGTGGTACATCTCGATGGTGGTGTTGCGGTTGGCCAAGTAACTGTTGCCGGTGGCGCAGCCGGTGAGGACGGCAAAGACTGGAATAATGATGAGAGCAATTTTTTTCATGTTTAGTCCTTGTAAGTTTATTATTTTTTTGCAATTCAGTGCCACGTCCGAAATGCCCGTCCGTTTAACGTCAGCCAAAAGTGTGACCCCATACCGTGCGGACTCGCGAATTCGTGTTTAGCAACCTTCAGGCTTCCAGTCCCAGCGACCGTTTATGGGGTCAAAGCAATAAGGCGCTTGGAAGCGGACCGTGCATCCATTCTCGAATGTTCGTGTGCAATCTGCGTTATTGCAATGGTATGTGGAGTGTACCGTCCGGCCGGGCGGCGGTCCGCAGGCCTTGGTTGGAGCAACGTTTTTTGCCGTTTGTTTTGGGTACCCCACGTCATCCCACCAACTAGTAATGTCCTCTTTCTGGCAATTCACGTAATTGTGCTGCTCACATTCGTCAATCGCTGTATCCACCGCAATTTGTTCAGTATCGGAGCCGGTGTGCGCCAAACAGCCCCGTTCCCCGCAAACAATTGCTCCACCGCCCGGCCCCTTTTGCCTGTGAAATATGACGCATTTCGAAGCTTTTTTTGAAATACCATTTTTTCCGGCTTTCGTGCGACATCCATCCAAAGCGATTAAGTCGGCTTTTTTCTGGGTTGGCTGATTCAACGCCGCGTAGATAGTACTTAGGGCATGACCTTCTACCGACGCGACGGCTGTAAACGCATGGCTTGCCCCCGAGAGGAGCCACGTGAGGAGTATGAGAAAACGCGGAAGAAGTCTCATAAATTTGCCCGGCTATGTATCATCATTGTTGTCACTTCCTTGGTGTATGGGAGCATCTAAAGTTTTCTTTCATCAACATTTTACATCAAGTTTGTTGTCGTTTTATATCATTTTATAAAAGTGCTCACCGACCGACCATGTTGCTTTTTCACGAGAAAGCGATATGCCCAGGAAACCCAAGACTGCAAGCGGGACTGCCCTCGGAGTGCGGATAGGCCGAAACATCAAAAGTGCGAGAACCCAGCTTGGGATGACGCAGAGCCAGTTAGCCGAGGCCCTCGAGCTGGAAAACGTCACCGTGTCCCGCATTGAGACAGGCGCCCAACTGCCATCCATTGACCGCTTGGAGGAGGTTTCCAAGGTTTTGAAGGTTTCGCTTACCGCCCTTCTGGCCGACACAAGCAAGAGCGGCGCGATGTCGGATATGCTCCTGGACGTCATCAAGGACTTGCCGGCACGCGAAAAGAAGTTCGTGTACCTCCTCGCCTCGGCCTATGCCCAGCACTACAAAACCGGGAAAAAGAAAAGTACTTAAGCGGGGGACCAGTACACCCGCTGATTACGCAGGTTTGAGCTATTTGAACAATACGGTGCGCGCGCACGGGAACCCGGCATACGCGTTGTATGCGTCACAAAAATGGCTCACAACCGGCCGGAGTCTTCAATCGGGCCAGCGCGAGCCATGCCTATTCAGCGTTTTTTAGAAATCGAAGCTTGAACCAAGTAACGTCAATCAAACATTGAATTGTTGTCAGTTGACGAACTGCTGTCGAACATCGAACTGCTGTCGATTGACGACGTGCTGTCGAACATCGAACTGCTGTCACAGGTAGTTGAGTTGTCGTCAAACATCGAACCGCAATCGTCATGGCTAAACATGCCGGAATGGTCCATTCCGATGGATTCGTCGTGATGAAGGTCAACCCCGTACGGGTTGCCAAGAACATCGAGTCCACCCATTCCGCCAATCATCGGCATGCCGTCCACCGGATTGATTATCATGGGTTCCTGCTCTACGTTGCTGTCGTTGGTCGTGTCCATCCGACCTGAATCGGAATCGGAAGTGCCGCCAGGGGCGAACATGAAATCATAGGCTTGCGAAAAAAAATTCATGATGTTTTTCCTTTGTTATTATTGTTGGAAAAAACATGTTAGCACCGGATTTTGAAAAAAGATATGCCTATTTTTTAGGCACCTCCAAAGAAGTAGTCTTTTGGAGGTGCCTCGTTTTCCATTTCAAAATTTTTCACATTCCTTTACCAAAAATCCCCCATCAGAGACGTTAAAAATCGCATTCCATTTGGCGATTTCTGTAAGCTTCCTTCGAACGGCTCCACCTCGGCTGCGTGTTCCTGGACATGCTTTCGCTTGCCTGCACCTCCGCTCGCTCAGTCGGGCCGTCAGGCGTCCGACGTTAAAGACAGGGCCCGCCCACAATCAAAAGGTCAAAATTTTAAATGACCATACAAAATTTTGACCGGTCAATGCGGGAGCCTTGAAATAATTTTTACCCGCCGCCGCATTAATTTCGAATCTGTCGCTATACGATTTAACAGCACATGCTGCCAACCAAAGGACATCTGATATGAAGAAAAAAAGGCAAATGTTTTCGTTCATTGATTCAAGAAAAAAATCCATTGCCTTCATTCAGGCAAAAAACAAAAAGCAGGCACGCAGACGAACCGAGCTCGTTAGCCATCTCGTCCACATCCCTGACGGCTGCAAAATCAAGGCCATCAAGCACGGCACTCTTTGCCGGGCACCAATTTTTTTCGAAAAACACTTACGCGCTTTGGAAGATGCCATTGAGGATGCCATTGCAGAAGCGTAGCAAGCTAGCGCCCTCAGCACCAGTTTCTGCATGTGATGCGGACATCAACCAAAAAATTAAGGACCGAAACAATGAGAGAACTCGACCTAAAAGATATCGTCGACCGGCTCAAGGATTTGGGCGTGTACAGCCCGCAGCTATCAAGGCGAATGGACCACGAAGTGGGGCTCCCGGAGGATGCTGTGTCATTTCTTGTCGAGCGCATTGAGACGTCGTTCCTGCGTTGCGAGACGGCTGCGGATGCGAACCGAGCGGATGCTCTAGAAGAGCTTTCGGGATGGCTGATTCGAAGTTATCGATATTATTTGACCAGGCTAGCCGCAGCAGACATCGACAACGTATGGTGTTTTCGATTTCCGGAATCAGCGCTCCATCTACATCATTAACCCGGTGCACTGAGCCGGCGCAGCCGACAACAGGCATCAATTTGAAGGGCCGAACCGCACCAAAGAGTGCACAAGATAAGGGCCAATTCTGAAATTTTTCCCAGGCAGAATCCGTTGCTGGATTCTGCCATTTTTTTTATTCGTTTTGCAGCAGGTCGCCCACGGTCTTCGGGTCATCGCCATAAACGGCAATCCTCACCATTTTCGGCAGATGGCAACTCATGACTTCTTTTAGCGTGCGAAGCTCGCCGGCGTCGCCTGCGTCGAGCTGGCGCTCGGCAGAATGCTGCCCTTGCCACTTCCTTTTCACGCGTCCCCAGTGCGAGTCGGCGTGCCGATGGAGCTCGATAACCTGGGTTCGCACACCGGAAAACAACGGGCGCGAGCGCTGACAAGCGAGTATGCCAAGGACGCCCCAAGGGCGTCGGCCATGGGCTCCCTCATCGCCGTATTCAAAGTTGACGGCCGCCCGTTCGATGGTCGCTTTGGTCTCGTTGAATGCGGTATCGGTGAGTTTCCAGGTCCACGTCGAGACATCCTTGAGCACCAGTTTATCTTTTCCGGTCTTCTTGTCGGGAAGGTGGCGAGCATCCTTCTTGTGCGCGTAATGCAGAACGTAATCCGTGAATATAACGTGCCCGTCGCCGGTCATGGCGTTCTTTGCGACGTGCGCGTCAGGCGTGGTCGAGTCGTTCAACCCGCCCTTCCCCTCATCCGACAAAAGCCACCAGACGACCTGATTATTTTTGAGCGGGAAGGCGATGAAATGCACGGCCGCGCGGCCTCTTGTACGGTCGTATGCGCGGCCCCGGGCGGTGCGGGTTATCGGATATCGGACCGCCATCTTGGCGACGAAGCCGCCCATCTTTGAGGCGCTTATGACGCCGCTGCACCACCAGTAATGGCGGCGGAAAACGAGCAGCTGCAGGTGCTGCATCAGCACCGTCTTATTGCGTGGGATTTTGATGAGAAGTGCGGCATCGGCGGCTTTCATGGGGCGTCTCCGGGGAGGTAAAATTATTGTTACAGGTATAACGTATAGGCACCCCGCCAAAAGGCCCGAACGGGCCGTGCGCCGACGCGATATTGGGTGTAAGCAATGAACCCATTTCGCGATTTTTTCCAAAGACCGATTCGATTTCCCAAGAATGATACCTACACGTATGTGAAGGTCAAAAACATGACTTTGCATCGCACTGAACCAATGGCGCGCCAACGCCAGCACTACCGAACATATTTTCACAATGCTCGCTGTGCTGAACCGGTCGCCAAACCGTTCAGCATTGCATCGTCAACATTTCATCCGGCGTGAACCAGGTTAGCCACCTGGTGCCACAGCGCGTAGTGCATCCCAAAAAGGTGCCCGCTACGTGTCGGAAGGGGCACGGAGAGTAACCCCGTCCTGAGGGACGACTAATCCTCCGTGTCTACTTCATAAGTTGTGCCGCTGCAGTGCAGCCGGCACAACAAACTAGCGCACACTTCCTCACACAAAAGTTGTGCGCGAGCCCGTGCGATTGGGAAACAGACATTGATTCGTTCAATGGGGCGCGAGCCTGTGACCACCGACCTTGTCCGTCGGTGCGAGCTCTTGATATTCGAGATGGTAGTGAAGCCTACCCGTTGGCGTGCCACCTGCCCCCCCCACCAAGATGAGGAGCAGACGCGCGACAAAAAGCACACACGTAGTCAGGCCGGGCGAGTCGAGGTGCGAAAGCATCGTAGACCGCGGGCATACACAACACCGGCAAGAACCGGTCGAGGGGTATGCACAGCAGCTAGAGATGACCCGGGTCGCACCGGTCAGTCTCAAGCGTTACCTGGAGCAAAAGCGTGTAATTGCCTGCGAGGGCATTGTGAGAATAAGAACTGCCTAGGGCCTGCAGTGCCTGGAATTTCTGGAATTGAGCTGAAAATATTGTGATGAGTAATCGGGCGCTTAATGGGGTCGGCCTGATGAAATCTGGAGATGCGCCAGAAAACGATACAGTTCGAGAGGAAGCAGTGGTCTGTTCGTGAAGCCTCGGGTTTCAAAACCAACACAAAATGGTCCGCGCGTGCGGGGGATTTTTGGCTCCCCGCAAACCAAGGGCTATAAGCCGACTGCTGTCGTAGCGCCTGAACATCGGCGCCTAAGGGCGGGGGTCATTCCCCGGACAAGATTCAACCCTGAGTATGCGGTCGAGTGGCCGGCGAGAGCCGAGTCGGATGAAAAATTGATGAGCGTAGTGAAACCAGCGCCCCGTGGAAAGGGCGCTGGGGGACGGATGCCTTGGCGGGCATCCACCGACTTTTGAACCGGCTACAAACGCGAATCCAGGTTGGCGCCTGAATGAGCGATGCCGGAATGCAGAATGGCTGGAGAGTACTGGCGCAAGTCAGCGGCTCAACCAGCGGCAAGGATAGAGAAATTCGAGAGTCAGTCGGCCATGGGTGTTCCCTTGGGCTTGCTGATTGTGTTAAAGACCGCCGGCTTAGTTGCTGGCGGTCTTCCCGTTCATTTTTCGAGGTCACGGGCACCGCACCGTAGAGAATGCTTTGCATCATGCCGGGCCTGCGCGTCAACGCGTGAACTTGGCAGGCAAAATCTCTTTCGTGCGCATATAAATTTGCTGGCTATACAGGTTTTCACACCCGAAAACCCAGAGGCCATTTCATGAAAAACGCAGCAATCATCACCCTGACAAGCGTCAGCACGACCCCGGACAAAATCCAGGCACAGCAGCACACGCAAAAATGCCGGGAGGTCGCACTCATCAAGGTGGCCATATCGGAGGCAGGAGACACGAAGAAAGCCCTGATTGCCGCCATCCGCGCCGCCGGGCTGCCCGGCAATCCGACGAACGTCGCCCGCGTACAGGAGCTCCGCGACGACTTCGATGCCGCACGCCGCCACCGTCGCCTCAACCAGGCCAATGCCAAGGTCACCAAGCCGATTTCGGCGCTCCCGCGCCCCTCAGGACGCCCAGCAATCCTGCTCCCCCTTGGGACGCCTGAATTGCGGCTCACAGCGCTTCGCAAGCGCATGGTGACGGAACACGCTCAGGAAGCATTTCGCCATGGAGCACCGGGCGGCACCACCTTCACAGTGGCATTCGCCGCTCAAACAGGCGAAGTCAATTATTCGGTGGAGCTAGACCGGAACTACGACGTCTACCGCGGCGCGTACAAGGGCTGGGGCGCCAATGTGGACCTGCACCGGATTCGCGTTCCTATTGACTGGCGCATCCGCGTCGAGCGCAAGGGGCTCGCACTGCTCGGCGGACTGCTGACGCTCGATGCACTGCCAATGGAGGCCCCGGCAGGCATCGAACTATATGCGGCAGTGTGGGCCAGCCAAGGCCGTGGCTATGATGTCAAAACAGACCGCGGCTTCATTGCCGTCGCCGGCACGGAGAGTTTCCATGGCGATAGCGCAGAGAAGGCGATTGCGGGTCTGCTGCGAAAAGGTCGCAGTGCGACGACAAGGGCGGCGACGATTGCCGACATGAAGGCGGGGGTCGATGCGTTCGTTATGAAATATTTGAAGTGCGCCATCGACGTAAGCCTTGATGACGCGCGCAAATCCGGCAGCTGCGAGTACGGAATTCGGTCCTGGTGCGAGTCCATCGGAATTGATATCGACCGTATGAATGTGCCGATGGCTGAGTTGCTGGGTGGGTTTCGGCGCTTGCCGCAGACTGAGGTGCGCCGGGCGGTGCTTTATGCGGTACGTCGGAATCGCAGCTTTTCCCGCGGCTAATGCATCCCTTAGGCCCCCGCCCGACGGGGCGCGGCACCCAACGACAGTGCCTGTGTGCCGGAGACGTATAGTTTAGTTGGTCAAGTATAGCGCCGGTGCGAGCAGTCTGCTTCTTCGGGTGAATAGTAATACGGAGCGTTCTGACTGTCGCAGATATTAGAAGTGATGTCGCGGACCGAAGTACACGCTCCACCATCGAATAGCCCTCAATACTCGGGGGCTATTTCCTTTTAGAACCCTTGAAGGGTTGGCGGCGCTCTCCGGCTACATCGCGCTCCGCACAGTTGAGCATCTCCCACCTGCTGACGCGCTAGGACAAAATGAATAACTGACGGACTGGCTCTTTTGGCCATCCACCAAAAATGTGTATCCAGCCAGCATCGGTCCCGCCCGAACCTTGGCCATGGCGACTGACTCGGAGGTGCAACCGGAGCCCTGTGCCGCCGGCAAGGCCCCCATCGGGCATGTTCGCAACACGACGAGATTTCAGTTAGGTTGGGCATGCCCGCTTGCCTGAGGGCTGGGCTGGCATTAATCATCGGACCTGACCGCCTAAAGGTGCGTTCGTGGCCAACAGAATGTCTGGTTTTTGATGAGCCTCCCGCAGCTTGGCCTCCGCGATGTGGACACTAGGCGCGATGCGGCCCCATTTGAGCGTTCTGGAAGGAGGTTGGAGGCGTTAAATGATTCAATTCGTACTCCGGCGGCGCGGCCCTGCAAATCGTCCATACGCGTGCGGCTGCGTACCTACAGGTCGCATGTCAATGGCTTCTTGTGGAGTCAGACGTCGAAATGGCCACAAAGTAACTTTGTGGCCATTTGACATCATTTCTAAGTCAGCAAGTTAATTCATGCTAGACACAGAACAGCTGGGCATCCACATTGGCCCATGGCTCATTCACGTGCAGATGCGACAGGTTAAGTTCAGCATACCGCAGGTTCTTGATTCCTCCACATAGCAGAACGAAATCATACTGGGCGTTGGCTGCCTTCATATAGGTACCCACGCCGTCCTTGGCTTTCCAGTGGCCTGCCAGAGCATCTCTGACTTCCGGGTCCACACCGCACAGCGACAAGCGCTGCTTGAAGTTATATCGGAACGAGTGATAGTCCAGCTGCGCTGAGGTTAGCCCCATACGTGTCAACATTCTCCCGAACGACTGACCGGTTGCATTGGACCAGATACCATATTTGTTATCATTGCGCAAAGTTGGAAAGAGACGTTCCTCTCCACAGCGCTTCAGTTCACACACATAGCGCAGGAATCCAAGCTTGATAAGCTCATCATGAATTGGCACTCGCCGAAAGCTGTTCGAATTCTTCAGTTTCTGCGTATCCGAGTCGAGATTACAGATTCGGAGACTCCAAACCCCATTGATAATTTCAATGTCAGCCAGCCGCATCTGGGCAAGTTCTTCGATGCGAGCCCCCACAAACGGCCCCATGAGCGGCATCCAGTACAGTGACTCTCCAACTTGTCCCCTCGGCAATTTATGTTCAGTGAAAACCGTGCAGCTAAAAAGTTTGTTGAGTTCTGCCATTTCGAAAGCACGTCGGTCTTTGAGTGCGCGGACGTGCTGACCATTATCCTGAACTGGAATATTTTCGAACGGGTTGCTCACCTCCTCGATATCATTTTCTTCGTAGTACGTGTTGACGACCGCGCACAACAATCCGAGCCGGTTTTTGATTGTTTCGGTGGCACGTTTCCGAGTCAAAAGTTTATCCCGAAACACCTTGACGTCGGTGCGGGTGATGGTCGCTGCTGCATTGTCGCCCATCAGCTCGTTCCATAGGCGCACCATGAACGATACCGTGTCAAGCGTTTTTTGCGGACGTATCTTGGCACTTGCCCATACATTAAGGTAATCAGTCAATGTCGGTTGAAGTCGAACGGGCAGCGGCGCTTGCGGCGTTGGCTGCTTGTTGCCATCCAGTCGGGCACGCTGCTCCTTTAAAATATTAACTTCGGCTTCCAAGAGTTTCTTGTAAAAAATCTTTCGGATGGTGGGGCCGGCGCGCGCCGACAATGCTTCACCGGCCAGAATCTGGCTGCCCGTCTCCTTGACGGCAGAATAGTCCTCGCAGGTCAATGCCAGGATGTAATGCTGCAACGTCTCATCGACGTCGTCCTTGCGCTGTTTGAGGTCGGCGATGCAAATGGGGCGCATGGACTTCAGCTCCTGCTCATCCCTGTCGAGCATATGGATGTAGTAACGCTGCACCAGTGCTGGAATCATGCTCTCCCGAAGGGTCATGACGTTCGACGCTGGGACAATCGGGAAGCCGTCGTTCACCAACCGAAGGCGAACGGTTGCTATACGCAGTTCAAATGCAGCGATTTCTCTTGCCAGCTGACGGCAGGCATGGGCAAATTCCGTCGTTTCAAGTGATTTCCAAATTTGCGCCTGATTTCCAAAAGCGTGAATCAGGTTCGCCGGAATCTTGCGTTTGAAGTAGAAGACGCCATTGCGCTGTGACAAGTATTTCGGGAACGTCGTGCTCGCCACAGGTTGACGGGCAGACGGCTGGAGTCGTTTTTTTGAAGGCTGCTGAGCGGTGGATTGTTGAGAAAACAGAGGAAAAACGTTTGCCATGGTGATACTCCTGAACAGTGAATGTCCTGAGTACAGCGAAACGTAGTTAGCCTTTTTCGAGCATTTTCATGATTTTTCACGAAAATACAAAATATTTCTGAAATATTTTGAAAAATAACAGGCGATGCTACATTCCACATACTCCGGGTAGCACCGACGGCAGGTTGGGGTAGCACATAAAATGACAATAGGCCCTAGAAAGAGCCTATTAATCAATGACTTACAACCAAAAGTACAATTACTGGCGGAGACGGTGAGATTCGAACTCACGATACAGGTTTAAGCCCATATGCTTCCTTAGCAGGGAAGTGCCTTCGGCCACTCGGCCACGTCTCCTCGCTGAATCAAATCAACTTTTTCCGTCATCGGCAAACAGCGCAGCGTCAGACGACCGCCATAGTAACTTTTGAATTCAGTTTGGTCAAGGAACTCGGCGGTGTTTTTTGCAATTAGTTATGGATTTTCAAGTTCGAATGCCTTGTGCAGGGCGCGCACTGCCAGTTCCATGTATTTTTCGTCGATGAGCACAGAAATCTTGATCTCGGAGGTCGAGATCATCATGATGTTGATCCCCTCTTCCGCCAAGGTGCGGAACATTTGTGAGGCGACGCCCACGTGGCTACGCATGCCGACGCCGACCACCGACAATTTGGACACCTTGGCGTTGCCCAGGATGCTCGTCGCGCCAGTCTCGGCCTTGGTGGCATTAAGCACAGCCATCGCGTTCGCGTATTCGCCACGCGAGACGGTAAATGTGAAGTCCGTCTTCCCATCGACTGACTGGTTCTGGATAATCATGTCGACTTCAATATTGGCGTTGGCGACCGGCCCCAGAATATGGTACGCCACGCCCGGCCGGTCCGGTACGCCGAGGACGGTAATTTTGGCCTCGTCGCGGTTAAACGCGATGCCGGAGATGACTGCGTGTTCCATGTCTGTATCTTCCTCAAACGAAATCAGGGTCCCCGAATTGGCTTCTTCCTCTAGCGCAATCATCGGGTCGGTCAACGATGACAGCACGCGCGTTGGCACGCGATAGTTACCGGCAAATTCGACGGAGCGACTTTGCAGCACTTTTGAGCCAAGCGACGCCATTTCCAGCATTTCCTCGAAAGTGACTGTTTTCAGGCGGCGCGCTTCGGAGACAACGCGCGGATCGGTAGTGTAGACGCCATCGACATCGGTGAAGATCAGGCATTCGGCCGCTTTCAGCGCCGCCGCGATCGCCACCGCCGAAGTGTCGGAACCGCCCCGACCCAAGGTCGAGATGTTGCCGTGCTCGTCGACGCCCTGGAAACCGGTGATGATGACGATCTTGCCGGCATCTAGCTCGCGTCTGACCTTTTGGTCGTCGATCGACTGAATGCGCGCTTTGGTAAAGGCAGAATCGGTTTTTATCGCCACCTGCCAGCCGGCGTAGGACACGGCTTGCTTGCCGATCGCCATCAGCGCCATCGACAAAAGGCCGACCGAGACTTGCTCGCCGGTCGAGGTAATCATGTCGAGCTCGCGCGGATCGGGTTGCTCCTGGATTTGCCGGGCCAAGCCGATCAGGCGATTGGTTTCGCCGGACATGGCCGACGGCACCACCACTATCTGGTGCCCCGCGTCATGCCATTTGGCAACGCGCCGCGCTACGTTCTTGATGCGGTCGGTCGAGCCCATCGACGTACCGCCATATTTGTGAACGATCAAAGCCATAAGAATGTAACTTCCGCACGATAACAATAAAAAGAGGGCCTTACTCTACATGCTGCAATGCAAAATAACAAGTCGAAAAACCGATAATTCCACGCCTTTTGAACACGGCAATGGCAAAGCGGCCTCGTTGCCCGGTTACTGGCTCTGCCAGAGAAAGCGGATACAAGGCGCCGGACCATCGCTCAGATGGTGGCAATCCATGCCGATTCCGGCTGCAAACAGCAGCTCTTTTGCGACGCAAACGGTGGGCAGCCGCTCGCGCTCCCAAGCCGGAACATTGCATGCTTGATAATGATATTTCAAACTTCTCGTGGGCCGGTTGGCGGCCAGCTTGAGGCGTTCGCCGCCCTTGCGAAAGTCGATCGTCAGTGTTTGCCCACGCAGCCATGCCGCCTCGACGCCGTTCTCGACCACATTGAAATGTAATACCCCGCCATACGCGGGGAACGCAAGCTGCGCTTCTCCCCGCCAAACAAAAGACTGGCCCGCTCTCTCGTATCCGGGAAAGCTGAGTTCGTCATCGTCGCGCGTACCGGCCAGTTCAGCCAATTTGGGCGTGAGAAATAGATGGTCGCGGTGGCGCCGCGCGTGGCAGTCCGGATGCGTCACCAGCAATTGCGCATCAGGCCGCGCTTCCAGCAATTGGGTCAACATTTCTGCCAACCAGGCGGTCGATGGCATGCGCAACTGGCGCTTGGCAAACCAGTAGCGCAACAGGTTATAACTGCGGTCGGCGCTGAGCAGGCGCAGTTGCCCGATGTCGATCGAGTCGCCGTCGAGGCAGGCGGCCAAATCTTGGGTTGCGAGTTCGATCAGTAGGCGCTGCGCCGATTGCGCATGTTGGGCGCTGCGCGCGAAGCGTTCCTGGAATCCAGGAAAAGAATGCGCGAGCGCCGGCATCACCTGATGGCGCAAAACATTGCGCGCGAAGCGCGGATCATCGTTCGATTCGTCGTCGACATAAGCAATATCGTTGGCGGCGACGTAGGTCGCCAGTTGCAAACGCGACGCCAACAAGAGGGGCCGCGCCATGATAAGCTCGGAGCTGCCCAGCAGTTCGGGAGCCGCATTGGCCACGTTCATGCCGGACAGGCCGGCCATGCCGGAGCCGCGCAGCAGTTGCAGCAGCACCGTCTCGGCCTGATCATCCTGGTGGTGCGCCGTCAGCAACAAAGTTACCCGATGAACGCGGCACAGATCGCCCAAGGCCGCATAACGGGCCTTGCGGGCAGCCTCTTCGGTGCCGGTCTTGTTTTTTTTCTCCAGCGTGACGCGCCGCGCCGCGAAGCCTATCTCCAGCTGCGCGCACACGCGCTCGTTATGCGCGAGCCAGGCATCCGCGTTGGCGCTAATGCCATGGTGAATATGGAAGGCGAACAATGCAATGTCGTTACGCTGCGCGTATTCATGCGCCAAGTACAGCAATGCCGATGAATCGATGCCGCCGCTAAGCGCGACCGCCATGCGGGCCGCCCCGTCCGCTCCGCCCATGTGTTGCCGGCATGCCGCCAGCGCGCGCGCGAACGTGTGCGCAAGACTCGTGCTTTGTGGCTTCTTCAAACTTACTCCAGAGCCGTGGTTTCCTTAAATTTACCATAGCCCATCAGCTTTGCATGACGCGCCTCGATCAAGTCCTTGGTTTTCATGCCCTGGAACTGGCGCAGCGTGTCGGCTAGCGCCCGCTTCAGCAAGGTCGCCATTTGTTTCGGATCGCGGTGCGCGCCGCCCAGCGGTTCGTTGATGATCTTGTCAATCAAGCCCATGGCCTTCAGGCGATGCGCGGTCAAGCCCAATGCTTCGGCCGCTTCAGGCGCGCGCTCCGACGTTTTCCACAGGATGGACGCACAACCCTCCGGCGAAATCACCGAATAGGTGGCGTATTGCAGCATCAGCACCGCGTCGCCAACGGCAATCGCCAGCGCGCCGCCGGAGCCGCCTTCGCCGATGATGGTGGCGATCAGCGGCACTTTCAGCTCCGCCATCACATACAGATTGTGCCCGATCGCCTCCGACTGGCCGCGCTCTTCCGCGTCAATGCCGGGAAAGGCGCCGGGGGTATCGACAAAGGTGAAGATCGGCAGGCCAAACTTCTCGGCCACCTTCATCAGGCGCATCGCCTTGCGATAGCCCTCGGGCTTGGGCATGCCGAAGTTACGCAACGCACGCTCTTTCGTGTCGCGCCCTTTTTGATGGCCGATGACCATGCATGACTGACCATTGAAGCGGGCTAGGCCGCCCACCATCGACAAATCGTCGGCATAACTGCGATCGCCGTGCAGTTCGTGAAAGTCCGTGAAAATTGCGTTCACGTAATCCATCGTATAGGGCCGCTGCGGGTGGCGCGCAATTTGCGACATTTGCCAAGGGGTCAGCTTGGCGTAGATATCCTTGGTCAGCTGCTGGCTCTTTTTGGCCAGACGATCGATCTCTTCGGAAATGTCGACGGCGGAATCGTCCTGCACGAAACGCAGTTCTTCAATCTTGGAATCGAGTTCCGCAATCGGTTGCTCAAAGTTGAGGAAGGTCGTTTTGATCATTGTCACTCCATGGTTTTGCCAGCCGCGGCAACATTCCGCCGGGCGCCTATTTCATTATTCTACCGGAAGCGGGTCCAGACTACGCCATAAATACCACGTGGCAACAGTTCGCCATGGTTCCCAGTTGGCCGACACCTCTCTAGCATCACTGCGAGACACCGGTTCCCCGGAAAAATAATTGACGCTGATGCCATGGATCAAACCGGGATCGTCGAGTGGAAACACATTCGGACGCAGCAGATTAAAAATCAAAAACATTTCCGCGGTCCAGCGCCCGATGCCGCGAATTTGCACCAGATCTGCGATGACGGCTTCGTCATCCATCTGGGCCCATTGATTTGCGTGCACCCGCTTGGCCTTAAAATGGTCGGCCAGATCCAGGACATAATCGGTCTTGCGCTTGGACAGGCCACAGCCCCCCAATTGTTCGGCGCCGGCCTTCAAGACCTGGGTTGGCGTGCACTTGGGGCACACCAGCAGCAGCTTTTGCCAAGCCGTATCGGCCGCCTTGAGCGTGACTTGCTGACACACCACCGAGCGCGCCAAGGTCATAAACGGGTCGCCATGGCCAACCAGGTACAGGTCGCCAAATTGGGGGATCAGCTTTTTCATGATGCGGTCGCGCTTCATCAGCTCGATCTTCGCCTGCTCCCAATAAGGCTGCACCGCCACCGCGTCTAGCATCATGGCCGGCACCCCGTTTTCCTTGGCCGCGGCCATCATGCGCGGCGCCAGTTAGTTGATCCGTCTGGCTTGTCTTCCAAAATGATCCCGGCGGCCAGCAATTCGGCGCGGATTTCATCCGACTTTGCAAAGTCGCGCGCTTTTTTCGCTTCCATGCGGCGTGCGACCGCCTGCAAAATCGCCGCTTCCGCCGTTTGTTCGCCGGCGCCGACGGCCGCCTGCAAAAATTGCTGCGGCGCTCGCTCGAGCAGGCCCAGCACGCCGGCCAGGCTCTTCAATTGGCTAGCTAGCGCCGGCGACTTGCTCTTGTTGAGCTCGGTGGCGAGCTCAAACAACACCGCGATCGCGATCGGGGTGTTGAAATCGTCGTCCATCGCCTCGGCAAACCGCACCGCGTAAGGCTCAGACCAGTTGACCTTGCCGTTTTCGGCGCTGACGCAGGCCAACGCCGTGTACAGGCGCGTCAAGCCCACGCGCGCATCCTCTAGATGCACGTCCGAATAATTGAGCGGGCTGCGGTAGTGGGCGCGCAAGATGAAAAAACGGATCACCTCAGCGTCAAATTTGCTTAAGACTTCGCGAATCGTGAAAAAATTGCCTAATGATTTGGACATTTTTTCATTATCGAGGCGCACGAAGCCATTGTGCACCCAGTAGTTGACCGTGGTGTGGCCGAACACCCCTTCGGACTGGGCGATCTCGTTTTCGTGGTGCGGGAATTGCAGGTCGGCACCTCCGCCGTGGATGTCGAATTGTTCGCCCAGCAAGGCGCAGGACATGGCCGAGCATTCAATGTGCCAGCCGGGGCGGCCCTTGCCCCACTTCGAGTCCCATTTCACTTCGTCAGGCTCGGATTGCTTGGCAGACTTCCACAACACAAAGTCGAGCGGATCGCGCTTGCCCGTATTAATATCGACCCGTTCCCCCGCCCTCAAGTCGTCTAGCGACTTGCCCGACAGACGGCCGTAGTGGGGAAAGTTGCGCACCGCGTAATTGACATCGCCATCGCTCCCTTGATAGGCCAAGCCTCGGCTTTCCAGCTTTTCAATCATAGCGAGCATCTGCGGCACATAGGCGGTCGCGCGTGGCGCATGGTCGGGCGGCAAAATGCCCAGCGCGCCCGTATCTTCTTGCATGTATTGCGTGAAACGGGCGGTCAATTGTGAGATCGTCTCGCCGTTCTCGACGGCGCGCTTAATGATCTTGTCTTCGATGTCCGTGATATTGCGCACGTAAGTCACATCATAGCCTGACGCCTTTAGCCACCGATAGATGACATCGAACGCCATCATCATGCGCGCGTGGCCGATATGGCAATAATCGTAAATCGTCATGCCGCAAACATACATGCGCGCCTTGCCTGCCTCCATTGGCACGAATCGCTGCTTCTCACGGGCCAAGGTGTTGTAAATCTTTAAATTGCTCATCGGACTTTTACTTGAAAAATGAGCTAAGCAGCCGGGCAATGCCGCGACCCGGCGCCAACAGCGCCAGATGCCGCACGAGATTTAATCCATCATTGCCGTACGACCGTCAGACCCACTGTAGGGTTCTTCTTTGTTAGAATGGGATGTTCCGGCTCGAGTATAACATTGATAAAAACCGTACCGACCTGATACGCCTTAGCTTTTTTGGAGTCCGCAATCGAATATTCTATTCTTTGTACTTGCACAAACATAACACTTAGGGAATCGATATGGTAGAAATAACAGGGCGCAAGTTGCCGTTTTGGGCGAAATGCATGACGCTGGTCGCCAGCTTGACCTTGAGCGGCGCCGTGTGGGCCACCGATGCCGCGCCACAAGTTTCGATCAAGACCAACATGGGCGAGATCGTGCTGGAGCTGGACCCGGCAAAGGCGCCCAAGACGGTCGACAATTTCTTGCAATACGTTAAAACCGGGCATTATACGGGCACCATTTTCCATCGCGTGATCAACGGTTTCATGATTCAAGGGGGCGGCTACGACAAGACAATGGTGGAAAAGTCCGTCCATAAACCGATCCCCAACGAGGCCCAGAACGGCCTGAAGAATTTGACGTACAGCGTTGCCATGGCCCGCACACAGGACCCCGATTCCGCCACCGCGCAGTTTTTTATCAACGTGGGCAATAACGCCGCGCTTGACTATCCGGGCCGTGACGGCTCCGGGTACGCCGTGTTTGGCAAGGTCATCCGTGGCATGGATGTCGTCGACAAAATCAAGGCCGTAGCGGTGACCGATGCCGGTCCGTATCAAAATGTGCCGGTGAAAGCGGTAGTGATCGAATCGGCCACGCTGCTCAAGAAACCCGGCGCCGCCAAACTGTAAAATGACGGGGCTCTGACACAGCTTTAAAACCACTCACTTTAGGATTCAACATGACTGTTATCACTATCACCACCAATCTGGGCAAGATCACTGCCGAACTGGACGCAGAAAAGGCGCCGAAGACCGTGGCGAACTTCCTCACCTACATGAATGCGGGCCATTACAACAACACCATCTTCCACCGCGTCATCGACGGTTTCATGATCCAGGGCGGCGGTTTCGAGCCGGGGATGAAGCAGAAAGCGGCCGACACGACGGTCGAAAACGAAGCCAATAACGGCCTCAAGAATGAACCGTACACTCTGGCAATGGCGCGCACGTCGGACCCCCATTCGGCCTCGGCTCAATTTTTCGTCAACGTCAAGAACAACGCCTTCCTCGACTACCCAGGCCAGGACGGCTTTGGCTATACGGTGTTTGGCAAAGTGACCGAAGGCAAAGAAGTAGTCGATGCTATCCGTGCCGTCAAGACCGCGCGCAGTGGCATGTTTGCCGATGTGCCCGCAGTCGACGTGATCATCGAAAAAGTCGAAGCGGCGTAATGCTGCTGCGCCGTTGCGATCGCGCTTGCGCATGGCTTTCATGATGACGATACCTGCTGCGCCGCTGGCGCTGTTCGTGTCAGATCTGCATCTGCAAGCGTCGCGCCCGAAGACCAGCGCAGCCTTCTTCGACTTTCTGGAGCGGCATGCGAGGCGCACGCAAGCACTGTATTTGCTGGGCGACCTGTTCGAATATTGGGCCGGCGACGACGATCTCGACGACCCCTTCCACCAACGGGTGGCCGCCGCAATTCGCCGCGTCAGCGATGCCGGCATCGGCGTGTTCTGGATTGCAGGCAACCGCGATTTTTTGGTGGGGCCCGAATTTGCCAAGGCAACGGGCGCAACTCTATTGGCGGAACCCTTTGTCGCGACCATCGGCGGCCAGCGCATCGCGCTCGTGCACGGTGACGCCCAATGCACGGACGACCTTAACTATATGGAATTTCGGGCCAAGGTGCGCCAGACGGAATGGCAAAACCAGTTGCTGTCGATACCGCTCGGACAGCGCAAAGCCATCATCGCCGAATGGCGCATGAGCAGCCGGGCCGAGCAAGCAGGCAAGACTTGCGACGTCATGGACTTGACGCCACAGGCAATCGCGCAAGTGTTTGCCCAAACCGCCACGCGCGTGATGATCCACGGCCACACCCATCGTCCGGCCCTGCACACGGTTGGCGACACGCGCCGTTATGTGCTCCCGGACTGGGACGTCGACGTCGAGCCCGCGCGCGGCGGCTGGATATCCATCGAGGCCGATGGCGCCATCAAACGCATCAATCTCGGCGGCGCGGCGGCAAGCTAAAAGGCGGTACTGCGGCGCTGTGCAGGAACCCTGTATTGGAAGATTGCTGGCGTTTCCATCTGACGGCCAGCGCAAGGGGCACCGCACTGCTCCGATTCGCCTTTTCAACGCCAACGCAAGCTCAAGAGAAGCACGAAGCTAGGACGAACGCGGCCCAAGGCGCTTCATTCAAACTGTTTTTTGAAGGTCTCGAACTGGCTCGAGAGGTCATCGAAATCGCGCCGCAGGTGCTGCACTTCCTGCTCCAGTTGCGCGACGCGGCTGCCTTGCTGCGGCGCCGCGGCGCTGGCCAAGCTGGACCCCGCCTCTTGCCGCGCCAGCGCCTCTTCGCCAGCTAGCAGCTGGCCGTAACGCGGCTCTTTGGTGCCGGGCGATAGCGCCAGACGCGCCACCAAGGGGGGATATTTGTCGATCAAAAATTGCAGGCCAGTTTCCACATGGGCGACGGAGCCGAACTCGTGTAGGCGACCGCTGCGGCTACGAATTTCGCCCGCCGTTTGCAGCCCGCGCAGCATTAAAATGGACAGGATTGCCAGCTTGTCTTGCTCGAGCGTCCATTTGAGGCGCATCCTGTGTTCATATTTGGTTACCCGCGCGCCCGCTTGCGTGATGCCGTTGACAAACTTTCGCTGCATCAAGCGCTGCAATACGTCTTGCACCGTCTCTTCGGACAAGGCCATGACGGGGTCTCGGCTCGACAGTTGATTGCAGCCGTTTGTAATCGCATTTAGCGACAACGGATAACTATCGGGCGTGAGTGCTTCTTTTTCCGCCAGCACGGCCAGGACCCTAATTTCAAACGCGTCCAGGATGGCAACGCCAGCGTTGGGAGTAGCAGGCAGTTCAATGTTCATTCAAGTCCTTAATCGACTAGCTTGTTCAGTTGCACGGAATCGAATTTGTCGAATTCTTGCAAGCTCTGGCAGTTGATCCCCGCCGACTTCATGGCCGTCAGGATACGCTCGATCTGCCGTTCCTGCGCCACCGCATGATTGATCAGACCGTGCAAGGCGATCGACAGCGGATCGTCACCGTTCGGCGTCACGCCGTAGGCCGCGAATAAGCCCGCGCTGCCGCCTGCCTGCGAGGAATCCTTCTGCACGACATGGGCCGGATTGCCAACCGCGGTCGCGCTAACCGGTACCGCTTTGAGCAGCACGGCATTGGAGCCGACTTTGGCATAGTCGCCAACGGTGAAACTGCCGAGCACTTTAGCCCCGGCGCCGACGATGACCCCGCGCCCCAGTGTCGGATGGCGCTTAGCGCCGCTATGCAGCGACGTGCCGCCTAGGGTCACGCCCTGGTAAATGGTGCAGTCGTCGCCCACCTCTGCCGTCTCGCCAATGACGACGCCGAAACCGTGATCGATAAAAACGCGGCGTCCGATCACGGCGCCAGGATGAATTTCAATGGCGGTCACGATACGCGCCAGATAGGAGATGAAGCGCCCGACCCACTTCAGGCGGTGGGTCCAGCACCAGCGCGCCCAGCGATGCATGACGATCGCCTGCAATCCCGGATAACAAGTTAGCACCTCCCAGCTGTTGCGGGCGGCCGGGTCCCGTTCAATAATGCTGTTGATATCGTCGCGCAGGTGTTCGAGCATAGGGCAGTGAGGTTGGTAACTGAAGCGGGCATGGTAGCAAATTGACGCCGCTGGGGCGCCCTGTGGGCGCCCCAGCCCATGCGATTAGCCTTCGTGCGCCAAACGCTGACGGCGCGCTTCGTACAAGCATACGCCTGCTGCGACCGACACGTTGAGGCTCTCGACCGAGCCAAACATGGGAATGCTAACCAAGATATCGCAGGTTTCGCGGGTCAAGCGACGCATGCCCTCGCCTTCCGAGCCCATCACGAGCGCGGTCGGGCCCGTAAAATCGGCTTCGTACAAGCCTTTTTCCCCATCGTCGGTCGTACCAATTAGCCAGATGTCGCGTTCCTTCAGCTCGCGCAAGGTGCGCGCTAGATTGGTGACCGTAATATACGGCACGGTCTCCGCTGCGCCGCTAGCGACCTTGGCCGCCGTCGCATTCAAGCCGACGGCGCGGTCTTTGGGCACGATCACGGCATGCGCGCCGACGCCATCGGCCACGCGCAGACAGGCGCCCAGATTGTGCGGATCGGTTATACCATCTAGCACCAAGAGCAGCGGCGGTCCGTCGATGGCGTCTAACAGCTCGTCTAGATTACGCGCCAGCGCCAGTTCGGAGGCAAAGGCGATCACACCTTGATGGCGGCGGGTGCCAACGATCTTGTCGAGCCGCGCGGAATCGACCGGCATCACGCGCACGCCGACCGCTTTGGCGGCGGCCACCATGTCTTGCATGCGGCGGTCGGTGCGGCTCGCATCGACAAAGATCTCTTCCACCGAAGAGGCTTCGTGACGCAAACGCGAAGTCACCGCGTGGAACCCAAAAATCATTTTGTTCTTCATGTTATCGCTTTTTTTTGCCGGATTTTGAAAGAGGCTTCCCGGCCGCCGCGTTCGTTGCGACATTCGTCTTGGAATGACCGGCCTTGCCCGGTCGAGCTTGACCGGCGCGGCCGCTACCTACGCCATCGTTCGCTTTGATGTCAAAACGCGACTGTGTTTTCGGCCCAGGCTTGACCATGGCCTTGGATGCCTTGGATGGGCCTTTGCGCGTTTTGCCGGGCACGGCAATGTCCAGCTCGCCTCTCGCGTCAGCCCTGCCATTTACGGCCGCCACAACGCCCAATTCGGAAACCAGGCGCAGGTCGATCTTTCGCGACTCCAGATCGACACGGGCCACCTGCACCGTGACGCGGTCAGTTAATTGGTAACGCTTGCCCGTGCGCTCGCCGCGCAGCTCATGGCGCGCATCGTCATACTGGAAGTAGTCGGCGCCCAGTTCGGTTACATGCACCAAGCCTTCGACATATAATTCGTCTAGCTGAACAAAAATGCCAAACGTGGTCACGCCCGTGATCATGCCGGTGAATTCCTCACCTAGCTTGTCGCGCATAAAGTAACACTTAAGCCAAGCCTCAACGTCGCGCGACGCTTCGTCGGCGCGGCGCTCGTTGGCCGAGCAATGGACGCCGAGCGCGTCCCAAATAGTCAGGTCGGCGGCCTGTTTTTGCTTGCCTTCAGCCTTGTCCTTGGCTTGCTGTTTGCGCGCCGCGTTGGACACCGTCGTATTTAATACGCTGGTGTCCGCTATCTTCGGGTCATAGCGTTTGCCGGCCAAGATCGCTTTGATGGCGCGGTGCGTCAGCAAGTCGGGGTAACGCCGGATCGGGCTGGTAAAGTGAGCGTAAGCCTCGTATGCCAGGCCAAAATGGCCAATATTGTCGGGACTGTACACGGCTTGCTGCATTGAGCGCAGCAACATTGTTTGCAACAGCGACACATCCGGCCGCTGCTTCACTTTCGTCATCAGCTCGGCGTAATCGGAAGCGCTCGGGGTGTCGCCCCCGCCCAGATTCAAGCCCACCTGTTTTAGGAACGTGCGCACTTGGGTAAGCTTTTCCTTGGTCGGGGCGGCGTGAATGCGATACGTGCCGGGATGCTTGTGACGCAGCAGCAAATCGGCGGCGCACACGTTGGCCGCCAACATGCATTCTTCAATGACCTTGTGCGCATCGTTGCGGGTGCGCGGAATGATCTTCTCGATCTTGCCCACCGAGTTGCATACGATATACGTTTCCGTCGTTTCAAAATCGATCGCACCGCGCTCCAAGCGCGCTTTTAGCAAGGCATGATAGACCTCGTTTAGGTGCAGCAAATGAGGCACGATGGCGGGACGGCGGGCCGCTTCCGGGCCCTTGGTGTTGCCAAGAATTTCCGCCACTTCAGTATAGGTCAGACGCGCCGCCGAATGGATCACGGCGGGATAAAACTGGTACGCCTTGATGTCACCTTTGTCGCTGATGACAGCGTCGCACACCAGCGTCAAGCGGTCCAGCCCCGGGTTAAGCGAGCACAGGCCATTGGACAGCTTTTCGGGCAGCATGGGAATCACGCGGCGCGGAAAATAGACGGAAGTGCTGCGTTCGAGCGCATCGACATCGAGCGCATCGTTGGGCTTGACGTAATGACTGACGTCGGCAATGGCTACGATCAGGCGAAAACAATTGCTGCGCCCCACCTTGACCGGCTCACAATAGACGGCATCGTCGAAGTCGCGCGCGTCCTCGCCGTCGATGGTCACCATAGGCACGTCGCGCAAGTCAACCCGATCCTGCAAATCGACGTCACGCACTTCGCCCGGCAGCTTGGCCGCAAGTTTAAGCGCGGCCGCCGAGAAGATGTGCGGCACGCCGAATTTGCGCACGGCGATTTCGATTTCCATGCCGGGGTCATCGAGTTCCCCTAGCACTTCGACGATCTTGCCGATCGGCTGTTTGAAGCGCGACGGCTGCTCGGTCAATAAAACGCTGACGATCTGGCCCGCCTTGGCCTTGCCGGGCGAACCGGAGACTAATATGTCTTGGCCGATGCGCTGGTCTTCCGGCGCCACGACCCAGGCTCCGTTTTCGTTGAGCAGGCGGCCGATAATGTGGCTGTTGGCACGGCTGACCACTTCAACAATGGTGCCTTCCGGGCGGCCGCGGCGGTCGGTGCCGACGACGCGTGCCAGCACGCGATCGCCGTGCAAGACTTTCTGCATTTCTTTTTCAGGCAGGAAAAGATCGTCGCTGGCGTCGTCCGGGATGACGAATCCGAAGCCGTCGCGGTGGCTGCTGACGCGGCCGGCAACGAACCCGGGCTGTTCCATCAGCACAAACATGCCGCTCGCGTCAGGTTTAATCTGGCCGTCGCGCGCCATCGCATTGAGACGGCGCAGTAGAACATCTAGGGACTCAGCTGCGACGTCGAGCGAGCGCGCCAGTGCGTGCGGATCCAGGGGCGCCTTGGCGCTGCGGAATATGCCGAGAATTTCCTCCCGGCTGGGGATGGTGTGGGTATGTTGGTTCAAAAGTATTTCTATGGTTATTATTGACAGTGATCAAATGCGGAAATGACCTGATGACTGGCCAATATTGACACGGTTAGGCATAGTGTAACGGAGGTCTAGTTGATTTACCTAACGCGCCTTGTTTTTAAAAAGAATTTGCGGAGGCATTTGACAACTGGGAATATTCATTTATAATCCCGTCTCTCGCAGTGAGAATGCTGTTATGGTTTGCCAAAAACGGGCATGCAGCAATAGAGTGGATGTACAGCATGGAACGAAAGTTCATCTGGTGCAAAACTCTGCAAGACGCTATAATACCAGAAGTTGCAAAAAGCAGTAATAAGGCCCACGTGGCGGAATTGGTAGACGCGCATGGTTCAGGTCCATGTGCCGTAAGGTGTGGGGGTTCGAGTCCCTCCGTGGGCACCATCTACAAGATACGCAGCAAACGATGCGCCGCAAACTTTCACGAGTTTGCGGCGTTTTTGTTTGTGCTGCCTGCTCCCGGCACGTTGCGCCTCGGGACCGCCTTCGCCAGTGCAGCCACTCCAAGCCCCGTTGCCGCGCAACGGGGCAAATAACTGGCAATGCTGCGCCAGGCCCCTATTTCGCCACGCGCTGTGAGCGCGGCCAAGGACGGGAATTAGTTGCTGCCCACCAACGGCACGCGGCCGACGGAGTTGACGGAGTTGACGCGCCCGACTCTGGCAGAAGGGGGCGCAAAACGTTCATTGACCGCACAAGCTCAGCGCGGTTATGATGCGTGCTCAGCAATGCTGCAAGGCCACTTAAAGGCTGATTGCCCACGTGGCGGAATTGGTAGACGCGCATGGTTCAGGTCCATGTGCCGTAAGGTGTGGGGGTTCGAGTCCCTCCGTGGGCACCATGACCTGATGAAGCAGCAACTGCGTCAAATCGGCGCCAATATTTTCCCCATGGCACTGCAACGACATCGTCCGTGCAGGCAAACTCTTCAAATCGATCCCCACGCTCTTTAAAGCCATCCGGCGTCGAACGGCGGGACCGTGATTCACCGTCAAGCACGCGCCCGCTTGGCCACTGCGCATCGCCCCGCGCGGCCGTGTCGGAAGCCAACCGGCCAGCTCCTCGCAGTAGGGTTTTGCGAGCATCGAGACGAAGGCGGCCCTTGCCCCCGGACAAAGCGGGAACCATCGGCGCGCCAGTACACACCACTCGTCGCGCGCGTCTTACGCCTGCAAACCGTTAGCTTTTTGCGCGCTGGTAGGCGCCGTCTTGCGCTTGCTGTATGTAGTCATGATCAAGCCGACCTGCCGGAGTTCGCTAGCAGGTGCCGCGGCGCAGCCGTGCTTGCCAGGCCGGGAGCGTCGCGCAGCGCAAAGATAGCCATTGCGAAAAAACCCCACTTGCTAAATAATAGTTACATAAACGACGGGTAGCTAGGCACAGCAAAATTCAAGTAGTGAGGACAATCAGCCGCATCAATTCAAACCGGAGGAAAACGTAATGTTTACAAATCCCGAGCAATTTGCATCTGCCACCAAAGCTCTTTTTGAATTTCAACTGATGACCTTTAATGCGCTCACCAGCAAAGCAGTAAAAGGCGTGGAGCAAGTTGTCGCGCTCAATATCGCAACTGCCAGAACGAACGTCGCGGACTCCCTGGCCGCCGGCCAGGAAATGAGCCAGGTCAAGGACCCGAAAGCCGCCATGGCGCTGGCCGCCACCCAGGTGGCGCCGGGCATGAGCGGAGCGGCGGTCTACCATCAACAGCTAAGCGACATCATCAAGGATATCCATGCTGAATTTACGGACGCCGCCGAAGCCCACATCGCCGAAGCGAAAAGTAATCTGAGCGCCCTGATCTACGACGTCACGCAAAACGTGCGCCCGGGATCGGAAAACGCGGTGGCCATTGTTAAGACGGCCATCGACAATGCGTTCGACGGCTACGAACAAGTCACGCGAGCGACCAGGCAAGCGGTGCAGGCGGTTGAAGCTCAGATTGCCAAAGCGGCCGAGCAAGTGACCCAACCGGCAAAGCCAACAGCGGGCGGACAGTAGTCGCGCCGCCGTTGCGCGGAAATATCGATTTGGTTCCGCCTTCGACATGGCGGCGTGTGCCGGCGGGCCGCACTCCTGACGAATCGGACCCAGCGGCTTGAGTGGCCGCCAAAGGCGAAGGGGACGTTCGGCCCTGACAGGTCATGCGGGCAAGCGCTGGGCGGGTGGTCCGTCCCGTCCCTTTCCATCGTAACGGCACTGCCTTTAGGATGGGATCAAAACCGCCACATCAAAAACGGTAACAATGAGGGGATAAAGGGAATAACAATCCCATTGATGCCTTTGCTCGCGCCTTCTTCGATGAACAAACCGCTTGAAAATCCGTTCTATTATCTGGGCAACTTTCACTGTGTGCTGGAGTGGATCGGCGAGCGCTACAGCGACTTGCTAGAGCCGCAAGAGCGCGCGTTCATCGAGCAATTTTCCTTGCTGCCGCAAGCGTCGCAGGCCCTGTTCGTGCGGATGGTGATGCGCAAGGGGTGCCTGTTTCGTGCCAGTAAATTGTGCTACGCTGAAATCGGCAACACTCATGAAGCGGCGCAAGCCTTGCTGCAAACGGGCTGGATAGAAAACGATCCCCTGCTGCGGCTCGACGATCTGTTCAATTTACTGCAGAAAACTGAACTCGCTACGATATTTCGCCTCTCGCTGCACGAAAAAAGCGCTTGCAAGAGCGCACAGTTGGAGGCACTGCGGCCTCAGTATCCGGGCACCTTTCATTTTTCGACCTGGTACGAACACTCAGGCGACCATCTTTATCACATGCTGAGCAAGCCTTTGTGCGACCGCCTGCGGCTGATTTTTTTCGGCAACCTGCGCCAGGATTGGTCGGAATTTGTATTGTCCGACCTGGGCATTCATCAATATGAGAAGGTCGAATTTTCACCCACGTCGCGCGCCTTCCGCACACGCCGCGACATCGACGATTATCTGGCCTTGCAGCGCTGTCGCGAGCGCTTCATCGGCATGGGAGATACTGCCGATCTGGTCAGGGAGTTGTCCGACAGTGCCTATGCCAGCGACTGGCTGGCCAGCCGCCGCGATCGACTGCTGTTTCATATCGGCCAGCACAGGGAGAAGCTGAAGGACTGGGACGGCGCGTTCAAACTGCATGCGACCTGCCCTTATCCGGGGGCACGCATCCGCGCCATTCGGGTTCTGGAAAAAAGCGGGCAAAGCGCCGCCGCATTTGAATGGCTAAGCCGCGCCCAGCGTGCGCCTGAAAGTGATGCGGAGTGTCAGCAACTGTCGCGCATCGGGCCCCGTTTGGGTCGCAAGCTCGGTCATGCCAGGTTCAGCACCGCGCCGGTCGCGCCCGTTTGCCGACTAGATGTCCGCCTTGCGTGGCCAAGCGTGCCTTGTTCAGTCGAAGAGACGGTCAGACGGCACTTGACGTGCGCCGATGCGCCCGTTTATTACGTTGAAAACGCACTCATCAACTCCCTGTTCGGCTTGCTGTGCTGGAGCGCCATTTTCAAAGCCCTCCCCGGTGCATTTTTTCATCCCTTCCACCGCGGACCAGCTGATCTACTGCGCGCCGACTTCCAACGCCGCCGGGCGCCGGAGTTCGCGCGCTGCCTAGCCGAGCTTGAATCCGAGCAATATCGGGGAACCATCCGCCGCACCTATGCCGAAAAATTCGGTATCCAGTCGCCCTTTGTATTTTGGGACGTGGTGGACCAGCAATTGATTGACCTGGCACTTTCCTGCATCCCCGCTTTGCACCTGAAGCAATGGTTCGAACGCATCTTGCTTGACATTAAAGCGAACCGCAGCGGTTTTCCCGATCTGATCCAGTTCTGGCCGGCCCAACAGCGCTACCACATGATCGAAGTAAAAGGTCCGGGCGACCGCCTGCAAGACAACCAGAAACGGTGGATCGACTTTTGCGCGGCGCGCCAGATGCCAATCACAGTTTGCTATCTGCAATGGAACGAGGTCGACGTTTGAGTTACATCGTAGCCGTCCGCGCCTTGTGCGAATTTACCGCCAAGCAAGGCGATCTCGATTTGCGCTTCACGCCGTCACCCACCGCGCAGGAAGGCATCGCCGGGCATGCCTTGGTGGCGGCGCGCCGCGCCGCCACCTATCAGCGCGAAATTGGCCTCGAAGGAGATTTCGGGCCGCTGCATGTGCGTGGCCGGGCCGACGGTTATGATCCCGCCAAAAACCAAATCGAAGAAATCAAGACCTTCCGCGGCGACCTGAGCGCGATGCCCGACAATCACCGCCAATTGCACTGGGCGCAAGTGAAAGTATACGGCCATTTGCTGTGCCAGAAACTAGGGCTAAGCGAGATCACTTTGGCATTGGTCTATTTCGACATCGCCAGCCAGAGGGAAACCGTGATTTTAGAAGAACACGGGGCGGCGGCGCTTCGGGGCGTTTTCGAACTCTTGTGCAGCCGTTTTTTGCGATGGGCCGACTTGGAAATGGCCCATCGCGCCGCACGCGACGGTACGCTAAGGCTGATGCGCTTTCCGCATCCCGCCTTTCGTCCGGGCCAACGTCAATTGGCCGAAGCCATGTACAAGGCCAGCAGCCGCGCATGCTGCCTGCTAGCGCAAGCGCCGACCGGCATCGGCAAGACTATCGGCAGCCTTTTCCCGATGCTAAAAGCTTGCGCGCAGCATGGCCTCGACAAGGTGTTTTTTCTTTCAGCCAAGAGCTCCGGGCGCCAATTGGCGCTCGACGCCTTGTCGACGATCAAAGCCAACGCGCCCCAGTTGCCGCTGCGCGTGCTCGAACTGGTGGCAAAAACGTCGGCCTGCGAATTTCCCGGACACGCTTGCCATGGCGCTTCCTGTCCACTCGCAAGAGGATTTTACGAGCGCTTGCCGGCCGCGCGCAGCGCCGCCCTGGAGTGCGCTTCGCTCCTCGACCAGGCACGCTTACGCGAAGTCGCGCTAGAGCATCAGGTTTGCCCCTATTACCTCAGCGCCGAGCTCGCGCGCTGGAGCGATGTGATCGTTGGCGACTACAATTATTATTTCGACAGCAGCGCCATGCTGTACGGCTTGACGATCGTCAATGACTGGCGCGTCAACGTGCTCGTCGACGAGGCACACAACATGGTCGCGCGCGCCCGCAACATGTACTCGGCGGAACTAGATCACCTGAGCATCAAGTTGCTGCGCCAGAACGCGCCGCGGGCGTTGAAGCAAGCACTGGCTCGCCTGCACCGGGAATGGGTGCAACTTGAAAAAAATCAGGAAGAGCCGTATCGCGCCTACCCAGCCATTCCGCAAAAATTCACGGCTGTACTGCAAGGCCTCGGCGCCGCCCTCGGCGACTATCTGGCCGACAATCCCGGCGTCGTGGTCCCTGATTGGCAGCGCCTTTACCATGACGTCCTGCCTTTCATTCGTTTGAGCGAATCTTTCGGTGAACATTCCTTGTTCGACATCACGACCGGATCGACCGGATCGCAGCTTTGCATCAGGAACATCATCCCGGGGCCATTTTTGAAGCAGCGTTTTGCAGCGAGCCGCAGCACGGCCTTGTTTTCCGCCACCTTAAGCCCCTGGAATTATTACGCCGACACCCTTGGCATGCCCGACAACACGGTCTGGGTCGATGTCGCCTCCCCTTTTGAGGCCAGTCAGCTGGCGGTGCAAATTGTCGGTGCCATCTCGACCCGTTTTCAACATCGCGCTCGATCCCTAGCTCCGATATCCGAGCTCATGGCAAAGCAATTTTTTCGCCAGCGCGGTAATTATTTGGCGTTTTTCAGCAGCTTCGACTATATGGACACGGTGGCGGCATTGTTTGCCGAGCGCTACCCGGGCATCCCCAAGTGGCAACAGGCGCGGCGCATGGATCGAACAGCGCGCGAACGATTTCTGGCCCATTTCACGGCCGACGGTCAAGGCGTGGGGTTTGCCGTCTTGGGCGGCTCGTTCGGCGAAGGCATCGATTTGCCCGGCGCACGCCTGATCGGCGCATTTATCGCCACTTTGGGACTGCCTCAAATAAACCTTGTCAATGAGCAGATCAGGCAGCGCATGGACGCTATCTTCGGCGCCGGTTATGCCTACACCTATCTGTATCCCGGCATCCGCAAAGTCGTGCAGGCGGCCGGACGGGTCATCCGCACCCCCTCCGATCAAGGCGTGATCTACCTGATCGACGACCGCTTTGCCCGCCCCGAGGTGATGCGCTTATTTCCAGCCTGGTGGCATGTAAAACACGCTTCTACTCCTTGATCCCCTAGCATGGCCTACCAGAACCTGGACCCGCGTGCTGTCTATGACCTCGCGCGGGCATGCGGATCGGGCGCCTAGGCGAACTCGCTCAGGCGACGTAATAAAGTACCGCCACATAATGGCAAATGCTGCCGCCCAGGACAAACAAATGCCAGACCCCGTGCGCGTGCCGCAGCTTGTCATCGCTGGCGTAAAACGCGATTCCAATTGTATACAAGAGGCCGCCTGCAGCAAGCCACAGGAAGCCGGCCCAACTAAGCGCCTCGATCAGCGGCCTAACCCCAATAATCGCCAGCCAGCCCATCATCACGTAAATCACGAGCGACACGATGCGTGCCCCCTTGGCAAAGCACACCTCTTGCACGATGCCGACAATGGCCAGCCCCCACACGGCACCAAACAGGGACCAACCCCATGCCCCGCGCAAGGTGACCAAGGTAAATGGCGTGTACGATCCGGCGATTAGGAGGTAAATTGCACAATGATCAAGCGTGCGCAGCACGTCTTTTGCCGAACCGCGCAGGCTGTGATACAAGGTGGATGTCAGATACAAGCACAGCAAGGTTGCGCCGTAAATGCTGAAACTGACGATCTTCCACGGGTCACCCAAGCGCGACGCCAGCACGATCAACAAGACACCTCCTATCGCCGCCAGCACGACGCCGGCAGAGTGGGTGATGCTGTTGAATTTTTCACCGTAATACATGCGCTCTCTCGGTTCGATGCGATGTTGCTGCAGCAGGATGGACCGGCCAGGAGGTGGAAGCCATTACCAAAACCAGTTGACCCGTCGGCAAGTGTAGCTTAGATGCATGTTCTTTGTCGCAATCCCGAAATGTCACACTCAGCCAATGAAGGGCAGGCTAATCTTGCCGCTTTTACCCTAGGGCGCCCAGCAAGCGTACAAAAACCATGCTCACACGGGTGGCCCCCGGCTGCTATTTTCACGTTAAGTCCGGTAACGCACAGACGACGCTACTGCGTTGCGCTAGATTAGGGCTTTTAATTCGGAGGTCGTCATGTCTGTTCACCAAATCCGTTTTGATTCAGAACCCGGCAAAATTATACGTCACGCATCTCGCCTATCGGTCCTCACGCTCCTCGTCGTGAGCGCCTGCTTCGCCGCAACAAGTGTTACGGCCGCAGACAAAACGGCAGACGCAAACGCGCGCTACCAGGCAGACAAAGCCGTGTGCAACAGCGGCCAGTCGAATCAGGATCGCGCGACCTGCTTGAAAGAGGCAGGCGCTGCACTCGCAGCGTCCCGACGGAAACACGTGAACGACGATCCCGCTGTGTACACTCAAAATGCCTTGGCCCGTTGCAATGCATTGCCGCCAGACGAGCGTGATGCCTGTCAGCGCCGCGTACAAAGCGATGCGACAAGCGGAAGCGTTGCTGCAGGTGGCATTTTGCGTGAGGACGTGGAGCTGGAAAAAAAATAATTTCCACCGGCGTTCTAAATCTTACCTCGAGAGAAAATTGCGCCTAACTTCGCCTTCGCCCTTATCCACGCCCGCGAACTAAAGCCTGGTTCGGGGCACAAACCGAGCAAGTCAGGAACTCGGGCTTGGCCGGCTGGCGCCAAAAGTGAGCGCTTAATGGGACATCAAGACCGGCACAGTCATCGCTTCGAGCATGGTGCGCGTGGCGCCGCCCAGCAATATCTCGTGCAAGCGGGAATGGCCGTAGCCCCCCATCACAATCAGGTCATACGACCAGTCGGAAGCGGCCAACAATAGGGCGTGGCCAACGTCGGTTTCAGTGTCCTCCTGCAAGACCTCGACTTGAATATCGTGGCGGGCCAGATAGAGCGCAATATCGGCCCCCGGCTGGGCGCCATGGGCACCGGCTTCGGCCGACGAACGAAACACCGCCACATCGACCTGTTGTGCGCGCCGCAGGAGCGGGATCGCTCCGGCCACGGCGCGCGTTGCTTCCAGGCTCGCGTTCCATGCCACCAGCACTCTTTGTCCAACGTATTCGAAGTGCCCCGCCGCCGGCACAATCAAAACCGGCCGAGCGCTATTGATCACGACATACTCAGGGAAATCGGGCCGCATCCCGGGCGTCGTTTCGCCGACGTCAGTCTGGCCTATCACAAGCAGGTCGCAATAACGCGCCTGCACGCTGATGCCAGCTGCAGCCTCATCATCCACCAGTCTTGACTCGAGTGATGGCACACCCATGGCGCGGGCTTGTCTTTCAAACGCCTCAAGCGCGCTATTGGCACGCTCACGCATCCCATTTAGGTGGACCGACCATGGCGCAACGTTGAGGTCGAACCCGCTACCTTCGAAAACAAAGCGTGACAGGCCCGTCATCGCGGTGCCGATCAAATGTGCGTTTTCGGCCAGCGCAATTTGGGCCGCAATTCGGATGCGTTCGCTTGCACGGCGTGACGCATCGACGTGGACCAGAATAGTTTTATAGGACATGGCGTTCCCCTTCAGGTGCAGCCTGCGCCAGGCAACGTGCCACTAGCGTAAGCGTTGACATCGGCATAGTCTAGCATCCGGCCAATAGAGCACAGCCTTGTTTTTGCAAGTTTGATCTAGGTCAACGCTCCATGACGAGGCGCAGCAGTTCGGATGCTTCGCGTTGCCTATATCAACTAATTTAGTTCGCGGGCAGCGGCGAATGCATAAATTGCCGGCGCGCTGTGCGAGCGCCAGCGGCCCTAATCTCGGGGCGCGAGCGTGGGAATATCAGGAAAATGCCAAAAAGCTCCTAGCAGCAAGGTGCACGTGGTAATGTAACATTTTCGACAAATACGTGAAACCTAGGCAACTCGCCTGACATCCATTCCTACAAAAGTCGTTTGTGAAAATTCCTATTTTTTCTGGAGACAATTGTGCCTAGCTTACTACCCAGTGTTGACGCCGACGGCCTGCTTGAATACTCAGTTGTATATACAGACCGTGCATTGAACCATATGTCGCAGTCCTTCCAGCTCGTCATGAAGGATATTGCAAGCATCCTAAAACAAGTCTACAACGCAAAAGCGGCGATTGTGGTTCCAGGCAGCGGCACTTTTGGCATGGAAGCGGTTGCCCGCCAGTTTGCCAGCGGCAAAAAATGCCTCGTGATTCGAAACGGGTGGTTTAGTTATCGCTGGACCCAGATTTTCGACATGGGAAAGATTCCCTCTGAATCCATCGTGTTGAAGGCACGTTGCCTTGAGGGCAAGCAGGCAGCATATGCTCCACCCCCCATCGACGAAGTCGTTGCGCGAATCAAGCTGGAAAGACCCGATGTGGTTTTCGCGCCTCATGTCGAAACCGCTTCCGGAATTATTCTTCCGGATGCCTATCTTCGGGCGATAGGGGTCGCCGTGCATGCGGTAGGTGGCTTATTTGTCTTGGACTGCATCGCTTCAGGCACGATCTGGGTGGACATGGTCGCCAATGGCGTCGATGTCCTGATCAGCGCCCCACAGAAGGGCTGGAGTGCCTCCCCATGCTGCGCTCTGATCATGCTAAGCGCCCTTGCCAGAGAAAAAATAGAATCGACCACCAGCACGAGTTTTGCGTGTGATCTACGCAAGTGGCTTCAGATCATGGACGCCTATGAGAATGACGGCCATGCCTATCATGCCACCTTGCCTACGGATGCCCTCACCCGCTTGCGCGATGCAATGAAAGAGACGCAAGAATACGGTTTTGCCAAAGTCCGTGCGGAGCAACAAGAACTTGGCGCCAGAGTTCGCTCTTTACTCGTTAGCAAAGGCATCCACAGCGTCGCGGCAGAGGGTTTCCAAGCTCCCAGCGTGGTGGTTAGTTATACGGACGATGCGGGGATACAGTCCGGTAAAAAGTTCCTGGCTGAAGGTTTGCAAACGGCGGCCGGCGTGCCTTTGCAGTGCGATGAATCAGCAGATTTTCAGACTTTTCGGCTTGGACTGTTCGGCTTGGACAAGCTCCATCATATCGATCGCACCGTCGATAGTTTAAATAGGGCCCTGGAAAACATACTGTAGAGAGAAAAATTGACGCGTGGCGGCGCGTCGTACGGCTGAAGCGAAATCGGCAGTTCGGGACCTTATAAAAATGGCGCGATCGGGATACTAACCATGCGCTCACGCTTTGCCGCCGCCCCCCACGTTTGGCGTTGAAATCGCGCGTCAACGATGGCGGGTGATTTCAACGCCGAACTCGTTGCTGCGGCCAAAAACCTGGCGCCAGGTTCACGCTCGCTTCTCTTTCGGGGCTGCACCTCGGTGGCCATCAACCGCCAAAACATCTGGAAAATTTCATTACACTGACTGACTCAAGCGGCCTATGCAAAGCCGCGATCTGGAATTTTTCGGCAGAAACATTCAGTTACATCCCTTACTGGTACGAACTTGCTTCAAATTGAAAGAAAGTGTTTAATAGAAGCATTATTTCAGAGGATCATGAAAATGAAAAAACATCTCACAATCGCCGCCGGCTTAATCGCGGGCGCGTGGCTGATGATGGCGACGGCGCCGGCCATGGCCCACGTTAATGTTGACTTGAACATTGGGGTTCCCGTCGCTCCGGTTTTTGTTCAGCCGGGACCGGTCTATGTTCAGCCAGGCCCGGTTTATGTGGATCCGCGTTACGGTTGGCATGAGCGTCAGTTAAGAGAGCGGCGGCGGCACGAGCGTCATCACCGTGAACATCACCATGAGCACGGTCACGACGAACACCGCGGCTGATGACTGCGGCAGGCCTCGACTAATTTCACGGCAATCGGGCAATCTAGCCACCTAGGGGTCCTAGGCAGGCATCAATGGCGAAGAGGCAGGAAAACTTATCCCTCTTTGGTTCTTGCAAGTTGGGCGCGGGCAGCTGCGCCCGATTATCCGGCCCCCCTTGCCGGCAGCGCTGCCGGGAAAATGGCGCAAAGCGTGTCGTGCCGGCCGCTTGGGCCTGGACTATCTTTTCGCTGCAGCCGACGACACACGCACGGCACGCGTTCACGCCCCCGATCGAAGACGTAACATCGCAAGCACACTGACGATACTTGCACCACGCCGATCCCATGCCACGGAACCGGCACAGGCCGGCATGGGAACCAAACGCTCAGGAACAGGCTTTTTGGTGATCCGGATGATTTCCTTTTGCCTTGGCATCGGCTTCGCTCATATATTCACCGGCTTTGGTCTTGCCATAGTATTTCGTACCAGGGCAGTGATATGTCTTAGATTTCGTGTTCACCCATACTTTGCCATCACCGCCCCCTGGGGCTGCTGTTGCAGGCACGCTCGCGGCCTTTGCCGTTTTCGAGGGGGCACTCATGGCACCGGTAGTTGCAGCTGGGACTGTTGTCGACGCTGCGGTCTTTGCGGGGGGTGTCGCGGTGTAGGTTTGAGCGAAGCCATGGGCAGACAACAGAAGTCCGCCACTGAGAACCAGCGATTTCAAGAATAATCTCATGATCTTTCCTTTCAATTTTGGTGGTCTTACGTCATTTTGGTGGTCTTACGTCATTTCAGGGCCGACTAAGGCATTTCGCAGAGTCGACCACACGAGACAAAAACGGGACTGCGCAATATTCGGTTGACAGCCACGATCCGATTTCGCACTGGCGGACTTGCCGAGGCGGACCGTTTTGCGGTGCGGGGCGGCCGAACTTTTTTGGTGTCCGCATATCTTGAAGCGCCCTCTTCTTAAAAGATTGGACGCCTCCCGTTTCGCCTCGAAGCCAGCCTTAAGGAACGGGAGGCTTACTAGAAAACGGCTGAGCATAAAACGACGGTGCATGTATTTGTCAAATCTTTGCTTAAGAAGGACTTGCAAAACTAAACAGGCGAGTGGGATTTTAATGAATGGGGAGTAAAAAAAGAGGCGGAAGGCGGCCATTGCTGGCAAAATGTAAGTTATCAGACAAACATCAACGCCCCCGCACATGAATAGTACACAACGCCCCCTAATAATGCAACGCTGGAATATTCTGCAACACGATT
>PKWL01000027.1 GCA_003133225.1 Janthinobacterium sp.
GTAACCTATTGATTGAAATGTCTAATCGGGAAATATTTGCCGAAAATCCGCTGGGAACTTCAGGCTAAACAGCAGCGCGTAATTGCCGCTTTGCCAGCGCTCCAACGCCAAGCTGCCGTTGTCGGCGACATCCGCGGCAAAACCGAGCAGTGCAAGCTGGTGCAGGATAACCTTCTGGTTTGTCTCGTTATCCTCGGCCACCAAAATCAGCCGGCCGTTGCGCAGTGCATCGTCGCGCGACGGCGGTTTGAATGCCGCCTCGTGCTTGCCCGACGGCGGCGCCTTTTCTTCTTCAAGTTTCCGTCCTGCGGCGATGGCGACCGCTTGCAACAGCCGGCGGCGCGTTAATACGTTGCCATCCATTAATACCAGATCGGCAGACTCCACGCGCGGTTCCACGCGCGATCCGCGTCCAATGGCGACGAAGCGGATTTCCTGCTCCGGCATACTGCGGGAAAGGGCACGCAGTTCTTCCAGATCTGCTGGACGAACCGCGACGTCGATGACCCAGATCCATAGTCCCGGCGGCAACCCGAGCATCAAGGTGCGCGCCGTCACCGGATCCGCTGCCCGCTCGACGCGCGCCCCGGCGTGAGCCAGATACGCAGCTATATCATCGGTAAGCCCATCCGAGCCGCCTATCGCGAGACAAGAGAGCCCGGCCACTTCCGGCACCTGTTTGGCTATATTTGCGTGGCTTTGTAGCAGCGCAAACGGCAGGCACGCGGTGAAAGTGGAGCCCCGCTCCTGCATGCTTTGCACCATCAAATTTCCGCCCATCAGTTCGACCAGATGGCGCGAGATGACCAGGCCCAGTCCGGTGCCGCCGAAGCGCCGAGTTGTCGAAGCGTCGGCCTGGGTGAATGCGGTAAATAGCCGCGCCTGCGTCTCTTCACCCATCCCGATGCCGTTATCGGAAACGTGGATTGCCACTTCCACCTTCCTCGGACCGAGCGCAACCGGTACGACCCGTACCGATACCCGGCCTGGTTGATCGCGGCCGCTGGAAAACTTGATGGCGTTGCTGACAAGGTTCAGCAGCACCTGGCGCAATCGCAGTCCGTCGCCCATCACCGCTTCGGGTATCGCGGGATCGACGAACAACGTGAACTCCGCGCCTTTTTTGCTGGCCAAGTCGGCCAATATGCCGCAAGCCTTCTCCACTACATCGGCCACCGAGATGGGCGTAAGTTCGATATCGAGCCGACCGGCCTCGATCTTGGAAAAATCGAGAATGCCGTCGATGATCGTCAGCAGCGAAAATGCCGATTCACGAATCAGATCGACCATCTCCACCTGGTAACCCTTGAGGCTGGTCTGATGGAGCACATCGGCCATGCCGATCACGCCGTTCATTGGCGTGCGGATCTCGTGGCTCATCGCGGCAAGAAAGCTCGATTTGGCCTGGTTGGCCGTATTCGCGTCGTTCCGGGCTTGCTCCAGATCGATCACGCGTCGTTCAAGCTCGCGTTTATGCTCCGCTAGTTTGGTCTGACTGGCGCTTAAATCTTCGGCCATTTTGTTAAATGCTGTCCCGAGAAGTCCAATCTCGTCGTGCGATGTGAGGGCGACTCTTGCTCCGTAATCTTGCGCCGCAATGCGCTCTACACTGCTTTCCAAGTCCAGAAGCGGTTGCACGATCCGCCTGGCGATGGCGAGCCCGAAAATCGTGACCAGCAACACGACCAAAATTCCCACCCCGGAAATTAGATACAAGTCCGCGCGGGCGGCGGCAAGGAGTTCTTCTCGAATCGCTGTGTATTCGAGAATTACCGCCCCGACGATAACCCCGCTGGAGTCCGATGTACTTTGCCGAAGAGGGACGACTATTTGAAGTGCTCCATAGGGATGAAGCACGCTTTTCTCGATAAAGGTCCTGATCCGGCCATCACTGATGGTCTTGCCAACCTCATTGCCCTTGTCATCGTAATACGTCACTCCAACTTCTTCCGGACTCGTGTCGGCAAGTCCTTTTTTGCCGGCGTCGACGATGACGACGTCGCGTTTGCGCATCGTATTCAAACGGGAGACATATTCCTGCAGATCGGGCCGCAAGTGGTGGTTGTTTATGGCGGCATCGGCGATCAATTCGGCGACGTGCGCGGCTTCGAGCTGTGCGGCGCGCTCTATGGTTTCGAAATGAATTGCAATGGCGACGCCAGCATATGCCGCGACAAAACAAGCCACCGCTATGAATGCGGCGACGAGCTTCCAACGGATACTTCGTTTAGGCTTGACGTTCTGCATTGGAGTTTCCCCCAGTTGAAGAGGCGAACAGCGGCATCCTGACGGTTGATTTATTCATGCTCTGATCTTTCATTTATCGTTGCCGCGACCAACACGCTGCGCCTGCAAGGTATCGAGAAAAACATTCACGGTGTCAAGTTCAAGTTGAAACAAAGGCAATAGCGCCACCACCCGTTCAGTGCTGCCAGCCTGTCCGGCAGTCTCTATCTCTGCGCACAGTTCGCCGAGCGCCAGCGCACCCACTGCGCGCGCCGAAGACTTGAGCTTGTGCGCCTGCTCACTTGCCTTCACCACTTGACCATCGGCGCAAGCAGATTTCAATGCCAGCGCTGTTTGTGCTGCACTGATCCGAAAGTCATTCAGAAACTCGAGAATCACGGCAGGGTCGTTACCAATCAAATTCTCGAGTACGCTCACGTCCACCGCAAGAGCTGCAGCAGTTCCGGGAACTGCTTCGCCCGGTGATTTCAGACTGGATACAACCGCTGGTAACCATGTTTCCAGGGTCGCTTTCAAATCCACCAGTTGCACCGGCTTGCTCAAGTAGTCGTCCATGCCAAGTGCCCGGCAGCGATCGGCTTCGCCCTTGAGTGTATTGGCGGTTAGCGCCACGATCGGGATGCGGCATGAACCTTGTTCTTGGGCGCGAATCGCGGCGGCCAGTTCATAGCCATCCATCTCGGGCATATGTAAGTCACTGAGCAGTAGCGCGTAGTTACCGCTTTGCCAACGTTGTAGCGTCAGACTTCCGTTGTCGGCGACATCGGCGGCAAAACCGAGCAGGGCAAGCTGTCGCAAAATTACCTTCTGATTGGTTTCGTTATCCTCGGCAACCAAAATCAGCCGGCGATTGTGCAGTGCATCGGCGCGCGATGGCGGTTTGAATGCCGCTCCCGTCTTGCCGGACGCGGGCGCCGGTTCTTCGTAAGTTCCCCTTCCTGCGGCAATGGCGACCGCTTTCAACAGCCTGCCGCGCGTCAACACGTTGCCATCCACGTGTATCAGATTGGCATAGTCCACACGCAACTCCCTGCGCGCACCGCGTCCAATGGTGACGAAGCGGATTTCCTGTTCGGGTAGGCTGCTGGCAATGGCGCGCATGTCGTCCATCGGTGGTGGCGTGTTTGCAGCGTCTATGATCCAGATCCATGGTCCCGACTTAAGTCTAAGCATCATCAGCGCGTGTGCCTGGGTCAGATCCGTGGCTCGCTCGACGCGCGCCCCGCCGTGTCTCAGATACGTGGCAATGTCTTCGATCGACCCATCTGAGCTGCCGATCGCAAGACAAGAGAGGCCGGCGACTTCCGATGCCGGCATGACGGCATCCACCGTGCGTTGCGGCAGGTCGAACGCCAAGCGCACGGTAAAAGTTGAACCGAGCCCCGGCGTGCTTTGTAGCGATACGTTTCCACCCATCAGTTCAACCAGGCGACGCAAGATGACCAGCCCCAGCCCGGTGCCGCCGAAGCGCCGGGTAGTCGAAGTGTCGGCCTGGGTAAATGCTGTGAACACGCGCGTCTGGGTGTCCTCGTCCATCCCGATACCGTTGTCGATAACATGAATTTCCACTAGCGCCTGTTCCGAATGGCGCTCAGTTAGCACAACGCGCACCGATACCCGGCCAGCTTGCTCGCGTCCGCTGCAGAACTTAATGGCGTTACTGATAAGGTTCAACAGCACCTGGCACAGTCGCTGCCCATCGCCCAACACTGGCTCGGGAATCGTGGGGTCGATGAACAGAGTCAACTCCACGCCTTTTTTGATCGCCACGTGGTCCAATATGCCGCAGGCCTTCTCCACGACCTCGGCCACCGAGAAGGGGGCGCGGTCGATTTCCATCCGGCCGGCTTCGATTTTGGAAAAGTCGAGAATGTCGTCGATGATCGTCAGCAGCGAAAACGCCGATTCGCGGATTAGATCGACCATCTCCACCTGGTAACCGTTGAGGCTGGTCTGATGCAGCACGTCGACCATGCCGATCACGCCGTTCATGGGCGTGCGGATCTCGTGGCTCATGGTGGCAAGAAAACTGGATTTGGCCTGGTTGGCCGCATTCGCGTCGTTGCGGGCTTGCTCCAGATAGGCAACGCGCCTTTTTCGCTTTGCGAAGTCGAACCCAAAAATTGTCGACAGCAGCAGCGCCACGATTCCCACTGCGGTAATCAGGTACAAGTCTTCGCGCTCCGCGGCTAGAAGCTCATCCCGAATCGCAGTGTATTCGAGAATGACTGCCCCAATGGTCACCTTACTGGAGTCGGATGTGCCTTTCCATAGAGGGACGACTATTTGATACGCGCCAGCGGGATGGGTGGCGCTTGTCTCAATAAAAGTCCTAGTCTGGCCATCGCTGATCGTCTTGCCAATCTCATTGTCAGAGTCATGGTCGAACGTCAGTCCAACCTCACTCGGATTCACGTCCGCAAGGCCTCTTTTGTTGGTGTCAACTATGACGACATCGCGCTTTCGGAGAGAATTCAAACGGGTCACGTATTCCTGCAGTCGTGGCCGAAAATTATTGTTTTCTATTGCTGCATCAGCGATCAATTCGGCAACATCCGCGGCTCCCAACTGAGCGGAATGCTCCACCGTTTCAAATTGGATGGCAATTGCGACGTAAATAAGTGCCGCGACAAGACATGCTGCGGCTATAAATGCTGCAGTGACCTTCCAGCGGACATTGGCGCCTTGCGGAGTGCCAGCCTCGAACACGGTGTTTTGACGTGGAATTTCCATTGCGCGGCTGGGGTCCTCCGGTTTAACGCCGGCGCCATCACCAGAACCTGTATTCGGCATAAACTCTTCCACGCGAACAATCACACATCAGTAAACGGCTCGAACGGGAAAAGCACGCTTCTGCAGGCAGGCTCACTGATTACCACCTTTATCAGCGAAACGCGAACTGACCAGCGGCAAGAACGAGAACGTATCTTGTTATAACATAGATCCTTCAATACGAGGCCTAATTTTAAGTGCCGATAGAATGCAGCATGGCGTATGATATCGGTTCCCTCCAAGGCAAAGTGAAAACGACTTGCCCGCGTTTTTGAGTTGTGATTTCAGTGCCCAAGCGGCCGTTTCGAAGTAGACTACCGGGGAAGGGAAATCACGAACAAAATACCGTCAGTGATCGGTTTCTAAACGGATCGCAGGCTGTAAAGCCTGGGCCATATTTATTGATTAATCAGGAATTCATGAATCTTTCATTTATTCGCCAGACTGATATTGGAGCGATGCGTAGCGTCGGCCAGAACGCCTGACGTCAGATGCATAAGCGAACAACCGTCTCATTTTTTTACCGCGCATTGATACTGACCACGATGCTACCGGCAGTGTCATCCTGGGCCTCTGGTGGACCTCCGATGATTACCGACGATCCCGGTACGCCGGGTGACGGCCATTGGGAAATCAACGTCGCTGCTTTATCAAATCATGTTGACGGCACGACCACCTATCAGTTGCCGCTGGTGGATGCCAATTATGGGGCGGGCGAGCGAATCCAGCTTAAATTCGAAATGCCGTTGCTGCTTCAGAATGAAGATAGTGGCGCAAGCCGCCATGGAGCCGGTGACGGTTTGGCAGGGGTCAAATGGCGTTTCTACGATGCCGGTGAAAACGCCTGGCAGGTTTCGACATATCCGCAGGTGGAATTCGGCTGTCCTGGATCGAACTCGTCGCATAATGGACTGGCAGATACCGGAACCAGCTATCTGTTGCCGATTGAATTCGTTCATGGGTTCGGCGAATTTGACATTAATTTCGAACTCGGACGCTGGTTCCGTCCTGCGCAACAAAAAGATACCTGGATTGCGGGCTTTGTGCTGACGCATGAAGTACGCAAGGGTTTTGAACTAATCGCCGAATTGCACGACGAAGAGGCAGTACACCAGTTGCAGGAGGAGCTGATACTTAATTTCGGCGCGCGGTGGGATTTTTCCGAGCACGAGCACTATACGCTGATGTTGTCTACTGGACGCGATATGCACAATACATTGAGTCAGACCAACAATTTGTTGACCTACCTCGGTTTGCAAATGCGGTATTGAATCGACGCCCGCCAAAAAATCAAGCAATTCGTCTTGTGTTTGCGCCTGACGTGACCGTGGAACAGCCAACGCGACGCTTAAACATGGAAGCATAATTAGCAGCTTCAAATAGGAAGCATAAGTTTGGTGCTTTCTGGGCCAGACTGGCGGTTTTATCACCGGTCACGAAACAACTTTAAATTTTCAGCATGAAACCGCATCCCTGGAATATCAATGAGTTACGGTGCTTTTTGGATACTACTTTATTTTGTGAGAACAAATTGATAGTATGTTGAATCGCCACCATGTTCTCTTGACGCCTCCTGTTTTTTGGCAAGCACATTTATCGCTAGGCATTTGAAAAATGTTGCTAACGCCCCACGAATGACTTGCGGAAATATACGCTGCTCTCAGACGTCTATTGTCCTTCCTGTATTACGATTTCTTGACCCGTGATTTTTTTAATTTCTTGGCTGGTCAGTCATCGACCCAAACTTACTGGTTGGCACCAGGAAGTGGCTCGTACGTTTGGCGAACAGGAGCCTTCGAGTACAAGGCTCGCCAAGCAGAGCTGCGCACGCATGAGGCGTTGAAGCACCTTGAAAAGGATGAATTTTGGTCAGCGAAACAGAAGTTTAGGGAAATCTATGGAACTTCGTTTCCCAGTTGAATTTATGAGGAACACTGGAACTTCTGCGAGATGCGCAGTTTCAACACTATTGAAGCCAACGACGGCTGGGTCATGGGACCTACTCAAGTTTACACCTGTAGGAGTTGCTATCTGGGATGGTGGCCGGGCGGCGCAAAATTGCCCAGTCGCTGGCCTTGCTTTCATGGATTCTCCTGGAATGTGATGACGAGGTGGAGAATAAGGGATGCATCGCCTTCCAAGCACATTTGGAACCTTCGGCGCGGTCACCAACCAGAAAATGTAGGAGCAACTTAGAATCGTCACGCGGAAAAATAGTTACTGCGAACCGGCAAAGAAAGCGTTGAGAAAATTGTCTCAACAACTTCTGATTTTTGTCACGCTTTGGCCACAATTTGAATTTTACTTGTACCAGCGGTCCCGAAGAATCCCGTTGCAACGCCATGCAATCGATCCGAAATGCCATACGGTGCCCCCTAGAGCGGCGAGGATCGCGGCCAACATCCAACCTATCCAGCCCCAATCACCGAAAGGGATCTTGTTTGCTGTCTCCAAATAATCTGGAACGACTTTATCAAGGACGTAACCATAAAAACCGGCGATCAAGAAGCCAGACAAGCCGAAAAACGCCACTAACCAGTCAGGCATTTCGGAAAACATCTCGAATTTCCTTCGATTTTTCCATTTTATGCAAAGCAATTTGAGCATTTGAATCCCCAAGGCGTTGAGCCCGACTAAATAAGATATCGCTGACCTAGAAAGCTTACAAGTATTGAAAACAAGCGCGGGGCCAATCCGGAATAGAACAGCCAGTTCCAATAAAATCGGCGCGAGGAAGAGTGCGACATACAAGGCCATCTGCACGGCGCCCCATCACCCTTAGGCGCCGAACAGTAGGCGCATAAGTCTTGTCAGCCAGCCCGCTGGCTTGCCGCCCGTGTCCACCTTCGCCTTGACCGGCAAAACCGGTGATAGGGGTGGCTGGGTAGGCGATACATGCTGCGACACCTTTTCGCCGGCTTTCACTGCATTATTCAAATTCACCAACTTGGCAAGGTCTGCAGCATCCCGCTGCCGCACCCGCGCAATCTGCTTCGCATTCATCGCTGCGGCCCACTTTACTTGGTTGCGCTGGATAACGTAATGCGAGCGGCACGCATAGTCCCAATTACCCACTGAGGGCCACAGCGACACCAGCTCGCCTTCACGCGTAAGGCGCCACTCTGCAGGCGACAGTGGTGTGACCACCTCGTCGCCGCAACCGCAGCAGCACTTGTGCGAGCACGTGCGAAAGCGCTCGCTAATATAGAAGACACCATCCTCCAAGTGGTCAGGAATGAACTCAACGAACTTCGGTCGGATGCGGTTCGCTCTCATGCCTCTGGCCCTTCGCTTCGCTCGCCGCGAGTAAGCGATTGGGTCGCGACCGTGTAGGCTGCGTGATAAGACTCGAACCGGTCTTCATAGAAGCCAAAGAGCTGCTTCCATTTGATGACCGCGAGTTGCGCGTTCAGGGCATTCAAGTCAGCCACCTGGATGTTCTGCCGATACAGCGCATCGGACTCATCTTCGTCCATCGGCACGCATCGGGCAATGTGGTCGCTCTTGTTGCGCGTCGCGGTGGTAACGCGGCAAGTGCCATCGAGTTCTAGGGTTTCGGCGTGCATGACGACATCCATGCCTACGTCGATGAAGGGGATGCCCTGTGATATCAAATATTCGCACACCGTCTTGCGTGCTTTGCCTTTGTCCACGCAGACGAAGGCGAAGTCAAAGCCGGCCAGCTCGGCCACGTTGCCCTCATCTAAGTAATAGGAGTGAGGCACAATTCCGCCGCGCATCGGGTCGTAGCACTGCAGGAAATAATCCACCTTTTTCATCCGTCGCAACAGGTCCTCTTTTGTCGCTGCACCGGGGGCGCGGAACGCGTTGTGCTGCTTGAAATCGTCGCCGTCAAATAGGTGGATTTCCAACACCGGTGTCTTAACGACCTGATCGGTCACGTAGGCGCCAGTGCCGCCGAGGCCGACGATAGCCACCTTGGCGAGCTTCAGCCGCGCCGACGTAGCCATGATTTCCGCGCGCACGCTGGCGGTATCGGCGTAGCGAAACACTGAATCCGGCTCGTGTGGCTCGATGATTCGCTTGGTGCGAGCATTAACGTCCGGGTCGATGGCCCTGGCCTGGCTCTCGATAACGGTGACGTAGTGCGTCACTTTCTCGTAGTGGTCAGGGTAGTTGGACCACCCATCGGGCTTGTTCGAGAATCGATGTTGTGCAACGCATCCTTCGAACACCGCCAACTGATGTGGCTGTGTGTCAGCGACAAGGTCAGTCAGGAAAGTGCCGTCGGCCCGGGCCGGAAAACTTCCAACCCACCAAACCTGATGGTCATCGTCGGGCGGCCTAGGCGGCAAGACGGAGCCCGCGTTCTCCACGTATTTGCAGACTAGAGTACCCAGCGCCACCGTGCGTTGCGCAGTGACGTATGGCACCGAGTGGACCAGCAGGTGCTGCTGGTGCACTTCAGCTTCGAAACCCTCGTCCAACAACCGTTGGAGACCAGAATCAGGACCGATTAGTTTTGCGGACACGGAATTCCATCCTTTCATGTACATGAGTGCTCTGACCCGGGGCAAGCGTGCCGTCCTGACCATGCAGATTGACGTACGCCACCGTGTAGATGATGTCGAATGGCCCCTCTGGGAAAGCCAAACGCACAACCTGGTCGTAAGAGATTGTGTTCCCCTCGAACTCGCGTGGCTTGCCATTGACGAAGATTTCGTGGACCTTGTTGTGCTTCGCCTCGACGGCGTCGACTTGGGTGCTCATAGCGTACTCCTTATTTCTCGCGACGCACGCCCTTGAACGGCGTAGTGTCGCTGGTTTTTACATCAATAAAGCGACCCGTCGTGGTATCGCGCTTCACGTAGTGCCCACTTGGGGTTTGCGTCTGGCTGCGCTCGCGCACAGCCCCTACCCGATGCCCGTCACCAGGCTGTCCATTCTTTGCCATTTGATCACCTATATGTTTAATTAAAATCATCGTACATCATCATTTTGATGATGTCAACAGATCCTAAATGATGTCAGGTATGTGAATTTGTGATAGGATCGCAGTATGTCTATAGACCTTCTTCCGGCCGTACCCCATAAACGCGGGTTGTTGAGTGACCTTCCCAAATCGCAGATTGATCGGCTCACCTTCATCGACTTCCGACTGTTTTTCCTCGGCGAGCTGCGGCGTCCCGACCTTTTGGAAAGGTTTTCCACCGCTGGTGCGGGTGCGACTCGCGACATCGCAATGTATCGGGAGATTGCCCCGATCAATTGCAACTTTGACAGCGCCAACAAGGTCTATCGCCCAAGCAAGTCATTTACGCCGGTGTTCGACCATCCTGTCTCTCGAGCCCTCACTGCCTTGTCGCAAGGCTTCGGGGAAGTCGCTGCCCAGCGTACCGCGCCTTTGGTGCGATGCGATTTCCCTACGCCGTTGAGCGTCCCGCGGGTGGACGTGCTTGCCACCATCACGCGTGCAATTCATCGCGGGGTGGCCGTTCGCCTGGCCTACAGCTCTAACACCAGTGGCGCGAGTGAACGAGAACTTGTGCCATTTGCCCTAGTAGACAACGGCTTGCGATGGCACGCGCGAGCTTACGACCGCAAGAGCAAGTCGTTCCGCGACTTCATGTTGACTCGTATGAGCAAGACTGTGCTGCTTGAGGACAGCCCCGCACACTCGGAAGAGAAACCGGAAAACGATGTGCAGTGGTCACGTATTATCGAGCTGGAGTTAATGATCCACCCGCACGCCGAGCGCCCTGATGTCATCGCAAAGGACTATGACATGGTCGACGGGGTCATAAAGGTGCGCGTGCGCGCGACAAACGCTGGCTACCTCTTGCGATTGTGGAACGTAGACTGCTCACCTGACCACAGCACGAAAGGTAAAGAGTTCACCTTGTGCTTGAGGGACCCACTGGTACTGCACGCCGCAGAAAGCGCCTTACTCGCGCCTGGATACGTCGACCTTCGACCAAAGGTGCAAACCAAGACCTAGCTCAGGCCAGCGGAGATCCAGTCCCTTGTCGCGTCTTCTTGGCGGACTGCGTCACGTCTTGCACTTGCTACAGCCCCAGGACACTTGGTTAAGTGCCCTTGCCTAGATTTCGAGGTGCAGGACAGTCCCGACGATCGGGCGTAAATTGTCTCAACAACTTCTGATATTTGTCTCATCAACCCCCTGCGTCAGACTAGTTG
>PKWL01000061.1 GCA_003133225.1 Janthinobacterium sp.
AGAATTCCTTTTTGGTGGGGGTGAAAGCGCAGGCTGGCGAAGGATAAGTCCGTTGCCATCAAAGATGCATTCTATCTACATCGTTTATAACATGCAAGTTAAATGCATATTTACGAGGCATTTACTTCGAACTCCTTATAAAGATGTATACTTGATGCATCATCAATCGATCCTGAACGCGCCATCCGCCTTCATCCGATCCCCAACGAGATTTTGACAGCCATGAGACTTACGACCTACACCGACTACACGCTGCGCACCTTGATGTACCTGGGCCTGAACCGGGACCGGCTGGCGACGATCAAGGACATCGCCGAGCTGCACGCCATCTCGAAGAACCATTTGATGAAAGTGGTGCACCAACTGGGGCTGTCAGGCATGGTGGAGACGGTGCGCGGCCGAAATGGCGGGCTTAAGCTAAAAAAAGAGCCTTCGGACATCAATCTCGGTGACGTTGTGCGAAACACAGAGACCGATTTTTACATGGCGGAATGCTTTGATCGGGAACAAAGTGCTTGCGTCTATGCGCCATCTTGCGCGTTGAAAGGAATTTTGGGTTCCGCCACCATGGCTTATCTCGCTGTGCTCGATGGCGTGACGCTAGCCGATCTTCTAAAAAAAGACGGCGGCAAGCGTGATGCAGGACCAAAGCCGATCCGGCTTCGCCCAAGCATTAGCTGATCACTCAAGGACTTCCTCCTGGCCGCGAGATCCGTTTGCCCCCCTTCCCCGCGAGCGGGAAAGGAGGGCGCTAATCCGAATTAAATTTGCACCGACCAACTCAGTAGGGGCCAAAAAATGTCCCAGGCAATGCTGGAAATGGTGCGTCAGCAGAGCAAATGTGACGATCAGCTCAACCTTAGCGCAGCGCTTTACGTCAAGGCAAAAGCGATGTGCCACCGGCTGAGTGCAATTTTTGCCGGTTCAGCGAGCAGTTGGATAACCATTTTGCGCTGCCAGAAAATAAACCATTTTCCGCCATTTGAAAAAGCCACCGGCATGACCGATGGCCCCACTGTGGTGATGCCCAGCGAACACGTGGAAATCCGCGCGCGGCACGGCGCGGCCGCCATCAAGGCCAACCAGTCCGATCAAGCATTAGCTGCAATGGATACCTTACATGCGCTAAAACAGCAGCACCGCGTCAAAGAAGAAAACGTACTGTACCCCAGGTGCGAAGGCAGTGCGCCGCAACTGATGTCCGTGCTGGGATGTGGCCCTTGCAGTGACGCTTTTCCCCTTGCCCCGGGCGCCCACGAGACCAACTAAATCCTTCAGTGGCAACCTTAAAAATTCTCAACTACGAGCTGGCGCCTTCGCCGGCAACGATTTTTGGCTGCCTGTTGCCGGCGCCGTGGCTGGGCATGCTGACCGGTTTGCTGCTGGCATTTGGCCCGTCAGCCGGTTTCCCGGATCGCTTCGCACCACTGACGCTGGCGCTGACCCATTGCTTGGTGTTGGGCATGTTGGCGCCCATCATGATCGGTGCCGTGTTCCAGTTGATGCCGGTAGTTGCTGGGCAGAACGTGGCCGGCGCCCGTTTCATCGCTCCTTTTGTGGCACTCGCCTCGGCATTGATCGCGGCGGCTTTGTCGGCCGGATTCCTGTTGGGCCAGTCACGCGGATTTATCTTCGCGCTCGGTCTTGCTGGCGCCTTGTATGGTGGCGTGGCGCTGGCATTGGCGCGCACTGGGTGGCGCGTCAAGGTCATTGACGCCACCACACGCACCTTGCGCTGGATCGCCCTAGCTTTGGCGCTCGTTGTCGGGCTCGGTATCGCACTGGCAGGCCGCTTTGCTGGCTGGTGGCAAATCGATGTTGCACGCTGGCTGGACTTGCATGTGGCATGGGGCGTCGTGGGCTGGATCGCGACCCTGATTATCGGCGTCGCCTCCACCACGGTGCCGATGTTCTGGCAGACGGTGCGACCTTCACCGCGCTGGCAACGCAGTTTGCCCGGCATCATGTGGCTTCCCCTATTCTTGGCCAGCTTGCAAATTCTTTGGCAGGCGGCACTGCTATGTTCGTGCATGATCGTCGCGACATTTTCTGTGCTTGCATTGCGTGAGCTCGGGCTGGCAAAACGCCGCTTCGATCCTGCCTGGAGCCTGTGGTTGGCATGTGCGGCTAGCTGGTTGTTGGCGGCGCTGTTAACTGCCGTCTGGTCGCTTTTTGGCAAGCGATTGCCGGCGCCCGTGGCCCCCATGATACCGTGGTGGATAGGCGTATTGGCACTGGTCGGCGGTGGCGTGTTGCCAGTCAACGCCATGCTGGGCAAGATCGTTCCGTTTTTAGTTTTCATGCACCTGCGCCGACAAATTCCTGCCCGCTGTCGCGTCCCCGCCATGCAGGCGGTATTGCCGCCGCAGCGTTTGCAATGGCAGGCAAGGTTAGCGCTGCTAGCGCTAGCTTTATTGCTGCTGCTGCCGTTGGCGCCAGCGCTCTTTGCCGTTCTGGCGGGGCTAACCTTCGCCGCGGCCCAAGGATTGATGGGGGTGCTACTGATCCTCACGCTATTGCGTTACCGCCGCGAGTTGCTCAATCTTGCGTGTGCGAGCAAGCAAGCTAAGACTTAGCCGAAATTATCGCCCCCGTGCGCCGCCACAGCCTCGTTGGGCAACAGGTTGCCACATCATTTTTTCGGTTAGACGTGTCCCGTTACCTAGCGCTCGGCCTTTTCCCGAGTTTGCGCTGTAGTGTTCGCCTATGCATATTTAGGGCCCTGGCAGTTGACGAGATATTGCCCTGGTGCTCGGATAGCACCCGCTGAATATGCTCCCATTCGAGGCGATCCACAGTGAACGGGGCCGCGTTATTGTCCGCTTGAGGAGAGGCTATGGCAGTCGGTTCACAATGCAGCGCGGACAAAATAGAATCAATATTGACCGGTTTAGACAAGTAATCGTCGGCGCCCAATTTCATCGCCTGAACGGTGGTTGCGATACTGGCGTAGCCAGTTAGAATCAGCATGCTCACGTGGGGCAATGCTTGCCGCAACGGTGCAATCCACTGCAGTCCGGAATCGTTTGCCAGATGCAGATCGATGGTGACATACTGAAACGGCGTTTGGGTTGCCGCCTGCACCGCATCGGCGCCGCTATGCACGACGGTGGGAGCGAAACCACGACGAATCAGCGAGCGCGCTAAGGTGGCCGCGAATACCTCGTTGTCATCAAGAATCAGGAAGCGTGGTTTCATGCGCCGACCGGGATGGTAAGTGTGGCTTTGGTGCCGCGTGGATCGCGCGATGCGAGGTTGATGCTTGCGCCTATCTGGCGCGCCGTAGCAAAGGCCAGAAGCAGCCCAATTCCGCGACCGCAAGAACTACTTTCTACCTGTTGATAACCGAGGCGGACCAGCAAGTCGGGCGCAATGCCCGGTCCGCTGTCGATCACTTGAATAATGGCGTTGCGATCATCGAAATGCAGGGAAAGTTGGATCGTGGCGTTGGTAAAAGAGACTGCTTGCGCCGCGTTGTCTAGCAAAGTCATCAGGATCTGCCCGAGCGGCAGAGATGTATTGATCAAGGCATTGTTGGGCTCGAGTGACAGTTCAATCCGCGAGGCTGGATAGCGTACACGCCATTCCTCAATAAATTGAGCTAACCATGCTGTGACGGGAACGGCAAGGTTCGTTCCGGGTGGGTTGCAGGCATGCGCTCCCATACGATCCAGTGCCGTTTTACAAAGCGCAATTTGCGCTTCGATAGTGGCGAATTCTTCACGGTAAGCCGTAAGGGCAAAGTCGTTACGGGCTTCGCGCAACAGTTCTCCTCCGATAATCGCAATGGTTGATAGCGGCGTACCCATTTCGTGCGCGGCGTTCGCGGCCTGCATCCCCAGTGCGATCAATCGCTCATTCTCCATATGCTGCTCGCGCGCCCTGGCAAGTTGCGCATCGCGCTGGCGCACAGTGCGCGATAGACGGGCGACAAACCAAGTGATGAGCATGGCTGAGATGAAAAAGTTTGCCCACATACCTGCCAAATGATAACCAATTGCGCGACTTGGGTCATGGATGTGGAGCGACACATAAAATTTCGTTAGCAGCGAGTAAGCAACAATGGCCAAGCTGGTGAGGGACAGCGCATAGCGCCACGGCAAAAGCGCTGCGGCTACGGCCAGTGCAGGCAAATAGAAAGAAACAAAAGGATTGGTGGCGCCGCCCGAAAAATACAGTAAAGCGGACAACGCTGCGACATCTGCCAGCAACTGAGCAAACAGTTCATGGTCGCTGGCGGGTCGCAAGTAACGCATACGGCGCCAGGTCCAGACATTGAATGCGGCTAGTAGCGCCATAACAGCCAACAAGGGCGGTAGCCGCAAACCTGCGCCAAGAGAGAACTGGGCCAGGGCTAGGGCCAGCAATTGGCCGAGCAAGACGATGACGCGCATCAGCACGATCGTGCGCAGCGTTTCATGTTGCGGCAATACCTTGAGGGAAGTTGAAAAAAACATGTACAAATTATAGCGAAATGGCGTCTTTCAAATGGAGCAATAACGCTCAAGTGCGACAATTTGCCGCATGGTTTCCGAAAAATATTTGGATTAGAATCGATGCAGGCTAAATTCTAGCATCACGAGGCGGCGCCGCTTATTTTAAAACTGCGCGGGCAAACTTCCGGATAGAAATGAAAATGAATTCAATCATGCGCACTGCCATGGCAGGCGTACTTTGTGCCACTTCTTTTTATGCTTCGGCCTGCGCCACCTGCGGCTGTTCTCTATCCTCCGACGCCGCCATGGGCTATTCAGCCACAACTGGTTGGCGCGTGAGCCTCGAGTACGACTACCTGAACCAAGACCAGTTGCGTTTTGGCTCGAGCAGCATTTCGCCTGCGCGGGTCGCACAGATCAACAACGCGGGCGGCAACCAAGAAGTGGAACGCGACACGATTAGCCGTTACACCAACTTAAGCTTGAGCTACACGGCCACCCCAAACTGGAATTTCAAGCTGCTGCTGCCTTACATCGACCGCAGCCATACCACCTATGGCGCCGCGAGTAATCCACTCACGCCCGACCAGATCAGCGGCGCTACCGCGAGCGGCCTGGGAGACGTCAAATTCATCACCAGCTTTCAAGGTCTACTCGCAACCCACAACCTTGGGCTTCAGCTGGGAATTAAGCTACCCACTGGCAATTATGGGGGCCCGAATGCGAACGGCACCGGAATCGTCGGGCGCAACCCCGTCGCCTTCGCCACGGGGCCGAACGCGCAAAACCCGTCGCCAGGCAATCTGCTCGACACCAGTTTGAATCCCGGCACCGGCAGCACCGACCTCATTGTCGGCGCCTACTATTATCAGCCGGTAAGCCAGAATTTCGACGCCTTCGTTAACGGCCAATTCCAGGCCGCTGTTTCGGAAAAACTTGACCAGGGCGGTGCCAACTATCGCCCCGGCAACCAAGCCACCTTGAGCTTCGGCCTGCGCTACGAGGTCAATCCCGACATCGTGCCGCAACTGCAGGTCAACGTCAGCCGCAAAGGCCGTGACCAGGGCGCGCTTGCCGACATCACCGACACAGCCGGAACGGCTGCCTATCTAAGCCCTGGGATAACCGTGAACGTCGGACCTAAGCTGCAACTGTATGGTTTCATCCAACTCCCCATTTACAGCAAGCTAGATGGCTATCAACTTTTTCCGCACTGGACGGCGACGACCGGCCTCAGCTACGCATTTTGACCTACCAATGATGGCAATATCACCCATGGATGGCAAAGCATTCACCCCAAGCAAATCGGCACCGGCTGACCAATATGTCGGCCAAACCGACGTGCAAAAGTCTAGAACGCCTTTCGCTCCGCAGCGCCGCGCCTTGCTTCGGAGCGCGCTCGGCCTGGGCGTCATGGTCGCCGGCGGCCTGCTCACTCGCCACGCGCGGGCAGGCGAGTTGACGCTGGGTCATCCGGCACCGCCGTTGGTACTGCATACCATCGACGGAAAAAACATTGCAACGCGCGATTTGGTGGGCCAAGTCGTGATCGCAACCTTTTGGGCCACTTGGTGCGAACCTTGCCATGCGGAGATGCTGCTGCTGTCTGACTATGCTGCGCGCCGCGCACGAGACGGTCTGAAGGTGCTTGGTTTTAGTCTCGACACGCCGGAAAATCTGCCTCAGGTTCGCACTATGGCTGCCAAACTGAGCTTTCCGGTAGGGTTGCTCGGTAGTCCGTGGGCCGGTGACTACGGCCGTATCTGGCGCTGTCCGGTAAGCTTCGTCATTGATCGCAAGGGCTGTCTTGCCGATAACGGATGGGATGACGCCCAACCCGCTTGGACCAAGGAGCGGCTGCAACGCGTGGTGGAACCATTGCTGGCGGGCTGAGGGACGCTTTCTCCGCACATGGGTGGATAGCTGCCCGCCACAATGTCATCGAGAAAACGTAGGCGAGTCAAGACTGTTTTAATAACCTCATTTACGGCAATTTAATGGGGCAATTTAATGCGAAACCGTCCCTTCACCTAGCGCCAGACGGTCGCGCATCGCATGCGTCATCTCGACGTTGTGATCGGCATCGACCAAAAACACCTCGTTTAAGCCTAGCTGCTGCGCCATCACTCTCCAGTGCGCAGGGCCGCTGATGAAAAGCGGCTTCGAGTTCCCGTCGGAGCGCAAGCCCGCATCATTGCCACCGGACGTGATGATGGTGACCGATGCCACCAGATCGATCGTTTCCCCGGAGCGGGGATCGATGATGTGTGGATGACGTTTTCCGCCTTTCATAAAATAGCGTTCATAGTCACCGCTCGTGCCAATCGCTTCATTGTCATGCAAGGCCAGGGCCGCCATCGTTCCCTCGCCGCGCGGATCGCGTATTCCGACTTTCCACGGCCGCGCCCCCGGCTGGCCGATGGCGAGAATATTGCCTCCGACATTGACAAGTGCCGCCCTCACATGTGCATCGCGCAAAATGCGAGCCGCACGGTCGAGCGCATACCCTTTCGCGTAGCCGCCCAGATCGATCATGACAGCCTTGTTGCGACTTGAGATCATGGTGCCGTCATAGCGCAGGTCGGATAGGCGCGGGTTGGCATCGACCCAGCGCAAGATTTCTTCCCGCGATGGTCCGTGCGGGGTGATGTCGCTGCTCTGAAAGCCCCACAGCCGGATCAAATGACCGATCGCCGGGTTAAACAAGTTGTCCGAACGCTCAGCTAGCAATGTCGCCGACTTGAGAAGGTCGACCATTTCAATATCGGCCTGGAACGGCTCGCCGCGCGCAATGCTGTCGTTTAATGCGGTCAACATGCTCGGTTGCCACGCGTGAAATTTGTGATGCAGACGATCGAATTCGTTCAATACGCTGGCACTGAGCGCATTCGCTCTTTCTTGCGACTCGCCATAAATGCTGACCTCAACGACAGTGCCGAACACATGACCTTGGGTCCGATAAGTAGTGTCATTGCCAGTACAACCCGACAACAGCAATTGCAACAACAAGAGTGCTGTCAAAAAGAAACTTGCTCTACCTGATAGCATGATGGCGCCGCCTCGATTCTCTCTTTAAGATGTTTCATTGTTTCCCGTTATGGTGCAGTGTCGATCAGCTGGCCTATGGCGAGCCTGATCGACACTGCGGCCAGATCAGCTCCCTTTGCTGACCATATAATCGACCGCGGCCTTGACATCGTCGTCCTTCAGCATGGCATTGCCACCCCGTGGCGGCATCATCTTGAAACCATTCATCGCATCGTTATAGAGAACATCTTTTCCCTTCGCAATACGCGGCTGCCATGCTGTCTTGTCAGCAAATTTGGGCGCACCTAGCACGCCGGCGCCATGGCAGGTGACACACGTGACTGCAAAAATCTTCTCGCCCTTGGCCAAGTCGGCCGCGCTGACCGGTGCTAAGGCGGCAGTGGGGGCGGGTGCAGGTGCCGCTGCGGGCGCGACGGCGGTGGCCGCTGGAACGATGGCGGACGTGTTGGCGCTCGCGGGAACGGATTCCGTGGCCGAATTTTTTTGGCCGCATGCAGCTAGAGCAGCAACGATCAGGAGTGCTAATAGAGAGTTGGTTTTCATGAATTTGCTTTCAAATTAAATAAAAATTGCTTGCTTCCCCGGTAGGGCGCAGCAGGGTGGTGTCTGGCAGTCAACGCGGCAAGTTGTTTCCACTGCGCTTCACGGCCGAACAAATAGGTCTACTTCAAGTCGCTCCCCTTTTCAAGCAAAGGGTCGTCTAGGAGCACGTCGATCAAGCGCCTGAAATTCGGCCAGGACGACGCGCCTGGCGCCGTCCTTGTATCGGCGCGCAAGACAGCGGTGTCGTCATGCAGATGATGGGGAAAGGTGGCGCAGCAAGCGGCATGTACCGGCGCGGTGTCGATACGCAATTCTGCTTCACCCCAGACCCAGCCAATCGAATATTCGTCGCAACTAAAATAGCGCACCTCGACCATCAATGCGGTGTCAAAAGACAGCAGCAAGGCGTCGTGGGTCAGCCGCACTGGTTCGCTCAGCCGGTGCGCGTAATGCTCTTCAATTTTTCCTTTCAACATCAAATGCACGCTGACGTCGGCGCCGTGATCCTCGCTGGCACCACTCAATTGCCGCGCCGCCTGCGCCCTAACTTGCGCGCGCATCTGTTCTATGATTAACGCGCTCAGATAATGCTCATACGCAGGGTGCTCCGCCAGCTCGCCGTGAGTGATTTTTTCGAGCAAGCCGGCTTCATTGTCGGCTGCATATTGCTTCAGCATTGCCTTGCGCGATTCGCGCAAGACGTACAGCGTTTGGGCATACAGGTCCGACAGATCGTCGGCATCGGAGGCGCGATCCAGTTCATTATTCATCGTGGTCCTAATGCGACATCGCCGCGTCATGGGCGGCGCTATCGCCCATGTTCACCATCTTGGGCCCGACCTGCTTGAAGGTCACCACCTGGCCGCCCTCCTTTTTCACGAACGCTGCCGCTCCCTGCGCATCGGAAAACGAGGCAAAAGTCGGCCCCATCGAGCCCGTTTTTTTGCTGCCGACAACATACAGCGCCGTCTTTGCGGCGATCCAGTGGCCGCTCGGATGGTCCCAATCCGTTTTGCCCATGTCTTGCACGAACAGTCCGGCGATAGCACGTTTTTGTTCCGGCGCCAGGACGACCGCGAATAATTCCATCGTATTGCAAAAGAAGTCCGGCTTGCCTTCGACGTATTGAATCTGCGCCTTCGGCCCTGGAAAATCCTTGAGCGCCATGCCGTCCAGCGCGCAGGCAGCATCGGCGCCGGGTTCCTGCGCCGCCTGCTGCAGGACCTGGCTGCATGCAGCCAGCAGTAACATGGTCGCAATGGCGACGAACCGCGTGCACTTGCGGCCCGCGTATCTGTCCTCTCCCATTGGTTTGCATTGCATATTAGACATTATTTGAATCTCCCGTTGGCTAAAATAAATGGCCCGACAATCCAGCCCAACATGACCGCGAGCAGCACCCCAGGATTGGTCAAGATGCCCGGCATCACGGTCGCCAATCCGTACATGCTCTGCGCCTGTTGTGAACTGAAAATATTAAGTAAACGAAATACATCGGCCGGATTGAGCATCAATATGGCGGCAAAAACGCCGCTGCCGAGATTGCCCTGGCTCACCACCAAGGCCCCCATCAGCAGCAAGTCAAAAATGAGAACGAAGAAAAACCATAGCGCGATCGCGACGCCGCTGGCCCGCACCCGATCCACGGCAATCACCGATACCAGCATGGAGATGCTGAGAAACGCCAAGCCCATCAAAATCGCGCTCAGGACAAAACCGGCGTAGTGGTACACGTCATTGGCACTCAAGCCGGCCGCCAGCGGCAGCAATCCGGCGCCGAAGCCAATCACGGTCGAACTCGCCAGTGCGGCGGCCAGCCCCAGGTATTTTCCCAACAGGATTTCAAAGCGCGTAATTGGCATAGACAGCAGCAAGTCGAGGGAGCCGCGCTCTCTCTCACCGACGATGGCGTCGTAGCCGAGTATCAAGGCGATCAACGGCACCAGGTAAATCACCAGGCTCACCAAGCTGGAAACGGTGACGTCGATGCTGCGAAATCCGACCTCGCCCTGTTGCGCCGTACCGAAATAGGCGATGGCCAACGCAAACACGGAAAAGATCAACGCCACCGCCACCACCCAGCGGTTGCGGATGCGGTCGCGGAACTCCTTGGCGGCAATCACGCGCACCTGTGCCCACTCAATGCGATTGGACATGCATATCTCCATAACCGAGGAAAAGATCTTCCAGCGACGGCTCCTGGATCACGATGTCTAGCACCGAATCTGGGAGCGCGGCCAGAGCGCCCAGCAGCGCGATTTTGTGCCCGGACTGGCATGAGATGCGCACGCAGTCGTCATCGATGCGCAGCTCCAGCCCGGCCAGATGCGCGAGCGCGGCGCCAACGCGCGCGCCGTGGCCGGCCCGCACCGTGGCCTCGATGAGCGAAGGCAGCACCACTTGCGACCGCAGTTCGGTCATCGTTCCCTGCGCCGCGATCTGCCCGGAACGGAGAATCAACAGGTGGTCGACCCGGTCTTGCATCTCGGCCAAGATGTGGGACGTGATGATGACGGTGGCGCCGCGCGCCTGAACCTCGCGCAAGATCTTGTAAAAGTCGTGGATGCCCTGCGGATCGAGGCCATTCGTCGGTTCGTCCAGAAAAATCAAGTCGGGATTGCCCAATAGCACTTGTGCCAGCCCGAGCCGCTGGCGCATGCCTTTTGAGTAAGTGGACACACGGCGCCTTGCCGCCTCCGTCAAGCCGACGCGCGCCAGCGCATCGGCGCACGCTTGGCGTGGCACTTTTTTTAAGTCGGCGAACAGACGCAGCACTTCGATCCCGCTCAGGTTGTCGTAAGTCACAAAGTTTTCCGGCAAATAGCCGATGCGGCGCCGCATTTCACGGGCTTGGGGCCCGCCGATGAGCGCGCCGTGGACACGAATTTCGCCGGAACTGGCCCCTACCAAGCCTAGCATCAGCTTGAACAGCGTGCTCTTGCCAGCGCCGTTGTGACCGATCAAGCCGAACATTTGGCCTTGCGCGACGGCCAAGGTAATGCCTCGGATGGCCTGTATTTCGCCGTACGATTTGCTAACGTTGCTAATCTCAATGGGGTTGGATGTCACGCCACCGTCTCCAATCTTGATTCAAGGGGCGCATGCGCGGATGCTTGTCGACGATGCTGGGGGCGCGCAAAATGGGAAACTGCTTGGCGACAAAACGCAGTGTCTGTATCGACGGGCTCGAGAGCAGCAGTTTGACGAGCGGATATTGCCAATTGAGGCGATCGACGACATCGTTCGCCTCATAGGGGAAATCGCCGACGCCGTCGCCGTTCTGGTCCCAGCCGCTGTAGTTGCTCCAGTAATTTCCTTGCGTACGGCCCCATTCCACATCGTTCGCCGCGACGAATTTAATTTGTTCCTCGTTGTCGATGAAATCATTGCCATCGACCTTGTTGTTGGCCGATCCGGCCGATAAATGGATACCAATCCGGTTGTGGATGACGATATTGTTACGCACGACGTTGTACTCGGCGTCATAAATGAAGAAACCGCGCCCATTGCCTGCCACGACATTGTTTTCAATGACGGAATCTTGGATGGTGCGCAGCATGATGCCATGGTCCACGTTACCCCAAGCGATGTTATTGCGCACAACCAAATTGCGTACCTCCATTAGCGCCAGCCCGCCCTGATTGAGGTAAGACTCATTGTTTTCCCACGTGCTGTTATTCGTGTTCATGTAATGCGTGCCATAACGCACGTTGTGAATTTTGTTGCCGCGAAACAGCGCACGGGTCGAGACATCAACATAGATGCCGTCGCGCGTATAACTGATGTCGTTGCCGATGATCTGGGCGTCAGCGCTGTTAAACACTTGAATCCCGTTGCCGCGCGCAACGGACATCAGGTCGCGTCTGCCGATGATCACGTTACGAATCACGCGCGAACTGTTTGATTTTTCCAGCCAGACGCCAAACAGGTCATAGACCAGCTCGCAATCTTGAACCGTCGCCCGATCGGCGCCCGGCTCGATGTAGACTCCCGCGTTTTGCGCACCCAGATCGACACCGCTGTCGCGTATGACGAAACCCCCAATGGTGACGCCGCTGGCACGCACGCGTATCACGTCGCCACTCAGCTGGCCGCTGAGCGTCGGGCGATTGTGCCCGCTCAAGGTGAGCGCCTTGTCGATCACAAGATGCTCGGCGTAAGAGCCGCCCTCGACCAGCACGGTGTCGCCCGCCTGCGCTCTAGCCACTGCCGCTGCAATCGACTGCCCCGGTTGCACTTGCAGCACTGCACCCGTCGCGTTATTGACGAGGACGGCGAGTAGCAAGGCAAGCGCCACTGTTCTCGGCATTGCGCCAGATCGCTTGGCAGCATTCAAGATAGCCCGCCGCCACCGACCCACTGCGCACCTTGACCTGTTGCCATCAAGACACCCTCTGGGCCAGGTCCGCAGCCTTTTTTGACAAATTGCTGCGCACACTAGCGAGCGGAATGAAGTACCCTTTGGCATCGATCCCGGTCAGCGCCAAGCCAAGCTTTGCGCGACTCTTGCGTTCCTGGACCAACGGCGGGCAAGCGTGATCATCGTAGTACATCACCATACAGTCCAGACACAACATGCATTCCATGGGGTCGATCTTGCCGGCGCTATCGATCGCATGCGAGCCGCAACCGGCCGCGCACGCGTGACAGGTCTGGCACTCGGCCTTGCGCTTGAGGCCGAACAGGCGGAACTTGCCGGGAAGGGCCAAGCCCGCCCCGAGCGGACAAATATATTTGCAATACGGGCGCTCGCTGAAAAACGACCAAGCCAAGATAGCGCCGATGAAGATCCAAAATGGCCAGGCGCGGTTCCAGACACCGACGATGAACGTCGTCTTGAACGGCTCTATTTCGGCCAGCTTTTCGGCCATTTCCATCGAATAGAAGGAGACCGCCAGCAGGGTGAAAAATACGCCGTATTTGATCCATTTGAGCTTGTCGTGCCAGGGCTTAGGCAGCAGGCGCTGGAAGCGCTCCAGACCGATCATCTTGCCCAGGCTGTGGGCCAGCTGCTGCAGCGAACCGAACGGGCACAACCAGCCGCAAAATACTCCCCTGCCCCAGACCAGCACGGTCACGATGATGAACCACCAGAAAAGGAAAATGAAGGGATCGGACAGGAACAGTTCCCATTTCCACTGATGCAGCAAGGAATGGAACCACGTCATCACTTGCGTGATGCTGGGCTGCGCCTTCAAATAAAATCCGAGGAACCCGACACTGGCCAGCCACAACACGTGGCGCGGCCGGGCCAGCCACGGCTTGTGCTTGCGCTTCGATGCGCGCACCAGCTTGTCGCGTTGCGAGTACATCAGCGCGGCCAATCCCAGGATCAGCGCGAACAGCCCGATGTCCAGCTTTTTGCCATCCCACAAGGCCTTCCATGCCGCTTGCGGACGGTCAATTTTGGGCCGGCCGCCCTCGAGATAGCGGGCGCCCAGCCAGTAGTCCTCGTCGAAATGCAAATAAGTCTTACTGCCGGTCTGCGCGTCGACCTTGTTGGCAAGAAAACTCAGTTGCCACGGCCAGGCCGGATTGAAATTGGCGGAACGCACGATAAATACCCCGGATTGGGTGAACGCGGGCACATCGGCCGGTTCCAGGTGATACAAGTTCTGGTAATCCGTATCGCGGAAGGTGTAGGTCACCGGGTCTTGCCGCACCTGAATCCGGTCGAAAATCCCGCCGCGCACGAAGCCTGATCCCTTGAACGCCACCTGGCCGTTGGCGATGATGAAGATCGCATGTTCGTCCGGTTTCAAGTCTTGCATCAGGCGCCGATAGGGATGCTCGCCTAACAAGCTGATGCCGATGCTAGGCACATTCAGGTAGCCGAAATACAGATCCATATAGGGTCGGCTGTTGTCATTTGCCCCCACTGCCGACGCCGGGACCAGCAAATGCCCGACGCTGCCCTCCTCCACCAGTTGCGTCCAGTTCAGTTGCCTATTGATGGGCGTGAAATGCGCTGCCGGTCGCGCTTCGCTCTTAAAGATGCCGACCTGGCGCCCGATCTCATAGGCGCTGCGCGAGATCACTTGGTTTTCGGCGATCGCCGTTACGGTGGCGCCGCTGATCGCATCTAGGCCGACTGCGCCATCGCCATTATTGCTGTGGCCGATCTCGAGCTTCGCGTCACCCGATCGGCCCACATATTGTTTGATGAAGTTCAATAACGCGGACTCGGGAATGCCGGCCAGCAGAATCGGTTCCGAGTGTTTCAGGACGCGCACGCCAGTGATGACGCCGCGCGTATCCATCCCAATTAACGTGATGACGGGCTTGCCCGAATAGGCGGGAATGTCGACCACATCGGTCGACAGGAAGACGTATCCAAGCAGATGTTCCGCCTTGTTGTTGTCGATGCCGATGGCATCAACATAACTAGGTGCTCCCTTGCGCAGGGAGAATTTGATTGCCCCGGGCATGACCTCGCGGCAAGGGGCGAGTGCGCACAAGTCGAGGCCGTGCAGCAGCTGCTCCGGCAATTCGGCATCGTACACGGACGCGCGCGCCGATGGCGCGAACAGCAGAGCCGCCAAAAAGGAGAACAGCATCAAGATGCCAGTCAAGGCGCACTGACGAGGGAGAGAGTGTTTCATAAGACCCAAAGTAGGATGCAACCGCGAGCATGTTCTGCTCGCGGCATGGCGCCTTAGGCTTCTACCAGAAACCTGCTGCGCATTTCAAGATGCAGTGCGTGGCAGAAGTGGGTACAGTAGATCCAGTACGCCCCTGCCCGATCAGCCTTGAAGGTGACTGATTTCGTTTCCTGCGGATTCACGATAAAGTTGATGTTGTAAGTGGGCACGGCGCAACCGTGGGTCAAGTCCTCCACCTTGTCGTGGTTGGTCAGCGTGATGGTGACTTCATCGCCCTTCTTCACTTTGATGATGGGCATGCTGTAGGCTGGCGCCTGCGACATCAGACGCACATGCACCTTGTTGCCCTTACGTTCAATCCCCGCGTTCTCCGGCTTGACCGCGTTCGGAAAGTCGTCGATGTTGAAAATCTGACGCGTCTTGACCAGGTCGCGGCGCACGATGATGCCGTCATGTGGTTCCGAATACGCCGAATGATCGGCGATGAGCCGCACTTTGTCACCGGTGATGTCGAACAGTTGCTCGGTTTCGGGGTGGAGAGGTCCCACTGGCAGGAAGCGATCCTTGGAAAATTTGTTGCCTGAATTTAAGTATTTTCCATCGCATTCCTTGGTTTCACCCATTGAGGAATAGTTATGGCCAGGCTGATAGTGCACGTCGATCTTGTCGATGATGGGCTTTGCCGTTTTATCCCCCTTGAACTGGGCGATCGCCTTGTCGACATTCCACTTCACGCACTGGCTGTCGAGAAATAGCGAGGTGTAGGCATTGCCCTTGCCGTCGAAGGCCGTATGCAGCGGTCCCAGCCCGAGTTCCGGTTCTGCCACCACGGCATCGCGCGGCAGCTTCAGGTCGCCGTTGAACCATTTTGCCACCAGCGACAAGTCAATCACGGTTGCGGTCGGCGACAGTTTGCCGGAACAGACAAAATATTTGCCGTCCGGACTAGCATTGACGCCGTGCGGATTCTTTGCCACCGGCACGTAACAGGTCACGGAAGTCTTGGCATCAGGATTGGCCGCCTTGCGGCCGTCGACCACGGGCACCTTGGAAGTGCCGATCGTAGTGAACTTGCCATCCTGTACCATCTTTTCAATGCGCGCCACATCGAAAAACACGCACGCATCGCGCTCGGCCGCCATCATGCCGGCCAGGTCAGCGGCGTTCTCAGTGTTGTACTGGTTGGAAGCGGCAAGCTTGCCATCGTATGACGTGGCGACCAGATCCATGTTGCCATCGACGCGGCATTGCCACCTGACGTCCATGGTGCTGGCATCAACACAGGTAAATAGGCAGCCCCACTTGCTTGGGTCGTCCAGGTCGCGACCATCGTTTGGCAGCGGAGTATGGAATTCCTGACCACAAAATACCCGTGTCGTGTAATTGATTTTCGGATCGACGGGATCGCACTTGTCGGGAAACATGCCGTGAAAACCCATCACATTTGGCAACTGGGTGATCTTGTCGCATTCCATCGTGTCCATGCGGATACGTGCCAGACGCGAGTGAATCTTGTCGTTTGTAAAGAGCCAGCGGCCATCGTAGGTGCCGTCCTTGTAACTGCTGTGCACGTGATGGGTATCCCCGGTCGTATATTTCAAGCTGCCGTCGGGCTTGGTGCCCATGATCGCTTTCGATTCATTGGTGATGCCCCAACCCACCATGCAATCGATATTAAAGATCGGAATACGCTTCAAGGTGCGCCCCGAGGGGAGTCCCAATATCCGCGCATCGCCGCCGTGTCCTGAACTGGTGAAAGAGTAGTAGTCATCCAGCTGTCCAGGAGCTATTTCATGCCCCCCTGACGCGACTGCCTTGGCCGACGCTGAGGCGGCCGGCTTGGCCGGTGAGCCGTCTTCCTTGCATCCTGCCAAGCCAAGTGATACTCCCGCGCCTGCCAATCCCATCAAAGCACTTTTTCCCAAGAAATGGCGTCGTCCTCCCGGCTTCGGCAAGTCCTCATCCATCTTTGTCTTCTTGGTATTGTTCATCTGTTTTTCTCCAGTTATCGCTATCGTGAATTCCATGGGGATCAAATTGCCCTAAGAACATCGCGATTGCAATTAATAACAAAATCAAGCTTTCAACGAACGTCCCGCAAACTGCCTTGGGCCTTCGAAGACGATCGCTCGCTTCCCATTGAGTGCCACCGCTTTTCTTTCGAGCGTCCTACTGTTGCCGGGCCAAAAGTTGAATAGTAGAACAGCTTCTTTAAAAAAGCAATATTATAACTACATCTTTAAATATGCCACCCAACGGCTCACTCTTACCAGTTCAAGCCGGCGCGTCCCCTCTTGAGTCTCTGTCCTGTCTTGACGCGCTTCAGCGCAAAACGTGAAGCGTTGGAAAGATGACAGTGCCACACTCAGGTCTCAATTTGTTGGCCTCGAAAGGTTTCAGGCCGACCCGGTTCCATCCATTTGGCATGGCATACCTGGGAAAAAATTTTTCATAAAATAGGCCGTTATCAAGAATAATTATCATTTACAATGGAGATGCAATCGTTGCTTAGACGACTTTGCATGTCATCTGGATTTATCCCGTGTACCCGTGCAATACTCTGATTGACTTCGTTGCGTTGATTCTGTCATCCAAATGCCGTCACACGTACAAGCCATTCCTTTACGTTTTCAGTCGCGTTGGGCGCGCTTTGCGGCCGTCGCTGGCCCGGGCATGGTTGTGATGCTTGCCGACACCGATGCGGGAAGCGTGATCACGGCGGCGCAAAGCGGCGCGCAATGGGGTTATCAACTTTTGCTATTGCAATTGCTACTGGCGCCTATCCTGTTCGTTGTGCAAGAGTTAACGGTGCGCTTGGGTATCGTATCGGGCAAAGGACATGGCAACTTGATTCAGCAACATTTCGGACGTGCTTGGGCATGGCTCTCGGTATGCACTCTGGTCGTCGCTTGCATTGGCGCCTTGTTGAGCGAACTAAGTGGATTGGCGGGAGTCGGCCTGCTGTTTGGCGTACCCACATCGCTCACCATGACCGGCATCGTCGGCGGGCTCATTATCATGGCTTTCACGGGCTCATATCAGTCCGTGGAACGGATTGCATTGGGCATAGGCGCTTTTGAGCTGGTGTTCCTGGTTGTCGCGTGGCGCGCTCATCCCGATCCGGCGGCCATGTTGTCCGGTTCGCTGACCATTCCTTGGAAAGAACCAAAATATTTGTATCTGGTAGCGGCGAATATCGGCGCCGTCATCATGCCTTGGATGGTGTTTTACCAACAATCCGCGGTGGTCGAGAAAAAATTGACCCCCTTTGATCTGCGCGCTGCGCGGTGGGATACTGCGATCGGTGCGATCGTCACCCAAGTCATCATGGCGGCAGTGCTGATCGCGACGGCCGCCACATTAGGCAAAGCGAACGCAGGCGCCAATCTCGATTCCGTACAACAAATCGCCCAGGCAATTACTCCCACCCTCGGTGAGGGCGCAGGCAGGACATTGTTTGCGATGGGCATGATCGGCTCGGCGTTAGTGGCGACCATCGTCGTCACACTCACGGCCGCGCGCACCCTGGGCGAAATATTAGGCGTGAAGCATTCTTTAGAACATGCACCATGGGATGCGCCCTGGTTTTACGGCATGTACAGCGCATCCCTGATCGCCGGCGGCTTGTTCGTGGCGTCCGGCGTCAATCTGGTGCGTCTTAGCATCGGTGTCCAAGTAATGAATGCCCTATTACTGCCGATCGTACTTGGATTCCTATTTCTGCTTGCCCGACGTTTGCCAGAGCCTCACCGCCTGCAAGGGGGGTACGCGGTTGTTGCCGGATTGGTTATTTTGCTCTCGGCCGGGTTCGGCGTATACGCCGGCGTGTCAGGGCTCTGGTAGAACGCATTTTGTAGCGGCCAAAGCATGGTTGCGCGGGCCACCATAACTAACCAGCACGTTTTGCGCCAGAGAGCGAAATTTGGGGGCCATCCGCGCCAGCGCGGGTGCACCGACCTCACCCGCCCATGCTTGATCGAAAAGTCCCTCCAGCAAGGCGAGGCAGTCGTCACCAGGGCTAACGATGCGCCTGCTCTAGCTTAAGTTCGAGGCTGCGTTGCAGATTTTCGAAACACAAGCTCAGACACCAATAGATGGCCGCCGCAGCCAGATAGAGCGGCAACGGGCGAAAAGTCACCGCAATTATTTCCTTGGTGGCCAACATCAGCTCGGTGACCGTAATTACCGATACCAGCGACGTATCTTTAATCAGGCTGATCAGGGTATTGCTCATGGACGGCACTGCAATACGGAGGGCCTGTGGCAGCACGATGTAACGTAAGGTTTGCCAGTAGTTCAAGCCAATGCTATAGCTGGCGGCCCACTGGCCCTTGTTCACTCCCAAAATTGCACCACGCAAACTTTCAGACAGGTAGGCGCTAGCGTTGAGGCTGAGTGCTAGGATGCCGGCGACGAGCGGCGAGAAGTTGATGCCGATGGTCGGCAGGCCGTAATAAATGACAAAAATCTGTACCAACAGTGGCGTGCCACGCATCAGGCTAACGTAGATGGCGGCCGGCCAATGGATCAGACGTGATGGCAAGATACGCGCCACCGCGAGCGGAAAGCCGAGCAGCAATCCCCCCAGCATTGAGGCAATCGCAAAAATCAGTGTATAGACGGCACCCTTGACCAAGGTTGGCGCTGCTAGCTGCAGCATTTCCAATAATTCCATATTGTTTCATTACCTATACCCGAGCGACGCCTAGCAAGCGCGCTTCGCTTTAATCGCCGCGCTCAGCGTACGGAAGGACTTGCACTGCGCCCGTGCCGGGCACGCAAGAACATCCCTCTAGTGCTCGGGGATGACGTACAGGTCAGTAACTCTTTATCGCGCTGTCGGTGTCTTGCTCACATCGATCCCAAACCACTTGACCGACACTCGCTTGAAGCTGCCATCATTTAAGATATCATTGATTGCATGATTTAGAGCTGCTTGGAACTTCGGATTTCCTTTCCGGAACGGAATGCCAATCTGATCGATGTCGCCGATCGGGGCACCGGCTTTCAGAGAAAGTCCGGAGTTTTTTAACAGATAGCTTACCAGCAGGCTATCGTTCATTGCTGCATCGATCCGGCCGCTAGCTAGGTCAGCCAAATACTCAGCCGAACTGGGATAGGTCTTTACATCGATACCGGGAACGGCTTTGGCCTTTTGCTCAAAGTTCGTGCCCTGACCTAGGCCCAGTTTAAAACCCTTTAAGGATTCCAGGCTCGTAAAATTGCGCTTCTCATCTTTTCTGACGATCAGTTGTGCACTGGAGAGGGTGTACGGCTGCGAAAAATCGAAGGCCTTTTGACGCGCTTCGGTGATCCCGACCTGATTTAGGATGACGTCGTATTTTCCTGCACCGAGCCCGGCCAGAATGCCGCTCCATTCAGTGGTGGTAAATTCTGGAGTCACCCCTAACTTGGCCGCCAACAATTTAGCGACATCGACTTCAAAGCCCTCCAACTGGCCGGTTTTCTGGTCTTTGAAATTAAATGGCGGGTAGCTGCCTTCCATCGCGACCTTCAAAGTTCCGCGCGTCTTTACGGTATCTAACAGATCCGCCGCGAAGACGCTGATGGCTAGGCCGCAGATCAGTATGGCAACTGCAAATTTGCCCAGTCTGGGCAGTGTCGTTGAGGGCATTTATATCCTCCAGTTTGAGGTGGGTAGAGGCGATGGTACGCTTTATGTTCAACAAATGTGAAGCCGATGTTTTTATTATGCCAAAGTTGCATATTACACTTCCTGGAATGGGCGCTGTTTTTTGCTTCATCTGGAAATTTCCCGCAGGGGCCGAAACGCAATCCCCATAGCGAAATGCCCGGAAGCGGCTCAGTCCACCGGGTCTTTAGTCTACCCGCGCGGCAACAGCTTCAACTCAGCATCACGTAACGATCTTTTTGTCCTTTACCGAGCTCGACAAATAACGTGATGCGTTGGCTATCGATGCCGCTGATTTTGAGTCGTGTCACTTCCGAAATGCGCAATCCACCAGCGTAAGCGGCCATCAGGATCGTGCGCTGCTTTAAGCTGCCGATGCATTCGAAGAAATGTGTAACTTCCTCACGGCTGAGGATCACCGGAAGCTTGAACGGTTGCTTTGGCAGCGGTATTTCTTCCACTGCCCATTCGCGCTTGAGCGTGACCTTGTACCGGAACCGCAATGCAGAGGCGACCATGCTAATGCTTTGAGGTGTTAGTTTCTTGACGTTTAGCAAGTGGAGTTGCCAGCTTCGGATCTCATCTGGGCCGAATTCGTCCGGCGATTGGCCGAAGTGTTTCGCGAAGGCGCAGACTTGGGTGAGATAAGATGACTGGGTATTTTTGGCGAAATTGCGGATGCCCATATCCTCCAGCATCCGTTGGCGTAACGGTGTCATGGTAAAGCTCCTTTCAACAAAGAAAAATGTCAAACAGCGGCATCAGCTTTGCAGAAAGGAAGTAAATTTCAAGATTGGGCAATCAGTTGTTCATCGGTCAGAATTGACCGAGCGAACGCGACAAGGCGCGCAGTTGGAAATATATTCTGGCCAACTCGGGCAGCGAATCGGCAACGTTGCCGAAATCCGCTGCCGCGTTAGCGGCTTAGTGCAACTGTTCCACTGCGCCTCAAACCCCTCGTTCCATAGAACTGTGCGCCCTCGACGCGGCGCAGCGTCGCGGTCTTCCCTCCGACGGCGAGAAGCGCACCTCGTGGCCAATTGGCGATGGCGTCGCCGTCCGTATCAATCAGTAGCTCATACCGGGCCTCGGGCGCGAACGGCTCGGCAGTTGTAGGCCCGGCGGATTGAGCCCAACCGACGGATGAAAGTTCATAATGAAGATCGACCTGCCGGGTCTCCCGGCTTGGGAAAGGCATACAGATCAGTCAAGTCCCAGGCGGGCATCCGATGTTGGGACCCGAGTAATGGTGTGACATCTATCTTCTCCTCTTGTTTGCTTTAGCCCAGGGTTGGCTGAATGCATGGCGACCCGGACGACGCGCCACCAGGCCCCGATATTGACCTACGTCAGCGTTCACGCCATTGAGCCAGCACTGACCGGACATCGACAAACGCCTAAATCTGCATCCCATCCGGGCCGAGCGTTAACCGTACTTAACGTCCGTGCTTTGTCCGACCTCGATAAGATGTCCGTCAGGATCCCGGATGTAGCAGCGCCACTCGCCGTACTTCTCCAACGGCTCCGTGATGAACTTGGCGCCTCGACTTGTCCACAATTTGTAGCACGCTTGAATATCCGCCACCCGGATATTCATAAAGCTGTTGATGTGGTTCGGGTCGGGGACGCTGAGGGTTACAGTCGGCTTGTCGGGGGTGGGCCCGCCTCCGACGTTGAGGATGAGCCATGTATTGGCGATCTGAACGTACCCAGGTGCGCCCTTGCTGTCGCCTCTGCTCAGGATGCGAGCGCCGAAGACCTTTTCGTAGTATCGAGCCGATCGCTCGATATCGGCGACGGTGAGAAAATACGTGATGCTGATCCCCTCGCGCGGGGGCATCTCATAGCTCTTCTGATCGATTTGTACGGCGTTCATTGATGACTCCTTTCGATACAGTGCTCATTACAAGTACAGTGTCCCGGGACTCGGTTTCCGCTGGAGGTGAATGACCGCGATTACAGTACTCAAGGTTGCTCCGACCAGCGACAGATTCATTAAGTCAGAAGCGCGACAACGAATCAATTGGACTGGCCATGTGCCGATAAGTTTCAACTGCTTATTTCATCTTGGCCCGTTTTTTTGGATACTCATGGCTTCGCAGTCGACGCGAGGATCGTGATACGTCTCTTTGCGTGTGAGCATCAGATAGATCAATCGGATCATCTTGTGGGCAATGGCCACCATCGTCCTCTTGAATGTGTTTTTTGGATTATCAGGCTCTTGGTTTTGGCCGCCAGTGTGCTTTTGGTTTTGCTTGCCGCATTGGCGCATTCGCATACATGGACGCCCCCAGTTTGCAAGATCTTTTCACTTCATGACGACGTGGCTAGGGCCTGGTGCGGCCCATGCGGCTAGGCCGTCGGCACAGCCGAAGCGGGTCATGTCGTCGCTGATTTCGATGAGGATCAGGGCGCTCGCAATCCGGTCAATGCCAGGAATTGTTTGCAGCAGGCGATGCGCCCATTCGTACAGTTTCATGGCATCCAGGACGTAGGCGTCGAGTTCGGCCAGTTCAAGCTTGAGTGCGTTGATATGCGCATGCAGATGCTTGAGTACGAATAAGTGGCGTGCGCTGAAGTCACCATCAAGCGGCGCTTGCAGGTTATCGCGCTTGAGCTTGAGTGCTCCACGCGACCTGTCAAGCGGCTGGTCGATGCCCACGCCCTCGATTAGGCCGGCCACCATGTCGCGCCGACACGCCGTTGATATCGCTAACTACGCCGCCTTGTTTGATGCCGCCATCGTCGAGAACCTTGTGTAGGCGATTTATTTCGCTTGTGCGCATATGACTGAGCTTGCGCCGATAGAGCGACAAGAGGCGTAGTCCACGCAAATCCTGTGCTGGAACGAAGCTGCCGTGCACCATTTCGAAGCGTGCCAGCACGGCCAACCACTGTGAGTCGCTTAGGTCAGTTTTATGGCCGCGAACATGTTTGACGAAATGCGTGTTGAACGACCGGGGCCATCGCCATGTACGGTAAAGTCCAAGCAACAATCTCCCATAATCGGACAGAGGATCCATATTGTTGCCGGACAAAAGTTGCGCGGTGGCCAAGTCAAACACCGTTGTCCGCGGTTGAAGTTCGGCCGTCTCGATCACAAAAAAAGTGAAAAATTGCCCCCTATTTTGGCATCAGAACGGGCGGGCTCAATTCGTGCCGAGAATGACGGCGATCCGCATCCGCCCCTACGGGCCAAACAGTTACCTAACAAATATATTGCGTCTAAAAATAAGTGGTGCTACGATGCAAAACATATATTCATATTACACCTTTAAGGATGTCATGCTTATCGAAACCGCCATCACCGCGCCGCCGGACGCGGAAGCCGTTCGCGACATTTTGCGTCAAGTGATCGATCCCGAAGTGGGGATCAACATTGTCGATCTCGGTCTCGTGTATCTCATTGAGGCCACGCCCGAGCGGCTACGCGTCGAGATGACCATGACTTCCCCCGCTTGCCCGATGGGCGAGATGATCATCAACGAAGCCTGCGCTGTGCTCGCGGCGAGGTTGCCGGATACTTGCCAGCCGGATCTCCGACTCGTGTGGGAGCCACCCTGGGAGCCATCGATGATGAGCGAGGACAGCAGACGTCATTTCGGGTGGTAGCGAACGGCTCGTAAGGCTGGCAGTGACGGCTCTTACATTGGGCGCACGGATTTTCAAAGTAGGCACAGACCATGACAGATACACAATACAGAAAATCCATCTTCGATGCCATTGCCATCCCGCCGCAGGAGTGCCGCGGGCTAATGTTCGGCAGCTTTGATGACAATACGGCTCCCGACGTCGAGCCAGCTGCATGCACTAATCCACCCAGCTTATGAGCGACTTGCGCTCCGCTGCCCGCCTGTCACTTCTAGTGCTGGGGCTGCTCTGCCTGGTCGGCGGAGTGTTTGCAGGCTTATCGCGCTTGGCCTTCGAAGTGCCGGGGGCTGCAGCGTCGGGCTGGCACGCAGCGTTGATGATTTCCGCCTTCTTTGGCACCGTTACCAGCCTCGAACGGGCTGTTGCGCTTGGATCGAGCTGGGCCTATCTGGCGCCGGCCAGTGCCGGGCTCGCTGGCATAACTCTGCTCGCTGGCGCGCCACCGGCGCTGGCACAAATCCTAATGACCGTTGCCGCCGCCACGCTGCTAGCTGGCAGTGCTCAAGTCTTGCGGCGCCTGGCGGCACCGTTTACCATTGTCTTGGCCATCGCTGCGCTGTGCTGGTTGTTTGGCAATCTTGCCTGGCTAGCGACGAGTGCCGTCACCGTCGCTGTACCGTGGTGGCTCGCTTTTCTCGTGCTGATCATTGCCGCCGAGCGTCTGGAACTGACGCGCTTCCTGCCTACGCCGGTGGCGGCACAGCGACTATTTTTTGCCATCATCAGCGCCATAGTGGCCGGCGCCTTGGCCAGCTTCTGGTTCGAGAGTACAGGGCTCAGGCTTTTCGGCGCTGGCCTGCTGGCGCTTGCGTCATGGCTAATGCGCTATGACATCGCCCGGCTCAACGCGCACCAGCGTGGGCTCACGCGCTTCATTGCAATCTGTCTGCTTTCCGGCTACGGCTGGCTCTTCTTCGCCGGCCTGCTTGGCCTCGCGGGTGGATTCCTGCCGGGCCACCCGTGGCGCGACGCTGCGTTGCATGGGATCGGGCTTGGCTTTATCTTTTCGATGGTGTTTGGACATGCGCCGATTATCGTCCCGGCGCTAACTCGGGTGAAGATTCCCTATAGCCCGGCCTTCTACTTGCCTCTGCTGGCATTGCACGCATCGCTTGCCGTACGCGTCACGGGCGGCTTGATTGGAGATTTCGCGCTGCGGCGTGAAGGCGGCCTAGCCAACGCCTGCGCGCTTTTCATATTCGTTGCGGCCATGCTCACCGGTGCCGTACTCAGCCGGCGAAAGAGGGGGGCGGAGAACAGAACATGATGAGCACCGCAAGAACATGATGAGCACCGCACTCGCAATCAGATTTGGCGTGCAGCGATCATGCTAGATGACCTCGACAGGCAAAAGTCCGCTACGGCATCAAGACGCCCCCGTTGCAATTGCGCCGGTTCGGCCTGACAAGTTCTACGTGACGATCGAGTGGCAGGCACCGCCCACCTATTTCGGCACAAGCGGCTCTACGGTTGTATGAAGCTGTGAATATTATCTATCTTTGCCGGTTTATTGCTTGTACTTTTAGGAGTCTGAAATGAATGCCAACGATGAAATGCCTGCGCCAATTTTGTTTACCGATAACGCCGCAAGCAAAGTTGCACAACTGATTGCAGAAGAAGGCAACCCCAACCTGAAACTGCGCGTGTTCGTGCAGGGCGGCGGATGTTCCGGCTTCCAGTATGGCTTCACGTTTGACGAAACCGTAAATGAAGATGACACCACGATGACCAAGAATGGCGTTCTGCTGCTGATCGATTCGATGAGCTACCAATACCTGCTTGGTGCCGAAATCGACTACAAGGACGATTTGGAAGGGGCACAGTTTCTGATCAAAAACCCGACCGCCGCCTCGACTTGCGGTTGTGGCTCATCGTTTTCAGTGTAAGTCTCTACGGCCCAGGTGGGGGCACTTTTTTCAAGTTAACCATATGCAACATATGCATAGCGCAAGTTGCACCGCAGCGGAAAATACTCAAAAATTGTCATTTACGTACGCCTTTCAATGCCCCACTTCACCAAAACGGAAGAACAGACGGCGTAAATTTACTTGAGCAAGGCGTGCTGCCGCCGATTTTTTTGACCGATTCGTCGCGTTTTCACTATAAAAACGTCCGCTTGCCGCGCAAATAAATTGGGCGTTTGCAAGTGATTGGTACTGTCAGGGCTGGCGGTCGATCCTGTGACGCGAATTTTACGGCAGATCCGTTGCGCGCAAAGTTCCCAATATTTGTGACGCCCGCCCGGCTAAAAGATAGATAATATATATTGCTTTAACTGAGGCTCTGCCGTAAAATAATTTACGGTCAATCGCGTCGATACGGTCGATATTGGTTCTTGCCCTTATTTGCCGTAACTCTCCATAGTCCACGGCAGGTTTTGGGATGTGTCTTGACGCCGATGACTGGGGTTGACCTTGGAATGTGTGGGCCGCCGCCATTGCCTGGCGCCGGGCAAAAAAGGATGTACGATGGAAAAATGTGAACAAATTAGAAACCAAGGTTCGCAATTCAAAATCACGGTCGATAGCAACGGGTATCGGATTCACACCTTAATCGACGACACCAATCGACCGGTTTGCGGAAATCGGACGCTGGTCAAAAGAGATCCTATGGTAGAAGCCCTGTTCGGCCCGGCAACTTCGAGGAAGAAGAAAAAGCGGCGATATCCAGCGTGAGACCGGCAGCTAGTCACTATTGAAGGCTATCGCATCGCAGAAAATTCATCAGCCCAACGCCATAATTGAAGGTGTTGGATTCAATCAGTTAATGTCAGGAAATATTGTGAAATCAGATAATTTGAAGATCTCCGGAATGAACGATGAAGCCTGTGCCGAGAAGGTTTCGCAAACACTTAGGGCCATCAGCGGCGTGAACGCGGTGACCGTTTCTCTGGTGAGGATGGAAGCGGCAGTACAGTACGATGAAAAAATGACGACGAGACAGGACTTGCAGGCCTCATTGGTGCTGGCCGGTTATGGGGTTGACGCCGCCGCGCCGCAGGCAGGAGGTTGCTGCGGCGCTTGCGGCGGCTGAAGTCATTTGCATAGCATAGCGGCGCAGCATTGAGGCCAGAGTCCACGTTGCGTATAGCTTGATCATAAAAACGGGTTTCAAGACAGAAAATCGTCGCGAAGTTTCTTGTTCGTCGCTGCTGCTCCAGTTTGCATCGGCGCACTTTCAGAACTCAACTTGCAAGGCAGCCATGGATCCCGTGAGCGGGCCAATTACCAGCTACCGGACCCGACATCGGGCAAGGTCGGAGGTCAATTAACGACCAAGATCCCCTTCATGGTTGGATGCAGCGCACAAGAATAGGGGAAGGTTCCTTTTTTTCGCGCTACAAACCTCCAGGAATGGTTGGTCGATATGTTGCCGGATGTGAATACCCGATTGTCAGCGGTAGCTGTGTGGGGGAAAGGGTCTGCATTCTTCCATATCACTGTATCTCCAACTTTCACTTCGACAATTTGCGGAGAAAACTGCATCGCTTCAATACGGATGATATGAACGTTGCCCCTTGCCGCAGCATCAATCGTGGGATTTCCACCCAGTAACAAACCGGCCAACAGGAATTCCATGCAGTTACGCCGCCCCTTTTTGTTGATATCGAGCAGGGCTAGCATGGCGACGCTTTACTTCATGGAAGTTTGAATTTGCTTCGCATGCTGCAAGTGCGCATCGATCACGGGCCTGACCTTCTCCAGCAAGCCTTTCAGCTCGGGATTTTTGGCATTTGGTATCAAGGTCTTGTCTATTGCGTCCAACACGGTCTCGTGATAGGCAACTTCATTATCAACATAGGCCTTATCGAAGGCCGCGCCTTTGAGGCCCTTTAGTTTGGCAAGGTTCGTTGCACCACCATCCTTGAGAGACTTGCTGGTGTCGCTATCCTCCGGGGTTACTTTCAGTTTGGTTACCAAGGCAGTCGCTTGCTTATTGACACCACTATGGTCAGTAATCATTCTCTTGGCGAATTCTTTTACCTCTTTATTATGCGATTTGGATTTGGCAAGCTTGCCGGCATCGATGTCTACCGTATTGGCTGCCACAACAATCCCCGCAATTTGGGCGTCGTTAGGCGCCCCCGACTGCGCGAAAGACACGGTCGTAGCCAAAGCGAACAAACCTGCGGCAAGAGCAACTGAAACTTTTTTCATGATTTATCTCCCTTAAGTGTGCGCAACAAAATGAAAAAACTACAACGAAGCTCATCTCAGCTTATATCATTTGACATCGGCCCAATATTTTTTTGGTCTGTGTTTTGAAGCTGTTCCAAGGCGCTGGCCACGATGCGGTCACACCGTACACCATCAAAACTGAAAGCGTCTTCTAAAGCAAAATCAAATTCAAGGGACAAGGACTCCCGCAACAGGCCTCTCGCACGAAAAAATCTGGTTCGCACAGTTGCCTCGGGAATGCTGAGGCAAGCGGCGACCTCTTCCACGCTTATTTCCTCGATCGCTCGTAGTACAAACACTATTCTAAAAATGTCAGGCAATGCGTCGATTTTCTTCTCGAGCAAAGCGCGCGCTTCCGCCCGCATTGCCGCGCGCTCGGGTTCTTTAGCGTTGTTCTCATTCACTTCATTCCCTCCGACACCGGCATCGTCAGAATTGCGCCCTAGTTGAATCACCTCGGCTCGGCGCACAGTCTTGCGTAAGCGTGCAATTGCCTCATTGACGACGATGCGCGTTAGCCATGTCAGCAGCTTGGCCTCGCCGCGATATGATGTGATGCTGCGGTAGATACGCAGGTACGCTTCCTGTAGCACGTCTTCAGCTTCGGCATCATCCTTCAAAATGCTGCGCGCCGCGCGATAAAGGGGACGATTAAATCGGCGCATAAGGAGCACAAATGCGTTTGGATCGCCGGAAGCGATTCGAGCGACAATCTCAGCGTCGGGAAAGGCCGTGCCCGTTGTACTTGTCATTTTTTTCAGCATGGCTTGTTGGGTATCTTCCCAGATACGGCATTAGATGAAGGCAAAGGACTTCCCGTTCCCGATAAATATTTGCGAGTCGGGCCGACGCCGAGTTGGGCCGATGCCTATGGTCGCGTGATGCCTGCCCGGAATGTTTTTTGCAATGCCTCCAGTCATGTAAGCGACGCGCCTCACATGGGCAAGAGCAAATTTTTTTTGCTAGCTGGCGGTCGTTAATTGTCAGCGATGAATATACTTTCATTTCCAGATAATCTTATTTTTTTCGAATAGAAAGTGAACAACGCCCGGGCTACAGATATTGAACACGGCCGACAAGGGTGACCCGTGAAATCCGTAGCCGCCATTGCTGACTACAAGGCGGTTATTTTTCCAGCCTGCGTCATCTGGTCAGTAACTAGCGCAACGTGGGATTTCATGGTTTCAACGGCTTGCTTGTGAGCCCGCGTTACTTGCTCGAAACCCACATTTGCATTGCCGATGCACAATTTCATCATCGCACACGCATTCTTAGAACCGGCAGGGGCCTTCTTGATCACCTCGTCCACCCATGCCGCACCCTTGGCTTTTGCATCAACGATCTGCAATTCAGCGGTTTTCGTGAAATCAGCCTTGATGTTGGAGACTATTTCAATGACATGACGCCCATAAGAATCTGCTTTTTCAACATTCTGCTTCGCTTGTGTCATTGCGATCGTAAAAAATGCGTGGGGGTTTTCGGCAGAAATAAATTGTTTGACGGAAAAATTGAATTCATCTGCACACGCTTTAGCAGCAGCGACGTTGAACGCGATAACCTTTTCTTGCCCCTCAACAACTTTGGTCGCGAGCACATTATAGGTCGCAATTTGGAACTCAAAAATAGCTTTGGTTGCGGATGAAAAATTTTCTAAATTCTTTAACATGAATTTCTCCTGAAGGTGCAATTGATGGTGTGTGCACGCTTCGATTTGATTTCCTTGCGGCAACATTTAGAATCCTACCAAAGATTGATTTCAACTTTATAGCTGATGCAAAACAGTTTGTCCTGCATCAATAGACTCTTGCTGCGCCAGCTGGTTACGCGTAAAGGCTATCCACTTAATTCCCCGTCGCCCGAGCTGCATGCAGCGGTGCACCGGGCATCGCGATCCTGACGCCCCACGGTGCCAGTCCGGCATCTTGGCATCTGCGTTGGTGGCTGCCGGCAAAAAAACTGAGGCCGGGCCAGGATAGTTTGCACCAGTTCGTTCGGGATTGGCAAATGTTCTGCTGTTCTGAACACTGACCTTGTCCGCACCTGCAAGCTCAACCCCAAGGCAGATCGACAACTCCACACTATCTTCGGTGAAATTATGGATGGCATTAGCATGGCGACAGGAAAAGGGAAGGGAAAAAGCGCTAGGCGAGCTCAAGACGGCACAATCTTTAAATCTCCATGGCGAGTATTTTGATCACGCAGGCTGGAAGGCAATTGAGCTGCCGGATTATGCCGTATCCACACTGATACAGATTTCATCGGCACAACAAGATCGGCCTATCGCAATTTTTCTGAAAATTCTTGCATGCACCTTTTGCCTTTCCACAACGAGCTAGCAGTGCATATATTTATAATCACTAACATTTTTCTTTTTTGATCTATATCCAATTTTACATATTTAATAAATAGTTAATACCAGATCGATATTAATATAGTAGTCCATTAACCCGTTCCTACCGAAATGGAGACCATCATGGCAAGTCGCACCTCGCGGTTTTTCCTTCCCGTCAAAATTTTCAGTATGGCGGTTCTGGCATTGATGGTACTGGCAGTAGCCTATGCGGCGGTGATTTCAATTAGCAACTGGAATGGCATTAGCGTATAAATTTCCAGCTGTTTAATTTGCTCTGACTCCAACAGAAAAAGGATGGCCGCGATGACTAAACGACAAGGACGGTTTTTTTTCATTCTCTGCACCATCGTCACGATGTTGATATTTGTCGGCATGACGCTTCACAGCCATTCCCGCTTTAACGAACTGACCCACGCTGAAAAAATCACGCCGGCGGTGATCAGCGGCAAACATGTGTGGCATAACAATAATTGCATTAATTGCCATACCCTGCTCGGCGAGGGTGCCTACTACGCACCGGACCTGACTAAGATCACACAGCAGCGCGGCGCCCCTTACCTACATGCGTTTCTGAAAGATCCGTCGAAGTTTTATTCCGAACAAAAGCATCGGCGGCTAATGCCCAATCCGCATTTGAGCGAGATCGACATCAACAACGTCATCGCCTTCCTCGACTGGGTTGGCCATATCGATAATCAGGGCTGGCCTCCACGCCCGATTATCGTTTCCGGGGCGGTATTTCCCGGCTCCGATGTCGGCCAGCCAGCCAAGGCAGCGCCCGCGTCGTCGGACCCGGTGGCCAAGGGCGAAGCCTTGTTTAGGTCGACTCCGCCGGGCTGTTTTGCTTGCCACTCGGTTTCCCCCGGGGTGAATCTGGTTGGCCCATCGCTGGCCGGAATCGGGGTGCGGGCCGCCGCAACTATACGTTCGCCAACGTACAAGGGCAGCGCCAAGAATGCTGCCGAATACATGCGCGAATCAATCGTCAAGCCAAGCGCGTATCTAGTTCCTGGCGCGACGTATTCGGCCAATGGTCAGTCCTTCATGCCAAGCAGCTTCGCGACCGACCTCACAGCCGAGCAAATCGATAGCCTCGTCGCTTATCTGCAATCTTTGAAATAGGAGCTGCCATGCGCTACCACTCACAATCTGTTTCTTATTGGTATTTTGCCGTCGCCATGTGCCTGTTCGGTCTACAACTTGTGTTTGGCTTACTTGCCGCATCAAAATACCTCGGCCCAGATCCGCTAATAAATATTCTTTCATTTGACAAGATCAAGGCGATTCACACCAATTTGCTGCTCGTGTGGGTATTGGCCGGTTTCATGGGGGCGACATATTACGTCGTCCCTGAGGAATCGCGTGGGGAAATCTACAGTACCAAGCTCGCCTATTTGCAACTGGTGGCGTGGACACTGATGGGCGTGACCGCCGTCGTCGGCTACATGTTTGGCTGGACCGCCGGCAACAAGTTGCTGGAACAGCCATTGGCACTGAAAATCGTGATTGTCATTGTGATGTTGATGTTCCTATACAACATCTTGATGACGATCAAGCAGGCAGGGCGTTGGACCGTCACCGAAGGCGTGCTGGTAGCGGGTCTGGCGCTGGCCGCGTTACTGTATCTGCCGGCCTTGCTTGAATTCGACAATTACACAGTAGCCATCTTTTACCGTTGGTGGACCATCCATCTGTGGGTTGAAGGGGTATGGGAAATGATACAAGGCGGCCTTCTGGCCTACCTGCTCATACGCCTTTCCGGCGCCGACCGCGAAGTGATGGAAAAATGGCTGTATGTCATCGTCGGCCTGGTTTTTTTGGCGGGTATCATCGGTACGGCCCACCATTATTATTGGATCGGCGTGCCATATTATTGGCTGCCGATCGGTGGCTTTTTCAGTGCCCTGGAACCGATGGCATTGCTCGGAATGGCGATGTTTGCGTATTTTGCGATGCGCCGCTCTGGATTGTCCCACCCCAATGCGCTGGCCGTGCACTGGACCATCGGCAGTGCGGTATTTACCGTGTTTGGAGCCGGTTTGCTCGGACTGGCGCATACCTTGCCTAACGTCAATAGGTGGACCCACGGCACGATGGTGACGGCGATGCATGGCCACGGGGCTTTCTTTGGGGGGTATGCGATGATTGTGATGGCGCTCATCACCTATGCGCTACCCAACCTGACCAACGATCGCAAGGTGGAGGGCAGCAGTATCGGCTACTGGGCATTCTGGCTACAAATTGCCGGCATGTTTGGCATGGTGCTGTCGTTTGGAACCGCCGGGATAGGTCAGGTGTACCTTGAGCGTATTCTCGGGCTAGGTTATCTCGACACCCAACTTAAGCTGCAGGTGCATTTTTTGATGTTGATCGCGACCGCCACCTTATTTACAATCGGTGCCGGCCTTTTCATCTGGGATTTTTTCCGTAGCCCTCCGAAAGTGGGCATTGAGTTGGTCGATATCGTGCCGGCGCCGGCGGCGCCATAAGCGATGGAAGAGCCAACAGACTCAAATTGTGGATTTTCCGCCGCACGCCATGGCATGCCCCAAGCTGCCAGTGTCGAACCCTACTATATGCCGCTAGGGGATGAAATCGGAGTATTCACTCAATGTCATTTGCGCAGCCTTGCCGTGATGCTGAAAGGCCCGACGGGCTGCGGCAAGACCCGTTTCATCGAACATATGGCGTGGCGCCTGAAGCGGCCTTTGGTGACGGTGTCATGTCACGACGATCTATCGGCAGCCGATCTGGTCGGGCGTTTTTTAATTCGTGACAACGGCACCGTCTGGCAGGATGGGCCGCTAACGCGGGCCGTGCGAGCGGGCGCCATCTGCTATCTCGATGAAGTGGTCGAGGCGCGCCAGGATGCGGTGGTTGTGATCCACTCGCTGACCGACCACCGGCGGATTTTGCCGATCGACAAGACCAGTGAACTGATCGAAGCGGCACCCGGATTCCAGCTGGTGATTTCCTACAATCCGGGCTACCAACATGTTTCCAAGGATTTGAAGCCGAGTACACGGCAACGCTTCGTTGCGCTGGAATTCGATTTTCCACCACTCGAACATGAAGTCGACATCATCGTTCACGAAAGCGGCGCAGAGCGTCCGATCGTATACGATCTGGTCGCGCTGGCTGTTCGCATTCGCCGTCTTGGCGACCGTGGCCTAGCTGAAGTGCCAAGTCCGCGCCTGCTGGTTGCCACCGCGCGCCTGATCGCTAATGGGATTGCTCCGCGACTAGCATGCTACGTCGGATTGGTTTCGCCACTTTCAGACGATCCAGGCATGATTGCCGCGATGCGCGACTTGGTGAACGCGGTCCTGGTTGATTGAGAACTGAGCAATATTCGGCGCGGCAAGAACGCGACAAAAAAATTTTAAGCGAATGCGTGCATCTTTCATAAAGCTGCTCCCTCATGGCAGAACCAGAAGAAATCATTATCGACGCGGCCCGCCATGCGACCGTATTTGTGTCACGGTTATGGCAACGGGGCGACCCAGGCCAGTCGGACGCCCATACCCTGCTCCCACATAGGCACCGTCTTGAGCTCCTTGTGGCGGCCGTATACGGCGTTCATATCCCTTTGCGCGTGGCGCAGCTTCCGGCCCCGCACTCTGCGCTAGCGCAACTGTTTAGACGTACCCCTAGCCACATGTTGGACCCATATGCGCTTCCGGCCCATGATGGCAGGCAAATTTTCCTACCGATGCGGCTGACATCAAACCATCTGGCCACATTAGCGACGTTTCGCGTACTCGCCTTGCAGCAGGCGGGGCGCGCGCTACGCAGCACTGCGCGCCCTGCCCGCCCTGCCATGAACAATGCATTGGTGCGTGATCTGTTTTATTTGAGTGAAGCAGCGACGACTGATCATGTATTGATCAGGGACCTGCCAGGGATCATGCCCGATCTGGTCGCGGTGCGCCAGGCTGCCTTGGCGGAACATCCGCGCTCGGCGCTGCTGTTCGCGGCGGAACGGGCAATTGAAGACCTATATTTGCGCACACTGCGAGCATTTCCTACCGCTTTGCCGCCGCCGTTAGTGCTGGCGCCAACGGCAGCCGATTCCCTTGCCTGGGCGATTACCACTGCACAACAAATGACCATGATTGATGAGCGTTATCGCGGCATGCGCAAAGACTTATGGCTAGGCGCGACCCTGCCAGCTTTGGGGCAGAAACAGTTGACGGGCGCCAGCGAGCCCGCAGCGGGTGCATCGGCCAGGTTGCAACGCGAGGCGCGAATGGCGCGCCGGCCCGAAGTGCGCCAGCCGAAGGAGGACGAAGACGATCAACAAGAACAAGGCATGTGGATGCTGCAACTGGACGATCCACTACAGCATGTGGAAGATCCGATGGGCTTGCAACGCCCGACCGATCGGGACGAAAGCGCAAACCCGGGCGACCTGGCCGATTCACTCTCCGAGCTGCCCGCAGCACGCCTGGTTTTTTCTCCGCGGCCGGCGCAGGAAGTCTTGCTTTCCGATGATCCGCTGGACCAGCGCGCTATATTGCGTACGCTGGCTTCAGAGGCGACCATGGGAATTGTATATCCGGAATGGGATTGTCGCATCTGCGGCTACCATCGACATGGCGCGATTGTGCGACTTCAGGCTCCCGCCCAAGGCGACCCTGCTTGGGCCGAATCGGTGCTGCTCAAACGTCGTGCGCTTTTGCAGCTGATTCAGCGGCGCTTTGAAAGTCTGCGCCCGCGCCGGGCGCGTCGGGGCCGCCAGTTGGACGGAGATGATATTGACCTCGGCGCCTACGTTAATGGCTATGCGGAACAGCGGGCCGGATTACCGTTTCAAGAACTCTGGTACCAGTCGCTGCGGCCGGCGCGGCGCGATATCGCCATAGCCTTGCTAATTGATATCAGCGGCTCAACCGACGGCTGGGCCAGTCACGATCTGCGCATCATCGATGTCGAGAAAGAAGCGCTACTGCTCGTCTACCGCGCGCTGGCGATGCTGGGCGATCCGTTCTGCATCCAAGCGTTTTCCGGCGAGGGGCCGCATAATGTGACGCTGTGGCCACTGAAAGGATTTGATGAGGCCCTGGGCCACCCGATCGAGCGCCGCATCGCCGCGCTGGAGCCACAACGTTACACTCGCGCCGGGGCTGCCATCCGCCATGTCACCGCCTTGCTCAATGTGTGTCCGGCCCAGCAACGCTTGCTAATTTTGCTGTCTGATGGCAAACCTAACGACGTCGATCAGTATGAAGGCCGCTACGGCGTGGAAGATATGCGCCAGGCGGTGGCCGAAGCGACGCTGCAGGCGATCCATCCGTTTTGCCTGACGGTCGACCGCCATGCGCCGCATTATCTGGGCCGGGTGTTCGGACCTGGACGCTACGCCGTCTTGCAGCATTCCGAACAATTGCCGGTGGCTTTACTAGATATCCTCAGGACCTTGATCAAGACCTGATACGATCCTTTCCCGACGCACATTTACGCACTGTCTCCAACTGCGGAGATCGTCACGTCATCGCCCGTCCTGTCGCCTCGCTGTTACCGATTCACCGCCGATACCCCAGTTGTCAGTGTCCACCTCATCGATCACCACCACGGTGGTCGCGGGATTTTTCCCCAGCACATCTACCAGCAACTGCGTGGCGCCGCGAATCAATGCCGTTTTTTGCTCAACTGTGACGCCCTCGCGTGTAATTTTTATGTTGACATAAGGCATGACCTATTTCCTCGTCGGGTCTGTGGGGTCACCAGCCACGAAAAACACCGTGCCCGCGACCGCATTTTCTGATGAACTCGCTACTGTACACGTGGCGGAGCCGCTAGATTTGTTCTCCACACTTTATCATAAAGTTACACCCGCAAATTCTCTCGAGCCAAGCGATCGGTGACAATAAAATAAATTCGGCGGTGCGCCGCAAGCGCCTGAACCTCGCCACAAAGACGGCGATGCTGTCCTCGTGCATTCGTTATCTTGCTTACTGCCGGATTCGGAGTCTTGGTCGGATACGGCAGGTTCAGCCCGCCTCGTCATCACCATATGCCGCCGCAACCGTTGGGCATGAGTGCCCGGCAAACCGGACCGCGTCGATGGTGGCGGTAGGTGACCGTACCGTCACTACCAGCGCCTAGCAACTCGGCCACAAGCGGGAGAAAAACTATCGGCTGCGCTACAGCAGGCCGAGTTCGAGCTTGACTTCATCGGTCATAGAATCGATGCTCCAAGGTGGCTCCCAAACCAACGCGACATGTACCGAATTGACGCCCGGTACTTCGCTCAAACGGGCCTCGACGACGCCCGGAAATGCGCCGGCGACCGGGCAAGCCGGTGCCGTCAATGTCATTTCTATCTCAACATTTCCGTGCGGGTCGATATCGAGCCTGTAGATCAGCCCCAAATCAAGAATATTGGCGCGGATCTCGGGATCGTAGATAGTGCGCAATACGGTGATCAGATCGCCTCTAAGCGCATCCTCCGCCTCGGGCGACTGGCGCGCCCCGGTAACTGTAGCTGGTTGCATTTTCCATTCTCCATCAGGTTAGTAGGAACCGGCATGGCAGATTGCAAGAAGTGCCCGTCTATTTGGTGGACACAGGCAGCTTCCCCTCCTTCAGTGCGGCCTGCAATGTGTGCCATGCCAGGGTGGCACACTTCACCCGCGCCGGAAATTCGCGCACCCCGGCCAACGCTTCAAGCTTGCCCAGCGCCGGGTCGGGTTCGGCGTCGCCGTCGGTAACCATGGCATGGAAAGCGTCAAATAGCCGTTCAACCTCGGCCAGCTTTTTCCCCTTCAACGCATCCGTCATCAGTGACGCCGATGCGGTCGAGATGGCGCAACCGGTGCCCTCAAAACTCAAGTCCTTGATCACGTCACCCTCGACCTGCAAATACACAGTGACCTGGTCACCGCACAAGGGGTTGTGGCCACGCCCCACGTGGTTGGCCTGCGCCAAAGCATGATGATTGCGCGGCGTCTTGTAATGGTCGAAAATAACTTCCTGATACAATTCACGCAAGCCGCTCATCGCTGAAACATCTCCTGTACCTTGACCAGGCCGGCCACCAAAGCATCGACGTCGGCACGCGTGTTGTACATCGAGAACGAGGCGCGTGCGGTGCCGGCGATGCCAAAGCGCCCCATGAGCGGCATGGCGCAATGATGGCCGGCGCGGATCGCCACGCCGTCATGATCTAGGATCGTGCCGATGTCATGCGGGTGGACGCCCTCGAGTGTGAAGGACAAGATGCTGGCCTTGTGTTGCGCGGTGCCAATGATCTTCAAGCCCTGGATCGCGCTCACCAATCCGGTCGCATAATCAAGCAGGTCGCGCTCGTGCGCTGCGATCGCGGCGATGCCAATGGCCGAGACATAATCGAGCGCCGCGCCCAGACCGATGGCGCCGGCGATATTGGGCGTGCCGGCTTCAAACTTATACGGCAGCTCGTTGTACAAAGTCTCGCCGAAGGTGACCGAACGTATCATATCGCCGCCCACCTGGTACGGCGGCATCGCATCTAGCAGCGCCGCTTTTCCGTACAGGACGCCGATGCCGGTCGGGCCGAATATCTTGTGCCCGGAAAACGCATAAAAGTCGCAATCGAGCGCACGCACATCGACGCCAAGATGGGATATTGCCTGCGCCCCGTCGAGCAGCACTGGCACGCCGTGGGCATGAGCCAGTTCGATAACGCGCGCCACTGGTGCGATGCTGCCGAGCGCATTGGAAAGATGCGTGAGCGCCACCAGCCGGGTATGCGGCCCGATCAGCTTGGCGAACATATCGAGCTCGAGCTCGCCGGCGTCGTTTACTGGCGCCACGCGCAATTCCGCGCCGGTCTGCGCACACGCCATTTGCCACGGCACTATGTTCGAATGATGTTCCATCGTGCTGACGATGACATTGTCGTCGGCGCTCAGGCGCGGCCTAGCATAGCTTTGCGCCACCAGATTGATCGCTTCGGTGGTGCCGCGCACAAACACGATTTCGCGGGTTCCGTCGGCGTTGATGAAGCGCCGCACCTTGTCGCGTGCGACCTCGTACTCATCGGTTGCGCGCTGGCTCAGCGCATGCACGCCACGATGCACATTGGCATTCGTGTGAGAGTAAAACGCCACTTCAGCGTCGATCACCGACTGCGGTTTTTGCGTCGTGGCGGCGTTGTCAAGATAGACCAGCGGCTTGCCGTGCACCGTCTCGCGCAGTATCGGAAAATCCTGACGCCAGTTGGCAACGTCACTTGCGGCGGGCCGCCGTAGGACTTGCGCCGGCACCACCTGCGATTCCATTTTCATGACAGCTCCTTCACATGTCCACTTTGCGGCAAACGGGCCCGCAAGATTTGTTCAAGCCGGATGCGCAAGGATGAGACCCGAATGCGTTCAATTACGTCATGCGCGAAGGCATGCACCAGCAGATTTCTCGCCGCAGCCTCTTCGACGCCGCGCGAGCGCAAGTAAAAAAGCTGGTTTTCATCGAGTTGCCCAACGGTGGCGCCGTGGCTGCACTTGACGTCGTCGGCGTGGATTTCCAGCTGCGGCTTGGTGTCGATTTCCGCCTCTCTGGACAGCAGCAAATTGTGGTTGGCCTGATATGCGTTGGTCTTTTGCGCGCCCGGGTGCACGATCACCTTGCCGTTGAACACAGCGCGCGCCTGGCCGTCGAGCACGCCGCGATAGTTTTCGCGGCTGCTGCCGCTGGGTTGCCGATGGTCGATGCGCGTATGGTTGTCCACATGCTGGCGTCCGCCGACCAGATACAGGCCGTTGAGCGTGGCTTCGCAACCGGTCGCATCGAACACCGTCGTGATGTCGTTGCGGGTCAAGGCGGCGCCCATTGTAAACGAGTGCGACGCCAAGCGGCTGTCGCGTTGTTGGATCGCGTGAATGCCGGCCACATGGAATGCGTCGGACCCTTCCTGCTGCAGCTTGTGATGTTCGATGACCGCATTTTCGGCCGCGAAAATGCGGGTCACCGCGTTGGTGAAATACACCGCGCCGTCCGAACCGGCGTAGTGTTCAACCACACTCGCCTGCGCGCCTTCTTTCGCCACGATCACGTTGCGCAGATAACTCGCACCGCCCGGCTCGGTCGAGATGAACAGTAAATGCACTGGAGCTTCCAAAATTGCGCCGCAACTCAGATGCAGGTAGGCGCCGTCGGCCATGAATGCGGTATTGAGCGCGCCAAAAGCCGGTTGTTGATCTTCGCGGGCGAGATACGGTGCCAGCGCTTCCGGCATCCGGTTGAGGGTATCGGCAAAACTTCCCAGTATCACGCCCGCTGGCAGGCGTCCGGGTGACGATAGCGCCGGCGCATAATGACCGTTATAAAAAACCAGCAAATGTGCAGCTTTGTGCTCCAGCACGAAGCTCTTAACCAGCGGCGCTGCGGCACTGGCGTCGCTGCGCTTGCCCAGTATGGCAAAAAAGGCCTGTTTTTCAAATGCTGCAACACTGGTATATTTCCATTCCTCGTCATGCCTGGTTGGAAAACCATGTTGCGCGAAGCCATCTAGCGCCCTGCGGCGAAGGCGCCCGAGCCAAGGCACACCGGCACCGGGCAAGGTGTCGACGATGCGCGCAAAATCGGCAAGAAAGTGGTTGCGGGCGTCGCCGGTCATCGTGTCACCGCCGCACGCACAGGGTTCACTTTCCTGGCTGACGCGTCTTCCAGCCAGCCGTAGCCGCGCTCTTCTAATTCCAGCGCCAGTTCCTTGCCGCCGGTCTTGACGATGCGGCCCTGCGACAGCACGTGCACGAAGTCAGGTACCACGTAATCTAGCAGACGCTGGTAATGGGTGACCAGGATCATCGCCCGCTCGCCGCTGCGTAGCGCATTGATGCCTTTTGCGACCAACTGCAGGGCATCAATGTCGAGCCCGGAATCAGTTTCATCGAGGATCGCGAGTGTCGGTTCCAGTAGCGCCATTTGCAAGATTTCATTGCGCTTTTTTTCGCCGCCGGAAAAGCCTTCATTGACGGAGCGATACAAGAGCTCTTCGCTCATGTCCATCCGCTGCATCTTTTGCTTGATGAGCTTGAGGAACTCGATCGCATCGAGCTCCTCCAGGCCGCGATGCCGGCGCACATTGTTCAACGCCGCCTTGAGCAAATGAACATTGCTGACGCCTGGAATCTCCACCGGGTACTGGAAGGCGAGAAATATGCCCTCGCGCGCGCGCTCTTCCGGCGCCAGCGGCAACAGATCGTGCCCCTGATAAAGGACTTCGCCAGCGGTGATTTCATAGGTGTCACGTCCAGCCAGCACTTGCGCCAACGTGCTTTTCCCGGAGCCGTTCGGCCCCATGATGGCGTGCACTTCGCCGACATTGACGGTGAGGTCGAGGCCGCGCAGGATCGGGTTCTTTTCAATCGAGACTTGCAAATTAGTGATCTTCAACATGGTCTGACTTCTCCCTGGGTTTAACCGACGCTGCCTTCCAGGCTCACGCTCATTAATTTTTGCGCCTCCACTGCGAATTCCATCGGCAGTTCTTTGAACACTTCCTTGCAAAAGCCGTTGACGATCATCGACACGGCGTCCTCCAGCGACAGCCCGCGCTGGCGGCAATAAAAGAGCTGATCTTCCCCGATGCGCGAAGTGGATGCTTCGTGCTCGACGCTGGCGGTGGGGTTCCTCACTTCGATATAAGGGAAGGTATGCGCGCCGCACTGCTCGCCCAACAGCAGCGAGTCGCATTGGGAGTGATTGCGCGCACCCTCGGCATTTTTCATGATCTTCACCAAGCCACGGTAGCTGTTCTGGCCATGTCCCGCGGAAATCCCCTTCGATACGATCGTGCTCCGGGTGTTGCGGCCCAGATGGATCATCTTGGTCCCGGTATCGGCCTGCTGATAATTATTGGTCAGCGCGACCGAGTAAAATTCGCCGACCGAGTTGTCGCCGCGCAGCAGGCAGCTGGGATACTTCCAAGTGATGGCGGAGCCGGTTTCGACCTGGGTCCATGAAATGTGCGAATTGACACCACGGCAATCGCCGCGCTTGGTGACGAAATTATAGATGCCGCCTTGCCCGTTCTTGTCGCCCGGGTACCAGTTCTGGACCGTGGAATATTTGATCGTGGCATTGTCTCGCGCCACCAGCTCAACCACGGCCGCATGCAACTGGTTTTCGTCCCGCATCGGCGCCGTGCAACCCTCCAGATAGCTGACATAGGCACCATCATCGGCGATGATCAAAGTGCGCTCGAACTGGCCGGTATCCTTGGCGTTGATGCGAAAGTAAGTGGACAGCTCCATCGGGCAGCGCACCCCGGGCGGAATATAGCAAAACGAGCCGTCGGAAAACACTGCCGCATTGAGCGCGGCAAAGAAGTTGTCGGAGTATGGCACCACTGAGCCGAGGTACTGTTGCACCAGATCCGGGTGCTCCTGCACCGCATCGGAAAAAGAACCGAAAATGATGCCGAGCTCGGCCAGTTTGTCCTTGTAGGTGGTGCCGACGGACACGCTGTCAAATACCGCATCGACCGCCACCCCGGCCAGCCGCTCGCGCTCTTGCAGCGGGACGCCCAGCTTTTCGTAGGTGCGCAGCAATTCCGGTTCGATCTCTTCCAAACTCTGGGGGCCATCCTTCATGGATTTCGGCGCCGAATAATAGATGATGTCCTGATAATCGATAACCGGATATTGCACCGTTGACCAGGTCGGCTCCTTCAGTGTCAGCCAATGACGAAAAGCCTTCAGCCGCCATTCCAGCATGAAAGCCGGTTCCTTCTTACGGGCCGAAATCAAGCGGATCGTATCCTCGGTGAGGCCGCGCGGCACGGCGTCGCTTTCCAGCTCGGTGACAAAACCGTGGCGGTATTCGCTGCCAATCATTTGGTCGAGTGCAGTTGACGATTCTGTCATGTCGCTTCTCCCGGCGTCTCGTTGAGCGTCGCGGAGCCCGCCTTCAACGTTGGCGCGAATTTGACTGGACTGGCATCGACCGGCTGCATGACCGGCGCGATCATCTGGTCTAGCGTGATTTCCCGCAAAACACCCAGCACGGCGTGATTGATTCGTTGCCAATTGGCGCGCACTGCGCATCCCGCTTCCAGCGAACAAAGCCCGGGAGTAACGCTGCATTCGGTCATGCCGATCGGTCCATCCATGGCATAGATAATGTCCACCAACGAGATATGATTGGCTGGACGCGCCAGCATGTAGCCGCCCTTGGCGCCGCGCAGCGATACGACCAGTCCGCCACGCGCCAGCATCTTTAGCACCTTGCCCACAGTTGGCAACGGCACGTGAATCGCAACGGCAATCTCGGCAGCGCTGCGGCTGCGCTCCGACTCTCGAATCATCGCAGTCATCACAACAGTGCCGTAATCGGCCATTTTGCTCAGTCTCAGCATGGTTTTGCTCGGTAATTTTTAATTAGTACCATATTAGTCCTATTAAATATTTTTGGCAAGCCGTCCTGCTTAAGTCAAGGTCATCAATGTTGGCATGGCAGCGATTAGATCGGCCTTAGCCGTGTACCGGGGCGCTCAGCAGTTCGCGCCCCGCGTGTGGGCGTTCATCAAAGCAGGGATTGCCGCTGTTCTTCCCTGATCAAGAGCCTGCGAACGTTCATGGCCAACATCTTGCGACCGGCGATCGCATTACGGCTACTTGACCTGCTGGCGAGCATTTTCCGCACCCTTCAACGCGCTGCTCTGGACCGCGCGGTTCGCCGGATATTTTCTTTCTGCGTACCTGAAACGGGCTATCGGCACGGCCATGCTATGCTGGTCGAACTCACGGGATTTTTGCTGACAAGCATGCGGGCGTGCCCGCCAACGGCAACCCGAGATGCCGTTGATGACGTTGGCGGGACCCTCGTTGGCGCGACTCTTGGCGTGCGACAAGATCCTCGTGTTGGCCGCGGGTGGCACTGGTAAATGACGGTTTTGCCGTCGCGGTAGCGGTCAGCATTCGATTGTTTCGATCGCAGAATATCCAAAACCATTTTTGGTGAAATTGATGGCGCTAAAGGACATGCTAATCTTCGCGGCGCATCTTCAAACTGTCGCCACATTTTTCGTACAGCTGCCTATACATGGCGCGTTCTTCATGGGTTCAAGGGTGCGCGCGGTCATCAAATTTTGGACAATGTGCGCGCCGCGAGGACGGTCAACCACGCTCTTGCGCGACAAGCAGCGCAAGGTCATCCCGTTTTGCCGCTGGCAAAGAAGTCGCCGAACATCCGCGTAATCCTAATTTTTCTCTCGTCAGGATCTGTCATGAAACAATTGTCTTTAAATAAAAACAAAATCCACTTTCTGTTACTGGAAGGCGTTCATAAAAATGCCATTGATGTTTTAACTAGCAACGGCTATACGAATATTGAATATTTGCGCACTGGCCTGGAGGAAGATGCATTGATCGAAAAGATCAGGGATGTCCACTTTGTCGGTATTCGCTCGCGTACGCAAATTACGGAAAGAGTGCTACAAGCCGCGAATAAGTTGAATGCGATCGGTTGCTTCTGCATAGGAACAAATCAGGTCAATTTACGTGCGGCGATGGTCAAAGGCATTCCTGTTTTCAACGCACCCTACTCGAATACCCGCTCGGTTGCAGAACTGGTGCTGGCCGAGGCCATCCTGTTGTTGCGCGGTATTCCTGAAAAAAATGCATTGGTGCATCGCGGCGGCTGGACTAAATCAGCCGAAGGCTCATTTGAGGCCCGTGGCAAGACGCTGGGTATCGTCGGTTATGGCAACATTGGCAGCCAATTGTCGGTGTTAGCGGAATCGCTTGGCATGCATGTAATTTATTATGATGTCATCACCAAGCTGCCAATGGGTAATGCAAAGCAGATCGGCACGTTAGACGAGCTGCTAGCGCAAGCCGATGCCGTATCCCTGCACGTGCCTGATATTGCTTCCACTAGAGAAATGATGGGCGACCAACAGTTTGAAAAAATGAAGTCCGGCAGCGTTTTTATCAACGCCGCACGAGGTACCTGTGTCGACATCGGCGCGCTGGCGGCGGCGTTGGAAAGCAAACATATTGTTGGCGCTGCCATCGACGTATTCCCGAAAGAACCCAAAGCCAACGATGAAGAGTTCACATCGGCGCTGCGCAAATTCGATAATGTTATTTTGACGCCCCATATCGGCGGCTCGACTTTGGAAGCACAGGCCAACATTGGCCTGGAAGTGGCCGAGAAATTTACCCGCTACTCTGATACGGGCAGCACGCTCTCTGCCGTGAATTTTCCGGAAGTGGCCGTTCCACTATTGGCGGGCAAACACCGATTGCTACATATCCACAAAAATATCCCCGGCGTCTTGTCTGCCATTAACCGCATATTTGCAGAAAACGCCATCAATATCTCCGCACAAAGCTTGATGACCAACGATGCGATCGGTTATCTGGTCATGGACGTTGATGCCGACTACTCTACCGTGGCGCTGCAAACGCTGCAAGAAATCGACGGCACGATTCGGGCGCGCGTACTGTATTGAGGGACTGATGATCATCAGCGCAGGTTTAAACAAGAACGACAGTAAGAGTTCACGGACCCGGCGGCGAAGGTGCGAACACCAACCAATTCAACCACGGTATCAGCAGCGGTAAATGTGGTACCGGAAACTCCGGCCGGTTCTACAAAGTACCCAAGTACTGCGAACTGAAATTTGCCGATTGCATGCTGAGCCAGATTACCACCAGCGCCAGCAGTAACGCTACCGCAAACGTGGGTCAGCTCACGAAAAAAATCGTACGCTAATAATTTCCGGGCGCCCATAACGGCCGAAATTTCCTCTGCTCGACCTTCTTGCTCTGGCGCCAGATGTAATCACCAATCAAATTGAGGCGCTCCCAGCCCAGAGGCGACAGGTGGGTCAGCAGCTTGTCGTCCACCTTCTTCCCCGAATCCCTCAACGCCTGGATCGCCCGCTCCGGGCAAACCGCATTTCATAGCACGATCGCTGCCACCACCAGGTTGAGATCGCTCGCGCGATAGCGCTGATTTTCAAAGCTCCGGTCATGCAGCATCGGCGAGGCCGTGACCGTACCCTGCTTGATCGACGCGGCGAGCCGCAGGATCTGGTCCCAATGGGCACGGATATGCTTCACGTTGATGTTGTCGCCAATCATCTCGGCGAGCGTCGGACATTGTTTCTGATCACCGTGGATGTATAGGCGCTTGTCTGCCAGGTCGCGAATGCGCGGGGCGAAACGAAACCCCAGCAAGTGCGTGAGGCCAAACACATGGGTCGATGAATCCGGCCGTGTCGGTATAGTGTTCCTCGATCCGCAAGGGCCTGCGAGAGCCGGGAGGCTGGCGCAGCCATATCAATACGCTGCCCTTGGTGCCCTCGGGCACCGTTTATAAGTCGTCCAGGAGAACGAAAATGGCGATCGGCCAGCAGCGATGTCATCGCCGCATACGCCTGGCGCGTGCCGCGCGTGAGTGCTTCGCTGGACACCCGCTCGATAACATCGAGCGCCCATGATGATCCGTTCATGCCTCAGTATCTCAATCAACGCTTCGGCAATCAAGACGCCACGGTCGGGTTGCTGAGCCAGCTCAGCCAGTTGGTAAACGAGACGCCGAAAGTCGGTGACAGCGAAGGGGGACAGGTTTAGCCACGCCTGCAAGTCGGCCAAGTGCTCACGCCGGGCGGCATTCGGTCTTCGGCGGTCACTGGCCGACTAAACGCACCAATCCGATCCAGCGCGAGAGCTTGAAACGCCTGGGTGGTTCGTCTTGGTGGTGGCGGGTAGTGGGTATCGGCGCGGTTTTTACAATGGTCCTCTTCAGCGAGGCGTTTCCAGTTTTGCGCACTGCAAGGTGGTGTGCCGGTCGCCTCGGTGCCGCTGGTGATGGTGGCGATGAATTTGGTCTATGCCCCGTCTGCATATCCGGTCGGTAAGTTCTCCGACCGCATGAGCCACAAGACACTGCTGGCGCTCGGTCTGATCGTTTTAATCGCGGCTGACCTGGTGCTTTTCCACGAACGATCTGGGGTGTCGTACTGGCCAGGGATGCCCCGCGGGGCGTCCACATGGGCATGACTCAGGGCTTGCTGGCAACGATGGTTTCCTATACTGCACCTGCCGACCTGCACCGTCCGCTCTGCCATGAGATCGACTGGGAGCGTCGTTCACGTTCTATGCTGGAGCGGCATTCTGCGCGGTCGCACTCATCGGCTTGGCATGGCAGCCGGCGGTTAGCTAGGGCTTAGCGTGGCTTAGCGTACTTTAAATTCCGTTTTCTGAGACGACCCCAAGTTGGGCAAGGAAGTGAAAATATATTGGCGTCGGACCCAGAGATCGTGACATGAGCGCGGCAGATGATGAGAAAAAACCTTAGTGCAATTTTTTCCGTTTCGTAAGCTGACCCCACGTCACGGTATGGTCAGACTTGCCCAAGGTGCGATGTCGCCACTAATAGTCGACGAATTAGCCGACGTAGCGCTCGTAGATGCGACACTTCCCATGGTTCCCATTGCGCCATGATTCCATTTTTCCAGATCAGCACGCGCTGTTTCAAATTATCGACCGTTTTTCGTTTCTTTAGTTGGGCGACTCCGTTGCGCCATTCAAGGAACGGTGTTCAACGGCATAGACCGCCGCCTGCACCCGGCTGGTCAGATTCAGCTTCTTCAGCACATTCGCCACATGAATCTTGACGGTGCTCTCGGCCACATCGAGCGTTCTGGCGATACTCTTATTGCTCTCACCACGCGCGAGACAGGCAATGATGTCCTTTTCGCGGGGCGTGAGTTTATCAAGCCCGGACAGGGGCTGCGCCGCTTGCCCGCCGCCTTGCAGCAGCGCAACTAGCTTACCCGTCATGGCCTCGGCCACCACCGTCTCGCCGGAGGCGGCACGACGTATCGCGCGGATCAGATAATCGGTGTCGATATTTTTAAGAAGGTAACCGCAGGCGCCGGCCTTCAAGGCGACCGTCAGGTCTTGTGCGTCTTCCGACACGGTGAGCATGATGATCGCCGCCTGCGGGCAATCCTGTTGCATCAGCTGCAATGTCTCGACGCCGGACATGCCGGGCATGTTCAGGTCGAGCAAGATGACGTCCGGCTGCAACTGCTGCGCCCGCTTGATGCCTTCGACGCCGTCGGCGGCCTCCCCCACGACGGTAAACTCGGCATGACGTTGCAGCAAGGAGCGGATGCCGCTTCGAAATAATGTGTGGTCATCAACCAGCAGTACACTGATCGGATTGGTCGCTTCTTCCATTGTTCTCACCTTCTATTTGCAATGAATCAGGCCGCACGGCGTTGCTCGTGCGGCAGTTGCAATATCACCGTCGTGCCAATGCCGGGGGCCGAAGTGACGGTGAGCGATGCATTGATGCGCTGTGCACGCTCACGCATGATATAAATGCCGACGTGGCTCTCGCTTTGCTCCATCAGCAAATTGGCATCGAAACCCGTGCCATTGTCGCGTATGGTCAGCACGAAATCGTGCCGGTCTTCCAGCCGGATGTCGACGCGGCTGGCCATCGCATGCTTGCGCACATTCGACAAAGCTTCCTGCACGATGAACAACACCTGCAATTGCCGCTCGCGCGGAAAAGGCGCACCATCGACGTCGGCCACCAGTTCGGCTGCAATGCCGGTCTGGTGCCGAAACTTGTCGACGGTGCTCTCTAGTGAGGTGACCAGGTTGCCTTCGGCCAAGCCGACGCGGAAATTGAGCAGCAGTTCTCGCACATCCTCATAACTTTCCTGAACTCCGGCGCGCAATGCCGGCACGATGGCCGTGACGTCGTCGAACTTGCCGTCCCGCAGCGACTCGTCTAGCATCTGGACCTGGAGATTGAGGTAGTTCAAGCCCTGCGCAATGCTGTCGTGCAAGCCTTGCGCGACCAGGTTGCGCTCCTCCAAAACGGCCATTTCGCGCTCGCGCGCGCCTAGACGCAAGTTTTCGATGGCGTTGCCCAGCAATTGCCCCAAGGTTTCCAGCAAAGCCTTTTCACTTGGGCTAAACATTTTTTGCTTGCGGAAATGAAGATTGAAGAAGCCTAGATGTTGTCGGTGCGCATAAACGTGAAACACCGAGACTGTCACAAAACCGTCACGATGACACTGCAGTTGGCTAGCCGGATCGATCCGCTGCAGGTCCTGCACCATCATCATTTTTTGCTCAACGGCGGCGCCACACAGGCAGTCACCAACCTTCAGACATTGTTCTTGCTCCACCAGGGAGCTAGAAAGGCCATGATGGGCCAACATGTGCAAATTGCTGCAGCTGGCGTCGAGGACACGCACCGAACCGCCATCGGCTTGAAAATACTGGCTGATGCGCTGCATGAAACCTTCGCATACGGCTTCCACCGGCTGCGGACATTGGAGAAACGCGGCGGCATCATAAAGCAAGGCCAGTTCCCGGTTCTGGTCCTCGAGAGCGGCCGTTTTAGTCTTGACCAGACTTTCGAGATTGCCATACAAAGCTTGCAGGCGATCCGCCATCTGGTTGAATCCTTGTGCCAGCTGGCTAAATTCGTCTCCGCTCTCGACCGGCAAGCGCACCTCAAAATCCTTTTCCCGCATCCGGTACATCCCTTCATGCAGGCGTGAAACAGGGTCTATTATGAGCGCAAACATCAAGTAGATGATGCTGACCGTGCCAATCAAGGCCATCGCGATCAAGGCCAACTGCGATGCACGCATCCAAAAAATACGCTGTTCGCTGTAGCGTTCGATCAGTTGCACCAGGGCGTCGGTTTGGCCGACAAAGCGCTCGACCTGCGGCTGAAAATCGCGCAGACTGGACTGCCGTATCGTTCCCTGTTGCTGCAAAATAGCTCTCGCCAGCGGCCGTATGGTTTGTTGCCATTGCCCTGTGACCGCTTTGAATCCGGCGCGGATATCACTAGTTGGCGGCAAGAATAAAGGCCGCTGCGGATCGCCCAGGGCCAATTGCCCCAGCGTCGTGTCAAGCGCATGCAACTGCTGTTCGGCGAGCGCGTGGATCGCGCTTTGTGGCGGCTCATTGACCAGCCGCGTCAACAGCAGAGTCAAGCGATAACTGTTCATCCGCACGCTGCCTGTATCATTGATCGCGGCGGCGCTGCCTTCTAGCTGCCATGACAAGTACAAGGTCATACCGATGACCAGCAAAGCCAGCGCTAAAAAGGCGAGCAGGGCCCCGACGATCTTGGTCGACAACTTTTGCCGGTCCGGCAACAGGGCGTCAAGTGCCACTGCGCGCTCCTCGCGCCAGGCCGCAGCGCGCAGCGGCATCGCATTCATTGGCGCGGCACACGGTTTCCTCGTTCATCGTCGGATTTTCCATTCAAGACCTTCAGCGGCATGCGCATCCAACAGTATACGCGCCAATTGACGGCGCGCCGTCCTGTCGGTGGCACTGTTCTGGCAGCATGCGCTCTATCCACCGGTCTGCGCCATGAACCGGACAATCTTGTCAGGCTGCTCGCGAAATTCGTGTTTTTGTGGTTTCAATTCGATCGCAGAGCGGATCGCCGCCTCCAGCTCGGCATCGCTGGCGCCGCCGCGCAACAAGGGACGGAACTCAAATTTTTCTTCCTGTCCAAGACACAGATACAGCGTGCCATCGACTGCCAGGCGCACGCGATTGCAGCTGGCGCAAAAATGTTGCGATATTGGCGTAATGAAACCGATACTGGCGCCGCCGTCGGCCGTGGAGAGATAACGCGCCGGCCCGCCGCCCAGTTCGGTAGCCGCGGCGTGCAAACCAAATTTGGCTTGCAGCCGTGCTTGCACCGGTCCCAGATCGAGATAGGCAGCATCGCGTCCGGTCGCCCCCATCGGCATCGCCTCGATCAGACGCAAGATGAACTGGTGCCGAATACAAAAGGCGACCATGTCGTCGATCTCATCTTCATTGACGCCGCGCTGTGCAACCATGTTGATCTTGATCGGCGTAAAACCGGCGGCCTTGCCTGCCATCAGCCCATCGAGAATCGGCAATAGGCTGTCGCGACCGGTAATTTTTTCCATGCAGGCCCGGTCCAGTGAATCGAGGCTGACATTGATGCGCGCGACCCCGGCTTCTTTGAGCGCTAACGCATGGCGCGCCAACAGAGTCGCATTGGTCGACAGGGAAAGGTCACGCAGGCCGGGCAAAACGGCGAGCCGTGCCGCCAATTGCGGCAGATTGCGCCGCAGCAACGGCTCACCGCCCGTCAGGCGCACATGTGAAGTGCCGAGCCGGGCAAAGGCCGCCAGCAAGCGCTCAATTTCGCCAAATGTCAGCCAATGCGATGGTTCTTCAAAGCCTGAAAAGCCCTTCGGGATGCAATAACTGCAGCGCAAGTCACAACGGTCGGTCACCGACAAGCGCAGGTAATCTATGGATCGACCAAAGCGGTCGCTTAACATCGTCGGACTCCGTTTCAAATCAAATGAGGCGCTTGGATAGGAGCGCGCCATCGTTGCCTGCGAGCAAGATGGCTTCGCCGGCCTAGTCATGTAGGGCGGCCAGCGGCAAAAATTCGCCGGCAGCGGCGCCCCAAGCCGGCTGTTTATTGCAGTAGCAGGCGATCCGTACCGTCCAGCGTCACGCCGTCGATATCGGCACGCCCGACCATGATGTGCAGGTATTGGTGCAGCGCGCGTTGCCATGCCTGCCGCCTCAGATTTTCCGCGATCTGCGACTTGACCGCATCGAACCCCAGCAAGGCGCCGTCGATCCGGCGCAGCACTTGCACGATATGCAGACCAAAACGCGATTCCAGCAACCGTCCTGCCAGGGCGCCGGGGGCGAGGCGGAACAGCAGATCGTCAAATTCGGCGACAGTCTGCCCGCGCGTCAGCTGGCCTAGGTTGCCGCCAAGTGGGCCAGATGCGCAGTTCGAATATTCCTGCGCCAATTCCGCAAAGCGTTCCGGATGAAGCTGTAACTCAGCTAGCACCGCCGCTCCGGTTTCGCGCAACAGTTCCAACGGCACGTCCGGCGTTACCTGAAATAGGATATGGCGCGCCTCAACCATGTCGCCGTTGGTAAAGCGCTCGCCGTGATTGCGGTAATAGGTTTCACATGTGGCCTCATCGGCTTGAGGCACGTGTACCTCTTGCGCGAACAAGGCTTCAATGCGCGCATCGGCGTCTATGCCGACCACCCCCAAGCGCTCCGCTTCCTGCAGCAACACTGTGTGCAATACCAGTTCGTGCACGGCCGACTTGAGCGGATTGCCTGCTGTCTGGTGGTGCAGCAACTCTTGTTCGATTGCGATGTCGGTGATCTCGAATCCGTTGACGGCTATGCCCATGCTGTTTCTCCTCGTTAAATCGTAGGTCAGCGTGCTCGCACCAGTTGGTAAGTGCGGCCCAAGTAGCCGATGGCCCCAAAACCACTCCACACGTGCACCAGGCGGGTGAACGGGAAGATCGCAAACAAGGACATGCCCATGAACAGGTGCAACTTGAAGATCATCGGCGCATCAGCAATAAATTGGGCCGCGTCGCCGCGGAAGGTGACCACGTGCTGCGCCCAGCTCATTAACAGCACCATCATGTGACCGTCGGTATGCGAGGCCGACACGTAGATCGAAGACAGGCCAAGCAGCAAGGTAGCTAGGATCCACAACACCACGATCTTATCCTTGAAGGTAGTGACCGCCAGCAAACGCGCATTCGAAAAGCGCCGCACCAGGAGGATCAGGATGCCGGTCAAGCACAAAGCGCCCATCACTCCACCGGCGACCATGGCCACCATTTGCTTGGCGCCGTGCGAGACGCCCAGCGTATCCCAGACCCAGACCGGGGTCAGCAAGCCTGCCATATGACCGAAGAATAGGCCGATGATGCCGACATGGAACAAGATATTGCCCAGGCGCAGGCTGCCACGGTGCAGCAATTGGCTTGAATCGGACTTCCACGTGTATTGTTCGCGGTCGTAGCGAATCAGGCTGCCGAGCAGAAAGATCCCGAGCGCAATGTAGGGATAGATTCCGAAGACGAATTGTTGTATATAATTCATATTATTCTCCTTTAAGCGACTTTTTCGTCGGCGCGTACCGTCTTCGGATAAAAATGGATCGGATGCGTTGCGCCGGCCAGGTTCTTTAGCAGCGGCTCCACCCCGTCCGCACCCGGCCCGAACGTTTCCAGCGCTTCATCCATGTCGCGTACCGGTGGTTCGGCCAATTCTTCCGCGAGCACGGGGCTAAGGTGCTCCAGAACGCCGAAGACAACGGCATAAGGGCTGCCGTTGGCCGCCAGCTTGCGCCCGATATGGGCCAGCACGTGCACTGCGTCTGAGAGCAGACGCGCAGCCTCGGTTTCGTCTTGCTGCGACAGAAATTCCAAAAACAGCGGCACAAAATCGGGCAAATCGTCACCGGTCATTTCCAGCCCATGTTTCTTGTATTCGTCCATCAGGTCGACCATGGCTTGGCCGCGGTCGCGCGATTCACCGTGAATGTGCTCGAACAAGTGCAGCGAATGGGAGGGATTGCGGTCAAACGTCATGACGTAATTTTGCTGCAAAGTGATCAAGTCGGCGCTAGCTAGGTAGACGATCAAGGGGCGCAGCGCAGCTTGTAAGATGGGCGTGGCCTCCAGCACGGCCTCCAGTTCCGGCAAATTTTCAACCAGCGCCGGCTCGGGATAGAGCAGCAAGGCCGATAAGACCTGATAGTGTTTCATGTATTTCCTTATTATCCTGGGTGCGATGGCACCTCCCCGCGCATGCGCGCGGGCCTTATGCGTCCTGCTCTTCCTGCTTCTTGCGCGACTTCGGCATCGAAACGAAAATCGCCGACCCATGCTTTTTCTTGCCGAACAAGCTGGCGTCGCTGACGCCGTCCGAACAGCCGTTGCCGAAGCTAAAGCCGCACGATCCTTTTTCATTAAAGCTGTCCTCCGCCATTTCCTTATGGCTGCTTGGAATCACAAAACGGTCTTCATAATTAGCGATTGCCATGATGTGATACATATCCTCCACTTCGGCCTTGCTCAATCCGACCTGTTGCAGCACGGCCAGATTTTCCACCTTGTCGACGGACTTGCTGCGCATGTACGCACGCATCGCCAGCATCCTGTCGAGCGCCGTCACGATCGGCGGTATATGGCCGGCGGTGAGCAAGTTGGCCAGATACTGGACTGGAATGCGTAGGCTCGCGGTATCGGGCAGGATGCCGTTCACGCCTAGCTTGCCGGCCTCGGCCGCCGCCTGGATGGGCGACAGGGGCGGGATGTACCACACCATCGGCAACGTGCGATATTCCGGATGCAGCGGAAAGGCGACCTTCCATTCCATCGCCATCTTGTACACCGGCGATTTTTTGGCCGAGTCGAGCCAGGCCTGCGGGATACCCTGGCGGCGCGCTTCCTCGATGATGGCCGGATCGTGCGGGTTCAGGAACACGCCCAATTGCGCCTCATACAAGTCGCGCTCGTCGGGCACCGACGCCGCCGCTTCGATCTTGTCGGCGTCATACAGCAGCACGCCGAGATAGCGGATGCGGCCCACGCACGTTTCCGAGCACACGGTCGGCTGCCCGGCTTCGATGCGCGGGTAGCAAAACGTGCACTTCTCCGCCTTGCCGGACGACCAATTGTAATAAATTTTCTTGTACGGGCAACCCGAAATGCACATGCGCCAGCCGCGGCACTTGTCCTGGTCGATCAAGACGATGCCGTCGTCCTCGCGCTTATAGACCGAGCCGGAGGGGCAGGAGGCGACGCACGTGGGGTTCAGGCAGTGTTCGCATAGACGCGGCAGATACATCATGAAGGTGTTTTCAAAGGTGCCGTACATTTCCTTTTGCATGTTGTCGAACAGCTTATCTTGGCTGCGCTTGGCAAACTCGCCACCGAGGTCGTCCTCCCAGTTTGGGCCCCATTCGATCTTGTCCATCTTCTTACCGGTCAGGACGGAAATCGGACGCGCGGTGGGCGGCGTTTCCGACAGCGGCGCATTCTGCAGGCGCTCGTAGTCGTACGTGAACGGCTCATAATATTCGTCGATGGCCGGCAAGTTCGGATTGGCAAAAATATTGGACAGAATCTTCAGGCGGCTGCCCTGGCGCGGTTCGATCTTGCCGGAGGCGGTGCGCCGCCATCCGCCGTCCCATTTGTCTTGGTTTTCCCATTCTTTCGGATAACCGATGCCGGGCTTGGTTTCGACGTTGTTGAACCACGCGTATTCAACGCCGTCGCGGCTGGTCCACACGTTTTTGCAGGTGACCGAACAGGTGTGGCAACCGATGCACTTGTCCAGGTTCAGCACCATCCCGATTTGCGCTCTAATTTTCATGCTTTGCTCCAGATCGTTGACGCGTTTTAAGCATCGGCTTTGAATGGGCCTTCCAGCCAGTCGACTTTGTTCATCTTGCGCACTAGCACGAATTCATCGCGGTTGGAGCCGACGGTGCCGTAATAATTGAAACCGTACGACAGTTGCGCATAGCCGCCGATCATGTGGGTCGGCTTGGTGACCGTCCGTGTCACCGAATTATGGATGCCGCCGCGCTTGCCCGACAGTTCCGCGCCCGGCACGTTGATGATTTTTTCCTGGGCGTGATACATCATGGTCATGCCGGCCGGCACGCGCTGGCTGACGACAGCGCGTGCTGTCAATGTCCCGTTCACGTTGAACACTTCAATCCAGTCGTTATCGACAATGCCGGCCGCTTTGGCATCGTCTTCCGACAGCCACACATGGGGGCCGCCGCGCGACAGCGTCAGCATCCGCAAATTGTCCGAATAGGTCGAGTGGATGCCCCACTTCTGATGCGGCGTGATGAAGTTGAGCGCGATTTCCTTATTGCCATTTGGTTGCGCTCCCAACATGGCCGCCGTGGTCTTGGTATTGATGGCCGGCTTGTAGACGCACAGGCCTTCGCCAAAATCGCGCATCCACAAATGGTCCTGATAGAACTGCTGGCGGCCCGTCAGCGTGCGCCAAGGGATCAATTCGTGCACGTTGGTATATCCGGCGTTGTAACTTACCTCTTCCGATTCCAGCCCGGACCAGGTCGGTGACGAAATGATCTTGCGCGGCTGCGCCTGTACGTCGCGGAAACGGATCGTGTCATGCTCGCGGGGCAGGGCCAGATGAGTATGGTCGCGCCCTGTCATCTTCGATAGGGCGGCCCAGGCCTTGACCGCGACATGGCCGTTGGTTTCCGGTGCCAAAGACAGAATCATTTCGGCCGCATCGATGGCGCTATTGAGGCGCGGCTGGCCGTGCGACACGCCCTCTTCCAGCACGGTGCGGTTGATACCGCGCAGCACATCGACCTCCTGCCCGGTGTTCCAGCCAATGCCCTTGCCGCCGTTGCCTGCGCTTTCCAGCAACGGGCCAATCGACGTGAATTTCTTGAACACGTCGCCGTAATTGCGCTCGACGACGCTCATGCTCGGCATAGTCTTGCCGGGAATCGGCTCGCATTCGCCGGCGCGCCAGTCTTTCGGATCGAAGGGCTGGCCCAGTTCGCCCGGAGTGTCGTGCAACAGCGGTGTCAGAATTAAATCTTTTTGCGTGCCCAGATACGCGCCGCCGATCTCCGAGAATTTCTCGGCAATGCCCTTGTAGATTTCCCAGTCCGATTTCGACTGCCACAGCGGCTGCACCGCTTCCGACAAGGGGTGGATGAAGGGGTGCATGTCGGATGTGTTGAGGTCGTCCTTTTCGTACCAGGTCGCCGTCGGTAACACGATGTCGCCATACAGGCAGGTGGTCGACATGCGAAAGTCGAGCACCACTAGCAAGTCGAGCTTGCCTTCCGCCGCCGGCCGCATTTTAATATCCCTCGGTTTGATGCAGCTCTCCTCGTCGCTCATCAACGCGTTTTGCGTGCCGAGTAGGTATTTCAAGAAGTATTCGTGCCCCTTGCCCGAACTGCCCAGGATATTCGAGCGCCACACGAACATATTGCGCGGAAAATTGGCGGGATTGTCGGGATCGTCGCAAGAGAAATTAAGCTTGCCCGCCTTGATCTGTTCGACCGCGTAGGCCGCCACCTCCATGCCGGCCGCCTCCGCCGCCCGCGTGAGCTCGAGCGGATTGGTTTCCAGTTGCGGTGCCGAGGGCAGCCATCCCATGCGCTCGGACTTGGCGTTATAGTCGATCAACGCCATCTGCGCGACGTTACCGTCAGCCGAGGGTGAGGCAATTTCGGCTGTGTGCAATTTTTCGTGGCGCCACTGGCTGGTGTGCGCATAGAAGAACGACGTGCCGTTCATCTGGCGCATCGGCCGATTCCAGTCGAGCGCGAATGCGAGCGGGGTCCAGCCGGTTTGCGGGCGCAGTTTTTCCTGGCCCACGTAATGGGCCCAGCCGCCGCCGGACTGACCGACGCAACCGCACATCATCAGCATATTGATGATGCCGCGATACGTCATGTCCATGTGATACCAGTGGTTCAGCGCCGCGCCGACGATCACCATGCTCTTGCCGCGGGTGCGGTCGGCATTGTCGGCGAACTCACGGGCCACGGTAATCACATCGGCCGCTTTGACACCGGTATGCTTTTCCTGCCAGGCCGGGGTGTACGGCACATCGTCGCTGAAGTCAATGGCGACATTACCGCCGCCGAGGCCGCGGTCGATGCCATAGTTGGCCAGTGACAGGTCGAACACGGTCGTCACCTGCGCCATCGAACCATCGGCCAGCATCACGTTTTTCACCGGCACATTGCGCAGCAGCAGATCGTCGCCATCCTGGCCGCCAAAATACGCGAAGCCAACCGCCAGCACCTGGTCGCTGCAATCGATGAGCGACAGGCGCGGATCGATAGCTTGGCCGCTGGTGCCGGCCTTCTGTTCCAAATTCCATTTGCCCGCTTCGCCCCAGCGAAAACCGATCGAGCCGGCCGGCGCGCTGATGTCGCCGCTGATCTCGTCCATGACCAGGGTTTTCCATTCCGGGTTATTGGTTTCGTCAAGATTGTTGGCCAAATGCGAAGCGCGCAGGAAGTAGTCCGGCACCAGCGTCCCGTTTTTTTCCTTGAGCAGCACCAGCATCGGGAAATCGGTGTACTGCTTGGCGTAACCGCGGAAGTATTCCGATTGGCCGTGGGCGTGGAATTCCTTCAAAATCACGTGCCCCATCGCCATCGCGAGCGCGGCATCGGTACCTTGCTTGGGCGCCAACCAGATATCGCCGAACTTGACCATCTCGCCGTAATCAGAAGACACGGCGACCGTCTTGGTGCCCTTGTAGCGCACTTCGGTATAGAAGTGGGCATCCGGCGTGCGCGTCATCGGCACATTCGAACCCCACACCATCAAATACGTCGAGTTATACCAGTCTGCCGACTCCGGCACGTCGGTCTGCTCGCCCCATACCTGCGGGCTGGCTGGCGGCAAGTCACAATACCAGTCGTAAAAACTAAGAGCCACGCCACCGATCAGCGACAGGTAACGGGTTCCGGCGGCGTAACTGACCATCGACATCGCCGGAATCGGCGAAAAGCCGACAATACGGTCCGGACCAAATTTCTTGATGGTCAAGGCGTTGGCGGCGGCGATGATTTCATTACTTTCGTTCCACGTGGCGCGCACGAAACCGCCCAGGCCGCGCACTGACTTGTATTTCTGTGCGCGCTCGGGGTTCTGACTGATGTAATCCCAGGCGGCAATCGGGTCCATCGTCAGCCGCGCTGCGCGCCACATTTCCATGAGGCGCCCGCGCACCATCGGATATTTGACGCGCTGCGCCGAATACACGTACCACGAATAGCTAGCTCCGCGCGGGCAGCCGCGCGGCTCGTGGTTGGGCAGGTCGGGACGGGTGCGCGGGTAATCGGTCTGCTGCGTTTCCCAGGTAATCAAGCCGTTCTTGACATACACTTTCCAGCTGCAAGAGCCAGTGCAATTCACGCCATGGGTCGAGCGCACGATCTTGTCGTGCTGCCAGCGCTGGCGATAGCCGTTTTCCCAGGTACGGTCTTCATTGACGAGCGCGCCATGGCCATTTGAAAACGTTTCTTTGGGATGGGTGAAAAACTTCAGACGATCCAAAAAATGACTCATGCTGCCTCCACGCGTGCACCGTTACCGATACTTGAAAATGAGAACGTTGCAACAAAATTGCTTACGTCAATGTACGAAGTCTACGTAACGGAGCCGGCAATGGCTATTGGCAAGAAGGGGTGGTCCGATTCGAAAAAGGACTAAGCACACTAGCTCTTTGTGACTATAGGTAACACGGATTTCGGCATCTAAGTTTGCGGACTCAAGTGGGGCCAAAACCTTATAAAAGGCCCAGCAATAACATGAAACGGAACTGAGCCAACCTGCCGTCTTTTTTTCCAAGGTGAGTACGCAAAGAGGAAAAAGCCTACGGCGAATTATTCCTAGAGAAGACGGCGCAAGAGGGCCATGCTCCCAATTGACGAATCTGATCCAGCCACGCTACCCTACCGTTAGAACGGAAAAACGAGGCCAATCGAAAAACGAGACCAATCACGTCGAACGTTCGATCAGCAAAGGCGCGCTGATCGCCGCTGCGATTTTGAAACTGACCGGGGCTGCGCCTGCTTAACCATGGATGGGGGTATCCAGCACGACCACACCGACTGCGACGGGGGCAGCGGCGGGCGGCAGATTACGGATCGAGCCGATGCGAACAAAACCAGCCAGCGATTGGTCGGGGCTAAAGTCCAGTTGTGCCGACAGTGTCACCTCGAAGCAACGTTCTCCGTTAAGCACGCTGGCCCCGTAAGCTAGCTGCTGCGCGGCGTTGAGCCAATTGCCCAAGGCGGCCCCGGCGGCGAGCCACTGGTCACGCGGCGGCACGATGGTCCCGCCGGCGCGGCCACAAACACCAAGCAGCACGGGCGGTGGCGTCGCCTGCTTGCGCGCTCTGGCGCGGTCAGCGATCCCGGCCAGCTGCTCACGCTGGGCAGGGCCAAATTCGATGGCGCGCCAGGGACGCATTCCGCCATGAGCGGGCGCCCGGAAAGCTACTGGTATCATCCGTTCCAGTTCGTTGGGCCCCGGTCCAGGGTTTTCCAGCCGTTTCAAAGACACGGAGCGCCTGGACATTAAGGACCTAAGACGCGGTTCGGGCGAGCCCAAGATTGCACCTCCCGCCGCTGCTTTTCGTTCGTCATTGTTAGTGCTGGGCCTGGGCAAGCGTCACCCATGCATGTGCTCGATGCGAGCGCGCTAGCACGAAATTTCCGCCTGCTGGCGTGCATAAAACCACCAGGTGAGGGCAATGCAGCTGACATAGAACCCGATAAAGCACCACAATGCGGCTTCTGGACCGCCCGTCAACGCAATTGACGTCCCATAGCTTTTTGGAATAAAAAAGGCGCCATACGCTGCCACCGCCGACGTAAAGCCTAGCACCGCGGCGCTCTCCTTGTTCGCATCGATAACGGCTTGCTCTTGAGCCAACTTGCCCATCCCGGCAGCAGCGCGCTGGCGCTCGGTTAAGAAGATCACAGGAATCATTCGGAAGGTCGAAGCATTACCGATGCCAGTGCCAGCGAACAGCAGCATAAACATCCAGAAGAAGCCCCAAAAATTGCCGACCGCGCCTGCATGTGGCAGATAGTGCATGACACCAAACACGGTAACGACCATCACGACGAAAGTCCACAGGGTCACCTTAGCGCCCCCCAGCTTGTCTGCGACAAAGCCGCCAACCACGCGGGCCAGGGCACCGACCAAGGGCCCGAGGAACGCATATTGGAGGGGATTGAGATCGGGAAACTGGGTCTTGATCAGCAATGGAAAAGCGGCCGAATATCCAATAAAGGAACCGAATGTTCCGGTATATAGCCAGCACATCAGCCAATTGTGCTTGCGCTTGAAGATCACGGCTTGCTCCGTAAAAGAGGCTTTTGCCGAAGCGATGTCATTCATGCCGAGCCATGCCAGCAGGGTGGTGAGAGCGATAAACGGTACCCAAATAAAACCCGCATTTTGCATCCATAATTGCTTGGTCTGCCCGGCGTTCATCCAGGGTTGCGCCTCGCCACCGAGCGCGCCGAAAATGCCGGCCGTGATGACCAGTGGCACCACGAACTGGACGACCGAGACACCCAAATTGCCGAGTCCGGCATTCATGCCCAGTGCATAACCTTTCTGCGCCTTCGGGTAGAAAAAGCTGATGTTGGCCATCGACGAGGCAAAGTTGCCGCCGCCAAAACCGCACAACAGCGCCAGGATCAGCATGGTGGGAAAACTGGTACTGACATCCTGAACCGCAAAACCAATGCCGATGGCGGGAATCAGCAGCGACGCCGTGGACAGGGCGGTCCATTTTCTGCCGCCGAAGATGGGCACCATGAAGGAATAAAAAATGCGCAATGTTGCCCCTGACAGTCCCGGCAAGGCCGTCAGCCAGAATAGTTGATTGGTGCTGTACTTGAAACCGATATTTGGCAGGTTCACCACCACCACACTCCATACCATCCACACCGCGAAAGCGAGCAACAAGGCGGGAATGGAAATCCACAAATTGCGATTGGCGGTCGATCTCCCGGTGCTTTGCCAGAAGCTGGTAGTTTCCGGGGCCCACATATTAATGACATATTTACTCACAACACTCTCCTCGATGCATAGCTTGATACGGGGGCCCGAATAACCGTTCGGGGTTGGTCTGGTATTGCCGATGCCGGCTCGGCGGCGACGCCCCCGTTTGGCTTGAATGAGTAATGCATGCATACCAGCGACACGCACACTGCGCCGTACAACAGCATGAATGCGGAGGAGCGCACGCCGGTCAGATCGACTAGGGCGCCAAACATGATCGGCAGCACGAAGCCACCCAAGCCGCCGGCAAGGCCGACGACTCCCGATACGGCGCCGATGTTGTCAGTGAAGTCGTCGGCGATGAATTTAAATATGGATGCCTTTCCGATTGCCATGGCGACGCCTACGACAAACAGCAACAACGTAAACATCCACGGCGCCACGCCAATATGCAAGCTCATCTGGCCGCCGACTGTCGTCACCACCATGCTCGTTGGCGGATAAGACAATAAAAAGAAGCAGACGAAGCACACCCACATCACTCGCCAAGTCACTTTGTAGGCGCCGTATTTGTCGGCGATCCAGCCGCCGAGGGCGCGCAAGATCCCGCCCGGCAGCGAGAAACACGCCGCTAGCAAGGCCGCCAGCCGCAGGTCAAAGCCATATTCAGCGATGTAGTACTTGGTTATCCAAAGCGCAAGCGCGACATAGCCACCGAAAACCACTGAGTAGTACTGGCAATAGCGCCACACGCGCGGGTCCTTGAGCACCTTCATTTGCTCCGGGAATGATGCGCCGGCTGGCGCCTGATGCGATGTATCGGTATAGGAAAAGACCCAAAACAGCAATGCCGTAAGCAGCATGGCGGCAGCATAGACCTTCGGCAGCATTTGCCAACCAAAGCCTGCAATGATCGCCGGCGCAACGAATTTTGTCAGCGCGGAACCAGAATTGCCGGCGCCAAATATCCCCATTGCCAGGCCGCGCCGCTCCTTTTCGAACCAGCGCGCCACATACGGCGTCCCTACGGAGAAAGAACCTCCGGCCACGCCAATGAATAAGCCGAGTACCAGAAAATGCCAGTATTGCGTGGCATAACTGATCAGATAAATCGGCAGCACGCAGGCAAGCATCAGCAAGAAAAATACTTTGCGCCCACCATAGCGGTCGGTCCATATGCCGAGCGGCACGCGCACCAGCGATCCGGACAAAACTGGTGTTGCCGCCAGCAGCCCGAACTGTGTTTCATTGAGACCGAGGTGGGCCTTGATGGGTATGCCAAGTACCGCAAACATCATCCAGACTGCAAAGCAAATGGTAAAAGCGGAGGTGCTACTGAGCAACACCGAAATCTGCTTGTTAGTAGTTGCCACGTTTCCCCTCCAAAGACGCAAGACATAGCGAAATGGTACGTTGCGCCGCGCAGTAGCACTATTACTCGGAGGGATATTTTGTAAAAGCAATCTGGCTAGGTGTCTCCGCCAAAGTAACTATTGGGTTGGCTTTCATATAGATCGAAAGGAGTGGTTCAAAAGATGCCATTTCAGGTCAAACGCCCGCGCCCGCTCTTCGGCTAAAAACCTGACACCTGTTTTTTCATTGCCACCGGCCGATATGGGCGAATGCCGCCAGGGCCGTATAAAAATGCTTGAGCGCGCCGGTAGCCAGGCCAGTACTTCAATTAGCACGCCACCAGAAAATCTTTGACGATTTCTCCCGGCGCGCGCGCGACATAGCGATCTTGATGCAAGAAGCAAAGCGCTCATCGACCTGCGAGAGCAAGGGCAAGGGCAAAGGACCTGATCGTTACAAATGGCATGGTCTCGCCCACTTGCAGCGCTTCGAGCGCGCCGAAGATGGCGGCGTGGCGGAAAGCGCGTGGCCGCGCCGCGCGCATCGACTCGATAGCGGCCAATACAGGAAGGGAAGAGCGCAGGGTCCCCGGCTAACGTCAGGAAAAGCTGGGTGTATGAAACTCACGTTTTAAAAGGAGAAGAGCCGCGGGAACCTCAGTCCCATCTGCCAGTTTGAATACGCTTACCACCTGCGATAAATTTCCCGCTTGCTCTTGCATGCTTTGTGCGGCGGCAGCGGCTTGTTCCACCAAGGCCGCATTTTGTTGCGTCACGTCATCCATTTGCATGATGGCTTGATTGATTTGCTCGATACCGGATGTCTGTTCCCGGCTGGCCGCCGTGATTTCGCACATGATGTCTGTCACACGCCCGATGCTGTCGACCATCTCATTCATGGTGGTGCCAGCCTGATCGACCAGCCTGCTGCCGGCATTAACCGTTTCCACTGAATCATCGATCAACAGCTTGATTTCCTTGGCTGCGCTGGCCGAGCGCTGCGCCAGGCTGCGCACCTCGGCTGCCACTACCGCGAAGCCACGGCCCTGTTCGCCTGCGCGCGCTGCTTCTACCGCAGCATTTAGCGCCAAAATATTGGTCTGGAAGGCGATGCCGTCGATGACGCCGATGATGTCGACAATCTTCCTGGACGCTGCGTTGATCGAACTCATCGTATCGACCACTTGCGTAACCACTGCGCCGCCCTTTACCGCCACTTCGGAAGCGGACAACGCGAGCACGTTCGCCTGTTGCGCATTGTCGGCATTCTGTTTGACGGTACCGGTCAATTCTTCCATCGACGATGCTGTTTCTTCCAGCGCGCTTGCCTGTTTTTCGGTGCGCGATGAAAGGTCGAGGTTGCCGGATGCGATCTGGCCCGATGCGGTAGCGATGGTGTCGGTCCCGGCGCGCACTTCGCCGACGATTCTAACCAAGCTTTCATTCATGTCTTTCAGTGCCTGTAGCAGTTGCCCCGTTTCGTCCTCAGATGCCACCTCGATGCGGGCCGTCAGGTCGCCCAGGGCGATCTGCCTCGCGATGCCGATCGCCCTGCCGAGCGGCACGGTCACCGACCGGCTGATGAGATAGCTAAGGAGCGTGGCCAACACCATAAGGGAGACGATGCCGGCGATTAAAGCGTACTCGGTAGCCACCAGAGACGCGGCGCGCGAATTCAGTCTCTGCCCCAACCCTACCAGCGCGGTATCGTTGAGTTTTATCTGAGTGTCGATCGCTTCAGTGAAGTGCGCAAAAAAATCCGCCGCGGGGAATGTCAATTGCGTCGCGTTCACGATCTGTTCCTGCGCCAGATGAATCGCCTTGTTCCCAACAGCCAGGCTAGCCTGCGCCTGGATAGCAAGGCTACTCTTAAATGCGGGATTGTCAGTCATCGCCTTCGCCAACGATTGGTTGACGGTAGCGTAGAGACCGTTGATCTGGTCAATCATCCCGAGTATGCTACTGCGCTCCTCGACAGTAGCATTTTTGCCTACCAACAAACCGGCGCCCTTCGCACGCATGCGCCCTAGCGCCTCAGTCAACTGGGGTGATTGCACGAGAGCCGACTCGATCAGATTGCGTGTATCGGGTTCCGGATCCACGCTGAGTCCGAAGCGATCGACCAGCATCCCGTTGATCTTCAGTAAATCGGAAATCAGTGTGGTGTGCTGCGTGAAGCTGTCCTTACCGGAGATCGATTGTTGGGCGATCTTGCCGGGGATCGCTGTCCACTTAGCCTTCGCTTGCTGCCATTTGTCCGCGATGTCGGCGTCGCCGACCTGTTTGGCGACTGCATCCATCGCAGCAGCGGCCTGGTCCACCTCATCTTGCTTGGTTGCGCGAGGACCTTTCGCGGCATCGTTGCCTCCCAATACCATCGCAGATATACCGCGATGCTGTTGTGTCACCCGCACCAGATTTAGCAATGCCTGTATCGGGATGATGCCGCGCGCTTCCAGGTTGGCGGCGTCAATCGTCTTGTTGGATTCCCGAACGTAAAGAGTGAGTGGCGCCAGGGCCAAGACTCCTCCGAAAAGCGCAAGCAGCGCAAATTTTTGCCATAGCAACAGACGGTTCAACAGAATGTTCATCTTTTTCTTTCCGTGTAATACCGATCGTTCTGAGGATTCGGGATGAAGGTACCGTTGTTTGGCTTCCTGCAAGCACATTGTTGATTAGCAACTCGATTACATCTCCATCAGTACGCGCTCAGAGCCATTCATGCGAATCGTCGAACGTCATTTCTTGGAAATCGAGCGGTCGCTCCTGGTGCCCGCGGGAAGGCGGCGCCGGACCATGGGTCAACCGCGCATCCGCGCTTCACCTGTGACCTTATTTGAACGGCGCCCCCAATACCAACCAATCACTTGTCGTGTGCGGCCTGGGCCACCAGCTTCAGAAATACAGGATCGACAGCGCCAAGTTTACCGGTGCGTCCCAAGATGCGCCCATCGCCGTCTAGCAAGATTAACGCGGTACTGTGATTGTATTCCCCGCTTCTGAGCAAACGGTACTGTATTCCCAGGATGGCCGCAAGTTTGCGCACGCCCTCCGCATCGGTGCGCGCCAACGTCCAGTGCGCGGGGTTGAGCCGGCGCCGCGCGGCAATCGACTTGAGCACCGCGACGTCGTCGCGTGCCGGGTCGAAGGTCACCAACAGCAGCGAGAGGTTGGCGCGCTCCTCTGCAGTCAAGCCATCTTCGGTATGACGCATGGTGTCAATTAACATCGGACATACGAATTGGCAGGAATTATAGAACATGCTGACGATCACCGGCTGACCGCGCTTGCCCGATAATTTGAAAGGATGGCCATCCTGATCCACCAACTCGCTGTTCAATTGATATACGGAATCGCTCGGCAACGGCCCTACGCCGGCTGCAGAGTTGCCGGCGGCGCCGGCTCCTGCGCTATGAGCTAGAATGCTAAACGCGATGGCACTGAGCCAACGCGCCGAACTTAGGCTTATGAGTGGTTTCATTTCATGTCCTCTGTGAGACTGCGGGCGCAACGGAACCCGAGGTTGTCGGTAGTATCGGCGCCCGCCAAAGAAGACAGCAACGCGATGCGCATCAAAACGGCAAAATTTTCCTTATCCTGCAGGCTAATCGCGCCCGCGCCGCAGAATTGCAGCTTGTCCGGATCGCCCTGGTTGCGGCTGTCGGCGCTGATGAACAAAGCGTTGAAATCGTCCACCCATTCCCAGATCATGCCCTGCATATCCCGTATGCCGTAATAGTTTGCCGGTCCACCAACTGCCGGCGTCGGCATATCGGATGTCCGGCCATACCAGGAAAGAATGCGGGCACGCCAGCTCGGGTCGCGCCTTGCATCAGCGTGGGTTTCATCGGCGGCGGCGACGTATTCCCATTCGTACCAGGTAGGTAGGCGCGCGCCTTCATATTCGCAAAATGCCCGCGCCGCGAACCAGCTGACGCTAGTGACCGCCCGGTTCGCGCCCAGTTGCGCGCTGATTGAGGCGGGGCCGCTCCAGTGATGCAAGTATCTGCTGTCGGCAAACACCGCCGGAATTCGGTCGCGCCGCCACTCCGGCCGGGCGCTCAGGAAAGCCAGAAATTCGGCATTGGTCACCGGCATTGCGCGCAGCGCGAAGGCGTCAACTTGGACCGGACCGTTGTCAGCTGCGCTCGACAATACACTGACGAATGTGCCGGCCGCAATGGGTACATATGCCACCGGGGCCGCTGCTGCTTTTATTATCAGCAGGCCGCACGCTGCCGCGCCGCTCCATGCGGACAGTTTCGTCCTACGGTCCGCCATCATGCTCTCTCCGGCCCGCCGCTCAATGCCCCGCCGCTGGCGCCGCAACAACTTTGGCGCGCTCGGCCTTTACCTCGGACGCATCAATGCGACCACCCCTGTTGTCCCAGCTGTTCAACACGTAGGTAAAGATGTTCGCGATTTCATCGTCGTTTAATTGGCTCATCGGTGGCATCACCGAGTTGTACTCTTGGCCATTGACAGTGACCTTGCCGGTCAAGCCGCGCAGCGGGAAACCGATGGCGCGCCGTGGGTCGGCATTCAAAAAGTCAGAATGGGCCAACGGAGGGAAAACGCCCGCCAATCCGGCGCCATTCGGCTGGTGGCAGACCGAACAGGTACCGGCAAAGAGCTCGCGGCCAGCATTGACTTGATCATGCAGGGTCAGCGTGCCGCTGGCGGCGGCCTGGGTCGCTTTGCTGACAGCAGCCAGATTGGGTTGCGCTCGGTCACCCAGGTAGACCGAATCGAGCTCCTTGCCGGAGTAGACATCTTTCTTCGGCGGGCCGTCGACCTTCATGATGGCCAGTGCTCCTTTATTAAAGGCGCGGAAGATTGAATGATCGACCAGCACATAGCTGCCCGGCACCTTGGTCTGAAACTCGACCACCGCTGCCCCACCGGAGGGAATCAAGGTGGTCTGCACGTTTTCCTGCCAGTGCGTGCCGCCTTCGAAGCGTACCTTATCAAAGATCGCGCCGATCACGTGGAAACTCGAAATCAGGTTAGGGCCGCCGTTGCCGACAAACAAGCGGATCTTTTCGTCCGTTTTGGCCGTGAGCGCCTTGTCCCCGGTCAGCGATCCTTCCGCTCCGTTGAACAAGACATAGCTTGGCCGCTCGTCGATCGCCTTGTCCATGTCGAAACCTTGAACGCCTTTCTCGCGATATTTGCCCGTGGTGTAAAAGTCGCCCTGCATGACGTAATATTCATGGTCTACCGCAGTCAAGCCTTTGGGTGGTTCCACCAGGATCATGCCGTACATGCCGTTAGCGATATGCATGCCGACTGGCGCAGTCGCGCAATGATAGATGTAGATCCCCTCGTTCAATGCCTTGAAGGTGAATTGCGATTCATGTCCAGGTGCGGTGAAGCTCGACGCCGCGCCGCCGCCCGGGCCCGTGACGCCGTGCAGGTCGATGTTGTGCGGCATTTTGTTGTTTGGGTTGTTCTTCAGATGGAATTCCACGGTATCGCCCTGGCGTACGCGGATAAAACTACCTGGCACGGTCCCGCCGAACGTCCAAAACATATACTTTACGCCTTCGGAGATCGCCATTTCCTTTTCGATTACTTCCAGTTCGACGATCACCTTGGCCGGATGGTTGCGGTGGATGGGTGGCGGCACGTTCGGTGGGCTGGTCAGTTGCGCGTGAATCGGTTCGCCCTGCGGCGGCCCGAAATCACCACTCAGTTTCGCCGGCGCCGCCAACGCGCCCTCGGCGCTTAATATTAGTATCAGCGAGAAAAAGATAGCGAAAGGGGAGAACGATCCCGAAAGCGCATTGGCGATGCGTTTCATAAGATATTTTTCGCCCGAAGATGAACTAAATATTTGCGCAAATGCTCCATTCGCCGCGAGCAACATGCCTAAGCGGATAGGTTTCTTATTCAAGTGATACCACCTAAAGTTGGTTGAAAAAGATATGGCCATAATAATTTTTTAGGGCGAGGTGCAACTCTGGCTTACTTCGCCATCGGGAGCAAAAATTTCCTTTTAGAGTCGGATCCTTAATTAATTTACCGGACGGAACTGTATGTATATCGCTAGAGTGCCCCTGACCTGCGCCGGGAACCGGTGAGCAGCCGGCGGCTCCCCGCTAATTTCATTTGAATGCCCACTCTAGCCTTTGATATTTGCCTTTGATATATATGCGACCACGTTTCGATGCCGAATGCATTTGCGGTGTCTGTAGATATGTATGAAGTTGTACTGCAAACATCATCAACACCGCACTCAAAGAAAGCAAAGCGTTGCTGACCGATTCTGAAATCTTCTTTGCTACTTCCTCTCCATAGGCCTTCACGTCAGGTAAAGAATACTTCGTGTTACGCAACAGTACTATAGGTATTCTGGTCTATGTTTTGAACGCAATGTGGCTAAGGTATTAGCCACCGGAATAACTAACGTGCCACTAATTGCGGGTTGTTTTTCATTGCGTGGCTAAATCAATTATCAAACCACTTTTACCGTAAGGTGCCGCAATGTCGAAAATTTACACTCACTTAACCACCCGGGAGCCCCGTTGTCATGACCATGTAGGTTGACCGGTGCTGCGCGCGATCCACAGCTAAACACCGCAGTTCACCCGGTTCAATCAGCCGCGAACTGACGCGCTCCTGTGCTGGCTCTACGATATCAACTCGGCCCGCAATCAGGAGCCACGCGCGCCGGATCGTAGCGCGCCGCACGCTGAAACTTCAGGCCGGGAGCGCCCTTTTTGAGGTCGTGCGCATCTGAATTTGTTCTGGTCGCCTCAACAAATTTCCAACGAACTCAAGTTCATGTGGCCCGAAGCCGTGGGAACTCTCATCTCTCATGATTTTCACGAGTTCATATTCAAGATTTCACCGATGCGCATGGAACCGGCCAAGCGCACACTAACTGCCGTACCAAGCTATATTCGGCACAAAAAGTGCGGCGGCCCCGCTGCTGTAGATGCGGGACGCCATTCGATTCATCACCTGAAGGGAGACTTATCATGACATGGCAAACACCGGCAGCTTGCGATCTGCGTTTTGGTTTTGAAATCACGATGTACATCGCCAGTCGCTAAGTATCACCCCGCCGGTTAAGCCAGGTCGGCCGCCGGCGGATTCCCGCTTGACCGGCACAGTCCGCAATACATAATCTGGGCGTGCCGCGTTGCGCTTTGCTTGCCGAAATAAGGTTGACATACCATGCGAATTCACGTTCTGGGCGCCGCCGCCGGCGGCGGCTTCCCACAGTGGAACTGCAATTGCCGCAACTGCGACGGCTCACGCAAGGGAACGATCAGGGCATCGGCGCGGACGCAGTCGTCGATCGCGGTCAGCGGCGATGACGAAAACTGGGTGCTGTTTAACGCCTCACCCGACATCTTGCAACAACTGCGTAGCTTTCCCGCGCTGCAACCTGCGCGCGCGCTGCGCGATACGGCGATCCGCGCGATCGTGTTAATCGACGCGCAGATCGACCACACCACCGGCCTTTACATGTTGCGCGAACATCGCCAACCGCATGAACTCTGGTGCACCAGCCTGGTGCGCGAAGACCTGACCACGGGCAATCCACTGTTCAAGGTGCTGGACCACTACAGCGGCTTGCACTGGCACGACGTTCCGCTCGATGCCGACGGCTTCAGCATGGCGGGCATGCCGGGCCTGCGCTTTAGCGCCGTCCCGCTGATCAGCAATGCCCCGCCCTATTCGCCGCACCGCGACCGGCCTCAGCCCGGTGACAACATAGGCATCACCATCACCGACGCCAATAATGGCAAGCGGCTGTTCTATGCTCCCGGCCTGGGGCAGATGGAACCGCACGTGTGGCAGGCGCTGCAGGCGGCCAACTGCGTCCTGATCGACGGCACGCTGTGGACCGACGACGAGATGATACGCTTGGGCGCATCGAACAAGCTATCGCGCGAGATGGGCCACCTGCCGCAAAGCGGACAAGGCGGCATGATCGAATGGCTCGACAAATTGCCCGCGACGACGCGCAAGATTCTGATCCATATCAACAATACCAACCCTATCCTCGACGAGGACAGCCCCGAACGCGGCGAACTGACACGCCGCGGCATTGAAGTCTCATTTGACGGAATGGAAATTACCCTATGACAGTACGGGCACTAATGGACGACAGGCGCCCGGCTTGGCCGGCCCGAGAATTTGAAGCGAAGCTGCGCGATAAAGGCACCAGTTATCATATTTATCATCCGTTTCACGTGATGATGGCCGAAGGCAAGCTCACCAAAAAACAGTTGCAGGGCTGGGTCGCGAACCGCTACTACTATCAGATTGCGATTCCGGTCAAGGACGCCGCCATCCTTTCGAACTGTCCCGAACGAGAAATCCGCCGCGAATGGATCCAGCGCATCCTCGACCATGATGGCTGCGACATTGGCGGCATCCGGGATCCGGGCGGCATCGAAGCGTGGATTCATCTCGGGCAAGCCGTCGGCCTGACGCGCGACGACATGACTTCGTTGCGCTTGCTGGCTCCGGCGGCGCGTTTTGCGGTGGACGCCTACGTCAACTTCGCACGGCGCCAACCATGGCAGGAAGCCATTGCCTCCAGCCTAACCGAAATGTTCGCGCCACACATTCACCAGCAGCGCATCGACACTTGGCCAGAGCAATATCCCTGGGTCGAGACCGAAGGGCTGCAATACTTCAAGAACCGTCTGACGCAGGCGCGGCGCGATGTCCAGCATGGCCTGCGCTTCACGCTCGAGTATTTCAGCGGCAGCCGCGCGCTGCAAGAACGTGCCCTCGACATTTTGCAGTTCAAGCTGGACGTGCTGTGGTCACTAGCCGACGCGATCATGCTCAGCCAATGCGAAATCGAGATCCAGGGAGCCAAGCAGTGAGCACCACGTTCGATGCGTGCCCAGCTGTGTTGCGCCACTTCCGCCTGCAGTGGGAAGAGGCGCAAGGCGCCTGGGTCTTGCTGTATCCGGAAGGCATGGTCAAACTCAACCAGAGCGCCGGCGAGATCATGCGCCGTTGCGACGGTGCCCACAGCGTAAGCAATATCGTAGCGCAACTTGAATGCGCGTTCCGCGCGAACGAGCTCACCAATGACGTGCTCGCTTTTCTCGACATGGCACGCAAGAAACACTGGATCGAAGGCTGACAAGATGAACATACCGCAAACCGTCCCCCAGATCGGCCCGCCGCTATGGCTGCTGGCGGAGCTGACCTATCGTTGTCCGCTGCACTGCGTATTTTGCTACAACCCGCTCGATTTCGCCATCAACGAACACGAACTATCCACAAACGCCTGGCTGCGCGTGCTGCGCGAGGCGCGCGCGGCAGGCAGCGTGCAGTGCGGTTTTTCCGGCGGCGAGCCGATGCTGCGCGACGATCTGGAAATCCTGGTCGCCGAAGCGAAAAAGCTCGGTTACTATACTAACCTGCTGACCTCGGGCGTGGGCCTGACCGAGGAGCGCATCGTCAAGCTCAAGGAAGCGGGGCTAGACCACATCCAGCTCTCGTTTCAGGATTCCAGCAGGGAACTCAATGATTTCCTGACGCACACGAAAACCTTCGAGCTCAAGCAACGCGTCGCGCACCTAATCAAATCGCACGGCTGGCCGATGGTAATCAATTGCGTGGTGCACCGCATGAACATCGATTACATCGACAAGATTATCGAGATGGCCGTCGCGCTCGGCGCCGAGTACCTGGAACTGGCCAACAGTCAGTATTACTCGTGGGCCAAAGTGAACCGCGACCTGCTGCTGCCGTCGCGCGAGCAACTGCAGCGCGCGGAACGGATCACCAATGAGTACCGGGACAAGCTGGGCGACAAAATCCGCATGTTCTTCGTCGTGCCCGACTATTACGAGACACGCCCCAAGAAATGCATGAATGGCTGGGGCAACGTTTTCCTCACCGTCACCCCCGATGGCACCGCCCTGCCCTGCCACACGGCCAAAATGCTGCAAGGGCTGAGTTTTCCGAACGTGCGCGACATGAGCGTGAAGGAAATCTGGTATGAATCGGACGGCTTCAATCACTACCGCGGCGACGGCTGGATGAAAGACTCCTGCCGCAGCTGCCCCGATAAGGAAAAAGATCTCGGCGGCTGCCGCTGCCAAGCCTACATGCTCTCGGGCGATGCTGCCAATGCGGATCCGGTGTGCGAGAAGTCGCCCCACCATCACGTAGTCGAGGCGGCAGTCAAACTGGCCCAGATTCCTGACTCGAAGCGCGACACCGGCAAGCCGCTCGTGTTCCGCGCCCCTAAGCAATCTCGGCGCCTCAGCGGCAAGAGCTAAACATTCTTTGGGTCATTTTCCTGCTTTTGCCGCATTAGCGAAGGAAGGCATAACTTTTATGCACTGTCGAATTTGGGGTGCAATGGTGGCGACGGCCGGCACGGGGGCAAAAAAGCCGCGCCATGAACGATGCCGAGACTCGCCCTCGCTTCAGCGTACTGCCGCCCCCAACTCGATAGGCATGCCACCGATGTTGGAAAGCTCGTCAAACTCGTCAAGCAGGGAATCGGGAGAACCCGACTGCATGGCTCTTCCCGGTCACCACCTCGATTAAGCGTCGGCCCGTCATTAAGCGCGTGACCAGGCCAATGCTCGGCCAAATGATTGGCGCTCGACTTTAGATGTGTTGGCCGATATCGAACCTATACATATGATTCCTAGTGATCAAGAGGGGTCGGATTTCGCCGATCAGTTTCTTGCGTTGGCATGATAAAGCCACCCGGTTTACCCGGCATACAAGCTCGTCCATACCTATGCTTTACGTGACGCGCCAGAACCTCGGCCCGAAAATTGACGTCCTGCACTGCGTTCAAGCCGCCTTTATGTGCGGCGCCGCCGCGAACGATCCGGCCAACGCCTCTTCGAACTCGTCGGCCGGTGCACTTAGCTCGTTTTTGTCGAGGTAAACGGCGCCCTCGTCAACCTTAACGCTGAACTTCCTGGTGCAGCCCTCATCGGGCGCGGATGCGCAGCCGGAATTGAGTTCGATCTTCCAGTTGTGCAGCGGACAAGCCACATTTTCGCCGAACACGATCCCTTGCGACAACGGGCCGCCCTTGTGTGGACAGCGATCGAGCAACGCGAAAATCTTGTCATCGCTATTGCGAACGATCGCCACGCTCGGCAGTTTCTGCCACGCCAGGCCACGCTGCACGACGCGCGCGCCAAGCACGGGAATATCGTTGACTTCGCAGATCATTTTCCATTGTTCTGACATGATTGTTTTCCTAAGCGGGTATGGTCAGCGGGACGAATTGGCGGGTGTCGACCATGGCCTGTTCAGGCTGATGCCATGGATCGGGCTCGCCTTTGAGCGCAAACTGCAAACGTTCATATAGAACCTTGCGGTTGGCCGCATCTACCAGCACGAATTTTTTCACATGCTCAAGGCCGACACGCGCGATGTAATGCACGGTGCGCTCCAGGTACCAGCCTTCGCTGCGGTACAACTGCAGGAAGGCGCCGCAATACTCCATCACCTCTTCGTGTGTTTTCACCTTGACTAGGAACTGCGCGACCTCAGTCTTGATGCCTCCGTTGCCACCGACATAAATCTCCCAGCCGGAATCGACGCCGATCACACCCACGTCCTTGATGCCCGATTCGGCGCAATTGCGGGGGCAGCCCGACACCGCAATCTTGACCTTGTGGGGCGCGTACATCAAGCATAGCTCGCGCTCGAGCTGCTGGCCCATCAAGGTCGAATCCTGGGTGCCAAAACGGCACCATTCGCTGCCGACGCAAGTCTTCACGGTGCGCAAAGCCTTAGCGTACGCTAGACCACTTGGCATGCCCAGGTCTTGCCATACATCGCGCAAATCCTGTTTTTTTACGCCCAGCAAATCGATACGCTGGCCGCCGGTGACCTTCACTGTCGGAATCTTATACTTATCGACAACGTCGGCGATGCGGCGCAGCTCAGACGATGTGGTGTGGCCGCCGAACATGCGCGGGATAACCGAGAACGTGCCGTCCTTCTGGATATTGGCGTGCGCACGCTCGTTGATGAAGCGCGATTGCGGATCGTCCTTGGCCTCGTGGGGCCAGGTAGAGAGCAAGTAGTAGTTAATGGCCGGGCGGCAGGAAGCACAGCCGTTCGGCGTGCGCCAATCCATGAATTCCATGGCACCGGCCACCGTCAGCAGCTTCTGCGCCAAGATGGCATCGCGCGCCTGCTGATGGGTAATGTCGGTGCAGCCGCACATCGGCTTGGCCTTGGCCGCGGCCGAATAATCGCCTCCGGCGGTAAACATCAGGATCTGCTCTACCAGGCCAGTGCATGAACCGCACGAAGCCGACGCCTTGGTCTGTTTGCGCACGTCTTCCAGTGTGAACAAGCCTTTTTCCTTGATCGCCTTGACGATGGTTCCTTTGCAGACGCCGTTGCAACCGCACACCTCGGCGGTGTCGGGCATGCTGGCCGCCATCGTGTAACCTTCGTGGCCAAGGTCGCCCGGACGGCCCGTATTGGTTTCGCCGAACACGAGCGAATCACGGATCTCGCCAACGTCTTTCGCGTCGCGCAGCATTTTGAAGTACCAACTGCCGTCGACCGTGTCGCCGTACAGGCAGGCGCCGACCAGCTTGTCGTCCTTCAGCACCAAGCGCTTGTAGATGCCGCCTGTCGGGTCTGACAAAATGATTTCCTCGGTGCCGACGCCGCCCATGAATTGGCCAGCCGAGAACAGGTCGATGCCGGTCACTTTCAGCTTGGTCGAGGTGGCCGATCCGTGATACTGGCCGATACCGTAGTTGGCCAGATGATTGGCGCAAACCTTGGCCATCTCAAACAGCGGCGCCACCAGGCCATACACGGTGCCGCGATGGTTGACGCATTCGCCGACCGAGTAGATGCGCGGATCATAGGTTTGCATGGTGTCACTGACGACGATGCCGCGGCTGCAGTACAAGCCGCACGCTTCGGCCAGCGCGCTGTTGGGGCGAATGCCGACCGCCATCACCACCAGCTGCGCAGGGATTTCCAACCCGTCGGTAAACTGAATAGACTGCACCTGGCCGGCGGCGTCACCAATTAGGGCCTTGGTGTTTTTTTCCAGCAGAAATTTGAGGCCCCGATTTTCCAGCGACTTTTGCAGCATCTTGCCCGCTACGGGATCGAGCTGGCGCTCCATCAGCCAGCCCGGCAAATGAACCACCGTCACGTCCATGCCGCGCAATTTCAAGCCGTTGGCCGCCTCCAGGCCCAGCAGGCCGCCGCCGATGACGATAGCGTGCGTATGCTTCGCGGCAGCCGCGATCATGGCGTTGGTATCGTGAATGTCGCGGTAGGAAATCACGCCCTGCAAGTCGTTTCCCGGCACCGGCAGCATAAAAGGAGTGGAACCGGTCGCCAGCAGCAGGCGGTCGTATACCGCCTCGGTGCCGTCGGCGGCGATCACAAGGCGCCTGGCACGGTCGATCGTGACGATCTTTCTGCCAAGGTGAAGCGTGATACCGTTTTCCTCATACCAGTCGACATCATTTAACATAATGTCCTGGATGGTCTGCTCACCCGCCAGCACTGGCGACAGCAAGATGCGGTTGTAGTTTGCATACGGCTCGGCGCCGAACACGGTGATGTCGTACAAGTCTGGTGCGATCTTGCGCAATTCCTCCAGCGTGCGCACACCGGCCATGCCATTGCCCACCATGACTAATTTCATTTTTTTCATCGCTACCCCGAGGTGCCTGTCTTACGCATCACTACGCAATATCAATGCCACCAGCACCGCCAGGCGCAGCACAGTGTGATGCGAATGCATTATTGGCAATAGGCGCACCAGATGAGTGCGCGGACCATCTAAATTGGTGCGACGGTGCCTCGCAGTGCGGAAATCTGCATGGCACAAATTTGTTCCCGAAGTTAGCAACTCGCAGGAAAAACAGACACGCACTGCGCCGCCATTTGCCGCATTTTTACTTCAACCTTTTTATAATCACGGTAACACTCGGGTCATGGACAAAGCGTCAATTTCGAAGTACCTGAGCCTGTCGTTGGCCGGCAAGGCTTGATGGTGGGACGCGTTTTATCGGTCAGATGAACACACCGGTCTGGAAGGCCACGCACGTCATCAGCGTGGCATGCTATTTGCGTTGGCTATAGTCGTTCGGGTTACTTTGGCTGTGGCTCAATCCGTCTTATCAAGGAAAAAAATGGACTATGTGAAACCTGCGGATCTGGTCGCAAACATGGTTGACGCGGGTGCGCGCAAAGGCGCATTGTCTATCGGACAGCTCTTACTTCGAGGCATACTGTCTGGCGCATTACTTGGCGTCTCCACCAGCCTAGCTGTGGGCGCCAACGTGCAGACGGGCCAGCCGATCGTCGGCGCGCTGATCTTCCCGGTCGGCTTTGTGATGATCTGCTTGCTTGGTTTGGAACTGGTAACGGGCAGCTTCGCCCTGCTGCCCATGGCGGCACTCGATGGACATATCAACGCGACGCAAGTATTGAAGAACTGGATCTGCGTCTTCATCGGCAACCTGATTGGCAGCATCATCTACGCCGGGCTGATTTCGATCGTACTAACAAATGGCGGCGCAACCGCGCCGAACGCGGTCGGACAGGCATTGATCAAAATTGCCGTAGCCAAGACCCACGGCTATGAACAACTCGGCGGTGCCGGCATCCTGACCGCATTCGTCAAGGCGATGCTGTGCAACTGGATGGTGTGCTTGGGCGTCGCGATGTCGATGGTGGCAACTTCGGTGTTAGGCAAGATCGTCGCTGCCTGGCTGCCGATCGTGATTTTTTTTGCCCAAGGCTTCGAGCATGCGGTGGTCAACATGTTCGTGATCCCGGCCGGCATGATGATGGGGGCGAACGTGTCAGCCTACAACTGGTGGGTCTGGAACCAGATTCCCGTCACGCTCGGTAACATTGTCGGCGGCTTCCTGTTTACCGGTCTCGCATTGTATGCAACGCAGCCGAAGGTGAAAGAGGTGACCGACGTCGCCCAAGTCGTAAAACGCACCAAGGCTGCCTGACGGCTGAGTTAAACAAAATGGCCAATGTTGGCCGTCGGTATCATTTCGTATCGGGGAAAAACAGGAGGAGCTAAACTACAGCGCGATTGCTGGGTGCCACGGTGACGATGATCCAGTGACGGGAGCCCGAGGGCAAGGCCGCCAACGGCCACCACATCCGCTCTGCCGTCAAGGTAGAGCGTGCTCTCGTTACGCAGAACCCACCCGGCCTGAACTTAACCGTGCCCAATGTCACCAGCGCGAAGCGCCAGCGTTCTGGGAACAAGTCGTCTGGATGAGTGTCGTTAGGGATTGCACCTTCGGGAAACCGTCAGTCGTCCGCAGTTTCTTCCCGCTTCGCATTAGAATCGATACCCCAATCTTGCCAATCCGCACCGAACAGCTCCGCCGGGTGCTGCGTCCGCTCCGATCCGTTGCCGCAGGCCAACGAATCGAACGGACAGTACTTATCGCAACCCCAGCAGACTCGCTCGGGATGCGATGGATTTACGGCAAATATTTTTGCCATTTCAAGATACCTCCGATGTAATAGCGGGCCAATGCAGCGGGCCAATGCGCATTGCCAGCATTAAATTTGGAATGACTGACATCGACCTGACATTGGATTTTTACGCGAACTGAATAAGCTTCATTTTAAATGAATCTTAATTTAAAGTCGAATCCGTCTTTCGGAGCAATTTGTAAAGTTGCTCGCTGGCGCGCTATGGTCGTGAACCTGGACTAGTCAAGCATCATGATCCCCAACATCTGATTCAACGGTACTGTAGAGAACGTGCAGCCGGCACGGTGGAACCGATCGTGAACCTGAACCCAAGCCGACGCTGGGGTCGCCTCTAACGGTGTACATTCGGCAATTCCACGCCTGTGGACAAGGAACGCCCTATCCTCGCTTGCCACTGTCGCAGCAATGCCTTTGAGTTAGACAACTTTTTTGCGCTATCCGTTCTCATCCAGTTGGCGTAGCAGTCGCCATAAGCCGATCCTTAGGCCGTCGCGCAAGTGCGAAAACCCGTGAAAATGTCATTCCGATGCGGCAGGAAGAAGTTTCGATAACGGGGATGGTGCATGCGGGCGCGGGTGGCGAACGAGCCGCCGCGCACGGCGCGGTGGGAGTGAAACCAGGGTGCCGAATATTCCAGGTAGGGGTCCGGTGCAAAGCCCGGATAGGGTTTGAAGGGATCGGCCGTCCATTCCCATACCGCGCCTCCCCAGCGCATCAAGCCGTGGCTGGCGCCATACTCCCACTCGGCCTCGGTCGGCAAACGGCGCCCGCTCCAATTGCAAAAGGCTTCCGCTTCGTAAGCATTCACATGGCAGACCGGGGCATCGAGTGGCAGCGGCGCCCACTGCCCGAACCAGCGTTGCTCCCAAGCACAGTGCGGCGATTTACGCCAGCGTAACGGTTGTGCGAGACCAGCATGCTTCAACCACGCCAGCCCGTCGGGCGGCCACCAGCGTGCGTCGAGGTAGCCGCCGGCCGCGACGAATTCGGCGAAGGCGCCGTTGGTCACCCATTCGCAGTCGATCCGCGCGGGGGTGATCTGGATTTCATGGGCCCATTTCTCATTGTCGAACGCGAATCCGTCGCCAGCGGATGAGCCCATGACGAACGCCTCAGCGCCAATTGCCAGGTCGCCGCCATCAGGTTTTACGGACGGCATCCGCAGCGGCGCAGGCAGCGGATAGTCGAGGACTTGGCGCATGCAAGCCAACGCCTCGCCGTGCATGTCTTCATGGAACAACGCGAGACGAAAAAAGTAAAGCGCCTGATCCGTGTCGTGCACGGCGGCGAGCTTGGTGCGCACGCGCTGCAGCACGGTATCGGCGTAGTCGCGCACCTGCGCCAGTCGGGGCAGATCGAGATGCCAACGGTCCGAATGGGCGACGCGCATCGAATCAAACCAGCGGTCCGCGTCGGCGAGCAGCGAGGGGCGGCTGACCACGAACGCGCCGCTCTCGTTAGCATGGGCATCCCTTAATAGCCAGCGCTCGGTGAACCATGCGATATGGCCATATTCCCACAACGGGGGATTGATCCCAGGGTCATACCGGACCTGCCATTGGGACGGCGTCAGATCTTCGAGCATCGCCCAGGTTCGGCAATGGGCATCGACCAATGCGCCATCCAACTCAGATTGGTTTATCCTTCTCGCTACGACCCCTTCCGTATCGATCATCATGCGTGCTCCCAAGGCCAGAGTGACCATTATCAGCCCGGCGCTGCGGAAAGCCAACAACGGCAACTGGCAAACCGCCTATCGCTGGTCGCGCTTCCTGCGCCCCACCTGCGAGGTCGCGCTGGAATCCGGTGGGCCAACCGCAGGCGACCCGGCACAGCCGCCCGCGTGCCTGATAGCGCTGCACGCCCGGCGCTCGTCCGATGCGATTGCCAGGTTTGCCGAGCGTTACCCAGATCGCCCGTTGGTGGTGGTGTTGACCGGCACCGACCTATACCGTGACATCCGCACCGATGGGGCTGCTCGGCGCTCACTCGATCTTGCCACCCACTTGGTCGTGCTGCAGGACGAGGGCCTCGCCGAACTTGCCCCACCGCATCGTGCCAAGTGCCGCGTAATCTATCAATCTGCGCCGGCATCGATGCCAAAAACGCCGAACCGGCGCACCTTCGATGTCGTGCTAGTGGGCCACATGCGGGCGGAAAAGGATCCGCTGACGCCGATGCGGGCGCTGGAACTTCTGCCGGATGATTCGCGTGTGCGTCTCATTCACATCGGCAACGCGCTTGAGAACGAGTATCTGCTCGCCGCACAGGCCTTGCAAGTGCGCTCCTGGCCCAAGGTAGCGCGCTACATCTGGCTGATGGGCTTGGCGCACGGCGAGACCCGACAACGCATCAAGCGGGCGCAGGCGTTGGTCATCTCGAGTGTGATGGAAGGCGGTGCCAACGTAATTATTGAGGCGGTCACCGCTCAAGTACCGGTGTTAGCCAGCCGCATTCCGGGCAACATTGGCATGTTGGGCCGTGACTATGACGGCTACTTTCCACTGGGCGACACACAGCAACTAGCCTGCTTACTCGACCGAGCGAGCCGGGACCCCGGTTTCCTGTCGCGCCTGCGGCAGCAATGCGCGCGTCGTGCCCCTTTTTTTGCGCCGGAGCGGGAACAAAGGGCCGTCATTCAACTAGTGAACGATGCGTTAAAGCCAAGCGATGTCTCCCAATAACCGCTATGGGCCAGCACATAAATCAAGCTTAGCTCATGCTCCGCCGGCGGCGCCGAAGAAGAACCCTCTCAACACGCTTACCCAGCCACGCAAGTGATCGTAGACCATTAAAGCCTGCTGAGCACCGCTCGGCAGGAAACGCCGGCAACATGGGAAATCGTATTTATTTCAATTTCCCGCATTGCCGGCACGGACATAAACTCCATCGATGCGGTTAGCAACACCTTGATTTGCCGGCCGGCCCCCTCGGATCGCCAATGCTATTTGGGCAGATTTGCCGTCAAATCGGCAAGCCGCCGCCGGCGGCTCTTTCCTTCCAAATACCGCGCAGTAGCATTGCGAGCAACGGCCGCTGATCCAATCGTTTCCCCGGCTTGATCTTTCACGATCGCAAAGCTCATATCTACATAAAGCTGTTCACCATTCTTGTGTAATGAACGGGTGATGATCGAGCGTCTGCCATGGATGGTTGCGCCTAGTTAGTTGCCCGATGAAATCCATCCCAATGGGCCTGGCGCAAATTTTCAGGAATGATCAAGTTTAAGCTCTGGTCGATGGCTTCTACGTCGGTATAGCCAAATAGGAATTCGGCACCTGGATTCCATAATCGGATGGTGCCCATGTTGGCCCATGGCCTAGTCGGCGGCGAGGCCCCTCAGGGCCTCGGCGACATTTCCCTAAATTGGACGGCGCATGCCCAATGGCTTGAGCGCCATCCACAGGGCAATACTCCAATTAGCCTGTCACCAGAAAATCGATGACGATTTCTCCCGGTGCGCGCGCGACATACGCGACTTTGATGCGGGAACCAAAGCGCGCGCCGATCTGCGAGAGCAAGGGCAAAGGATCGTGATCGTTACAAAAACGCATGGTCTCGCCCGCTTGCAGCACTTCCAGCGCGCCGAAGATGGCGGCGTGGCGGAAGCGCTTGGCCACGCCGCGCGCGTCGAACGGATAGATGCCGGCCGCTAATACGGGAAGGGAACAATCGTGGGTCATGGTAAAACTCCTATGTCAACAGAAAAGGCCGGCCTAAACCAGCCTCTTCAAATGCCTTCTGATTATTTGAGTCAAGCGCGGCGCGCCACCACGCTCACCGGCGCCGGCTGTCTACGTGAGCCGCCCGTTAGCAAGCGCAGCGCGAACAAGGCCAGCAACAAAGTGCCGCAGGCAAAGACCACATCGCCCGGCACGCGCATCCATACGAGCGTTTCCATCAGATGCGAATGGACCACTGCCGGCGAGCGTGCAAACCACATGCCCTGGGTCACGCTGGCCCAAGCTTGGTAGATGCCGGCCGGCACCAGCGAAATGAACACCATCATGGCGAGGCCGATATTGAGCGACCAAAACATCGGCCTTAGCAATCGGTCGGACCATGCGGCGCGCTCGGACAGGCCGCGCAAACAAAACAGCAGCAAGCCGATGCCAAGCATGCCATACACGCCAAATAGCGCTGCATGGCCGTGGGCCGCCGTCA
>PKWL01000055.1 GCA_003133225.1 Janthinobacterium sp.
CCGAATTCTGCGTACTCCCCATCTTCACCCACGCCTCCCGGTCCTTGACGAGAAAATCGCCGCCACCAGTGTAGCCGCTGAAATTTTCACTGAAATGCGCTATCAAGCGGTCATCGCGCGACGCATACATCTCGATGTACTCGTCGAACAGTAATCGAATTAGGTGCTGCCGATCTAGTCGCATGGGCTGGGCCGTCACAGGGTAGGGCGTAAAGAAAATACTGCGATCATAAATGCTGCCGAAAGACGCCGTTTGGGGGGGCGATTTCGTTCTCATGCGCCTTTATTTATCGAAGTTCCTTTTTTTGGCCGTTTAGGGGGGCCGATTGCTTTTTTTGTCATTGCGCCTCTAAAAAAATGTCGAACAATGGCCACCATGCCAAGGTAACGCGAACTGCTAGCCTATGGCAAAAAGAAAAACAAGTGCTAGCGGTACGTGGCAATTTGTTTAATGATAGCAATTTTTTTGATAACACCATCTATATATCGTAATCTGTTTATCATAATCTGATCATGAACCGTTCATGCCGGGGAAAAGGGCGGGCATGGATCATCGATATGCGCACACCCTAAAGCACCGTGCTGGTCTCTCCTTTCATCTGACCTTTAAAAATGGCTCGGCACTCCGGCAAAAAATACTTAAAGAAAACCATGCCGCACGGACCTTGCGGCTTACCTGTTTGTAGCAAAATTTCAGTGCCGCTTGGGCTGGCTCATTTTGCAACATGCCGGTCATGCGCGGCCATGGCCGCCTTGTTCGCCGACCGAGCCGGTGACCGGTAGCACGATGTCGTAAGGTAACTCGAACAGGCCGCTGATGTTAAAAAAAAGACATAAGCTGGTGACAATTTTTCCGGCCGCGCCGGACGATGCACCTCGGTGTCCTGGCCGAATAAATGGGTGCTCACCTGTTCGAGCGCGTCGTTGCAAAAGTGCGGGTTGCGTACGGCGCGCGAGCACCAGATAGACGGTGCAGTTCCCCATGCAGAACAAAAAAGGCAACAAAGACGCAATTTTTTGTCAAAGAAATTTTTTCATTTTGAAGGGCTGCGTGCTTCAAACTTGGAACCAATGATTAAAACGAGTCCGAGAAAATCGAGTCCCATCGCGGTTCATGGTAGTGCGACGCGGGCGCGGCGATTTGAGAAAAACCAAGCCGTCGCTATGGTGGCATGACGCACCGCATTTTTTGCTCAACTAGCCAAACGGAACTAAAAAAATTGTTATCTCTCTAAAATACCGGGCGCCGTCGTTGGTCGCCATCCGAACGTACGGGAGGCAAGCCGCACCGGCTAGGAGACACGCCTGCCGAGGTATTTGTGCGCTGGGTTACAAAGATAAAAGAAGTGACCGGTCCATTTTGCGGCTGCGCAACAATGTTTTGCCTCAGGTGACGTTCATGGTGTCATGGATTGGTGCGGTTTTGGTGCTAGTTGGAATTTTTTTTCCTTTGGGTCGTTAGGCCGTGTTCTCGACCCGAAGCTCGCGTTCAGATTCAGAGATATTCAATTCAGAAAGGACCACAACATGACTGCAACCAACACCGATATTGCCGTCGCCATCTATGACACGCATACACAGGCAGAAAATGCCGTGAAGGAGTTGCAACGCGCCGGTTTTGATATGAAAAAAATTTCCATCGTCGGCAAGGACTACCACACCGAGGAACACGTGGTCGGCTTTCTCAACGCGGGCGACCGTGCCAAGATCTTTGGCAAGATGGGCGCATTTTGGGGTGGCTTGATGGGCATATTGTTTGGCTCGGCCATGCTATTTATCCCGGTGGTGGGTCATGTAATTGTTCTGGGCCCACTCGCCGCGGCTCTTTTCAGCGGTCTGGAGGGAGCCGTCATGGTCGGTGGCGCTAGCGCCCTAATTGGTGCCCTGGTGTCAGTAGGCATCCCCAAAGACTCCGTGCTGCGCTACGAAACTGCGCTGAAGGCGGAAAAGTTCATGCTGGTGGTGCACGGCGATGCGCAGGAGATCGACCGTGCGCGCGAACTGCTAAAGACATCGGGCCTTTCGTCGTTTGATCATCACTCGAGTCAAGGCTAAAACTGCGCAGTGCCTAGGCGGTCAGCGAAAATTGCGATCGGCACTCGGGAAAAATGTAGTAAAGCGGCGGTGGCAGTAGAGGAGACTCAAAAGCAGAATTCGAAGTGCGCAACAAGAGTTATTGACCGTAAATCTTGGTGTGAACAGGTGCGCACCTAGGGACAGACGGAATCGGGAAAGGGAAAAAATGAAAAAAATATTCGTAAATGGCCTCGTCGCGCTGGCGGTCCTGGGTTTTTCCATGGCGGCATTCGCAGCGGCCGATGATGCCAAAGCGGCCTATAAGGCCAGCAAAGAAAGTGCCACCGAAACGTACAAATCAGCACGCGTCAAATGTAATGCTTTGGGCGGAGCTCCAAAAGATGTCTGCATCGAAGAAGCGAAGGCAGTTGAGAAAAGCAGCAAGGCGGAAGCGGAAGCTCAATACAAAAATACGCCGCGCGCGCGCATGATGGCGCAAATCGCAATGGCAGATGCGGATTATGGGGTGGCTAAAGAGAAATGCAAAGCTCAAGGTGGCAATGCCAAAGGTATTTGTATCAAGGAGGCGCAGGCAGCGCGCACCAAGGCGATAGTTAATGCAAAATCGAGCAAAACAATCGGCGACGTGAAAACTGAAGCGACGCAAGATAAGCGCAATGCGGATTATGATGTGGCGGTCGAAAAATGCAAGTCCATGGCCGGCCCCACCAAAGATGCATGTTTCGCGACGACTAATTCGAAATATGGCAAATAGCGAATAAATCAAGCATATTGAGGGATCACGAATTTCACGGGTACCGGTTCAAGCACGAATCACTTGCAAGCCGGGCGGTCGCGGTTGCTATGGCAGGGTGGACGGCGGCGTCAGCGCTGCGCAGCTATCAGGCTCAACAAAAACATGCGCGGCAATGGACGCCAGAACAGCATGGCATCGATCAGGTTGCCGGCCGTTTGACGTCCTTATGCGTTTTTGACATCTATTTTTCCCATCGAAGGATTTTTTGGCGGGCAGAGCAGGGCGACGAGCGGCAAATCGATGTTAGACTAGTATTTTTCGCGGGCATTTGGCCCGTTTCCGTGCCAGCGACCGCGCCTAGAAGCAACTCACCATGGCTTAGGTGACGAGAAACTTGGTTCAAGGTAGCCCGTGTGCGTTTGGCTACGCCTCGCGCGGGTCGCTGCTCGTCGCAGACACGGGACACGGGATTGCATGCCAAAACAATATTTATAATTTCTTATAATAAATATTGTGATTTTAAGATATTATACGAATAAGCTTCCATCGGCCAAAAAAACCTGACGTCCATACCTAGCATCAGACAAATTCCCGGGCACTAGTGACTAATTCTGGTTGGGAATTTTTTCAATTATTGCAATGAAGAAACTAATTTTATTCACGCAATCGCTCGATAAAATGATTTATTCTCGGCTGGATCAGTGGCCACTCAATCTCGCCCGCTTTGAATTCCGTGATCCCATCCGTCTCCTGGCGCTTTACGCTTTCGTCCTGAACAGCCTGTGGCCGAAGGCAAACGCTCCGACGCTGCCTGCGGCGACGATGTGAAAATGCATTATGCACAATAAGCGGCCGGAAGCGGATTCCCCTGCCTGGCACCTGCGGCGCATGCTGCCATCCACAGATACGTTAAATGTCCGCATTGCCCGCCCGGCGCTCGGCCTTGGCGTGTCACGTAAAAACGATGGGGAGTGGCCCACTTGATGAGTCTATCGAAACGGCGTAGGCGAGACAGGGCGCCCTCGCCAAGCCGCCAGCTATTGGTCACGGCCGAGCAGCATTTGCTGCGCCACGGTTTCAGTCTCGGCGACGCTGGGATCGCCATGAGCCTTTGGTTTAACCTTCCTTGAAAATGAACTTGCCACGCGCTTGCCAACGGCAGCCACATCTTTGAACTGAACCTTACTGGCGAGAAAGGGCTCATTCCGGGTCCAACGAATACCGCAACGTACTAGATCCTCCCCCGCTTTGAACATAGCATCGACCCTGTCAGGAGTTTTACATTGAAAACAGATTTGATTGAAAATGTGACCTACGACGAAATCACCCTGGGCCAAAGCGCCCGTCTGCTGCGCACGCTAACGCTGGCAGACATACAAGCCTTCGCCGCAGTCTCAGGTGACGTGAATCCCGCCCATCTAAATAGCGAATACGCCAACGATACTTTGCTTCACGGTGTCATTGCCCACGGCATGTGGGGCGGCGCCTTGATTTCGGCCTTGCTAGGCAACCAGTTTCCCGGCTTTGGCACCATTTACGTGGAACAGGAATTGCACTTCACCAAACCGGTTCGCATTGGCGACACACTCACCGTCACTGCCACCGTAGTAAAAAAAGACGCCGTCAACAAGCATGTCAAACTCGATTGCCAGCTTGTCAACCAAAAAGGCGAGCGCGTATTGTATGGCACCGCCACCGTGCTAGCTCCCACCCGCAAGATGCGTCTGCCGCCCGTCGTCGCTCCCCGCATTCAATTATTCGACCCCCAAGCCCGTTTCCGAGAGCTACTAGCGCGCACTGCAGGCATGCCTGCAGTGCGCTGCGCCGTGGCGCATCCCTGTGATATGGAGTCCCTCAAAGGCGCCATGGACTCGGCCGGCTTCGGCTTGATCATCCCTGTGCTAATTGGTCCCGAAGTGCGCATCCGTCATATTGCCGAAGAGGCCGCTATCGATCTGACGGGCGCCGAGATCATCTCAGCCGCGCACAGCCATGAAGCGGCAGAAAAGGCCGCCGCCATGGCAGCCAAGGGCGAGGTGGGCATGCTGATGAAAGGCAGTTTGCATACGGACGAGCTAATCCATGCCGTGCTGGCCCAGCCGGCGCTACGTACGGGGCGCCGCATGTCCCATGTGTTCCGCTTCGACGTGCCACTGTACGACAAGCCTTTGCTGATCACGGACGCCGCGCTCAACATCCGCCCCGGCCTTCTAGAGAAGGTGGATATTATCCAAAATGCCATCGACTTTGCGCGCACCTTGGGCGTGAAAATTCCCAAGGTCGCTATCTTGTCGGCGGTGGAAACCGTCAACCCGAATATTCCGTCCACGCTGGACGCTGCGGCACTATGCAAGATGGCAGAGCGCGGCCAGATACATGGCGGCATCCTCGATGGCCCTCTCGCTTTCGACAACGCCATTTCGCTTCATGCAGCGCAAGTGAAGCATATCGAGTCGCTCGTGGCTGGGGAGGCCGACATTCTGGTGGTGCCCGATCTGGAGTCGGGCAACATGCTAGCCAAGCAGCTCGAATACCTGGCGGGGGCCAGCGGCGCCGGCCTGGTGCTTGGCGCGGCCGTGCCGATTGCCCTGACCAGCCGCGCCGACAGCCCGCTGGCGCGGGTGTCCTCGGCGCTGCTGGCCCAGTTAGCCGCTGACAACGCCCGCCGCGATCAGTCGCGGCAGGCATGGTAAGGAGCGCACATGGCCATTCTTGCCGTTAATGCCGGCTCTTCTACGCTGAAGTTTTCTGTCCATACGCTGCAAGATCGGCAGGTGCAGCCTTGCGAACTCGCGGGCAACATACAAGGATTGGAGCCCGGAGGCGCGCCGCTGTTGGCCTGGAGCTTTCAAGGACGCGCGCAACAACGCGCGCTGCCCGTCACAAAAAGCGATCCATTTGATCAAGCCATACAAAGTCTGGTCGAACTGCTGGTGGGCGAATACAGCCTTCCGTCACTCCAAGCCATCGCCCACCGGGTCGTGCATGGCGGACGCGATTTCAGTTCCAGCGTGCTGGTCACCGAGGAAACGCTAGGCCGTCTGGCCCAGCTCAATTCACTAGCGCCACTGCACCAACCGCATAACCTGGCCGGCATCCGGGCCTTTCAAAAGGCATTTCCCAGCACGCCGCAAGTGGCGTGCTTTGACACCGCCTTCCATACCACCTTGCCCGAAGTGGAATACAGCTTCGCCTTGCCGCAGTCGCTAGCTGAGCAAGGCATACGCCGCTATGGCTTCCATGGCTTATCCTACCAGTTCATCATGGGCGCGCTGCAGCGCCGCAGCGCACATGCTGAGGCGCGGGTCCTGATGGCCCACCTCGGCAACGGCGCCAGCTTGTGCGCCGCCCGTAACGGACGCAGCTGCGCGACGACCATGGGTTTCTCGGCGCTGGACGGCTTGATGATGGGCACCCGCAGCGGTTCCTTGGACGCCGGCGTGCTGCTGCACCTGTTGGAGCAGGGTTGGGATCATGCCCGGTTGCAAACCTTGCTGTATAAACAAAGCGGCCTACTGGGCGTATCCGGTATTTCGGCGGACATGCGCCGCCTGCGCGCCGATGGCAGTGCCCCAGCACAGCGCGCCATAGACTTGTTTACGCACCGCGTCGTGCGCGAATCCGGCGCGCTCGTCGCGTGCCTGGGTGGATTGGACGTGCTCGCCTTTAGCGGCGGCATAGGCGAGCATGACGCTGTATTGCGGGCCCAAGTGTGCGAGCAATTGAGCTGGCTGGGAGTGGTGCTGGATCCGGTGCTAAACCAGCAGGCCACAGGCGAGGCGGTGCTGGCCATTCACAAACCCGACAGCCGCGTACAGGTCTGGGTCGTGCCGACCGACGAAGGGTGCGTGGCCGCCGAGGAGGCGGCGCAGGTGATCAGGTCTTTCACCCTGACTAAATCGGACCAGGACAGTGTCATTTACGACGATGAATTGTTGTGCTAGTCATATCGCTGCGTTACAAATTGCAGTGCAAACCTAATTGGAGTTCCGAATGCCGTTGACCGTCGCACCTACTGTTTTTCCCGCCATCACCGCCTCCAGCGCAATCGAGTATTGGACCGATGCCTGGCAACGTTCAGTTTTGTTCTGGGATGTCATGCGCGAGCGCGGCAACGGCTATTTGGAGCACAAGAAATCCGGTAAGCCGCCGGTGCTAGCGTTCGACTACAAGATCATTGTCGATGCGCGTACGTTTGATCGACCCACCAACTACGCTCTGGTGGCCATCATTCCGCCGGCCGACTGCGCTCCGACCGACCCGACCCAACGCCCGTTTGTGGTCATTGACCCACGCGCCGGACATGGTCCGGGTATCGGCGGCTTTAAGATGGATAGTGAAATCGGCATCGCGTTGAAGCAGGGGCATCCGTGCTACTTCGTGATGTTCTTCCCGGAGCCAATGCCAGGGCAAACCATAGAGAGGGTGACGCAAACCGAGAAGGTGTTCCTCGATACAGTCAATGAATTGCACCCGAAGGCGTCCAGCAAGCCATTCATCATCGGCAATTGCCAAGGCGGCTGGGCCTTGATGATGCTGGCGGCGCAGGTGCCCGATTCGGTCGGGCCGATTCTGCTGGCCGGCTCGCCGATTTCCTACTGGGCCGGAGTCGAGGGCAAGAATCCGATGCGCTATGCGGGCGGACTGTTGGGCGGCACCTGGGCCACGTCGTTTGCCGGGGATTTGGGCAACGGCAAGTTTGATGGCGCCTACTTGGTGAATAATTTCGAGAAGCTCAATCCGGCCAATACCTATTGGAAAAAGCCGTATGGCTTGTATGCTGATGTCGACAACCGAAGTGAGCAGTTTCTTGAGTTCGAGCGCTGGTGGGGCGGTCACTTCATGCTCAACAAGGAAGAGATGGAATGGATCACGCAAAAGCTTTTCGTCGGCAACCGTCTTAGCACGGGTGAGATCATCAACGACGAAGATCATGTGCGGGTCGATTTGCGAAATATTCGATCGCCCATCATCGTATTCGCTTCGTGGGGCGACAATATCACGCCACCGCAACAGGCTCTCAACTGGATTCCTGACCTGTACAAGAACGCCCAGGAAATCCGGGAAAACGAGCAAACCATCGTTTATTGTCTGCACGACACCGTCGGGCACCTCGGCATTTTTGTGTCGTCCGCCGTAGCCAACCGCGAGCACACTGAAATTGCCTGCGCACTCGACCTGATCGATGTGCTGCCGCCGGGACTGTATCAAGCCGTCATTACCGACACCTATCCGGATATGCCGGGCCTGAAATATACGGACAATCGTTATGTGATTCGTTTTGAGGAGCGCGATGTGGCGGACATCTTGGCGCTGGGTGACGGCCGCGAGAGTGAACATGCGTTCGAGCTGGTGCGGCACGTGTCACAAATTAACCAGACCATGTACGACAATTTCGTCTCGCCGCTGGTGAAGTTGTTTTCCAATGAACACAGCGCGGCTTTTTTCCACAATCTGAATTCAGCTCGCCTCGAACGGCTGATGTTTTCCGATTCCAACCCCGTGCTCAAGGCGATGCGCCCGATCGCCGCCGCGATCCGGTCCCGGCGTGAGCCGGCGGCGCCCGACAACCCTTGGGTGCAGGCCGAAAAGCAAGCATCGACGGCGATCGAAACCGCTTTGGACAGTTATCGAGACGCCCGCGACGCCCACAGCGAAAAGATGTTTAAGGCAATCTATGAGTCACCCGTGTTTGCGGCGATGGTAAACTTCAAGCATCATGATGTGCAAAATGCCAAGTCACTGTACGATAGCCATCATCAGGAAAATCTGAGGGTAAAGCGGGCCAAGCGTGAAGACTGGTTCCATAAAGGGAGCCCAGAAACGGGCTTCTTACGGATATTGATTTATGTTGCGATCGGCACCGGCGTCATCGACGAGCGGCCATTTAATGGCATCAAGCGTTTGATGCAAGAAATCGGGCTCGATAAGAGCGTCAGCCTCGTACAACTGAAGGAAATCATCAAGCGCCAAACCTTTTTGGTCCGTTTGGACGAGGAGCGCGCGCTGGCCAGCTTAGAGGTACTCTTGCCGGAATCGCATCAAAGGCATCAGGCTCTTGATTTGGCGCGAAAACTGCTCGCGTTGGGCGGTCCGATCAGCGCCGAGAAGGAAGGGCGTCTATCCCGTTTGACAAAGGTGTTGGGATTGGACGTTAGCACAGTTCCCGTAGCGGTCGCGCCAGCTTAACGGAGGGCGCGTTTCCCAGTTGCGGCGGCCGTTAGCGGCAACTGGCGACGTTGGCTCGGATTTCCGTTGAGATTTGTTGAGATGGCCGATCGATTGCCGGCTCGCGTGACGAGGCGAAGTAAGCAATGACGGCGGATTTGTCCGTGCTCCATTTTCCACCAGGGCAGATCCCTGGGACGGCTTGGAGCAGGAGGCGAGGTTTTGCACCCGGCCCCGACCGCGGAATCTGACCAGTCCCCAAGCTCGCAGCTTACAAGAGCTTTTCCGCTTGAGTTGCGGGCCCGCCGCTCCCCACCTTAGATTCCCATCCGCCGCCCAGCGCCGTAAACAGCACAACGCAGTTTTGCAAACGCTGCCCTTGCACCCGAACAAAGTTCATGTTTGCTTGCGCGAATGAGTTTTCAGCCGTGATGAGTTGCAAGACGTTCGATTTACCCGCACTGTAGCTGGCGCGCTGCAAATGCAGCGACTGCGTCGAAATGTCGAGTGCCCTCTCGGCTAGGGCGAGTGAGTCGGCATCGTTTTCAATGGCACGCAGGGCATCGGCTACTTGGCCAAACGCAGTAAGAACGGTTTGCCGGTATGTCGCCAGCTGCGCATCATACGTGTGCATTGCAGCGCGCTTTTGCGATTCCAGTGCACCGCCTTGAAACACGACCCAATTGCCATTGGTGGCGGCACTCACCACTTTGTTCGCACTTTGAAATAGGGTGTTAAGAAGCGTGGACTGATACGTGGCGGACGCCGTCAATGTCAAACTCGGATAAAGCTGGGCGTTGGCAATGCCGATGGCAGCACTGTCGGCATGCAATAGCGCTTCGGCCGAAAGAATGTCGGGCCGTTGGCGAACCAATTCGGACGGCAGGCTGACCGGAATCGTTTCCGGCATCTTGAATGCGTCGAAATCGAAGGCGGGTGACGTCCATTGCGATGGCGCTTGTCCTACCAGAATCGACAGCGCATGGCGTGCGACACTTAACTGCTGGTGCAACGCCGGCAGTTGCGTGCGGTCATTTTCAAGCTGTGTCTGGGCAATTAGTACGTCGGTTTGGGCAGCAGTGCCGATCCGGAATGTTTTTTGCACCAGCGTGAGATTTTTTTCGTCGTTCCGGATCAAGTCTTCCGTGGTGGCGAGCAGCTTTTGCGTCATCGCCAGCGTGATGGCTTGCGTCACGGCAGAACCGGTGAGCGTCAAATAAGCCGCCGCCAGCTGATACTGCTGGTTTTCCGCGTTGGCCTCCGCCTGCTCGACCGTGCGCGCAGTCTGCCCGGCGATGTCAAAAGTGTAGCTTACCGAGGGACCGATTGAAAACTGGTTGGACACGAAGGCCGCCGGACCGGGCGCATTCTGATTCGTCGTGTAGCCGGCCAAGCTTTTCCCGGCGGATGCGCCCAAGCTGAGCGTGGGATACCAGCTCGAACGTGCCTGCACAATTGCTTCCCGCGTCTGGGCCAGCGTGGCGCGGGCGGCTGCCAGCGTCTGATTGGCCGCGACCACTTGATTGAGAACGTCCGCCAACGTCGGTGCGTGAAATAGTTCCCACCACTGCGCCGGCAGCGTTTGCCCTAGGGCGATGCGCGGTGGCGTTTGCTGCGAAACAGGCCGAGCTTGACTGTTGTCATAGGCGCCTATGGTGGGTAGGGCCGGACGAACGAAGTCTGGCCCCGTGGTGCAACCGACCAGGCCACACGCGAGGCTGACCAGGGCGCCGATCGTGCGCTGGCTTTTAGCCCAACGGAGGGCAAGCAAAGGACTATTCATAACGCAGCGCATCAATGGGGTTAAGAAGGGACGCCTTGCGCGCCGGGTAATATCCAAAAAACATGCCAATGCCGGCGGAGAAACAAAAGGCGGCAATGACGACGCTCGGGTGCAGCAGCGTTGGCCAGTTGGCCACCTTGGCAATGACTTGGGAGGCCACGATGCCGGCCAATGCCCCCGTTCCTCCTCCCATCAAGCTAAGGAGCGTCGCTTCAATTAGAAATTGCAACAGCACGTGGCAGCGCCTGGCGCCAATTGCCATGCGAATGCCGATCTCGCGCGTGCGCTCGGTGACCGATACCAGTAAAATGTTCATGATGCCGATGCCGCCAACGAGCAGCGAAATAGAGGCGATTGCCGCCAGCAGCAATTCCATCACCCGACTGTTTTCATCGGCGACTTCGGCAATTTCGGTGAGGTCGCGGACGCTGAAATCATCTGCTTGTTCGGCCTTAATGCGATGGCGCCGCTCGAGCGTTTGCGTTACTTGCTGCAATGCCGTCTTAACTTGCGTGGCGCTTTGCGCCTGGATATACATGGTTTGCACGAAACCTTGCAACTTGGTCTGGATATTGAACGGATTCGGAGGAACAGGGTAAACCGTGCCGCCGTGGGTGATGCCAGCGGAAGGTTGAGCCACCCCGAGAACCCGAACTTGCGAAGTGCGGAAGGGGATCAAGACGACGTCATCTTGATCCTGACCGGACGCAGAGTGTCCCTTGACCGCCAGCACGCCGATGACTTCCATCGGCACATTCTTGACAATCACGGTTGCGCCGATCGGATCTTGGCCGTCGCCAAACAGGTTATCGACCACCGTCTGGCCCAGGATACAAACCGTTTTGCCTTCGCGCTCGTCTGTTTCGCTAATCGGACTGCCTGATGACAGTGCCCAGTTTCGAATCAACAAATAACTCGGCGTCACGCCTTGCACGCTCGTTGACCAATTCTCGTCGCCATTTTCAATTTGCGCGGTTTGACGATTCACGTAACTGATCGCGCCCACCGCCGGATCTTCCTCCAGAATCGCCGCGCCGTCCGCCACTTTCAGCGAGGTGGCGCTGCCAGAGCCGCCTCGAACGCCGCTGCCGCGCACGGATCCGGGCAACACAATGAGCAAGTCGGTCCCCAGGCTCTTGAGTTGCGCCTGGACCGCGGCCCGCGCCCCTTCCCCGACCGCCAGCATGACGATCAAAGCGCACACACCAATGAATATGCCGAGCATGGTCAAAGCCGAACGCAGCTTATTGCGTCCGATAGCACTAAATGCGGCGGAGAAAGCCATGGTCAGGAAAGACAGAAATTCGGCCGCGCTCAAGGCGTTTGCTGCAAACGCGGGCGGCGCTGCCACCTTGCGCTTGACTAAGTTCGGGGCGCCGATCTGGCGTACATCGGAGAGCACCAGGCCATCGCGCAAGGTAATGATGCGGTCTGCAAAATCAGCCATTTCCTGCTCATGGGTCACAAGGATGATGGTGAGGCCGTTATCGCGGTTTAAGGTGCGCAAAATGGCCATGATTTCGTGCGCCGTTGCCGAGTCCAGATTGCCGGTCGGTTCATCCGCTAGCAAAATGGCGGGGTTGTTGATCAGGGCCCGGGCCAAGGCGACGCGCTGCTGCTGGCCACCGGATAACTGATTGGGCCGATTATCCAATCGGTCGCCCAGCCCCAATAAGGATAGCGTTTGGGCCACCCGCTGTGCGGCATCGCCTAACTGTCCGGAATAAAATAGAGGAAGGGTAACGTTCTCGGCCGCTGTGGTGCGCGCTAGCAAATTAAAACTCTGGAACACGAAGCCGACACGGCAACTGCGTATCATTGCCAGCGCCTGCTCGTTCAAGGCAGCAACATCCACGCCTTCTAACAGGTAAGTGCCGCTTGTCGTTTGGTCTAGACAGCCAATCAGGTTCATCAACGTCGACTTGCCTGAACCCGAGGCCCCCATGATGGCGACAAACTCGCCGCGTTCGATGGCCAAGCTGACATCGCGCAAAGCGTGCACATCTTGTGACCCAACCTGATAACTTCGCCGCAGATTGCGTACGTCGATCACCAAATCGCGCTCATGCTCGACTTCAACGGTCATGGCCGCGCCGTCCGACTTGGCCAAATGGCCCTTGCGCCGGCCCGATTTTAGCTTCAACGGGACGCACTTCGTTGACGATGACCATGTCGCCCGCTTTCAGCCCTCCGCTTAGCACCTCAACCAACTCGCCATTGTCTAGTCCCGTCGTAATCCATAGGGGCTGCGGGGTGGTGCCGCGCAAGATCCAGATCTTGGAGCGTTTTTGCCGCCGCGCTTTTTCGGCCAAAGGAGGCGCCGGACTGGTGGGCGCTGCTTCATTGATGGCCACCACGCTGTGTTTCTCGTCCGGCCCGTTCGCACCGCCCTGCTGGCCGCGCTGCCCGCCATGATGGCGCCCACCTTGGCCGCCATTGGCGCCGCTTTTTTCAAACTGTTGGGCGCGAGTATCGTTTGCTGTCTCGCTGCCGCCCTTGCCATGCTCGCCATGGCCCTGATGTGCGACCTGGGTGCCGCCATTTCGCTCCGTCTTATCGTGCTCGGCGGCGCTTGCGCCATGTTTACCGCGCGGGCCATCGGCGCTCATCGCAGGTTCCGCACTATCGTGATTGTGAACATCTGATTGGCCGTCGCCGCGATTGCCGCTGCCGCTCGCGCCCCCCGTATGCGCCTGGCTCCTATGACCAGCTCGTTCTGGCGCAAAACGCACTGCCGCAAGCGGAATACGGAGTGCGTTTTCGCGAGCATCAATGACGATTTCAGCGTCGGCGGTCATGCCCGGAAACAGCAATAAGTCAGGGTTATCGACCGCGACCACGACATCGTAAGTGACGACGTTTTGTACCGTGATCGGTCCCCTGCGAATTTGTTTCACACTGCCTGAAAATATTCTTTCAGGATAGGCTTGAACAGAGAAAGTGACCTCCTGATCGACCTTGATGCGTCCCACATCGGCCTCGCTGACGTTGGCATCAACTTGCATTTTCGTTAAGTCTTTGCCAATCAAAAACAAGGTCGGAGTCTGCAAACTGGACGCGACCGTCTGGCCAACATCGATATTGCGGGTCAGTACGGTTCCCGTCACAGGCGATACGATGTTCGTGTAACCCAGATTGACCATGGCCGATTTCAGCGACGCCTGCTGGGCAACAATCGCCGCTTTGTCCAAGTCGATTTGAGCGAGCGCCTGTTGCAATACATTCTTGTCGTTATCGACAATTTCTTGTGCCACGATGCCGTCGGCCAGCAACTTGGAGTCGCGCTCGACCACAGCTTTGGCGTAGGCCAACGCCGCCCCATCTTTGCGCGACTGGGCACGAGTACTGTTTAACTGAGCAGCATTTTGGTCGACCGCGACCTGAAAAGTGGACGGGTCGATGGTGGCGCAAATTTGTCCGGCCTTGACTTCGGTGTTGAAATCGCACGTCAGCGTTTTCACGGTGCCAGATACATAGGAGCCCACTTGGACTGTCACGCGCGGGTTGATCGACCCTGTCACATTGACGGAACGTTCAATCTCGCCCATGCTCGCCTCTAGCGTCACATAGTGCGACTGGGGACGGCGCCCGGCCCACCAATAAAAAATGGCGGCCAACCCCGCCAGCAGCACTACGGCAACCAGCCAAAACGCCGCTGTCTTTAGGCGCGTGTTCGAATGCGTCAAGCTTGACAAAATTTTGCTCACCCAGTTTTCCCATGTGCGATTGATACGGTGGCCAAGTTCCGCCGCGTCGTTCGGCGAAGTGCCATGATTTTTATACCGGCCAAGTGCATCCGGTCGAGAAGATTCATCTCAGGGATCGGCATGCGGGCCCGGAACTACCATGGTCGGATCCTGCCCCTGCTAGACCAGGCTGACCATTTCGGAAAGGCTGAGCGGCCCTGGCTGGCGGAATTACGCCGGTCAGCGCTCGCAATCCCGTCGTCCTTTAAGGTGGCATGGATATGAAGCTTAGTATTAGAACCGCCACATGTAAATTGCGTATTGCAATTTATGTCTATTTGTAACTTGGAGTCGGAAAATTGTAATAAATTATTACGCCAGCCCCCATTTTGCACTACCCGTGCTCGCTCGAGGTTTGTGCCACCACCCAGTTGCCCTTTTAGGATTGGGCGGCCGACAACTGGCCGCGCTTTCAAATTAATTTTGCAGCAGCCAAATATTTGGCCGCCTCCCATAAGGCTGCAAACAGAGCGCGAATGGGGGAGCCCACCGAATTCGGAAAAAATAGTACGTTTTTAGGCAGGTTGGACAGAGATGGCATGGCATTTTTGGCAAGTAGGCGACCCAACACTTGCGCTCACGAGGCGCCAAATTTGCTGGAGTGTCAGCAAACGCCTTTGCAGTCGGTTGCCACCGTGAGATGGCAGTCTTGTGCGCAGCGATAAGAGACACCTGGGTTTGGTCCGCGATCGAATGCAACCGGTGAATAACCGCCGAACGGGCTGTTAAAAAAACGTGCCCTAAACGGCAGGTCTTAAGTGTACTGCGGACATTGCTAAACGTGACGGATTTTTCGAGAAATTCTCCTAACCCGACATTCGCGAATTCTCATCGCGGATCTCTTCAAAATTGCATTTGAGCGGCTACTTTCAAAAATTGAACGGACACTTTCATGCCTTGGCCAAGGCGTTGCGCGCCTCCCCCTTGGTCAACCCGACATGAACGCGCCGGCGCAGCTCAACGCTTTGCAGCCAGTCCAGAATGAACAGCGTGCGCTCGATGCGCCCCAATCGACGCTGCGCGATCGCCATGCCGTTCTGCCTCGGATAGCTAGCGAGCTTGCGCAGCGTGAGCGAGGCCGAGGCCGTCACCATGCCGTGCTTGATCGACGAGGCTAGGGGCAAGATATCGTTCCAATGGGCGCCCCGCTTACGGCGCGAGTATCCGACGATCGCCGCCGAGAGTCCGAATGTGGAGAGGAATTCATTTCACCACTGCGAGATGCCTTTGCGAAGGCGCTCGGAGTAGCGCTTCTGAACCACGAGCCACGCGTTCAGCGCGCGAGCAGTTCCTGCGCGAGCTGGCCCAGGCGTCGGATGCCGTCTTCGATGCGGTCGCTCCACCCAGACCCTACGCTCAAGCGTAGACAATTGCGGAAGCGCCGGCTCGCGGAGAAGACGTCGCCGGGCGCAAAGCAAATGCCTTGCTCGAGCGCTTCGTCGAAGAGTGAGCGCGAATCGAATCGCCTTGGCAGTTCGAGCCACAGCACGAAGCCGCCTGCTGGCTGGCTCACTTTCGTATCGGCCGGAAAGCTTGCCTCGATCGTGCGCGTCATGCGCGCGAGGTTCTCTTCGAAGATGCGACGGATGCGGCGCAAGTGCGCATCATAGGCACCGCTCGCCAAGTAATCCGCAAGCGCGACTTGGGGCAAGACGGGGCCGCAGAGACTGAACGCGAGCTTGCGTTCCATCACGCGCTGCGCATAAGCGCCCGCTGCAATCCAGCCGATCCGGTATCCGGGCGCAAGGCTTTTCGAGAACGAGCTGCAGTAGATCGTATTGGCGCCGCCGTCGAGCGCGATGAACGGCTTTGGCCGCTCGCGACTGAAGTGGATATCACCGTAGACGTCGTCTTCGATCAGCGGCACGGCATGCCGCGCGAGCAGCGCGAGGAGCGCCCGCTTGTCGGCTTCGGCCATCGCCGAGCCGAGCGGATTGTTGAAATTCGACGACAGCATGCAGGCCGCCACCTGTTTCGTATCGAGCAAGCGTGCGAGCGCGCCGACGTCGACGCCGCGCGTCGGGTCGGTCGGCAGCTCCAATGCCTTCAAGCCTAGCACTTCGAGGGTATGCAGGAGTCCGAAGTAAGTCGGTGATTCGATCGCGATCGTATCGCCGGGCTTGGCGACGGCGGTAAGCGCGAGCATCAGCGCCTCGGTGCAGCCGCTCGTGACGAGCACGTCGTCGGGCGACAACGCATGGCCGACTCGCATCGCCCGCTTCGCGATTTCGCGGCGCAGGCTCGGTTCGCCGTGCGGTGCGCAATAGACGTTGTAGCGTGTGCCGTGTTGACGTGCAGCACGCGCGAGCGCGAGGTCGAGCCGCTTCGATTGCAGCAGCGCCGCGTCGGGCACGGCGCAGCCGAGCGGCACGAGCGCCGAGTTCGATGCGTGCTCGAGCAGCGCCGCGACGGCTCCGCCAATCGACACGGTCGATGCGCGCGCGCGCGGGCGCGAGGTCGACGGCAACGCGAGTACGCCGCGGCGCGTCACCGCGACATAAAAGCCCGACTGCGGCCGCGCGACGAGGATGCCGCGATCCTCGAGCAGATGGTACGCCTGTAGTGCCGTAGAGATACTGATGCGGTGCTGCTCGCTGACAGCGCGCACGGATGGCAAACGCGTGCCTGGCGCGAGCGCGCCGTTGTCGATCATGCCGGCGATGAGCTCCGCCAACTGCTCGTAACGGAAGGAAATATGCTTGTCCATGGGAACACTCGTGATGGAGAGGTTCACGATTATTGACTTGGCGCTCACGGCTCGTCAAGCCAAACTGTGATGGTCGAATCAGCATAAAACTGTGGCTGTTATGGTCGATCCAAGGCTGCTACGATGCATGCATTTCTCATCACATCGGAAGGAGTCCAGATGTCCGACCTCAGCAATGCCCTTCGCACGGCTTTGACTTCTATCGAGGCAGTGCTGAGGCAGCCGCCCGGTTACACGATTTCGCTGGTTTTGAGAACATCCGCGAAGACGGCGGAAGGCGTTTCGACATGAATATTTCCCTATTTCCCAGTGACTCATCGGCCAGCTTCATCTCGGCGACCAATCCCTTCGATGGCGTCGACGTGGGCACTGCTGCGAACATTCCGCCGGCCAAGTCGAATCCGACATCTGATGGGTTTCTAGCATCAAGAATTCTCAACAAATACAAGGAAAAACATGAAGGCTTTGCAAAAGAATTTTGACGAAAAACGACGTTCTGACTTCAACGGATCGAATTCCCCGCAGTGGCGCGGGAGATTTCCTTACAACGAGATAATTTCACTCCTCGACGTGAATCGACCGTTCAACCTGGCCGAGAGCACATCGCAAGACTTGACGGTTGGCGAGCTTTTGGATTTGCCTGGTCTCGAGAATATCCGCGATGTGAAGCTTGGCTATGGCAAATCCGCTGGTACGGGCGCGCTTCTTGAGGCAATTGCAGATGCCTGCAAAGTTCCAGTCGAGCAGATCATCACCACACAAGGTACCGCGCTCGGACTCTTTCTTCTCGCTTTCGAAGTCTGTCGGCCCGGCGACGAGGCTGTTCTCGTGACGCCATGCTTTCCACCGAGCCGTGACAGCCTTCTTGGAGCCGGCGTCAGCGTCCGCGAGATCCGGTTGTCGTTCGAGAACGGCTATCGGCTGAACCTGGACCAAATTGATGCGAACCTGTCGCCGAAAACCAAGCTGGTAAGTATGGCGTCACCACAGAATCCCAGCGGTATTCAGACGTCTCGCGCGGATATCGAGAAGCTCCTTGTTTTAATGGAAAAGAAGTCTCCAGAAGCTTTACTTTTCATTGACGAGACCTATCGAGAGGCCACCTATGGTGACGATATTGTGGTCGACAGTTTTGCGGGGTTCGCCTCCCGTATCGTCACCGGCGCATCGGTATCAAAGGCGCTCGGCGCACCGGGCTTGCGGACAGGTTGGCTCACGGTGGCGGATCCCGACCTTCGGTCGCGTCTCCTCATCGCCAAGATGAACACGGTGATCTCAGGTTCCGTGCTCGATGAGACCCTTGCCGCAGCTTTGCTGCGCAACAAGGACGGTGTGCTCGCATCGCGAAGTCGGTTGCTGGCGGGCGCCCTTCAGGAACTGGCGACCTGGTGCGAGGGCGAGCACCAACGCATCGAGTGGGTACGGCCGGGTGCAGGTGCGTTGTGCTGTCTACGCCTACGCTCTGATGCATTCGACGACGCTGCCGTCGCGCGCTTCTGGAATCTGTTACCTGATCATGACTTGCAGCTGGCGTCCGGAACATGGTTTGGTGAAAGCAGTCGTGTATTCCGGCTGGGCTTTGGCTATCTGCCACCGGCACGCCTCGGGCCCGCATTGTCCGCGCTTTCGTTGAGCCTGGACGCCGCTACCCCGTGACGGGATGGAAAATCACGAAATTTGACCCAATTGTCATTCCAATTACTGCCAATGCGCTTGATTGAGAGGTCGAAGTCGCGGCGGTAATGGGTGGCGTTGCTCGCAACATTCACTCTTGGGAGGCGACGTCGTACATCGCTTGCGTTACCATCGCCAATGATTTCACCGAGCGGGAATGGGAGTTTGAACTCAGAGAATTGCGCCATCGACGTGCGGATGAAACGCTAAGCTGCGCGGCAGGTGGTTGGAACGTTAACCCATAGATATATTGAGTACCACTATGAAAGTAAGAATTGCTTACATTGAAGAACCGCCTTTCTACTGGACTGGCAAGGACCATTCTGCGATGGGCGCGGATATCGAACTGGCCGACGTGGTGCTTCGAGCGATCGGTGCCTCAACCATCGAGTATCAATTGACCTCGTTCGAAGAGCTTCTGCCTGGTGTGCAGGAGAGCCGCTGGGACATGAATGTGCCAATTTTCGCGACGTCAGAACGTGCAAAGCACGTCGCATTCAGCGTGCCGGTCTGGTCGTTAGGCGATGGCTTTGTGGTGCATCGCGGCAATCCGAAAGCGCTTACGAGCTACGCGGCAGTGGCGGCGAAGAGCGATGCGCGGCTCGGGATTATTCCGGGGCAGATACAGTTTGGCTCCGCAAAATCGGCGGGCGTGAGCGATAGCCAGATCGTTATGTTCAAACACCAACCCGATGCGGTTGCCGCGCTTCTCGCAGGAAAGATCGACGCGTTCGCGGCCACGGCGGTTGGTAACCGTGTCATCGCTAGTGCCAATAAAGAGCTGGAAGCGGTTGCACACGAAATTAGCAAGAAAGGGAAAGCACCTGTCGGCGCTTTCTCGTTCAACAAAAGCAATCATGGCCTTTTGCATGCCGTCAACGAGCAACTTCGTGCGTACCTCGGTTCGGCCGAGCACCGTACCCGCATGTCAAAGTACGGTCTCACTCAGACGGAGATCGACGCCATAAGCGCAGGTAAAAAATAGCCGGCAATGCAGAAAAACACGGGGATGTCGCCCATTCCGATGGGCCCGCCGCTTATGTCGGGTTCATTCCGAAAAAGCAGTTTGTTTCGCCATAGCTGGAATCAGCGTGCAATTGAGTATTCACGTACCGCCGCCATTTCCAAGTGGCCGAATTCGTCCGGCTTTCGACCGTCACGGGTTAGGAAGCCGCCACTCAACTACGAATTTTTTAACATTTCCTGATGGTGATACGAGTGTCGGCTTTTCTTGACCTTTTGGTTCACGCGACGGCCGGAATTCCCCCTCATCGATTTTTTGGTTCTGGCGCCAGACGTAGTCACCGGTCAGGACTGGGGCGCCGATGAATGTTCAACTTTTACTCATGTTCAAGTAACGTGGACATTCATAAAAACTGAACATATGTGGTATCAAAGAAATAGGAGCACAGGGTAAGCCGCTTTCCTCCAGTTCAACATGCGGCGCAACTGCTCCATCGGCAAGAAATGGCAGTGCCAGGCCAGCTTTTACCGGACTTGTCTGGAACGGGTCAGGGCGCGCAGACTGCTGGTGTTTTGTTTCCCGTGTCGGAAAATTTATCATCCGGCGCTGCGCGCAAGTCATCATCCTGAACCAGCCATGTCCCAACGCAGCCACCAAAAACGCCAGACCCTGCAGAAAAAGAAGAAAAAATCCGCCGGTTCCGCGGTTAAAAAGCTCATGCCGATCCCACGCCGGTCGATGCCGAGCGTTTAGACCTTGATGCGCACCATGCAACTAAATGCCGACCTCATGGAACAAATCAGTCTGGACGCGGCCCGGCAACTGCCCGGCGTGCTGGAACGGGACGGCGCGCAGTTTCTGGAAATTGACAACGCCGCCGGCCTGGATGAACTGCTCGATCTGATGCCAGGAAAATTGGGCTTTTCTGAAGCACATTTGTACCGGCGCCTGCGCGCCTTCGGCCCCGGCGTCGCCCCGGTCATCGCCCAGTGGTTCCGATCTTACGTCTCGCACCATACCGGCGCCGATCGCGCGCGCTTACAGGAGCGCAACATCACGGCCCTGTGCCGGTGCGAAGCTTCGGGCGGCGCGGCTCTGTTGCAGTGCTGGGATGATGTTGATGAGTATGGCCGCAGCCTAGCCTGTGTGTGAATGGGGACCAGGATTCCGCGTCGCAGGCCAGTGGGCGGTCACCGGCATCGGACATCCGGGCGCGCGGCGTTGGAGGCGCTGATGCAGGACAATACCGGTCCGGAGGACGCCGGAAAATCTAAAATCGACGGGATGTGAATTTGCGGGTGCATAGAGCCATTCCGGTTGCGGCCAGATAGAGCCACCTGACTTGCGGCCAGATAGGGCCACCTCATTTGCGGCCAGATGGAGCCACATGAGTTGCGGCCAGATGCGGCCAGTAGAATGTGTTGAATTTACGGTCTTGGACTTCTTGATCACGTTATTCTGAGAAATTTTCTCGGGAGAAACTTGATGGCATACAGGAGGTTCGAGATGTTTGAAATTCGTCAGATTATTCAGCGGTTGAGATTGGGCGAGTCAACTCGCCAAATTGCGCGCTCCCTACACGTTGGGCGTACCAAGGTGGA
>PKWL01000105.1 GCA_003133225.1 Janthinobacterium sp.
TGAGAAGTGGGTAATCCTATGGCCTTGACGCCCTCTGGGTAGACCCGCTGGTAATTACCAAACTCGCCGATGGCAGGGTTTAACGGGCCACCAGTTCGGAATGTGCTGGCATAGAATTGCGCGGTCTTCTCGTTATAGCGGATCGCGTACAGTCCGAGGTCTACGTCGAGATTGGATGGCCGCCAGCGGAGCTGCATACCGCCCTGCCCCGAGTTTTTTGCGGCCTGATCCTGGGTATGGAAAAGGGTCGCGCCCGGAGGAAACGGCGGGCCGAGAAAGAAACGCTCGCTTCCATCCAGCACGTCCGCGTTAGAGAAATAGCTTCCCTCGTCAGGAATGAGCGTCTTGCGCCATTCGAACTGATAGTACGCGCCGATGGCCAGATTATCTTTGACTTGAAACTGCGTCGACAACTGCTTGACCGGCCGCACGATTTCCTTGAACTGCGAACTTGGCACCGACAGCAGCTTGACGACATCAATCGGCGCCTGACCACCCGCTATACCGTTGCTGCCAAAGAATAGGGTCTCGCCGTAGAGCACAGTATGCCGACCAAGACGTATCGTGGAAGGTATGCTGCCAATATTGTCAGTGTCATAAACAAAGGCGTCGAGGATTTCACCGCTCCCCCCATGCAAGCTTCGCGTGGCGGAATTGAACTGGTTGTAGGGCACGGAAATATTGTTCGCCGTTCCAGGAGAATTGTTATCGTTTGTCTGGTGATAAATGGAGTCGTACCAGGCAGCGCCACTAACGCGCCCCCCCATATGATCCTTGTATTTCACATCGAATTCGGAAAGCAGGTCGACGCGATTTGAAATGAGGCCTTTTCCAAAATTTCGATCGCCATCGTCCTGGTTCGGATTGGCCAGTAAAGTGCCGGACGCATCTTGCAGACGAGAGGCCGCACTGTATTTGAGTGTGTTATCCCATTGAATTTTTACATCGGAGTTCCCCGACTCAATTTCAAAGGCATGTGCAGACATTGCGCCTTGTGATGCAAGCACCGCTGCGCACAGCTGCAAAGCTGCTGTATTTGTAATGGAACATTTTTGGCTCTTACGGCCATGTTTATTTTTCACTGACGTCTCCTAGATCCTACAATTAAAAAATGCAATGTTGTTGCCGCGATACTCCAAAAAACCAGAATTCCGTTGCGTCACGTTCAAATCGTGACTTTTTACTCCCTACACGCAGTCAACCCAACAAGCTCGATCTCTAAAAATCCCGAGCCAGACACTAAGTCGGCACAACCACAGTCGATCTTGCTGATCCATTGCTAAAAATGGTCGGTCCGTACGATGTGCCCATTTGTTTCCTCCACCATAGGAAACCCCAACATCTGCCAGGTACGGATACCAACGCTTAACTCTTGACCCGGAACCCTTCATCGAGCAAAGTGAGCGCGGCAGACGTGACAAGACTGCACCAGGTATCCCAACAGCACAGAACCAGCAGTTTGTTACGTGGAGGCTCTCGGCATCGAGCAGCCAAATCACATTCGGGAAAAGGTAACGCGCCCGCGAATCTGTTGGTCAAGGCCGGATTCCGATTCCGAATATCGATTCCGACAATATCTTCGCGCGACTCCTCGATCCAGGGCTTTCAATGCCGTTGGGCTGACATGCAAGCGCCGCAGCCGCCAGCGCTTGCGGCTGGTCCGCCGGGTTGTCTTGAAGCCAGAGCCCGCTGTTTTGCAGGCAACCGACCAATGTCGATGCATCGCCACTGCCATAGATATAGAAGTCGGGCCGAATCAGAACGGTACGACACCCCAGAGTCTTGAACCACTTACTGTATCGCCCCTCCACATCGATAGCATCGCCGTCCGCGCCCAAAACAACGGATCGAATCCCCAGTTGCTTCATGAGGCGCTGCTGAGCCATGTCCAGATGTGCGGTGACGTCTTTGTCGACACTGAGCAGGACGAATCCATTGCCAACCAGGTCATCGAAACGCCCCTTTTGTTGTCCAATGCAAATCAATCCCTGTAACGACAAATCCCCAGCGTGTGGGTCACCAATTCGAACCATGTCCGAAGCGGTCAACCTTGACTGTGGGAAGCAGGCGTCCTCGCTAGCGCCTGGACCGAGGAAGTAAGCGTCGCGCTCGGCAGCGGCATTCGGGTCCAAAACGCAAATCATCCCGCCGAGTTCGATGGCAAATTCGATGAAGCGCCGCGCATGTTCTGCCCGCTCCGAACCATAGCTTTCCAGCAAGGATTGGTTCGCACTTCCTCGCAGGACGTGATGTAGCCTCCAGGAAAGCGCCGCGACATCCCGCAAACCAGCGCACAGCCCCTGTCCGGCAAAAGGTGGCGTCAGATGCGCAGCATCGCCGGCCAGGATCATGCGACCCACCCGCCATTTCCTGGCGATACAGCCACGAAAGGTATAGACTGCTTGACGCTCCAGAATCGCGTTGTCCGGTCCCCAACCGTGCGGCGCCAAGAGACGCCACGCGGTTTCGGAGTTGTTCATCCCGTCCTTGGACTCTCCAGGCAACAACATGAATTCGGCACGCCTGCGTCCGGGTCCGCCTGATACCAAGGTGGTTGGGCGCGCCGGATCACAAAGCTGGATTTGGTCACTGTTCCATGCCCCACAATCAGAGGGCTTGACATCGACGACCAGCCAGTCTGCAGAAAATCCGAGGTCTTCGTAGCTGCTCCCCATCGCCTGACGGATCAAGCTTCCGGCACCGTCGCAACCTACGACGTAACGGGCACGAATGGTCTTTAAAGGGGCGCCATTTCCTATGACCGCACTGGCTGTCAGACAAACGCCATCACCTTCGTCCCTGGCTGACACGACCTTCCAACCCTGAAGCACTTCAACCTGATCGCCAAATGAACGAACCCGAAAATCTAGGATGGCCTCCAGCGCCGGCTGGCAAAACCCGAGCTTGTCCGGCCATCCAGAAATGGCCATCTCATCCAATCCGCGAAACACCTTCAGAGCTTGGCCTTCGCCATTTCGCCACTCGTAGGTCTTGCTGGTGGTGGTGTGAGGGATCATCGCATCAGCCACGCCCAGTGACTGCAGGATGCGCGCCACTTCGTGGTCGTAACTCACTGCGCGAGGCAGAGCGTACAAAGAAGGCCATTGCTCCAGCACAACAACTCGATACCCCAACTGGGCCAGTGCAATGGCCAGTGCCTGGCCCACCGGGCCATACCCAACGATAGCTACATCGGTCACATCACTCATTATTTGTCTCCTTACACAGGTATTGCTGACCATCACATTGCCTTGAAGTCCCTGGCGACTACGCACCACGTCCCCATGTGTCGGCACGGGCTTCATCTTTGTCAGCGCGGCTTCAGGGAACGTAGTCCGCGACCGGCTCCTCGATGACCCGGTTCTCGATGTGTCCCAACTGGTCGATCTCGACGCGCACCACGTCGCCCGGCTGCAGAAAACGGTCGGACGCGATGCCCACGCCGGCGCACGTACCCGTCGCGATCAGGTCGCCCGGCTCTAACGTCATCACCTGCGACAGGTGGTGGATCTGCTGCCAGATGTTGTAGATCATGTTGCCCGTGATCTGCTTCTGGCGCAGCTCGCCATTGACGAATAGGCGCATTTCCAATGCGTGCGGGTCGGCAATCTCGTCGTCAGTGACGACCCACGGGCCGATTGGGCCATGGGTATCGAAGGACTTACCCAGCGTAAAGGTTGGGCTTGCGAACTGCCAGTCCCGGGCAGTGAGGTCGTTGGCAACGAAGTAGCCGCCGACCACACTGCGCGCATCCGCCTCACTGACGTAGCGGCAGCGTTTGCCTATTACCACCCCAAGTTCGGCCTCATAGTCCATCTTGTCGGACACGCGCGGCTTGTATACCGTGTCATACGGGCCTCGGATGCAGCTAACCTGCTTGTTGAACCAGAGTTGCGTCTTCGGAATCGGAATGCCGGCCTTGGCAGCTTCGTCGGCATGGTCCTGATAGTTCATGCCGATAGCGAGATATTTCTGCGCATCCTGGATCGGAGCTTCCAAATGCACGTCGGCTAAGGCGTAGTCGCCAGTGGCCGTCGGCAGCGCTTCGGCGATCTGCCTAAGTAGCGTCGGGCCGGCGGCCAAAACCTCGCGGATAGTGGCCGGTGCGCGGGGCAGCACGCGCTCAAGTGCGATGATGCGATGGTTAGTCACAATGCCGATAGTGGTGGTGCCGTTGATGGTAAAGCGAGCAAGTTTCATGATGGTATATGTATGGTTTGGGTTAATAAGAAAGCGTTGCTATCAGGGCCTAAGCATTCTGCTGACTATTTGAAGAACTCCGGCAGGAGTGGTGGCCCCCACTGGGAAAATGCGTCATTGCTGATCGGCGCATGGCCGACCGGCGTGTCGTCATTCACCAGGTCTCCATCGGTCCAGTGTTCGACCTTGTTTCCAAAGGGATCCCGCCAGTAGTCGAACAACTGGCTGCCCTGGATATGGCGGCCCACACCCCAGGCATGCGTGTGGCCGTGCGATTTCAGATATTCGCCGCCTTGCATGACATCATCCAGGTCCAGAACCTCGAAGGCGCTGTGGTCGAGGCGGGCCACGCCGTCGGGGGCGGCGATCAGCGCCACAGTGTGGTGGTCGGTGTAATTGGCGCCCAGACCGCAGTGCGCGAATGCCCCAATCATGTTTTCCGGTGGGCCCGCGTAGTAACTGTCAGATGCTCGAAAGCCAAGCACGTCGCGGTAGAACTCGAAACACTTTCGAAAATCCGGAACCAGCAGTGCGACATGGCCCAAGCGCATAATGTTGGAGGGTTGCGGCTTCAAGCGAATGACCTTGCCCAGGCGTGAGCGACCGCTGGCGGGATTCATCTGCATCGGCTCGCGGTGCGGCAAATGGGGCAAAGTTGCCTGGCCGTGGATCACATCTACGATGAAGCCGGCGGGGTCGGTCAGGCGCACGCGCCGTCCTCCACCAGGTTCGGGGTTGTTTTCGACCGGTAGTCCGAGGTGTTCGCCCAGATTATCCAGGTCATCGGCGCTTTGTGAAAGTAAGCCAAAGCCCAGAATACGGTTGCATTTGCCGCGCTCGGTGATATGCACGTGGTGAGCTTCGCCGCAGGCGCGCATGTACAGCGCTTGATCAGTGCGGGCGGCGCGATGCAGCCCGAAGTCCAGCAGGAAGGCCTCCATCGTATCGAGGTCGGTGGCCTGATAACGTACGTAGGCGATGTCTTTCACAGCGATCATTGCGGCTCTCCTTGAGATAAATGTTCGGCACCACCGTACGGTTTTACGGCTAACGTGGCACGAGGAAGTAAAAAATAAGTGAGTGCCGGCACCGCCACCAGCACACCAATCATATTGAGCAAAAACAAGAAGGCCGGCAGGATACCCATGTAGGCGTGGTATTTGATCGGTGAGAAAGCCCACGTAGCTACCCCGGCTACCAGCGTGATGCGGCTCAGCATTACAACTTTTTCGGTGAACAGCAGCAAGCGGTAACAAACCATTGACAGCGTGATGTTGACGACATATGGGGCGTAGTTCACGCTGATACCGACGCTAACTAGTGTCACGTCGAGCAGCGCCACGGGGCGCCAAGCCAAGGCTGCCACCCTGCCATGCCTTTGCATCTTAAGCATCTCTTGTCTCCTCCTTTGGACCTGCCCATCTCGGTGGGCATATTGAAATCCCAGCTCGCAAAAGCTTGGTTTTCGTAAATTAGTCGATATTGGATTAAATCATTAATTATAGATAAAGTACACGTAAATATATTTTTTCATGTAAAAATATTTTTTTATGGTCAACACTGTTAGCTGCGCGCAGACAACATCAAGGGAAATCTGCGTCCCACTGAACGTCTGCGAATCCAGACCCTGAGCCGATAAGGCGCAGTGGCGGGATGGCTTGCTGCCGGCAATTCATCGCGCCAGCCGGTCGCGCAGAGGACACGGATATCGTGGTCAAGCCAGACTGCGCGCGCCAATGGAAACTTCCCGGTCCACGGTTCAAATAGGCCAGGTACCCTTTACTTACTCGGTGATTGATGTGGCGCCCGGCTCAACTGCGGTGGTCCAATGCGCGACAATTTCCTCGCCAGATCGATAGCCGCCTGGGCGCACAGGCATTCTGGCGAAAGCCATTCCAGGGCCCAGTCAGGCATCAAGAAAGGCAGGTCACGGATGCTTCCCTAGGCGTCAAGGGCGGCGGCCTTTTCAGCGCCCGAAATTTCATATCGAAGTATTTTCACAAAAAGTCTCCCTAATTTCACCTCCATGAGATTTTGGTCACAACGAAGCTTTGTTCATTATGACGACATTGTCAAGATGAATATCGGATACGCGAAAAATATATCCTTCTTGACTATTTCGAGCAAATTTAGCAACCTGAATAGGCTGCTGCGGCGACGACTGTGTGGCGTAGCATGCCTGTCACCTGCGTAGGCGTACCAAAGACGAGCTGGTGGCACGCGCCGTTCTTGGCTCAAGCTACAATGCGGGAGTAGTGCATGTCGCTTCGATCCTCGCCAAGGTGCGCCAACGCCCAGCCATGCGGGTCGGTCGCGACTGAGTCGGGCGACACTGAAGTGCGCAGCCGAAATGGGACGCCGATAGGCAGCCTTGATCACTAGGAGGGGCGAGCCGACCGGCAGGAAACACTGCTGTCGCTTCCGGCGCCGCCGTCAAACAAGTTAATGTAGGGCAGCCGCAGCGGGGGCGCCGCGCTCAACTGTGTGTTGGCCGAGGCACGCCCAAGGTCGGTTCTCCATGAATGGACGACGACGGGGCGATAATGGCTGTGCACAACTCATCGATTTGCCATCCATGCAACAATGCGAGCACTTGGGCTAAAACATGATCAAATGTAACGTCACCGTATGAACAAACCTACTGAAACATCTTTCGAAAACCACCGTACGCGGGTTGGACTGGAGCGGCGCGAAAAAACCCGGGCGCTGCTCATGAAAAGCGCGGTGGAAGTATTCGCGAAAAAAGGTCCAGACCTGCCGGTCATCGATGATTTCATCGCTGCGGCAGGCGTGGCTCGTGGCACGTTCTACAATTACTTCAGCACAACGAGCGAGTTACTCGCCGCGGTGACAGCTGAAATGAGCGACGAAGTTCTGAGCATCATCGATCCAGAAGTGATGAAATTTGATGATCCGGCGGTTCGCATCTGCGTAGGAGCCAGGCTATATGTTCACATGGCAACGCGATATCCCATGTGGGGGATATTTTTGACGCGAATTGGATCCCAACATGCCGTTCGAGGGAAATTTATGGATGTCTATCTGACGCGCGACGTGGAACTGGGTATTGCAACAAACCGATTCACGGTCGCCAGTGCTTTAGTTACGCGCGATATCATTTTGGGGTCTGTCTTTTTCGGCATCGAAACGCTGCTGACTGAACCGAGCCATGTGCATCATACTGAGGATATGCTGTACATCGTCCTCCACGGAATGGGACTAAAGGCGAAAGAGGCGCGTAAGATCGCATATATGCCATTGCCGGAAACAGGCGCGGTATCCGGGCAAATATTTTCAGTGATTTTTCCGAGATCTGTTCCGCCCGATTGAGTATCTATGCCGATTTCCCGACACAAATATGGCTCTCGCCATACCAAATGCCCCTTACAGGGCGACTCTGCTCCGGCCCTGGAACAGCGGACCCGAGTTGCTCTCCACCGAGCCGGTGTCGCGCTCATAGCGGAGTCCCAGTTGGGCAACGCTTTCAGGCCGCCGCCTAGGTCTTCGACATAGTTAAAGCCAAGCTTGTTGTTGTCGCGTTTGCCGATCGCCAGGATGGCATCGGTTTTCTTCATGAAGCCAGCATCGACGCTGCTGTAGACGGCCACCGAACTTTGCGCGTTTGCCATGTTGGCGCCACTTAAAATCTGACCCACCCTGGGTCGGGTAGGCGTACCAGGTTATTACCTCGTACGCTGAGAACCGAGCATGCGGGTTTTCCAGCACGCAGCTCAAGCCTTTCAAAGGCGTGGTTCAAACCAAGGTAACAGTATCTCAACTGCACCAAACCCCCCGCTTCATCCTAGTTGCTAAACGAAAAGCAGACTGTCAGCGTTTGCCCAATACTCAACGACCTTGCCTTGCGCAATGCGCAACGTGTCGGTACCGTGCAATTGACTTTCCGGCCAATCGCTGTCTCGGCGTGACCAGGAAAGCCGCCACCATAGGTACCCTTCGCACGCCACCGCACGGCGATGTAATCGCCACCGGTAATCGGTCCGACCTCAATCGCGAACGTAAGGTCCATAAAGATTGCATGGATCCCAGTAACCTATGCTTTAAGCCGCTCACGGACGCGAATTTCGTCTTTCCCCACGCCGATTATGGGCGCAGCATGCGCAACAAAGCCAACGTCAATGATCTTCAGCGTTTGGCTCAGGTCCCCATTCCGCCGATCGTTCCATGGATTTGCAAGGGTGGCGTTGGTCGCCGTTGGCGTGGCTCTTCTCTGGTAACGAAAAGTGCAGCTGATTTGCTACACAAACTGAACACCGGCCTCGGAAGAGCCGTCGCCGACAACATCGTGATCGACGAGGCCCTAACCGAGATCAAGCGCCGCAAGTAACATCTATGCGCGCCGCACGCGCCCCCCTAAACGCTTACAAGAGCCCTAACCTTTACGCAACTTGATTGTCAGGTGGCCTTGTCGGGATCAGTTACTCCCTCGAGGGGATGAGATCCGTCTCGGATAGGCCCAGGCGGAATATTTTGTTGCTTGTCTTCCAGAACACCAGTTCGCGCTCAGCCGGACTCGGAAGCACGTCTTCGACGATCTGCACGTGCTCTTTAATCCCGTATGGCACCGGACCGAAGTCGGAGCCGAATACCACTCGGTCCACACCGCACATCTCGACCGCGGCTCGCAGTCCAATGGGGTTGAACCCCATGCAGTCGACCAAGATGTTGGTCCTGAAGTAGTCAGATGGCGACCGCTTGTTCGTGTAAGGCCTGCCGGCCGGCGGGTTGGAAATCCCTTGGTAGTTGAGGTGCCAATTGAATTCGAGGCGTCCAAGGATCGACGCGAGTTCACCGCCCATGTGGACGATCAGCACTTGCAACTTCGGGTGGCGATCGAACACGCCGGAGGCGATCATCCGGGCACCGTTGACGGTCGAATCGAAGGGACGGCCGACCGCCTCGTTGAGGCGGTATTGCATGAGCGACTCGTGCCCGATCGACAGCATCGGCGGATGGATGTGCACCACGATGTCATTCGCTGCTGCAAACTCCCACAGCCATTCCGCCTTGGGGCTGTCGAGGAAAGCGCGTTCCGCGCCGTCGCCGTAGCTGGACGAAACCGCAATCGCCTTGGCGCCCCCCTGGCTGATCATCTCCTCGACGATCGGTCGACAGCTCTCCTCGAGCGCGTGTGCGTTGGCCGTCAGTGCGAATTCGCCGGGAAAGCGATCCCTTATCTCCAGATATTCGTCGTTCAAGAACTTGAGGGCATCGCCCGTGCTAACTTGAAGCAGATCCCGCGCAATCCAGTCCACCTCGCCGCCATTGGTGATAAGGCTGAGCGTGACGCCGCCCTCGCGCTGCTTGGGCATGGCGTAGTCCAGATCGAAACACTCGCGATAGCAGATCAAGTCCTGAGCGTTGGTCTGCGGGAATCCTTGTTTCGGGTCGTACAGGCCTCGCTCCGCCATCTTGGCTTGCATCTTGGGCCCCATCGGGTGCCGGTGGGTATCGACGATGCCCCGGTGTTCAGTCTTGTTTGGCAGTGTCATGCTAGCCTCCTTAACAAAGGAATGAAGACGCGATTAAAATTCATGGGACACCTCCCTTTTACGGTATGTTAAAAGACACTTATACGTCACCAACTAGCAGGCCTTCTGTGCGCCACCCCACATGGTTATGGGGGAATTCCTGTATGAAAGTCGCGACAAGCGGGCATGCCGGCCAGGACGTTGATGTGGAATACGTCGCCGTGACAGGGCTTGCCGCCCCGGAGCACGGACTCGGAACCCTGAAAAATTTCGCCGTTCAAGCCGACACGAATTGCCTACAGATCCTGGCCGCGGTTGATTGCGCCGGCCTGCCGCGCGGCCGCTTGGCGCGAGGACCTCGTCCAAAGCGACCTTGGCCTTGTTTGCCTGTTGGCGGACGAACTTGCGGCTCACGCTGTGCTGGTCGGCCAGCTCGCTGACCGTTGTCGTTTCAGCCAACGCCAGAGTGGCCAGGTTCTTTCGTTCAACTTCGGCCAGCTTCGCTGGCGGAAAAGCGGATGGATTCACGCATGGCCACGGTTCAAATTGAGGGGCAACAGTATCGCTCAACTACACCAAACCCCGCTTCATCTGTTACCTTGGGTTGAACCACGCCGTCATTGAGCCAATTCGGTAATGCGCGTCCTTAGCCGGGCTTCCGAGACGTGGCGTTACGCCTGCGCGGTGGGCCGGACAATAATCTCCCAACGTCAACATCCGCTGGTTGCTCGATCGCGAACGCAATCGCGCGTGCGATCGCATCCGGCGACATCGCAAACTTCTCCATTGACGCGACGATCTGCGCTTTCGCCTCCGGATTTGTCATAGATTCGGCGAAATTCGTCAAAGTGAAGCCAGGTAAAATGACCGTAACGCGCAGCTTTTCGCCCGCCTCTTGGCGCAAGCCCTTGGAGATGGCGCGCACGGCGGTCTTCGTGCCGGCATAGACCGCCATATTCGGGACAAGCCGATATGCTGCGGTAGAAGCAGTGTTGATGAAGTGCCCAAAACCCTGCGAGCGAAATAACGCAGCGCGGAGGCGATGCCGTATAACACACCTTTTATGTTGACGTCGATCATTCCCAATCCTCTACGCGTAATTCGTCGAGAGGGGGAGATCGGACCAATGCCGGCGTTATTGGCGAGAACGTCAACCTTGCCGTATCGATCACTTGCCAACTTGCGGCCCAAAATCTTTGTGGCAGGAGCTCAACATGACATCGCTCGACTCGGCAGCGCTGGAGAATCCGGCGCGAATTGGCAAGCTGAAGGCTGAGCCGCCTGACGCGAGGGAAGGGGCCGGTTTATTACGCTCGGCATCCGTTTGTTTACAAGACGAGATGCAGACAAGCGACTCTCGCTTTGGAAAGTCGTTTTGACCTCGCCTACAATGTTGCCCATGCGGCTGCATTGTCCGCTCTGCGTGCCTATGGCTAGCGCAGTGAAAATCGCCATTTTGTTTTTCAGTGCCTGGAGCATACGCTGAAATACAAGCCGTCCCAGTGGCTATTGCTAGACCAAGCGCGCAAAAGTCGGGCGATCTCAATGTCACGGCCAGTTTCGTTGACGAGTTGATCGAGTAGACATCGAACCTCATTGTTGCCGTGCCATGCGGCGGTCGCGCAGGCCCTTGATGGTGGAGATATCGATGGCATCAAAGATCGCGCGTCCTCAGCTTGCCTGGGCGCTTTGACGGAGGTGGCCGAATTCATCGGCAACACCTGGCGCACGACCTACGCAGGGGTCCAGAAAAATTCTTGATATAATTAGAATGATCGTTCATACTAGATTTATTAAGCTTCTTTGCGGCTTCACCTACTTATTTAGAAAGTCCCTGATGGAACCAACTTCCTTCCTGCCGTCGATCAAGTCGGCCGGGGCGATCGCCCTCATCTGCAGCACAGCTATCATTGCCGCCTGTAACAAATCGACGGCGACCCCGGCGTCGGCGCCGGCGCCGGAGGTGACGGTCTTTACGGTCACACCCCAGCCATTGGCAATCACGACCGAACTGCCGGGTCGCACCTCCCCTTACCAGGTGGCCGAAGTGCGCCCGCAAGTGGGCGGCCTGATCCAGAAACGCTTGTTTATCGAAGGCAGCGACGTGATCGCGGGCAGCTCGCTGTACCAGATCGATGCCGCCAGCTACCAGGCGGCCTATAACTTAGCGAGGGCGGCACTGACCAAGGCCCGGGCCAACTTACTAACGAGCCAGCCGAAAGTGGGGCGCTACAAGGAGCTGGTCGCCATCGAAGGGGTCAGTCGCCAAGATTACGACGACGCCGTTGCTGCCAACGAGCAAGCCAAGGCGGATATTGAGTCGGCCGCGGCCGCGCTGGACGCGGCCAATATCAATTTGAAATATACCAAGGTGAACGCGCCGATCAGCGGCCGCATCAGTCGTTCCAGCGTGACGCCGGGCGCACTGGTCACAGCCGGCCAAGCCACGCCCCTGGCCACGGTGCAGCAGCTCGATCCGATTTATGTTGACATCACGGAATCGAGCAACGATTTGTTGCGCCTGAAGCGGGAGATGGAAAATGGCAATCTGACAAAAGCCAAGGGCGGCCAGGCCAAGGTGAGTTTGCTGCTGGCCGACGGCAGCTTATACGCCGAGTCCGGCAAACTACAGTTTGCCGACGTCAGCGTTGATCCGAGCACCGGCAACGTGGGCCTGCGCGCACTGTTCCGGAACCAGAAACTCGACTTACTGCCCGGCATGTATGTGCGTGCGGTGGTCCAAAGCGGCGTCAACGACAAAGCCATCGTGGTGCCGCAGCAGGGCGTCACGCGCAACCAAAAAGGGCAAGCCACCGCTTTGATTTTAAATCGTAACGGCAGGGTCGAGCAGCGCATCTTGACCACCAGCAGCACCATCGGCGACAAATGGCTGGTCACGTCGGGCCTAGCTGAAGGGGACCGCGTGATTGTTGAAGGGCTGCAAAAAGTCAAGCCAGGCGCCCTCGCCGTTATCGCAAAAACAGGCCCGGGCGCGACCGCAGCTCTTGCCGCCGCGACCCCAAACGCCCACGACGGACAGGTTCATAAATAATTTTTGCATTTTTTCCGCCCCCTCGCCGGCGCACTGCTGACGTAGCCGCACTGCGGGCAGAAAACGTTGCCGCGCAGCCCGCCATGGCGACCTAAATGCATCATCTATTTAAACCTGCCCTAATTCAGGAGATTTTACATGTCACGTTTTTTTATTGATCGCCCAATTTTCGCCTGGGTGGTCGCGATTGTCATCATGCTCGCGGGCGTGATTGCGATCTTGGGTTTGCCTGTTTCGCAATATCCGGCCATTGCGGCGCCGTCGATTTCGATCGTCGGCACCTATCTGGGCGCATCGGCCAAGACCGTCGAAGATGCCGTGGTCCAAGTCATCGAACAAAAGATGATCGGCATCGACGGCTTGCGTTATATGGCATCGACCAGCGATTCGACCGGCCACATCACCATTACGCTGACATTTTCCAACAGCACCAATCCTGATATCGCCCAAGTGCAAGTGCAAAACAAATTGCAACTGGCTACGCCATTATTGCCCGCCGAAGTGACAAAGCAAGGGCTGGTGGTCTCGAAAGCCACTAAAAACTTCTTGATGGTGATTGGTTTCGTGTCCGAAAACGGCAGTATGAAGCAGGCCGATCTGGGCGATTATGTCGCGGCCAGCGTCGTCGATCCGGTCAGTCGGGTTGACGGCGTGGGTGAAGTGACCCTGTTCGGTGCCCAATACGCGATGCGGATCTGGCTCGATCCGGCCAAGCTGCAAAGCTACCAGCTGACCACGGCCGATGTGACCGCTGCCATTACGGCGCAGAACACGGAAGTGTCGGCCGGCGAACTGGGCGGCGTGCCCGCCGTGGCGGGGCAGCAGTTGAACGCCACCGTCTCGGCGCAAAGCCGCCTGCAGAACGTGGAACAATTTGGCGCCGTCTTGCTAAAGACGACCAGCAATGGCGCGATAGTGCAGCTGAAAGACGTGGCGCGCCTGGAACTGGGCAGCGAGAATTATGACATCGTGGCGCGCCTCAACGGCAAGCCCGCAGCCGGCTTGGCGATCAAGCTGGCGCCCGGCGCCAATGCGCTCGCCACCGCGGCCAAGGTCAACGCAAAGATAGAACAGTTGAGCAAGCAATTCCCGGCTGGCATGAAGGCGCTGGCCGCCTTCGACACCACGCCGTTCGTGAAACTGTCGATCGAGGAAGTGGTAAAAACGCTGGCCGAAGCCATCTTGCTGGTGTTTTTGGTGATGTATCTTTTCCTGCAGAACTTCCGCGCCACCTTGATTCCCACCTTGGCCGTCCCGGTCGTGTTGCTGGGAACTTTTGGCATCCTGTCGGCGCTTGGTTATTCGATCAACACCTTGACCATGTTTGCGATGGTGCTGGCGATCGGCCTCCTGGTCGATGATGCGATTGTGGTGGTTGAAAACGTCGAACGCGTCATGAGCGAAGAGGGCCTGTCGCCGATCGAGGCGACCCGCAAATCCATGAGCCAGATTACGGGAGCTTTGGTTGGCATCGCGATGGTGCTCTCGGCCGTGTTTGTGCCGATGGCTTTCTTTAGCGGCTCGACTGGCGTGATCTACCGCCAGTTCTCGATCACGATCGTGTCGGCGATGGTGCTGTCGATCATTGTGGCAATGGTGTTTACGCCGGCCTTGTGCGCCACTTTCTTGCAGCCGGTGGCAAAAGGCCATCACGCCAGCCGGCGCGGCTTCTTTGGCTGGTTCAACCGCGCTTTCGACAGCAGCAGCCGGCGCTATCAGGGCTGGGTTGGCCGCTTGATCCGGCGTGGCGGCCGTTCGATGGTGCTATACGCTTTGCTGCTGGCGGCCCTGGCAATGGCGTTCGCCCGTTTGCCCACCTCGTTTCTGCCGGTGGAGGACCAAGGCATCTTGTTTACCCAGATCCAATTGCCCACGGGCGCGACGCAACAGCGCACTTTGAAGGCAATTGAAACCGTCGAACAACATTTTCTGGTCGATGAGAAAGATGCCGTCGCTTCCGTATTTTCGGTGGCCGGCTTTAGCTTCGGCGGCCGGGGCCAAAGCGCCGGCATCGCATTTGTCAGATTGAAAGATTGGGACCTGCGCAAAAGCAAGGCCCTGCACGCCCCGGCCATCGTCGACCGGGCCATGGGCGTTTTCTCCAAAATGAGGGACGCGATGGTGTTTGCTTTCGCGCCGCCGGCCGTGATGGAACTGGGTAATGCCACCGGCTTCGACCTGCAGCTGGAGGACCAGGCTGGCCTCGGACACGCCGCCTTGACGGCGGCCCGCGACCAACTGCTCGGCATGGCATCGAAAAGTCCGCTCCTTAGCGCCGTGCGGGCCAATGGCCAGGATGATACGCCGCAATACAAGGTGACGATCGACCAGGAAAAAGCGACGGCACTGGGCTTGTCGCTGCTTGACGTCAACACGGTCCTTAGCACGGCCTGGGGCGGCGCTTACGTCAACGATTTCATCGACCGCGGCCGCGTCAAAAAGGTCTTCATGCAAGGCCAGCCTGAATCGCGCATGGCGCCCGAGGACATGGGCAAATGGTTCGTGCGCAATGGCGGCGGCGCCATGGTGCCATTCTCGTCCTTTACCTCCGGCGCATGGGTGTATGCGTCGCCGCGCCTGGAACGCTACAACGGGCGCTCGTCAATTGAGGTACTGGGCATGCCGGCGCCGGGCAAAAGCTCGGGCGACGCCATGGCGGAGGTGGAAAAATTAGCCGCCCAATTGCCCCCTGGCATCGGCTACGAATGGACCGGCGTGTCGCTCGAGGAGCGCCAGTCTGGCTCGCAAACGCCGCAGTTGTATGCGATCTCCTTGCTCGTCGTATTCCTGTGCCTGGCCGCGCTGTACGAGAGTTGGTCGATTCCATTCTCGGTGCTGCTGGTGGTGCCGCTGGGCGTGATCGGCACGGTGCTGGGAAGTTTCGTATTCGGCCTAGCAAACGATGTCTATTTTCAAGTCGCGTTGCTGACGGTGGTTGGCCTGGCCGCGAAAAACGCGATCCTGATCGTGGAGTTCGCCAAGGAACTGCAAGATCGTGGTGTCGAACTGAAGGAGGCGACCTTGCAGGCGGTGCATCTGCGGTTGCGCCCAATCCTGATGACGTCGATTGCTTTCGGCCTCGGCGTGTTGCCGCTGGCAATTAGCAGCGGCGCCGGTTCTGGCAGCCAGAACGCGATCGGTGTCGGTGTCCTGGGCGGGATGCTGACCTCGACCTTCCTCGGAATTTTCTTTGTGCCCGTGTTCTTCGTGCTGGTTCGCGGCTACTTCAAAAAGAGCGAGAACAGGCTGCCAACAGCAACAGTTAATTTGGAGACAATAGGATGAAAAAAGCGATGATAGCGCCGCTGCTGCCGTTGGCGCTCAGTCTGGCGCTAGGCGGATGCAGCCTGGCACCGGTATATGAGCGTCCGCCGTCTCCGGTGGCTGCCACATGGCCGAGCGGGCCGTCGTACAAGGCGGAGGCCGTGGCGGACAATACGGTGCCGGCCGCGGACATCCGGTGGCGCGATTTCTTTGCCGACGCGAGCTTGCGCGAAGTGATCGGGCTGGCGCTGGCCAACAACCGCGACTTGCGCGTGTCGACGCTAAATATCGAAAAGGCGCGGGCCCAGTACGGCATCGAACGGGCCGCACTGGTGCCCCACATTTCAGCGGGCGCGAGCGAATCGGCGGCGCACACTCCGGCCACGTTGACCCCGATCGGCGCGACCCAAACCACGCGCGAGTACAGCGTCGGCTTGGGCGTGGCGGCATACGAACTCGACTTTTTTGGGCGCGTGCGCAACTTGTCCGAAGCAGCGCTGCAACAATACCTCGGCACGGAAGAGGCCCGCCGCGCCCAGCAGATCGGTTTGGTGGCCGAAGTCGCCAGCGATTATTTGACCCTGGTGGCCGATCAGGAACGCCTGGCTCTGGCGCAAAGTACGCTCCAGAGCCAGCAAGTGACGTACGAGCTGAGTCAGCGCCGCTTTCGTGCCGGCGTCACCTCTGGCCTTGACATGTATGAGGCGCAAACCAGCGTTGAAGCGGCCCGTTTCGACGTTGCGTTTTACACCACCGCGGTGGCGCTCGACCAGAATGGGCTAGCCCTAGTGGTTGGCGCCCCGGTGCCGGCCGCTTTGCTGCCGTCAGGCCCGTCAATCTCCGTGACCAAGCTGACGGAAATTCCAGCCGGCCTGCCATCGGACCTGCTGCAGCGCCGCCCCGACGTGCGCGAGGCGGAGCGCTCCTTGCGCGCGGCCAATGCCAATATCGGTGCGGCCCGCGCCGCATTTTTCCCGAGCATTTCCTTGACCACGGCAGTTGGCACGGCAAGCGCCAATTTGGCCGGCCTGTTCAAGAGTGGCTCAATGGCTTGGAGCTTCATTCCGCAAATCAATCTCCCCATCTTTGACGGCGGCGTGAACCGCGCCAACCTGGCAATTGCCAAGGTCGATCGCGCTATTTTGGTGGCAAGCTACGAAAAAGCGATCCAGATTGCGTTTCGCGAAGTGTCCGATGCATTGGCACAGCGCGGCACGCTAGAGCTGCGCCTAGCCTCGCAGCAGGCGCTGGTTGCCGCCTCTTTAAAAAGCTACCGCGTGTACGACGCGAGGTATAAGCAGGGCGCCGATTCGTATCTGAACGCCTTGATTTCCCAGCGCGCCTTGTATGCTGCGCAGCAAAACCTGATCACGGCGCAGCTGTCGGAATTAACTAATCTGGTGACCGTGTACAAGGTCTTGGGCGGCGGCTGGCAACAGGACGGCGCTGTTTTGGCATCGGCAACGGGCGCCAAATAGGACGGTATCTGCGGCTGGCCGGACGTTTTCCCCCGTTCGAGGAAATTTTATGCCCGGCGCCGCTCAGGATGGGAATTTCCACTGCCTGCTTGTCATGTCCGACGGGCAAGCTAAACTTTTTCAAAATACTCATTGCGGCATACACGTCACGATCATGCATATAGGCACAATCCGAACAAGTTCAAATTCCAAGCTCGGCGCTGCTTTTCGGCCTCGATCTGGGCCACGCGGGGGCTGCGCAAACCAGCTGGCGCGCGCAGCCGGGCGCCACTTTGCGGGCGGCCACGCTATGCGAGGAACAGTTGCCTTTCCCGTCTTGGGAAAAGCGGGAGCCGTCTACCGCGCCGCTTTGCTGATCCGGCGCCCCGCTTTGCGTTTTCACCTAGCGCTAGGCGAGGATCATGTTGATCGGTTTACGCGCGGCACGACAGCGCGGCGCCTCAACGAAAAGCCGCCAGTGCGGCGCGCACGGCTTTTTTCACTCCCCTGCCCGCGGGCCAAGCTTTCTCGGAGCAAATCTGATGAGTTTCACTGAAAAGAAACATCCGGACCAGGAACGTGCGTCAAGCCGGCGCAAACAGGTGTTGGACGCTGCGGAAATCTGTTTTGGCAGCAGCGGTTTTCACGGCGCCAGCATGGCCGAAATTTCGAAGGCGGCCGGCATGAGCGCAGGCCACATCTACAATTATTTTGACAGCAAGGATGCGATCATTGCCGCGTTCGTGCAACACAACATGGAACGTGTCACGAACCTGATGGGCAACCTGGAGCAGTGCGAGGATCCGCTGCAAGCGATCTTAGATGATATCGAAAAGAGTGTGCATGCCGATCTCCATCCCGGCATCTGGAAGCTGCCACTGGAAATATCGGCAGAAGCTTCGCGCAACCCCAAGATCGCCGCGCTGGTGCGGGACGCCGACTGCTATTCGCGCTCTCAGCTGCGAAGCATTGTGGCGAAAGGCCGTGCGGCGCGCGGCCTAGAGACCGACATGGCCACGCTCGATGGCCGTGTCGAAGCCATCATTTGCATGTTCCAGGGTTTGCCCACGCGTGCGCTGTACAATCCGGCGCTAAACGAGGCTGCACTGGTGGCGGCGTTTCGGCTGGCGTTAGCGCCGCTCCTGTTTGGCGAATGACGTTATTTGGCGCCTCGAAGAGACTGGCCGGCAGACAGGTTGTGGCATCCGGTCACTGCTTGAAACTGCAGTGTCTGGACGGTCGATCGCGCGAAAGTGCGCTCAAGGGAAGCGGCGCCCGCCATAGGCGTGTCGCTTCGAATTGGGCGACGCTGCGCACGGTGACTTTCACTTCGCCTTAGCGCGCAGGAGCGGCAAGTGGCGGGCGTCGGCGCCGCCATAGGTATTGGCGTTCCGGCGCATACCCGCCGATGTTGGTGAAATCATGGAAGTGGGCCGGAGCGGGCGACGTCGGCCAGATGCTTGCCAAATAACGCGGAACAGTTTGTCTGCAGCGACAAGCCAATCATGCCGGGGCCGGGAGCCGGGCGCGCAACCGGCTCTCCAATCATGCCTTTCAGAGCCGTGCGGAGCCGGCGCCAGTTCTAGGGCCGACTGCGGGTAACCAATTCTGGCTACCGCCATCTGAGCACTCTAAATTCATTTCACGATAGCTTCGGCTTTCAAGTCGGCGCTGCTTTGACGCTTGAATTGGCCAGACGTGATGCCAATTGCATAAGGCGCTACCATCCACCACCCAAAGCGCGGAATGTCGCGACGATAGCGCGGCCGCTGCCGGTTTGCGCGCGCGCCAGTTGATCACGCGCGGCCAGCAACTGCCGGTCTTGCTCTAGCACTTCCATCAAGCTGGTGGCGCCGCCCTTGTAGGCTTCTTCAGAAGAATCCCGCGCGCGCACATCGGCATCGACTTCACGGATCAATTCGCGGCGCTCGGCATCAAGCTCGGATTGCATCACCAGCGCGTTTTCCACATCCTCGGTCGCCCGCAGCATCGATAGCCGGTAGCGCGCCAGCGCTTCGGCATGGGCGCCCTTGGCATGTGCCACTTCAGCATCGACCCGACCGAAATCGAACAGGCGCCAGCGCAAGCCGATTAGTGCCAGCGGCTGGAAGCTGGCGGCCGACGGCGTCGCGCTGCTCATGCTTTCAAAGCCCAGCAGTGCCGACAGCGATAACTTGGGGTAGTACTCAGCCGTCGCTACCCCAATACGGGCGTTGGATGCGGCCAGGCGACGTTCGGCTGCAATCACGTCCGGTCGGCGGCGCAACAATTCTTCCGGTTTGAGCGTCACGGCCAGCGCCGGCAGCGTGGCGGCGGCCGCAGGGGTGGCAAGTTCCGCCGCGTAGGTGCCCGGTTGGGCGCCCATCAGCACGTCGAGCCGGTTTAGCTGGAGCTCCCGCTCCGCCCGCAGCGGCGGGATGGTGGCCTTGACTTGAGCCATGCGCGCCTCGGCCTGGGCTTGCTCGCGCTGGGTCGACATGCCTTCCTTCAAACGCAGGTTGACTAGCTCGAGCAAGTCGCTGTCGGCCTTAATCTGGTCCGCCGCCAAAACCATGCGCGTCTGGGCGCCGCGTACTCTGAAATACGCATCGGCAGCTTCAGCGGCGACCGACACGCGCACTCCCAGCCGGTCTGCCTGTGCCGCCTGCGCCGCGGCGGTATCGGCTTCGAAGCCGCTGTGCAAGCCTCCCGCCAGATCGATTTCCCAACTGGCGCCGACCGCGGCGCTATACAGCGTTGCGTTGCGGTCGTAGCCTGGCTCTCGGCTGGCCAGCGCGCCAAGTGGGCTTTGCAGCGACTGCTGCTGGTCGACTGCCTGGGCGTTGGCGCTGCCGATCGGCAGCAGCGCCGCACTCGCCAGATGCGCCACGGCGCGCGCTTGGTCAACCCGGGCGACGGCGGCGGCCAGGTCGAGATTTTGGGCGAGCACGCGCTCGACGATGCGAGTCAGCGCCGGATCATTGAAATGGATCCACCAGGTATCTAGCGCGAGTGGCGCGGCCGTGGTTGTTAGCCCGGCATGGTGAAAGGCCTGCGGCATGGTCGAGGCGGGCTTTACGTAGACGGGGCCGACGGCGCAGGCAGAGAGCGCCAGCGATAATGCCATGCCGAGCAGCGCGGTCGGCAGGCGTGCCTTGAGCGCAGGCATGATGGTTTTTCCGGTTTTCATGATGAGTTCCTTGAATCTGAAGGTTGGCCTGACACTGCCGGTTCGAAGGCCGCGGCAGCGCTTGCAGCCGGATGGCGCTGGACCAGCAGCTTTGCCACCATCTTTTGCACTACTTGCCCGTGTTGATTTAGCGTCTCATTGCGCAAGGTGGCGATGCCTTGAGCGGGCCGGGAGCGCGACGGCGCGAGCGCGACGATCTCGCTTTCCACATGCAATACGTCGCCCGGCCGGGTTGGCCTGGGCCAACTGACTTCCACTGCGGCGCCAATCACACCGTTTACCAGGCGCAACGGGCCGCTCACCAACAATTTCATCGTTAGCGCCGCCGTGTGCCAGCCGCTCGCTGCCAGTGCACCGAACAGCGTATCTTGCGCTGCAAGCTCATCCAAGTGGAAAGGCTGCGGATCGAATTGGCTGGCAAAGGCCTTGATCTGCGCCGCATCCAAAGTATGGGTAGCGCTAATGAAGCGTTCTCCTACCTGCAAATCGTCCAGATATTTCAGGTTCTCCAATGGTGCTGCTGGGTTGCTAGCCATGGTTTGCTCCTTTTACTCTCGTGCTGAAAAAAATTTAGAACGTAACTTGCATTACGCTAGTCACTAGTGTATAGTAACTATCATGATGAAAGCAAGTTGTTTTTTAAGAGGCTCTCCAAGTTGTACAAGTGCATTTTCGAGACGCAATACTTGATCCAACTATCCGACCGACCCGAGCTGGCCTGCATCTGAAGAATTCTTTTCAACCTATCCACAGCCAGTGGACTTATTTAAGGAGTAGTCGCCATGACGAATGCGGTAACTGAACCAGGCGCGTGGGCCGTGTCGGCAAAACGCAATAAGCTGAGCGGCAGGATGCGGGTCACCATCTGCGTTGCCATCGCCGTCGGCCTCGGATCTGCCGCCTACGGCTGGCATTGGTGGAATAACGGCCGTTTCATGGAAAACACCGAAGACGCTTATGTCGGCGCCGATATCACCGTGATCAGCCCCAAGGTGCCGGGCTATATCATCTCGGCCGCGGTGACCGACAACCAGGTCGTCCATGCGGGAGATTTGCTGGTGAAACTCGATGACCGCGATTATCGGGCCGCGCTGGAAAAAGCGGAAGGCGCGGTGGCAGCGCAACAAGCCCTGCTCGCCAACCTGGATGCGACACGCAGCTTGCAACAAGCGGTGATTGCACAGGCCAAGGCGGGCGTCGTCGCGACCTCGGCCGAGACAGCGCGTTCGCACGACGATGCACAGCGTTATCAGAGTCTGTCTGCCAAGGCCGCCGTGTCCGTGCAAAGCGCACAACAGGCCGATGCCGGTTACAAGCAGGCGCTAGCCAACGGCCAAAAGGCGCAAGCCGTGCAAGTGGCGACAGAACGCGAACTGGACGTGATCGCGACGCGCCGCCAGCAAGCCGGCGCAGCGCTCACGCAAGCCGTCGCCGAGCGCGATATCGCGAAACTAAACCTCGGCTACACGGAACTGCGGGCCCCGATCGACGGCACCATAGGCAACCGTTATGCACACAACGGCGCCTACGCGGCGCCCGGCACCCATATGATGTCGATCGTGCCTGCCCGCGGACTGTGGGTCGATGCCAACTTCAAGGAAAGCCAGCTCGCCAAGCTCCGCCCCGGCCTGCCCGCCACGATCGAGGCCGATGTGTTGCCCGGCCGCCGCTTCCATGGCCACGTCGCCAGCATGGCGCCGGCCACTGGCGCCCAATTTAGCGTGTTGCCACCGGAAAACGCCACCGGCAATTTCACCAAGATCGTGCAGCGCGTACCGGTGCGCATCGCGCTTGACGATGCCGACGGCGTTCTGGGTACGTTGCGTCCCGGCTTGTCGGTGGTTGCCGAAGTGGATGCCCGCAGCACGAGGAGTCAGTAGCCATGAGCGTTGTCGCCGTTGCCCGGGCGCCGCTCTTGCTGATCCAGCCGGCCGACATGACGATGGCGGCTAAGGTGTTCGCCTTCGCCACGATGTGCGTCGGTATGTTCATCGCACTAATTGACATCCAGATCGTCTCGGCCTCCTTGCGCGAGATCGGCGGTGGCTTGTCGTCCGGCGCCGACGAGACAGTCTGGGTCCAAACCAGTTACCTGATAGCCGAGATCATCGTAATCCCCTTGTCAGGCTGGATGTCGCGTGTCATGTCCACGCGCTGGTTGTTCTGCGTTTCTGCCGCAGGGTTCACACTCACCAGCCTGTTGTGCGGCATGGCCTGGAATATCCAGAGCATGATCCTGTTCCGGGCGCTGCAAGGCTTTCTCGGCGGATCGATGATTCCGCTGGTATTTACCACCGCGTTTGCCTTTTTCTCTGGCTCGCAGCGCGTCATCGCGGCGGCGACCATCGGCGCCATCGCCTCGCTGGCGCCCACGCTCGGCCCTTGCGTCGGCGGCTGGATTACCGATAACTATTCCTGGCACTGGCTGTTTTTCATCAACCTCGTGCCGGGCATCTTCGTCACCATCGCCGTGCCCATTTTGGTCAAGGTCGATCGCGCCGACTGGTCGCTATTGCGCCATGCCGACTACCCGGGCATGGCGCTGATGGCCTTGTTTCTAGGTTGCCTGGAATACACGCTGGAAGAAGGCCCCCGCCTAGATTGGCTGGGCGACCCGGTGATCGTCACGACGGCCTGGATTTCAGGCGTCGCCAGCGTCCTGTTCGTGTGGCGCAGTCTCAGTTACAAATTCCCGGTGGTCGACTTGCGCGCGCTCAAGGACCGCAATTTCGCGCTGGGCTGCTTCTTCTCCTTCATTACCGGCGTCGGCATCTTCGCCACCATCTATCTGACACCGGTGTTCCTAGGCCGGGTGCGCGGTTACAGCGCCTTGGAAATCGGGAGCGCGGTGTTTTCCACCGGAGTGTTTCAGATCCTGTCGATCCCGGTTTATTCTTTCTTCGCAAACCGGGTCGACTTGCGCTGGCTGATGATGTTCGGGCTGGGCTGCTTCGCGCTGTCGATGTGGCAATTCTCGCCCATCACCCACGACTGGAGCGGCGCCGAACTGATGCTGCCGCAGGCGTTGCGCGGGATGGGGCAGCAGTTCGCGGTGCCGCCTATCGTCACACTCACGCTGGGCGGACTGGCCATGGAGCGGCTCAGACTGGCATCCGGCTTGTTCAACCTGATGCGCAACCTCGGCGGCGCCATCGGGATCGCGGTCTGCGCCACCATCTTGAACGATCGCACCAATTTGCACTTCTATCGCTTGGCCGAGCACCTTACCCGCAGCAACGATGCGACCAACTCGCTGTTGCAAGGCGTCGCCAGCAATCTGGCAACCTGGGGTGGCGATCAGGGGTTGAACGAGTCCGGCGCGCTGCGGCAGCTGTGGAACCTTACCTACCGTGAAGCACTGACGCTCACCTTTGCCGACACTTTCCTGGCGCTCATGGTCTGCTTCATCATCGCCACCGCAATGGTGCCCCTGATGCACAAGGGCGCGCCTGCCAAGGCGCCGTCCGCCGATGCCCATTAATCCCGATGTTGTACCCCACTATTATTTACCACCTCAACTGAAAGAAAGGAAACACATCATGAAAATCAAAGACCCGATCGCCTTCGTCCCCGGCGCCAAGCGCGGCCTTGGCCTCGCCCCCGTGTATGAATTGCTGGCCCGCGGCGCCAGCCAGGTCTACGCCGGCGTGCGCGACCCGGCCAGCAGCAAGCTGCCAAGCGTAATCGCCGTCAAGTTCGGCGCCACCAGGAGCGCCAACGTTGCCGCCGCCGCAAAATACCGGGATGGCTCGGTGCGAATGAACAATGCCGGGCTCGCCAAGGTCGTCAGCGACCTCGATCCGGCCCCCATCGATACCGGCCGCGCCATTTCGGATACCAGCTTCCTCGCTCCGATCCGCATGAGCGAGGCCCATACACCCCTGGCAACCAACGACGGCGCCATCGTCAATGGGCCGCCGGTGGAACTCGCCGCGACTGTCACTGGAGCCGCCTCTCTATCATGCTGCCCGCCTGTCAAAGAAATCAAGAAAAGGAGTAATACCATGTTGAAACTAACGCAAAAATTTATTCTGATGTTGCCACTTAGCTTTTCGCTAGGCATCCTCCCATCCAGTGCCTACGCTTTGGGCGCGAGTGGGACGAATGCGGATTACGGAGCAGTTGTTTCCACCGACTTCGCCGGCAGGCAGATCAGTGTGACGGCGGCAACCAAATGGGTCAACGTCACAAACGGGGAAACGGTTCGATTCACAGCCAACGGTAAAAATTTCACCTGGCATTTTGATACCTTCGACCAAACTTCTTTCGATTTGTCGGCCATTGCACCGAAGGACGTTTATGTGAAAGGCGTCCGTATTTATGTGGCGAGTCGCCCCGCTTATCTCGGACTTTAGCGTTTTGATCAGCGGTTCGATCTCAACAGCAAAGAGCCACAAACGACAAGTGGTGACTTTGTGCTGCAGCGCATAGGCGCGTACCGTCAAGCACCTCGCCCGCCGTCTCCCCGGCGCCGCGGCAACGCCGAGGCCGACTGTGTGCTCGCGCCTTACCTCAAGCGTTGCGGCTAATTGCCGGCGCCGCTTGAGGATTTACTCCCAAATGCGGCCATAGTTGCTATCATATTGAAAGTCTTTTGCACACGGAGAGGATATCCATCATGCAACGCAAGAGTTTCGGCAACATGCAATGCCCCATCGCCCGCAGCCTGGAACGGGTTGGCGAATGGTGGAGCATACTGATCTTGCGCGACGCCTTCTACGGGCTGACCCGTTTCGACGAATTCCAGAAAAGCTTGGACATCGCCCCCAACATGCTCACGCGCCGGCTTAACGCGCTGGTCCAGGAAGGCTTGCTGGAGCGCCATCTGTACTGCGAAAAACCGCCGCGCTACGAATACCGCCTGACCCAGCGCGGCCACGATTTCCGTCCGGTGCTGCTGGCGCTGCTGGCCTGGGGCAACAAGCATTTCGCTCCGGAAGGGGCCAGCGTCGTGCTGCTTGACGCTAGCACCGGCGCAAACGTCGATCCGGTGCTAGTCGATGGCGCTACCGGCAAGCGCATCAGCGAAAATGAACATGTCATTGGCGCGGGGCCCGCTGCTGCCGAGCCTATTTTGCGACGCATCGCGGGTGCAGCTGCGAGATCAATGCCGTAAAAAAACGGGGGGCGTCGATTCCATCATGCGCTCGGTCAGGACCGGCAGCAAAGCTGCGTGAGCAGCCATTGTCGTTGCGCGCACGACTGCCGCCACCTTGCCGTCCCGTCATTCCAGCAGCGCGACAACTTGATGGATGGTTTCGCGGCCCTGACGAGAGTCTTGAAACGAAAGCTGACACGTCATGAACGACCCGGTCCCTCAATTTGAGCAACCCACTTTGGTCGGTAAAATAGTTGAACTCCATCCCCTTCGGCAGGAACATGCGTTGGCGCTGTTGGACGCCGCAGCAGACGGTCAATTGTGGAACATGAAGGTAACTGTCATTCCGGGACCTGAGACCGTCGCCAAGTATATCGCGACGGCATTGGAAGGGCGACAGGCCGGAACGGTGATGCCTTTCGTGATAGTCAAGCGGGATACTGGATTGCTCGTCGGCAGCACGCGTTTCTGGAAAATCGACAGCGCGAATAAAAAAAATGGAAATTGGGCACACTTGGTTGAGCGAATTAGTCCAACGCTCGGGTGTCAATACTGAAACCAAGTACCTTCTTTTGGCCCATGCATTCGAGGTCATGAAATCTGTCCGCGTGCAGTTCACTACGGATGAACTTAACGAAAAGCCGCAAGCAGCGTTAAGGCGACGTCGCCTTAACTGGAGCGCGCATGGCCGAGCGAAGCGTCGAGAAAGCGGAAAACGTAGTTCTGCTTCATCGCTAGCCATGTCGTTAAGCGTGCGATCGAGTTTTCCGATGTCGCTAGCTGCGAGATTCGCGGTCAGCGCGTCCGCGACTACTTCCAGGACCGGTCGCAGGTCCGGATCTTCCACGCGGGCGCGCGACAGCCATCGGATCGCTCCGCGCAATGGCCGCGCTGTCAATGCCAGGCTTTGCATCCGATCAGGTCCTGGCGGATCACGGCGCCGTGGGCTGGGCCTGCCAACACGTGAGCCAATCGGGCGCAGAACAGGGTCGCGCTCAGAAACCAAGGTGGTTTCAGCCAATGCCGCGCCCGCTGCGGCGGCCATCGATGTGGATGGTGACGCGGGCCGGCAAGGCGCCCGTCAGACCGAGATCGTTAGCCGCCGTCATACCGTCCTCCAGCAGGCGCAATTGATCGCGCCGGGCGCTATCCCCCACCACGGCGCGATCGCCTGGAGTGGTCGGGCCTCATTAGGCGACGGTTATACAGCGCGGGACACGGGCCGGCACCATACGCGGCAAGGTTTTGTCGACGGCGGCGCGACTGCAAGTTGGGCAAAGTTGCTTGGCAGCTAGACCCGCCCGGCGCCGCCAGCATTTGAGCCAAAAATGATGGATTTGAGATCAGACACCATTTTATCCTGCCCGATCTTGGCACCTATTTTCCGGACGTGAAGCAGGTATTATTACCCGAAAAATGTCCTTGACCTAAACCGCCGACGCGATGGCTGAGTCACTCGCGGGCCGTCATCTTGCTCTGGTAAGCGGCGGCCTCAAAGTTTGGCGACTTCCTGCAAGCTAAAGCCAGAGTCGCCGCCAGCATTTTAAAACTTATGGGTGGCGCCCCGTACTCCGGATAAAAGTCCAAGGTCGCGTTCGGAAATGTCCTAAGGCACTAGATTAACCTGGCGACGTGGTCGTCACTCACCGTTGGGGCAATTTTTTTGCCCGCGAATCGTGTGGCGCGACTTTGTGCTACGCGTTCGCAGCGTATATAGTTCTATACGAACGTCGCTAATTGGAAAGGAGCTCTGCCATGACCACAAAGCAAACATCACCTTCGTTCCATAACGTGCGCTTTCCCGGTGAAAGCGCAAATTACCGCGAAGCGCGCAACCGCTTGCTTGAAGCCGAGATTGCGCTGCGGCGGCAAATCGAAAGCGTGGCTGCGCTGCGGCGGCAGTTGCCGCTGGGCGGGCTGCTGGCGCAGGACTATGAGTTCGAGGAAGGCGCCACGGACCTCACCGACACGAAAACGGTCCAGCGGGTGCGCTTGTCTGACCTGTTTAGCCGCCAGAACGGCAGCCTTGCCGTATATAGCTTTATGTACGGCCCACAAATGGCGGCTGCGTGCCCTTCATGCACGTCCATACTCGACAGCCTGGATGGCACAGCGCCTCACGCTCGGCAGCGCATGGACCTGGTGGTCGTGGCGAAATCGCCACTGATGCGGATTCGCACATTCGCGCGCGAGCGCGGCTGGCGACACCTCCGGCTGTTGTCGTCGGCGACCAACAGTTACAACCATGACTACCATGGCGAGACCGAGACGGGGGCGCAGATACCGGCGCTCAACGTGTTTACGAGACGCTCCGGCAACATCTACCACGCCTACTCCACCGAGTTACTTTACGCACCGTTTGATCCTGGGCAGGATGGTCGTCACGTCGATATGATCTGGCCGCTTTGGAACCTGTTCGATTTCACCCCGGACGGTCGAGGAATCGACTGGCATCCGAAACTGAGTTACCCGCGCGGGTGACCAGGCCGAGCCTGGTCACCGACGAGCGTGGGGCAAGCTACTATGATCACGCGTCACGGGCTTGGGCTTGGGCTTGGGCTTGGGCTTAGGCTTAGGAAAGCCGGGCGCGCGCGGCAAAATTTCTCGATACGATGTTTCGGATCAAGTTCGTTGGCGTTCCAATGAAGCCATCGACCCAATTTCAAGGAGCACAGATGGCTATTCCCGCAACCCAGCATGTCGTATTGCTCCGGGACTTCGGGGGACCAGACCGTCTTGCCGTCGTTGAGCGACCTGTTCCCGAACCGCGCGCAGGAGAGGTGCTGGTGAAAGTACTTGCCGCAAGCGTCCAATTCACCGACGTCATGCTGCGCAAGGGCCAATACCCGGACCTGAAGGAAAAGCCGCCGCTTGTTCTTGGGTACGACCTCGTAGGTGAAGTTGTCAAGGTCGGCCCGGGTATCGCCTCACCGACTGTCGGGCAGCGCGTGGCCAACCTGACGATGATTGGGTCCTATGCACAATATCGCACGCTGTTGGCTGACCATTGTGTTGTCGTTGACGCGTCTCTCGACCCCGCCGAGGCCACTTCGCTCGTATTGAGTTGGACCACTGCCTACCAACTGCTACACCGTGACGCACACGTCAAAAAGGGGCAAAAGCTCCTGGTCATCGGCGCAGCAGGGGCGGTCGGTCAAGCGCTCGTCGTGCTCGGCAAGCTCGCAGGATGCCAAGTGTGGGGCGCCGCAAGTAGCCACCACGCAAATCTTGTTGCAGCACTTGGGGCGACGCACGTCGACCGAGATGTCGTCGATTATGCCCTGGTGCTGCAAGAACGATTCGACGTCGTGTTCGACGGAATCGCCGAGCAGGGGTTTTCCAGAGCGTGGCGGGCAGTTGGACCGCGCGGGCACCTGTCGGCATTCGGCGTTTCGGCTGGAGTCAAGAGCAACGTTTCTATAGCCCTGGTCGGCTTCTGGTTGGCGAGGCTATGGTGGTGGAATCTATTTTCGCGTAATCGGTCGACGAGCTTCTTCTCGATTACGTCGCTGCGAAAAAAACACCCAAAATGGTTCGTCGAAGATCTTGACCAGCTGCTGGGTATGCTAAAGCGTGGCGCAATCAAACCCCGCATCGCCGAGCGCATCGGTCTCGATCACGTCGCGAAGGCCCACGTTCGTATCGAGAGCGGCGGCCTTGAAGGAAAGATCGTGCTTGTCCCCAACCCTTAGTTCCGTGCCGATTACCCCCAAACGACGTTGAACCGTTGATCATGCATGGAAAGCCCGTTGCTGCGACGCATAAGCAGCGACGCCTACGCGCCATCTAGGAACCTCACTTTTCGCGACGCTGTCACAGCGGAGAAAACCGCTCTACCGCTCAAGTGCTAGGTGGTGCCGGCAGGTCGGGGCAAAGCAGCCACGCGCGCAATTGCGACAGCAACTGTTCTGAATCAACGGGCTTGGATGCGTATTCGGATGCCCCCGCCTCCAGACATTTCTCCCGGTCACCTTTCATGGCTTTGGCGGTTAGAGCGATGATCGGCAAATCCTTGAAGCGCGAGTCGCCCCGTATTTTCCGTATGGCCTCGTAACCATCCATGTCAGGCATCATGATATCCATGAGCACGATGTCGATGCCAGTGGGATCGTTCAGTCTGATAATCGCCTCCTGGCCATTTTCGACGGCGATAACCACCATGCCGTTGCTTTCTAGCAGTCCGGTCAAGGCAAACAGGTTGCGCGCATCGTCATCGACGATGAGCACGCGTTTGCCTTCCAGTGAGGCGCCGGAAGGCAGCGCCTGCCCCAGCATGACCTGTTTGTTTTCGGGCAACCCGCTTTTCACCTGATGCAGAAATTGGGTCACTTCCAGCGTCAAGAGCTCAAGCGAGCGCTCGCCTTCGGCGACGACTGCGGTCAACTGCCTGAGTTGGTCTTGCGTTTTGCGATCGAGAAGGCGAGTCGAAAAAATCACTACGGGAATTCCCGCGAGCGCCGCTTCACTGCGGATTCGCTGCAGCAAAGCCATGCCGTCCATATCCGGCAAGTCGAGATCGAGCACGATGCCTTGATACGGCCGGCGGTGTAGCGCAGCTAGGGCTTCGGCGGCGCAAGATACTGCATCGAGCGTGACATCTGCACTCTCGAGGGCGTTCAGGATGGCCGCGCGTTTTGCCGGATCTTGTTCGATCATCAGCAGCGCGCGCATCGGACGCACCAATTGCTGCGTCATCTCGGCAAATACCCGCTTTAAGGTATCGAGATCGGCCGGCTTGGCGGTATAGCTGGCAATACCATGCTGGCCGCTGGCTGCCGGGCGGTCGCATGCCGAAATAACATGCACGGGTATATCGCGGGTTTCTGCTTCGCCTTTCAAGCGATCGAGAATGTTCCAGCCATCCGCATCCGGCAAAACCAAGTCAAGCGTAATTGCGTCAGGCCGATATTTTTGCGCCAGCCTCAAGCCTTCTTCGCCGCTGATCGTCAGCAGCGTTTTAAAACCGTACTCTTGCGCCATGTCTTGCAGGCAGCCCGCGAAAGCGGGATCGTCTTCGATAATCAACAGCAGCAGGTCGTCTGGAGCAATCATGGTACGGTCGTCACGCAAAACCGCCCTGGGTCGTTCGGCTGTGCTCTTGCGGGGATTTTGGGAAACGGTACGCGCAGGAAGATGCGCGTCGCGCTGCGATGTCGTTGCCAGGACGTCAGCCAACTTTTGCGGCAGATAGAAAGTGAACGTACTGCCGACCCCCTCCTCGCTTTGCGCGACGATCTCGCCGCCCAGCAAATAGGCGATTTCGCGGCTGATGGCCAGACCCAGGCCGGTGCCGCCATAACGGCGCGAGGTGCTGGCGTCGGCTTGCTGGAAAGCTTCAAAAATCAGCTTTTGCTTAGCCTGCGCGATGCCAATGCCGGTGTCGTTGACGGAAAAGGCAATCACCAGCGGGGCGATATTGAGCACCTTATGCTCCGGATTCCAGCCGGAACGGACAATCCGGACCGCCAGGGTCACACTGCCCCTGGCGGTAAATTTGATCGCATTCGACAGCAGGTTCTTGAGCACCTGTTTCAAGCGCTGCTCATCGGTGCGCACTTGCGGCGGCAGCGTTTGCGCGAAATCGAGTTTGAAGGCCAGCCCTTTGGTCTCGGCCAGATGGCGGAAGGTTTTTTCCACGTGATCGGCCAGCTCCCGCGTCGGTACATCCTCGATTTCGAGCGTCACGTTGCCAGATTCGATTTTCGACAGATCCAAAATATCGTTGATCAAGTGCAGCAAGTCGCTACCGGAAGCATGAATGAACTTAACCATTTCGAGTTGCTTGTCCGACAGGTTGTGCTCCCTATTCTGGCGCATCTGCTCGGCCAAGAGAAGCAGGCTGTTAAGCGGGGTGCGCAGTTCGTGCGACATGTTGGCGAGAAATTCGGATTTGTATTTCGTGCTCAGTGCCAGTTGTTCTGCCTTTTCCTGCAAACTGGCACGGGCGACTTCGATTTCACGATTCTTGCGCTCGACTTCGGCGTTTTGATCGGAAAGCTGAAGTGCTTTCTGCTTTAGTTCAGCATTGGAACTTTTTAGCTCGTCTTGCTGCGATTTCAATTCACCGGCCAGCGATTGCGATTGCAGCAGCAGCGTCTCGGTGCTGCTCGCCGATTCAATCGAGTTGAAGACGATGCCCAAGCCTTCAGCCAGTTGATCAAGAAAATTCAGATGGATCGTCTGAAAGCGCTCGAACGCGGCGATCTCGATCACGGCCTTGACCCGCCCCTCGAACAGGATGGGCAAAACGACGATGTTGCGCGGTGCCGCTTGCCCCAGTCCGGACACGATCCGGACGTAATCTTCCGGCAAATTGGTGATCAGAATGCGTTGTTGCTCAAGAGCCGCCTGGCCGACTACACCCTCGCCCACGGCCCATTCATTGGCCAGATTTTTGCGTTCCTGATATCCATAGCTGGCCACCAACTTGAGCCGCGAGCCAGCGCTGGAACCCGGTGCCTGCCCCTGCGTTGGCATCAGATAGAGTACCGCGTGCTGCGACGCCACCAGCGGCGCCAACTCGGAGAGCAACATGCGTGACACCGTGATGATGTCGCGCTGTCCCTGCAGCATCCGGGTCAAGCGCGCCAGGTTGGTCTTGAGCCAATCCTGCTCGGTGTTGCGTTCCGTAGTTTCCTTGAGGTTGCGGATCATTTGATTGAGATTATCTTTGAGGTCCGCCACTTCGCCGCGCGCCGCGACTTGAATCGAGCGCATCAGGTCGCCTTTGGTCACGGCCGTTGCCACTTCGCCGATGGCGCGCACTTGGGTGGTCAGATTGGCGGCCAGCTCGTTGACGTTTTCGACCAAGTCTTTCCAGCCGCCGGCGGCGCCGGGCACCACCGCCTGCCCCCCGAGCCGGCCTTCCACGCCCACTTCGCGCGCCACGCGCGTGACCTGGTCGCTGAAGGTTGCCAGCGTATCGACCATGTTGTTGATGGTTTCGGCCAGCGCGGCGACTTCGCCCTTGGCCGGCACCATCATTTTCTGCTTCAGATTGCCCACTGCCACCCCGGTCACCACCTTGGCAATGCCGCGTACTTGGTCGGTCAGGTTGTCGGCCATCAGGTTCACGCTATCGGTCAAGTCTTTCCACACCCCGGACACGCCTTTGACCTGTGCTTGGCCGCCGAGCTTGCCTTCGGTTCCCACTTCGCGCGCCACCCTGGTCACTTCGCTGCCAAACGCGTTGAGCTGATCGACCATGATGTTGATGGTGTTCTTTAGTTCCAGAATTTCACCTTTGACGTCCACCGTGATCTTGCGCGACAGGTCGCCCTTGGCCACCGCCGTGGTGACGGTGGCGATGTTGCGCACCTGCCCGGTCAAATTGCTCGCCATCAGATTGACGTTGTCGGTGAGATCCTTCCAAACGCCTGCTACTGCCGGCACGTAAGCTTGGCCGCCGAGCCGGCCTTCGGTTCCCACTTCTCTTGCGACCCTGGTGACTTCGCCGGCGAAGCCGTTGAGTTGATCGACCATGGTGTTGATGGTTTCCTTCAACTGCAGCACTTCGCCGCGCACGTCCACCGTGATGGTTTTGGAAAGATCGCCGTTGGCCACTGCGGTGGTGACATTGGCGATGTTGCGCACCTGATCGGTTAAGTTGCTTGCCATTAAATTGACATTGTCGGTCAGGCCGCGCCACACGCCGGACACGCCCTTGACCTGTGCTTGACCACCGAGCCTGCCTTCGATACCCACTTCGCGCGCCACTCTGGTCACTTCGCCGGCAAACGCATTGAGCTGATCGACCATGATATTGATGGTGTCTTTCAAGCGCAGCACTTCGCCGCGTACGTCGACCGTGATTTTCTGCGACAGGTCGCCGTTGGCAACTGCCGTCGTCACGGCCGCGATATTGCGCACTTGGTCGGTGAGGTTGCTGGCCATCAGGTTTACGCTGTCGGTCAAGTTTTTCCAGGTGCCCGCCACGCCCGGCACTTGCGCTTGGCCACCGAGCCGGCCTTCGGTGCCGACTTCGAGGGCTACCCGCGTTACTTCGCCGGCAAAGCTGTTCAACTGATCGACCATGAGATTGATGGTGTCTTTCAACTGCAGCACTTCGCCTTTGACATCCACGGTGATTTTCTGTGACAAGTCGCCGTTGGCCACTGCCGTGGTCACCGCCGCGATATTGCGTACCTGTCCCGTCAAGTTGCTGGCCATCAAGTTTACATTGTCGGTCAAATCTTTCCACACGCCCGACACTCCCTTGACGTCGGCCTGGCCGCCAAGCTTGCCTTCAGTGCCCACTTCGCGCGCGACCCTGGTGACTTCGCCGGCAAAGCTGTTCAACTGAATCACCATGGTGTTGATCGTGTCCTTAAGTTGCAGCACTTCGCCGCGCACATCGACCATGATTTTCTGCGACAAGTCGCCGTCAGCCACCGCAGTGGTCACGGCCGCGATATTGCGGACCTGGTCGGTGAGGTTGCTGGCCATCAGGTTCACGCTGTCGGTCAGGTTTTTCCACACACCGGACACCCCCTTGACGTCGGCTTGGCCGCCGAGCTTGCCGTCCGTGCCCACTTCGAGCGCGACTCTGGTGACTTCGCCGGCGAAGCTTTTCAACTGGTCAACCATAAGGTTGATGACTTCCTTGATTTGCAAAATCTCGCCCTCTGCCTCGACCGTGATTTTCTGTCTCAGATCCCCGGTGGCAATCGCGGTCGCGACTTTCGACACGTCGCGCAGTTGTACCGTCAAATTGCCAGCCATCGCATTGACGCTGTCGGTCAAATCTTTCCATACCCCGGACATGCCCTTGACCTGGGCTTGGCCGCCAAGCTTGCCTTCGGTGCCCACTTCGCGCGCCACTCTGGTCACTTCGCCGGCAAAACTGTTCAACTGGTCCACCATGATGTTGATGGTGCTCTTTAGCTCCAGCACTTCGCCTTTCACATAGACGGTAATTTTGCGCGACAAGTCCCCCTTGGCCACAGCCGTGGTCACTTCGGCGATGTTGCGCACCTGGCCCGTCAGGTTGCTGGCCATGGCATTGACGCTATCGGTCAAGTCTTTCCACACGCCCGCCACATCCTTGACTTGGGCTTGGCCGCCGAGCTTGCCTTCGGTGCCCACTTCGCGCGCCACCCGGGTGACTTCACCGGCGAAGCTGTTCAACTGATCGACCATGATGTTGATGGTGTCCTTCAATTGCAAAATCTCGCCTTTCACATCCACCGTGATTTTGCGCGACAAGTCACCCTTGGCCACTGCCGTCGTCACTTCAGCGATGTTGCGCACCTGGCCAGTCAGGTTGTTGGCCATGAGGTTGACGTTTTCCGTCAAGTCTTTCCACACGCCCCCCACATCCGGCACTTGTGCCTGGCCGCCGAGCTTGCCTTCGGTGCCCACTTCGCGCGCCACCCGGGTGACTTCGCCGGCGAAGCTGTTTAACTGGTCGACCATGATGTTGATGGTGTCCTTCAACTGCAAAATCTCGCCTTTCACATCCACCGTGATTTTGCGCGACAAGTCACCCTTGGCCACTGCAGTCGTTACTTCGGCGATATTGCGCACCTGGCCGGTGAGGTTGTTGGCCATCAGGTTGACGCTTTCCGTCAAGTCTTTCCATACTCCGGACACACCCTTGACGTCGGCCTGGCCGCCCAACTTGCCTTCGGTGCCCACTTCGCGCGCCACCCGGGTGACCTCGCCGGCGAAGCTGTTCAACTGGTCCACCATGATGTTGATGGTGTCCTTCAAGCGCAGAATCTCTCCTCTCACATCCACCGTGATTTTGCGCGACAAGTCACCCTTGGCCACTGCAGTCGTCACTTCGGCGATATTACGCACCTGGGCGGTGAGGTTATTGGCCATCAGGTTGACATTTTCAGTCAAGTCCTTCCACACGCCGGAGGCACCCTTGACCTGGGCTTGCCCGCCGAGCTTGCCTTCGGTACCGACTTCGCGCGCCACCCGGGTGACTTCGCCGGAAAAGCTGTTCAACTGCTCGAGCATGGTATTGATGGTATTCGCATTTTTGAGAAATTCGCCTTGCAGCGGCCGGCCTTCGATGTCGAGTTCCATGCTTTGGGTAAGGACGCCGCGCGCCACCGCGCCGATCACGCGGCCGGCATCGCGTACGGGCTGCACCAGATTGTCGATCAGCGAGTTGATGGCGTTCACTTTAACGCCCCAGGCGCCGCCGGTATTGTCAAATTTCAGGCGCTTACCGAGCTTGCCCTCGGAGCCGACAGCGATACACACCTGCTCCATGCCCTTGGTTAACTTCTCGTCGGCGACAACAATTTCGTTAAATACATCGGCGATCTTGCCATCCATGCCAGTCCAATCGTGCGGCAGACGCACACTGAAATCGCCATCGCGCATCGCATTGAGAGCATCGAGCAAAGCACCCCGATTCAGCGTGCCAGGCTCGGGTGTCCCCCGGTAAAACCGGTCCGGATCATGCGCTGCCAGGTTCTGCGCGTCCATATCATGCGCGCGCCGTTGCTGCGTGCGCCGTTCCGGAATTGCGGTTTCATGCGCCATGTTGATCTCCTTTTTTATTTAATGTGCGAGGCTGAAAGGCCCGCATTTCAACAGGTCCAGCGCTTCTTGATGAGATACCGATTTGCTGAAATAGTTACCCTGCATTTGATCGCAACCGTGATCGATGAGAAACGCCATCTGACCGACGGTTTCCACGCCCTCTGCAATCACGGTCAGGTTCAGCACGTGTGCCAAAGTGATGATGGCCACCACGATGGCCGCATCGCTCGCATTGGTGGCGATATCGCGTACGAATGAGGTATCGATTTTCAGCTTATCAATCGGAAAACGCTTGAGGTAAGCGAGCGAAGAGTAGCCGGTGCCGAAATCGTCGATGGCAATCGTCAGCCCCAAATCGTGGATTTGATGCAGTGTCAAAATCGCTTGGGCCGGATCGCTCATGACGGCCGATTCAGTGAGTTCGGCTTCCAGCATGGCTGGCGCAATACCGGATTCCTGCAAGATAGAGGCGATGTGCCCGATGATGTCCTGGTGAAATTGCAGCGCTGATACATTTACGGCAATCGGGATACCGTCAATGCCCTGCGCATGCCAGTGCTGGATTTGCATGGCTGCTTCAAGCAGCGCCCATTTGCCGATGGGCTCGATGCGGCCGGTTTCTTCTGCAATGGGAATGAACTGGCTCGGCGGCATCCACGTGCCGTTCGCCTGCGGCCAGCGTATCAGCGCCTCGAAACCGCAGATTGCGCCAGTGACGGCACTCACCTTTGGCTGGTAATGCAAGACAAACTCGCTCTGGGCAATGGCGCGTTGCAAAGCGCTGCCTATGGCCAGCCGGCGGCTGGCGGCGGCGTGCATGTGCGGCGTGAAAAATGAAAATCGGCAATTTCCGTCCTGCTTGGCATGGTACATGGCGGTATCGGCGTTTCGCAACAGGGCATCGATATTCTGTCCATCCTCGGGAAACACGGCAATGCCGATGCTGGGGGTGACGTGCAATTCTTTACCGTCGATCAAGCAAGACGCCGAAATTGTGGCGACCATCTTGTCCGCAACGCCGGCCGCATCCTCCCCCCCGTGCAATCCGACCAGCAACACGACGAATTCATCGCCGCCGATTCGCGCGACAGTATCGCCTTCGCGCACGCACGATCCGAGGCGCTCGGCCACTTCCTGCAACACGCGATCGCCGGCAGCATGGCCGAGCGTGTCATTGATATCCTTGAATCGGTCGAGATCGATAAAAAGCACCGCAACCGGCGCATGCTGGCGACCAAGCTGCGCAGTCGCCTGTTTCATACGGTCTTCCAGCAACAGGCGATTGGGCAAGCCCGTCAAGGCGTCGTGGAACGACTGATGCAGGACATAGGCTTCCATTTCCTTGCGCTCGGTAATGTCACGCGACACCATCACCACTTGCGCCACCGCGCCGGACGTCTCACGGATCAGGCTGGCTTCGGATTCAAAACAACGCTCGCCGCGACTGGGCACCGGCACCCGGTACTGCAGGCGCATCGGGCCTTCGCCGGCGAGCAATTGGTCGAACGCCGACTGTACCTGGTCGCGATCGGCGGCGTGCACGATCTCGAAATAGGCGCCGCCAGTCTGGATTGCTGTGCCGAACTCGGCTTGATAAGAGGGACTGGCGTAAATCCAGCCCGCTGCGGCATCGAGCAGCGCCACGTAATCGCCGGCATGCTGGACAATCAGGCGTTCGGTTTGACTGCACTGTGCCACGCTCTCAGCCTGCTGACGCGCGGCAACTTCGGAGCGCAAGGTCTCATTTAAGCGGTTCACATGCTCAAGCTCCCGCTGTAAAGCCTGATTCAAGTGTTTTAGCTCGGCATCTTTCCGGTCGTGTTGCAAATGGCTTTTAGCGACATCAATAAATACCTGCGCCTTGGATCTCAACACTTCCGGCGCCACCGGCATGAATAAATAATCGACGGCTCCCAACTCATAACCGGTGGCACGATCCAGATCCGTTACGCGATGTGAGGTCAGGAAGATGATGGGCGTAAACTTTGAACGCGGCCGTTGGCGAATCAGTCGGGCCGTCTCGAATCCATCCAGGCCCACCATTTTTACGTCCAGGATAATCACGACAAAATCCCGCCTGAGCAGCCGCAGCAGCGCTTGCTCACCGGAAGCGGCCGTTTCCACCGATGCATCCAAGTCGGCCAGCACGGAGCGCAACGCAAACATTGCCCCAGGATCGTCGTTGACGAGCAAGACGCTAATATCGTCAGGTTGAATCATGGATCGGTTGATCTTTCAAGAAAGCAAGCTGGCAGCCGTCGCGACCCCGCCATTCACAATCCTAAGCATGCCAATCACTTCGTGCGTCCAGCGCAGAATCTTCGTAACCGTAACTTGTAATGGGATTGTAATGGATAACGAAGGTTCCAGAGCGTCCGCTTCAGAACAAGTCGCAAGGCGGCATAGGGCCATCAGGCGGCTGGCGGCGCGCCGCGACCGTCGGTGGTGCAGCGAAACTAGCCGGTCGCCCTGACAGCGTTTCTTTCGAAAAGAACTATTGCAACGCTTTCTGAACTTCCGTAATTAACAAATTGATGTTGGCGTTTGGATTGGCCGCTACGTTGCGAAACCACCGCTGTCTTGCAATCGTAGTCGTCGATGCAGCTCCCACGGGCAGTTGCTTTAGTAGCTTGTCAAATGTTTCTATGTCGTTGGGTCGCCAGACCACTATCCCGGTCTGAGGTTCTGTGTACAGCGCGAGACGATGGTCGCCTTTAATAAACGCCGCCAACTGCTCCGCGAGGTCCATGCAGTGCTCAATACGTGCACTGATTCCCTGCCGACCCCAAGCGAGCAGCGTCGCCAAAAGGGGAAGCGCAGTTGCACCGTGCGAGCCGAGTACTCCGACATTAGGGACGGCAAGATATGCACCACCAAAACTTATGGCTGCATGCGCTTGATCCGTATCGCGAAATAGAACTAGTGCTGATTCCTTCGGCTGGAAAAGCCACTTGTGTGCTGACACCGCTACTGAGTCGGCCAACTCAATTCCCGCCAGCCGTTGAGCATGTTTGCTTAGCCGCAATGGTCCTGCCCATGCAGCATCGACATGGGTCCAGGCGGCACGACCCACCAGGTCGAGTGAGTCTATGGCGCCTGTGCTCGTTGCACCCGCTGTGAGAACCAAGGCGGTCCGGGTCAAATCGTCTGGCAACGATTCAGCAATTAATGCACCACTGGGATCACAAGGTAAAGCTCGGAAACGCAGGCCCAAAATATGAGCAGCCTTTCCAATTGAAAGATGCGCATTCTCAGAGGCAACAACCTCATTGATACCTGCGCATTCCCGCGCTGACCAAAGCGCTGTCAAATTTGCCAGCGTTGATCCCGGAGTCATGTGTCCGCCGGTCATTCCGAAGAATGGCGCAAGCCAACCGACCACCCGTTGCTCAATGTGACGTGCAACGGGCGCCGTTGCCGGATGCAGTAGGTTTTGGTTCAACGAGGCGTTCCAAAGTGACATCGCCCACGTGATCCAAGGTGTCGGAGGGTCCATATGCGCAAACGATGACGCTGCGCCGAGGCGTGCTGCACACCCCAATATGCTGGGAGCCAAGAAGTCCATGACAGAACTAGAGCCCATCCCCTGTTCAGGTAGAGCGACTGGCAGATCGATGGGATCCACGAAGCCGTAATCTCGGCTCATCAGATTGATTGCATGAAGCAAATTATCCGGGTCAATGGAGAAATCTTCGTCCATCCAACTCACTCCTTTTATTGGTTCAAAGACTCATTGTAAAGATTTGAACGTGTGCAAAGGCTGGTCGGCAAAATTGAATGGCCCGAGTCAGTCTGGAGCGAATAGTCGACGGAAATTCTCGGCCGTCCAGTTGCGCTGCGCCGCTGACGATCACGGCGCGTCGCCCTCTTACGACTTGGTCCGTCGTCTGGCAAATTGCCCCATCTGGCCGTAGCTCCAATTTCCCAGTCTAAACCGAATGACATCTTACGGTGCGCCGCTGATATTCGCGGCGCGCCGATCATCGCAGCAAACGACTCTGAGCGTCAGTGGCTTTTCCCTTATGCGGCCGTACAAATTCGACAACGATACTCAATGAAGTCCTTGGCAAGCCGTTGTTGTCAACGACTAGCTATGAGCCGAAATGCCTGCGCTTTTTTTGCCAACGGATCTCTACCGCACTGGCCGTCGTCGCAGTACGTGCAACGTCTTGCGAACGGTAAAGCCTAGCCTTTCATACAGCGATATCGCGGAGGCGTTCGTTTGCTTAACGTGCAAAAATGGTGTCTCGCCGCGTAAAATAGCGGCATGCATAAGTCGCCATATCAGGAACTTGGCTAGGCCCCGTCCTCTGGCCTCCGGCAGTGTGCATATTGCACTGAGCTCTACATATCCTGGCGGTCGCATACGCTCACCTGCCATCGCGATTAATCGACCATTTTCTCGAATACCGACGTAGAGTCCCAGTTCGGGCGTTCTTTGGGCGAAGGGGCCGGGCTCTGTCAGCGAAACCAGATCAAGCATTTGCGGAAGATCCGACGCTGTCAAGATAGATATATCGGGAGATTCTGTTGCCTGCCTGGACGCTTTGGAACCGGCAATCATTTGGACGAGCGGGAAATCGTCAACGTGTTCCCAACCAACAGGTAACGATTCCACCGATGGTCGGAACAAACGGGCCAAAGCATCTGCCGGCAGGTGGACGGCAAGATCAGCATAGGCAGCATCCGATGCTTCAGCAATGGCCGAAAACGGTGAAACATTTGGCCGATAATGCAAAGCTTTCCCATGTCCGATGGAAAATTTGGCGTGGGGCCCAGACAGGGAGCTCCATACAGGATCATCTAGTGGATGTTGCATGCGTTGGTTTGAACTCGAACAGGTTGTTGGGTCGAAACGTTCTTGGCGTGCGAAGACCGGATCGAAGTATGCAGCAGAAACTAAATTAACAACACAGACATTTGGCGATGGCCGTACATCCATATTTGCCGGAGAAATGGCAGCTGTCGGGAACATTCTCCACTGACCGCAATTGGCCAACTAGCGCCATTCCCGGTGCACCTACCTCGTAACTCACCAGGTCATTTAATGCCAACGGCAGGACAGGATCCCTGACTGACGCATTTCCTGACCATCAAGTTCGCCCCTAGCTGCTATTGACACGATGTCACCCATTCGAAAGTAACGGAAACGGTGCCGATGCCGTCACGGAATTGACCAACATTGGGCCACAATTGCCTCACAATCCACCGTGAAATCGCCCAAATGCATGGGCAAGCGTGAGCGCCATGATCAAGATTCCAGATCCGAAAACAAGCACATGGCTTGTCTTGCGCAGATCGAAGGTCCCAATGCGGCAGACGAGAACGTACCCGACCGCAAGATTAAAAAAGCCCCAAAGAACATTGACCGTCGATGAAGAGAGGCCCTGCCCCGGCGGTGAAGCGAAGGGGCTCTGGAAAGCGGACCCGGAAATACCGTTGCCGAAATGAGGGATTGCATTCGCTAGAAATGCCCCCGCGAAAAAGTAGGCAATGTAATGGTACCAACGCATGATCTTCTCCATTGTGAAAGGTCTACCAGAATCAGTCCGAAATACTTGCCAAACATTGATCAGATTGGCCGAATGCGCGAAGGTCTCTTCATGGCCGGACGCACGTCGACTCGGCGACCTGAATGCCGCTGTCAATCTGCACCGGCCGGTCGATAGTGTACTCGAAATGCATGCCTCATAGCCCCAGCTAACGCCGGCGCTGCCGCACATTCGGCGCGCGCAAACTGAGCGCCCATTCATCGCATAGGAGTTACTCACGCCGGGTCCATCTCGCGCGATGGTGATGCAACAGAAAACGCAACAAGTGCAATTTGAAATCACGGCCGCGACGCGGCAGAATAGCAGAACGTATCAGATTGGATTTCGGCGGCTGCGTTAAAGACGAACTGTTATTTATTCCAAAGCTGCATACAAAAATCACCATACCTGTCAATGCGGCAATATGCGAGAATCGTCCATCGCTGGATGGCCGACATCAGCCTGGACCCGTCCGGCGCCCATACCATGCGCCGAGCGAAACCGACTTAGATCTATCGGAGAACCAAAAATCTGCGCCCGATCTCAAGCAGTCCCGCGACGGCGCGAAATGAAACCGACAAGAGCCAGACCGGCCAACAACAAGGCATTGGTTGCCGGTTCGGGGACGGCGACCGGGGCCAGCGCAAGGCCGCGAATCAAGGTCAGCCCGGTAGGATCCGTAAAGAGCGTTGTGAATTGTTCGCCGCCCACCTGGGACAGCGAAGTCGCGCTCAGGGTGTCCGTGATTTCATACAGATAGCTTTGCGAAAGCTCATTTAGCCCGTAGCTCGTGGCAAACAATTCGACCTGGCCATTAACCACCAGATCGGTTAGTCCCAACAGGCCCGTCACGCCAGGTGCCATTGGCGCGCTAGAGTTGGCCTGGTCGTTGTTTACCAGATTTAAGCCATTCACGAGATCATAGTCGAGAATCCAGGACCCGTTGGTCAGCACCCATTTCTGCAACCCGCCTTCGCCCAACGCCGCCTTGTCGACGTTGCCGTTCTTCGGCTGGCCGCTATCGGCGACGTACATGACCGTAGGGCTGGCAAAGACATACTGCTCCGGGCTGAGGTAGACAAAATTGCCGATGCGGGCGTTGTTAACCCCGTTTGCCGTGGCCGCAGTCAGGTTGACCGATCCATTGTTGCCGCCTAAAGATAAGGGACTAGCAGGCGGTATGATGTGGGTCGTGACCAGACCTGTTGCGGAAGTCGGCAAGCCGCCGCCGGCATTCGTTAGCGAACTGACATTGGTGAAGTTTTGACTGCCACTGCCTGGCGGGTTCTGATCGCGCGAGGCATACAGTGTGTTGCCGCTGCCAGTGTTGAGAATCGAGACCGCGCGGGTATCCGTGCTGTTATCAATCGCGGTCGCGGTGGTGGCGCCGAGAGCGGCGTAAAACACGCCTTGGGTCGGATCAGTCTTGCTGCTCGCCTGACCGGAGACATAGAAAGTGGATCCATCAACGGTTGCCACGCTGCGCGGATTGTTCTGGTTAAATACGCCTGTCAGGGCGGTGCTGGTATCGACGCTTCCATTCGCGCCTATCAACGCCACGACGCGAGCCACCGTGGCGACGGGGGTTCCCGTCTGATTGGCCAACGTGAGGCTCGTGCTTTGGCCTAGTGCTGCCGTACCATAGGTAGATAGCGGGGCCGAGTTGAACGTCGTGGCGTTCACGCCGTATCCCATGACGGTCAAGTACTGTCCGTTCACGCTCCTTTGCAGCAATCCTTCCGAGGCCGACCCATACTCTCCGGAGATCGCGGAATTGCTGCCGCTGCCTGTTTGAGGCAGGGTAAGCGTACCGACCGACACCGCACTGGTGCCGTTTGCGCCGAGGGAGAATTCTTGCAATACGATGGGCGCAGCCGTGTCGAGGCCGCCACCGTTGTAGGAGGAGACCGTGCTTATCACGAGGTCACCCGCGGTAAACATGGAAATGGGTCCTGCCATAGCCGACTGGGCGACTACAAGCGCTCCGATACATAAGGCGGCGGCCGGCATTGACGGGTAAAACATAAATTGACGACGAGCTTGCATTAATGTTTCTCCATTGGCTTGTAACTCGATGGGTAATATTTCTGACTCTCATACCAGAGCGAGAAAAATTTAGCGCCTCCGCCACTGGGTCGGATTAATGCCAACGCAAAGACTGTGCCAATGGCTAGCTCGCGAGCATAATTTCATTCACGAAAGTTCACCAAACATAATGTCTGCGAGTGCCACGGTCGGTGTAAAAGGCATGTCGATGTAAAAAATTCTGACATGACTCTGAGGCCGCTCGGTATTCCCGTGATACGGTGCAGGGCAATGCAAACTTTGCATCTGCTGGCACTGGAACCTATCGCGAAAACCGCAGCCGGCCCGAACTCGTATGGGTTCAGACCCGAGCTCAAAAGCCAACGGGGGGAGCAATGCTTCACAGCTCGCTGAGCAAACAAATAGTACGGACAAATCAATTTTGCTAGCGTTCCGGCGGCCTCTCGGCCCCTCGGTTTTTCATGTTTCAGTCATAACATTAAGAACTACGCATCAATTTATTTGGGCTCACAAAATTCTTAAAAAATTTCCGCATGGAAAACTTTTAGTTTAAAATTCACCAATTGCAACCTCCTACTCCAAGATAAACGCTGACCCGACCGGAAACAGAGTTTCTCAACCCGATTTCAAGCCCAACTGGGATGAAGCGCTTGCGATACGCGATCAGCCTACTTGAACTACTGGAGCGGTTCGCGACAACTGTGCCACGGCGCGACGCCGTCGGTTTGAGCGCTAAAAAGGGAAAGGAAGTGCTGCGATGGACGCGATCAAGTCTCTGATTTCTATTCTATGTGTCGGTTTGCTGGCGGGATGTGGTGGCGGTGGTGGCGGCGGAATGACCACGCCGAATCTACCGCCGCCGACTAATACTGTAAGCGGCATCGTCACCTTCAAGGGTGCGCCCTTGTCCGGTGCGACCGTGATTGCGTACAGCACCAATTCGAATGTTGTGTTCGCTACAACGACCACCGATGCAAACGGCAACTACAGCGTGTCAGGTTTGGGAACCGGGTGCACTAGTTGCACGCCCGATTACCAATTTTTTGTCAGCAAGGCCGGTTACGCGTTCTCACCTTATCTGTCCAGCCCGAGCGGTAGCCGGGCCGGCTGGCTGTTTGATCCGGTGCCACAAAACTGGTACTTAAATCCCGGGGCCGCCCTGACTCGCGCCGGCTATAACGGCGCGTTTACCAATTCCAACGGCGGCGCCGGCATCATATTTAGCGTGATCAACTTTATGTCGGTAGCCAACCACCCTGTAAGCGGCGCCGATTTCACCGCCTATGACGGCAGCAATCCGCCGGCGAGCCTGCCGGCAAGCGGTCAGCAGATAATTTATGTTGCCGGTGATGATGCGTCGGTGCACAAGGGTATTGCCTGGACCGCGACGCGCTTTGTCGACAATCAGAACGGCACGGTGACCGATAACCTCACCGGGCTGATCTGGCTGAAAAACGCAGGCTGCTTCGCGCCCACGGTATGGGCCACCGCCTTGGCCGACGTCAATCAACTGGCCAGCGGTGCCTGCGGCCTGAACGACGGATCGACGGCGGGGCAGTGGCGGCTTCCCAACATCATCGAGCTTGAAAGCCGGGTGGACGAATCTGCCAGCAATCCCGCCGTGACGGCAGGCAGCCCGTTCATCAATGTCTCCAACGGCATTTACTGGTCTTCCACCGGCTATTACGGCGGCGAGGCGGCCGGCGCCAACTTTACCACCGCCGCATGGGCCATACGCTTTAGCGACGGGCGCTACATCAATGACAGCGTCAGTAATAACATGAAAACATCGAGCAACGCGGTGTGGGCGGTCAAGGGCAACGGTGGCGGCGCAATCCAGTTAGCGTCAACAGGCTACTATGTTCCCTCCGGGCCTGGCGACGACGGCACCGTGCAGGCCGGCGCACCGCTCCCCGCGCCGCGCATGCGCGACAACGGCAACGGCACGGTGACCGACACCGTTGCCGGCTTGATCTGGATGAAACAGGCCGATTGCATCAACCAGCCGTGGGCGGCAGCGGTGGCGGCGGTCAAGACTTTGGCCAGCGGTCAATGCGGACTCACGGACGGTTCCGTAGCGGGCAGTTGGCGTATGCCCAACCGCAAGGAAATGCAGAGCCTAGCCGACCGGGCGCAAAACAATCAGGCGCTCTATTTCAACGAGTCGTTTGTGAGCGGCAGCACGAGCCTGCCTTCGCAGCCGGCGATTTTTAACAACATGGTGGGCTTTAACTACTACTGGACTTCCACCACCGACGCCGCCAACACAGGGCTTGCGTGGACGGTGTTCAGTTGCGACTGGGGTGTGTATGATATCAACAAAACCGTAGCGGGCTACACCCTGGCGGTGCGCTGAGGTCGCTGCATATATCTTTGCAGCAAGCTTGAAAGCGAACAAGGGGCTGCGCCTTGTTCTTTGTTACAACGGCGGGGCATGGCCCCAGGGTCAAGGTCGAATTGCGCCAGATTTTCGTCTACGGCCGCCCGCTACAAATAATATCGACTCGTCGCCTAGGATTCCGCATCATCGCTGGCAGCCTTGAACAGTTCCTCAAGGGGATTGGGCTTCTTTTGGGTGCGCGCGACACCTCGACGGCCTGAAAATTCGTCTTCTATGTTGTCGCGGAAATAGCTCCACGCCGAACCTGAGGTTGACAGCCGGCGCCAGACCTCGGTCCCGACACCCGCATAATCTATCGCGCTTCCATCGTCGAATTCGACCCGTAGCATACGCTCTCGCGGTTCATATCCGATAGCACGTAGTTTCCCGGCATTGATGCGCTTCATCTCCATGACTGCCTCCTGCATATACGTGTTGTGTTCTACGGGCTCATATGGCGATAAAAATGTTCGTCATTGCGGTTCGAGCAAGTAAATCGATAACGCCGAACCAATGACGGCGCGCCGGCACATCGTCCAATGTCTGTTCCTGGCCGATTGTACTCGGTCACTGGGAGACCTCGCAAAGGGAGCGTCCCTGTATGCACTGCTGTCAGTCGCCGTGCGTCGCCGATCGACGCTTGACGACCGATTGCAGACATTTCCAACACGCCCCCGTGGCACAGGCTATCCCCCTTGGCTCAATGGGCGAGGCACATTCGTTCGATATCGAGCAGGGGGCGCCGAAAAGCCTGGCCTTGTCACTAGCGGATGCAAATTGATAGTGCAGCGATTGAAAACTGATGCACGCCGCAGGCGCTCTCCAGCGGCTTTCCGGAAGGTTTGTTGAGGCAGGAAAAGCCAGTCGCTCGGTGCCCGAGCAACCCATGAGTGACGCGCATTGCAGGCTTCCCAGCGATCAAAACTCTGGAACTAGTTCAACCACGAGTTCGCCAAGAGCGTTCAGCGCAGCCAGATCGAGGAGTGGGCCGGACTCTTCGTCAAGCGCATCGAGAACGTCGTACTGGTAGCCCCAGCGGCGAGGGCAAAACGCACCCGGCGGTGGCGCTCGGTTACAATCCGACTCAGGCCGGCATTAAGACGCTTCATAACGACGCCCGACCTCCTGCTAACGACGACGCCACCTCGTGGCGGCAACACCGGGCGCTCCTGCTCGCTGGCCTCACACTGCACTGTGCCGCCTTGGCGCCCCTGCCGATGGCGGGCGCCAACGACGGCAGCGCCGAGCTTGCCCGCATGGGAACTGATCCTACTGGCGCGTGCTGGCGATCCAGTGTATTTCAGCTTGTCAGCCTCCGGTTTGTTGTCCGGGATTATCTTCTTCAGTGAACGGCTGACAGGGGTGGCGCTGCTGGCCGTTGTCATTCGGGTGACGCCTGGTGTATAAGCAGCCTCGCAGGCACCGCCGCTTCCACGGATTTGGCGAGTTAGGTGGTGGGGCGAACGCCGGGCGCCGGCACGGTCGAAATGCCCTGCGCCAAGGCCGCCCTTTCCTGAGAATCCATCGCGCGTCGGAATCCGTCGCGCTTGCGTAGGCGCTCCCAGTACGCCAATACGGCAGGTGAGAATCGAAGCTTCAGACCTAGGTGTTCGGCTAGCAGTAGCGCATAACCGACCGAGACATCGGCAGCAGTAAAGCGGTCCGCTGCCAGGTAATCGTGCTGCGCCAGGATAGGATCTAGGCTACGTAGGCGCGCTAGAAACCACTTTGCGTAATCATCGGCTACTTGCGGAACCCGACGTTCCGCGGTTTCAAAATACGCATAGCGGAGCACCAGGGTTTGCGGGAATGTCAAGGTCGCTTCGCCGAAGTGCAAATAATTCAGGTAGGCAGCATAGCCCGCTTCATTGGGTGCAACATTGAGCGGCGTGTCGCCAACGCGCGCGGCCAGGTATTGGCAAATGGCGGCCGATTCTGTCATACGCACGTCGCCGTCAAATAGCGCCGGCACAGTGCCCAGCGGGTTAACTTCCAGATAGCTCTTTTCAGTCACGCGTGGCGGAAAAGCCAACATCTTCAGTTCATACGGCAAACCCAGCTCTTCCAACATCCACAGGGGGCGGAAGGAACGGGCACTCATGCAATGGTAGAGGGTAATCATACGCAGACCTTATGAGTTCTGTTTGGCCAATATGGCGCGGAAAATGCGAGAATTCGGTGTCCGGCCCAGCACACTGCTTATCCAGGCGCGGCAATCAACCAACCCGTTGCAATCGATCGTCATCAGCCAAGACCATTTTCATCAAATTTCAGTTTGCCCAGCTCAGTTTGCTCAGCTCACTTTGCTCAGCTATCTCACGGGCGTCATCAACTTCAATACCAAAATATCGCACCGTACTTTCAAGCTGGTGTGGCTTAAGAGCAGTTGAACCGCTCGCAGATTTTTGGTTCTCCGATATCAGCGTCGGCTTCGTTCTGCGCGTCGCGTGCGCGCCGTAGGCAAATGAGCAATCTCGAACGCCCCTAGATGGACCATCCTAGCATATTGCCGCGTAGATATGGCATGGGTGCGGCCCGAAAGGCACGTCGTCCTTCCTCGGTCTATCTGACCTACGAGTTCTCGCCGTGAAAACCGCGCCTTGCGGCCACAGCCGCGGTTTCACGGCGAGTGATCCTGGGATCGCCTCCCGGAGTCCATGGCACCAATTGGGGGCGGCAAGCTCGTGGGCGACATGGCGAAGGGGGTCCAAAAGCCGCTCCAGAATACGCAACATGCGCATTGCCAAGCCAGAGTACGGTTCGATATTAGTTTATGATGATCCTGCCTCTTATTTAACAAGCTTGTGCTCCGTGCGAGCCGAGATGCGATGACCGAGCACAACGACTGATGAAAACCATTTTCCGTATCGCGTTCTGCACGCTGTTGGCTGCCGGCCCGGGCGCACAGGCGCAGACCGACGACGTGGTGCGCATCGTGAACCGCCTGCGCGCCCCGGGCGGCTCCTGCGCAGCAGCCGCGCCGCCGCTACTACCACAAGGCGCGCTCGACGTCACGGCGTCCCGACTGGCGCGCGGCGCATCGCTCGGTGCCGCGCTCAAGTCCGCGGCTTACCGCATGACCGAGGTGCAGGTCATCACACTCGCCGGGGAGGGCTTGCGCGCACGGCTCGAAGCACTGCTCGCGAGCCGGTTTTGTTCCCAAATCAGCATGCCGGAACTGTCAGAAGCTGGCGCTTACGAACGCGGCAACCAGATCTGGATCGTGCTCGTCAATGATGCGCGTGCCGAACCGCGGACCTGCGGCGACAAGCCCTTCGGCTCCGCACGGTCGGTCATCTGGAATGAGGCCCTGGAGAGATCTGCGGCCGCTGCAGAGATGGCGCCAGCCATTCCTTGCGCCGGGTGCGATTATTGAAACGCGGCGGCGCCGGCGCATGCGGGAATGTGCGTGCAGCGGCTTCTTGATGGCTTGGCCGCGGTGCACCATCTCCATCAAAAACAGGATGTGCATGACCGCGTTGCTAACGCCGGCGGCAATGCGGGAAATCTGCTATAGCCTTAGACGACAAGCCGATCTTAACGGCAGTGTCTGGTCAGGGTGTTATTCCTTGTTGCCAAACAGGCCGCCGAGGCTTGCCTCCAGTCCACCAAGCCGATCCGCCAAACCGGATTCGCCGCTCACCAAACTGTCGATTTCGGAGGCCACCGGAGCGGGTAGCTTTTCCTTCAGGTAACCAAGTACGGTCTCCACTGCAGCCTCCGCTTTATCTTCCGGAAGTCCGGTCCGTTCAATCAAACGCTGAATAATTTCATTCATTTTTTCTCCTAAGTCAGCGGGCAATTTCTGCCCGTAGGTCGACGAATGCCGGCGAAGTTTTACGCCCACATTACTAGCAAATTGGGGATCTAAATTGAACTGCATCAACGTGTCGTCTTGTCGTTGGTCGCTCAGGTACCGACACGCGTCCTCAGCTTTGGCGGTCGGCGCCTGTAACTGAACGAGGTTGGGCGAAAAAGAGACGCAGGAAACGCTCCTTGTTAAGGAGAAGCCCGCTCCTGGATCAGGTCGGGCTCTCTTGCCTACAAGTCGCGCGCCTAGATGGCTAACAAACCGGCCGGCCAGCTTTTTTTAACTGGCATTGCGCGGTCATTTTCCCGCGTCGGCCTCACATTTTTTGAGAAAGGATGTCTTCGCAGCACCAGCCAATGGTTTCCCATTTTTGTCGACAGCGTTCGCCCCACAGCTCGCCGTTTTCCCACCCGCGGTTTCGCTTTCGCACTTTTTCATAAAGGACGTTTTTGCGGCGCCCGTCAACGCCTTGCCATTTTTGCCTACCGCCTTCGCTTCGCAGCTAGATGCTGCTGGCGCCGCCACTTTATTGGTCGGCGACGAAACTGGACTCTGAGCAAACGTAGCGCTTGCAGAGAAAATGATTCCGGCTACAGCCAAGACAAGTTTATTCATCGCAATTTTCCTCCCAAGATAAGGCAGAATGCCTGTCATGAGAAACGCGGCCCGATTGAAATTCGTTGACCAAACAATCAACTTTGCGCCTGTCGGCGCGAGCCCGGGCGCCGAGGCAAATAATCGGGGGAACAAGTTCGAGGATTTGAGTGCCGCCAACGCCAACACTTCGGCGCGAACGGCCTTGGTTTATCGACGGCTTAGGATTAATTAACAGGTCCTCAGATTGTTTCGGCCTCCGTCGTGATTGCACCGCACGGACATTCGGTAACGCAAATACTGCAGCCTTTGCAGTAATCGTAGTTGAAGCTGAAACGCCGGCCTGGGCCGAGCTTGATGACTGCGTTGTCGGGGCAGACGCCGTAGCAATTATCACACTCGAAGCAATTGCCGCAAGACAGGCACCGGCGGGCCTCCAGCAGTGCATTGCTTTCATTTAAGCCGCCGAGTACTTCCTCGAAGGTGGATTGACGGCGGATGATATCGAGGACCGGTTGCACGGCCTTGGGAGCATCCGTATAGTACCAGGTGTTAAGTTTGTCGAAGGTAGCGACCTCGTGTTTCGGCGCGGCTTGAACGCTGCTTCCGCGTAGCCACGCATCAATGCTGCGCGCCGCTTTTTTGCCGTGACCGACCGCCACCGTGACGGTGCGCTCCGACGGCACCATATCGCCGCCGGCGAAAATGCCAGGATAGGAGGACATCATGTTGCCGTCCACTTGTATCATGTCATTTTGAGTGCTCAGTCCCGGTACCTTGCCCAATAACGAAAGGTCGACGTCCTGGCCTAACGCCAGCACCAGCGAATCAGCTTCGATGGTTTCGTACTCTCCGGTCGGCTGTGGAAAACCTTTTTCGTCTAGTGCCATCTTCTCTACCGTGAAGCCACTCTCCACGCCTTCTTTGATAGTCGATAGCCACTTCATCATGATGCCCTCTTCCAGCGCCTCCTGAACTTCAAAATCGTGCGCGGGCATCTTTTCCCGAGTGCGGCGATACACGATGATCGATTCTTCCGCGCCCAGACGCTTGGCGGTGCGCGCCACGTCGATCGCTGTGTTGCCGCCGCCATAGACAACGACCCGGCGGCCGAGCAGGGGCCGGTCCGCACCTTCCATGCCGCGTAGCACTGCCACCGCGTCGAGAATCTTGCTGGCGTCGCCAGCCGGGATGTAAGCGCGTTTGGCGAGATGGGCGCCGACCGCGAGAAAGGCCGCGTCACAGCCCTCCGTCTTCATCGTCGCTAGAACATCGTCGACTTTTTGGTTGAGACGGATCGTCACCCCCATCTCCTCAATGCGCCGAACTTCGGCGTCGAGTATCTCGCGCGGCAATCGGTATTTCGGAATGCCAAAGCGCATCATGCCACCCGTCAGCGGGCCCGCTTCCAGAATCGTTACGGCGTGGCCGAGCAGGCGTAGATGAAAAGCGGCGGACAATCCGGACGGGCCGGCGCCGATCACCAGCACCTGCTTGCCCGACGCCGGCGCCGGTTCAACCTGCCAGCGATGCTTGATCGCTTCGTCGCCGAGGAAGCGCTCGACCACATGGATATTCACTGTCTCGTCAAGCTGGCCGCGGTTGCAAGACGACTCACATGGGTGATAGCAGACCCGGCCCATGATGGCCGGCAGCGGGTTGTTCTTTACCAGTTCGCGCCAGGCTCGCTCGTAATCACCCGATTCCGCATGATATAGCCAGCCCTGGATGTTTTCTCCGGCTGGGCAGACGTTGTTGCAAGGCGGCAGGCGGTCTACATACACGGGCCGCGTGGTGCGCCAAGAACCGGTGCGGTTTGCCAGAGAGGACCCGACATCAAGGGTAATGGCAAATGGCTTTTCCATTTCAACGCTCCTCAATCAATTCGAACTTCTTGATGTTCTTGTCGGCCATGGCCTGAATGCGGGCGATCGTCTCTTGCGCAGGCTGCTTACCAAACAGATGCGCGAAACGTTTCTGCAGCTTCAAGTAATCCTCGACCGGTATCCGACGGCGAATTTTGGTCGAGCTGACAAACTCCCCATGCTCGGCTTCGAACAACGGGTACAGTCCGGTTTCCACGGCCAGCCGCGCCAGATGAATCGTGTCGTGCGACAGCGAACCCCAGCCAAGCGGACATGGCACGAGAATTTGGATGTAGCGCGCTCCGTGCATCGACATGGCCTTGGTCACCTTGCTTTCAAGATCGCGCAAATATGCCACCGAGGCCGTGGCGACGTAGGGAATTCCATGCGCCATCGCAATCAAGGGTACATTTTTGCCTTGCCCGAACGGCGCGCCCGGCTCTGGCCCGAGCGGCATGGTCGTCGCGGTGCGCGCCGCCGGCGGCGTCGCCGACGAACGCTGTACGCCGGTATTCATGTACGCTTGATTGTCGTAGCAGATATACAGCACGTCGTCGTTGCGCTCGAACATGCCAGACAGGCAACCGAACCCGATGTCCGTGGTGCCACCGTCACCGCCCTGGGCAATCACACGCACGTCGGTGCGGCCCCGCACCTTCATGGCGGCAGCTACGCCCGTCGCCACGGCAGCCGCGTTACCGAATAGAGAATGAATCCAGGGAATTTGCCACGAAGTTTCCGGGTAAGGGGTAGAAAATACTTCCAGACACCCGGTCGCGTTGGTGGCAATGATTTGATTGTTGGCGGCACGCATTGCGGCATCAATCGCGTAGCGCGCGCCGAGCGCCTCGCCGCAGCCCTGGCACGCGCGATGGCCGGAGTTCAGCGAATTGGTGCGCGCCATGTTGGCCTGTACCGAGCGCTGGTTTTGGTCGAGCAGGCGGTTGCCGACCGTGAACGTGCCGGTCTGATAAAACTTGACTTGTTGCATCTCCATGGTCACCCTTTCAGCGGATGGTGGCAGCGACAGTGCCCATATCGCGCAAAATGTTTTCGGCCGATGGCCCGGAGCGGCGCTCGTGCTTTTCACGCTCCAGTTCACGGTTTACGATCTCATGGTTGAGGTCGAGGAAGGTAAGCGCCTCCAGATCGTCTTTCAAGGCCTTGTCGAACAGCTCGCGCAGGCTGTCTTTAGTGATCGCGCGCCCGCCTAGACCTGCCACCACAGTGTAGGAATGAAGCGCTATGCCGGAAAGCGCCGTTCTCAGGTCGTGCGAAACGATCCCTCCGATTCCAACCGCGAGCGACTTTTCCAGCACCACCACACGCTTGGCGTGGGACAAGACAGCGTGCAATTCCTCGCTTGGAAAGGGGCGGAACGAGCAGATCGCAACGGCGCCGATCAAACAGCCTTCGGCGCGCATGTCGTCGATCACGTCCTTGATGGTTCCCATCACCGAACCGAGTGCGACGACGATGGTCTTGGCATCTTCACAGCGATAAGGTTTGATCAGGCCGCCGGCCTCGCGCCCGAACTGTTGCTTGAATTGGGCGGAGAGCTGCGGAATGAGTTCCAGTGCACGCATCTGCCGGTGGTGGGCCAGATAGCGCACCTCAAGAAATGCCTCGGGACCAACCATTGCCCCGATCGAAACCGGCGCGCGCGGGTCAAGTACTTGGCGCGGTTCGAACGACGGCAGATAAGCATCGACCTGTTCCTGGGTCGGGACGTCGATCCGCTCATAGGCGTGGGTCAGGATGAATCCGTCGACGCACACCATGACCGGGATCGACAGTTCCTCGGCCAGACGGAATGCCTGAATGTGCAAATCGACCGCCTCTTGATTGGTCTCGGCATAGATCTGGATCCAGCCGGCATCGCGCATTGACATGGAATCGGAGTGGTCGTTCCAGATATTGATGGGCGCTCCGATGGCGCGGTTGCCGATGGTCATCACGATCGGCAAACCGAGGCCGGCGGCGTTGTAGACCGCTTCGGCCATAAACAGCAGCCCTTGACTGGCGGTTGCGGTGTAGGTGCGCACTCCCGCCGCCGAGGCGCCGATCGCGACCGACAGTGCGGCGAACTCCGATTCGACGTTGATGAACTCGCAATTTTTTAACTCGCCCGATCGGACCATTTCGCCCAGCCCTTCGACGATATGAGTCTGCGGCGTGATCGGGTAGGCGCAGATCACTTCCGGCCGGCACAGAGCAATCGCCTCGGCCATGGCGTGCGAGCCTTCGGTTTGTTTAAGCACGTTGCACCTCCATCATTTGCTGCTGCACCATCAGATACGCTTCGCGCGCCGCGGCAATGTTGGCGTCGGCGATTTTCTTTGGAAATTTATCCAAGATTGCAGCGCACACTGATTCCAGCGTGACGAGAGCGCTGATGGCGGCGAAGCCACCCAGGAGCGCCGCGTTAGGCACGGCCCGACCGACATGTTTCAATGCCAGTTCGGTCGCCGGTACCGTGCACAGCCGATCCAAGCGGTAACCCTTGACGAAGTCGCCGATGCCCAATTCGTCGAAGCTGCGGGTCGAGTTGATCAGAATGAAACCCTCAGCCACGACACCTGAAAATAGATCGACCTGATGCAGCAAGGTCGGATCCTGGATGATTAATGCGTCGGGGCGCATGACCGGTTCGCGCAATCGGATTTCCTTGTCGTCGATGCGGCAAAAGGCCATTACCGGCGCCCCCATGCGCTCCGACCCAAAGCTCGGAAAGGCTTGCGCGTGCTTGCCCTCTAGAAAGGCGGCAACCGACAGCATTTCCGCAGCGGATACCACCCCTTGGCCGCCACGGCCGTGAATTCGGGTCTGAAATAGCATGCCTTACTCCTTTTCAAGTTCCGCACAACAAAACTTGGAAAACAATAAAACACGGCGACCAAAAAAGCATTGATTCAGATCAAAATATTGCACAATATGAAAACGCGTTTCATATTGTGCGTAGCCCGTAAGCGTGGCCGTTCAGTGTATTTTGGCCTGACCTGGTTGGCGCGGCAGGTTCTGGCGCTGACCGGCCCGAGCCATCTGGACGGGCTGGCTCGCGAAATGACGGCCGCGACCGATGCGTCGATAAGCTCTTAATTTCCCTGGCAGCGTCAGTGCCGCGCCAAGGTGCGCACTTGCGGGCGCAAACTCCGGCCGGCGCGCGCCAGGCGTCTGCGCCACTTGCCCGGCGCCTTGATGAAGGTCGCCGGCTTCATCGGCAACAGCGCACGTACCAAAAAATCGCACAATTGCCGGATTGCCACCAGACTTTGCTTCACGGCGGCCGGGCACAGGCGGCAACGGCCGCCCAGCTGATGCCGGGAGTTGCGGCCACGCCAAACTTGTACCCACCTTTTGTGGACAGGCCTGTGCATAAGTCAGTGCGACGCCCTCCCAGACCGCTGCTGGTGCGGGTCTCCAAATGTGCCTTTTATATAGGCACCTTATATAGGCACCTTGAGAAGGTCCCTGTACAGGCTCACTTTGCCTGATGGTTTGAACAGGGCAGGTCGGCCAAGTGCTCTTGACGCTAAAATCTTGCAAATCGGTTAACATCAGACCAAAAATCATTTTCCACGCCCCTTTATTTTCTTGGGCGTAATTTAGCCTTGCCAAATATTACGTTCCGATTCTTTTTTTTGGCCATTTCGTCGATTAATTTGTTTACCACGTACCCGCCTGTAATGCCAAAAGCCATGTGCGTGGCCACTTTGCCTACAGCCCGCGCCGCGGACACTTGTTCGCGGCCCTTCACGTATGGATGGGTTGGATTTTCTTCGGCACGCTTTGGACGTGCAACTTGTTGTTCTTCTTTTACATCCGATTTATTGAGCTCTCGGGGTCTTTGAGCGGCCTCCGGCGAGGCTGACGGCGAAATGGTTTGGGATTGTGCGGACGGTACTGGCGTATGCGCTTGCGCTTGGTTGCCGACACTATGCCAGCGGACAGCAGCCATTTTTGGCTTTGCGTCAAGAGTCCCCGCCAGACTCGCCGCCCGTACTTTTGTTGCAGCTTTCGTCGTATCGTCTGATTTTGAGATGGCCATGGCCGTTGCCTGTGGTTGTGAGGTTTTGTTTTGCTTCTCTGTTTTGGAGAGATCTGACCTATGATGCTGTCACCCATTTCGAAAACGGTAAATCATGTCAGGCGACGGCATGTACGCGCGGCGCCGGGATTAAGGCACAAGTCATAGCCCGCCACCATCGGCAACGTCATCAACGCCGGAATGAATCTCTTGCATGGCAGGGTCCGGGTGCGTCCGTAGCCCGTTTTGACGGGTTAGCCCAGCAGTGACAACCGGTGCATGGGATCGTAATATATCGATGGCACATGTCGGCCAATGTGCCTGTCGAACTTCAGTTGCACGATGACATTGACGGTCATGAACAGCATGTTCAGGATGGTCGCCAACTCGATGCCGTGCCCGGTCGGCGACGATTTGATCAGCAAGGCCAGCCTGAAATAGGCGTCGCGCGGAGAATTGGCGTGCGTCGTCGTCAATCCGCCAGGGTGCCCCGAGCCGCTGTCCACTCGCCCCGCAACTGCGCGCGGTCGGCATCCGTTTTTTTCGGGCGCGTGCCGCTGGTGATTTTTTGCTTGAGCTTGCTGCTCGCATGGGCGCGGTCGAGCCCCCTTGCCGCCAGCACCGATTCGATTTTTTGGGAACGCTTGCTGAACATGTTAATCGCCTGGTCCGAGACGCCGGCCAATTCAAACCCGTCCCGGGTGGAGCGGATCTCATAGCCCATTTTCACCAGGCGTTGCGCCAGCTCGGAGCGGTAAAACGCGCCGATCAGCTTCACGCTTTTGAGCATCTCGTCGTTGGTCAGAGCGACCCATTGCAAGTCGTCCCTCTGCGTCATGTTCATGACGACCGCGTGCGTATGCAACTGCGGATCTTGCGCGCGTGACAAGTCATGGCGAAATGCCGCCACCACCAGATTATGCGTGTTTTGCCGGTAGCTCACGCCATTCACTTTTTTACGGGCGATCGCTTTGCCCTCTAGCATCACGATGGCGGCGCGCACGGCTTCATCATGGGCATGGAGCATGTGGGCGTCGCCATTGACCAGGGCCGCGATGCTCACGCTCTTGGGCGCGCTGAACGTGAAATCAATGCCAAGCCGGGGCGCCGATTCCTTGCCGTCGCCCTGCCTATGCGTCATCCGTTTGCGGATTTGCTCGCCGCTTGGCAGACGGCCGTCCAACAAGTTCTTGAAAGCGGCGCGCTCAACGCCGCCTGCCAGCCCCAGTGCTTCTGCGCCCCGGCCCTCCCACTGGCCGTTGGGGCCGTCCTTGGCGTAATTGTCGTCCTCGCTCTCATAGTAACTGGCCACGCCGCCAGACGACGAGATGAATTTAAACGACAGCATCGCCGCCGCCAAATAGGCGTGTGCCGGCGCGCTGCTCGTCGATTGCGGTGGTCCATTTTCCCTTGACCAGAATCAAGGGTTCCACCACTTGCAAACGGCTCTGGTAACGGATGCGCACTTTGGCGAGCGGAATGTCGCCGGAAAATTTCAGGTAGCCCGTCAGGTCGGGCAAGGTGTGTATCTCGGAAGGCAACACGAGCCGCTCACGCACGGATTCCGGCGCGATATTGCCGCGGCTACCGTTGCCTAGGCCGCCGATGGAAACGCTCTTTTTGTTTCTGATGACTTCGTGCTCTCCCAATCCTTTGGATATTTCCTCCGCCGTATACGTGTCCATTTCGCTGATGCCGAGGCTCAGCGTGTTGCGAAAACTGTTTTTGAGCGTCGTGGCGTCGTTTTTGCCGTAGGTCTGGTCCATCTGCGCGTACGACTGAATGCCGGGCAAAATCCGGAAGCCGTGCTTGCGCCCTTTCGTCGCAGCCGCGCCCATGTAGTTCAGCTTTTCCAGCGAATCGAGTTCGTCGACGATCAGATGCATGATGGGCCGATCATTGATTTCCGTCGACAGCGAAGCGGCGCATATGACATCCACCCAGCATGAAATGAGAGGTTTGAGCGATTGCAGCATGTCCTCGCGCCACGTCACCCATAGGTTGCCCTCGCCATTCTCCAGCCAATCGCGGATGGAGAACGGGGCTTCGCCCGGCGCATTTTCCGACAGAAATTTATGCGGCGTGATGTATTGCGTCAGCACGGCGCGCACCGATCCCAGCGTTTCGTTGGCGCCATGGAACATGCCGGCCGCCGACGTATCGGACAGCATTTGTTGCAAATCGTCATTGCTGGCAACCGTCAACCAGTGCACCAAGAGCAACGTCGTTCCCATGCCGCTTCTGGCCAGTTTGAGCATGACTTCGGCAACGATGGTGCGCGCCATCGCATTCCAGCTTTCTTGCTCGGTCGATGGCGCGCGCGGAATGATAGACACGGCAAACTGCGTCACATCGTAGGCGGTGACGATTTCATTGAAGATCGACCACGCTTTTCCCCGTTGGTCGAACGGATTGAGGATAATGTCGCCTGTTGTCCAAAAACTTTGCATGAAGCCGCCATTCGGATCAATGCAGATGATGCGGTCGCCACGCGCTTTTGCACTCCCGATATATTCCGCGATCGCCTGCGACTTGCCCGATCCGGTAGAACCGGTCACCGACAAATGTTCTCTTTCTGTTTTGAGCGGGATTGGAATGTCGGCGATCGTCAACTGCCGTGCGCCATTTTTCGTCATATCCTTGAGTTCAGCCGAACTGACCATATTCGGCCCGCGTAACTTGAACTGGTAATTCGCGCCACCGAATCCCGTTCGCATGTAATCATTGACCACGATCAGGATCGCAAAGCCGGAAATACACGCTATGCTAGGCAATACCCATAGGCGCGGTTCATGCGGCGTCGCCAAGAGGGCGTACCAATAGGCCGCTGCCATGCGCTTGGCGGGAATAGTGTAAATGAGCGCAACGCTCCATGCCCAGGCCGCGACAACCATGCTTATCATCAGCAAAAACAAATAGCCTTTGGCCCTGTCGTCATAACGTCCCCCGCCTGCACTCATCATTTGCCCTTTTTTAAAAAGAGCTCGATGGCGCCGACGTCGATATATTGATCCACCGTCGCTTGGACGGCGGGCGTGACCGATGGATACAGCAGCATGAATAACGCCGCCAACATCGTGGTGTCCACCGTGTCGGTGCGTATACCGATCATCTGCTCGAGCAGCCTCTGGTTGCGCATCGTCGCATCGGCGAGTAGGTCAAGCTGATGTTTCATTCCACCCAGCAACTCCTCGCCGCCCCCATCATTCTCAAAATAAACTCTCCTGATGTGGCCGCTCCGATTCGTTTCACCGCTCGCTTTCATTCTTCGCAGTATTATTTCTTCTTCGTCCTTACTCACTTTAATCGTCAAGGCGTACATGTATTACCTTTTAAAGAATTAAAACGAATGGCGCCAATCACATACCAGCTCCGGTATTACAATCATCGTTCCGGTATTACCGGCGCTCCTTGAGTTAGCGCATGTTTCAAGGCATGTTGTAATGTGCGTATGGTGTATGGTCAATTACGACGGGAAAATATTGGGTTATGCCTGCATTATTGATTCAATTCAATTTTCCAGGTGGGTCAAAGAGCGTATCAAATCACGGTTTGGCGATTTTTTGTCGAATTTTCTATGCCTGATGGAAATTAATCCTGTCATTCACAAATAACATACAAATAGCATACAAAAAAAAAGCAGATTGATTGACATTTCACAGAAAAATACAATGGCAATACAAAAGTGCGACAAAAACCCATAAATTCCGTTGACTTTTTGAGCATCCCATACAAATCATACGAAATGTAAAAATATCGTTATCAAGGCAATGAAAACTCCCGATCCTTCCATGCTGGCAACTGCAATTGAACAATACCAACCGACGAAAAAAATGTCGTTGATCCGTGGGTTAATGCCGAACATTAATAACGCAAAACAACGCGGATTGAGCAAAAAGGAAATATGGGAAAGCCTCTATGGCGCGGGTCTCGATATAAGTTACAGCACATTCCTGACCTATCTGTCTCGAATCGAAAATCAGAATCGTGCACCGGCGGAAACGCCGGGCACCTTGGCCGACCCTACTTTTTGCACTCCAAAAACGCCAAATCTCGATACAGGAGGTCGGGTGCACAGAACGCGCACGGTATATGAAGTGATCGAAGATGCCAGGCGCAGCACGGAGAGAAAAGATTATTCGAAAATCATGCGCGAGCACATCAAAGCAAGTGCTAAAAAGGGTTGAACATGTCTTATAAACCGATGAAAATTTGCGTTCTGAATCTTTCCGGCAACGTCGGCAAAACGACGTTGACGGCGCACTTGCTTGGGGCTTTCCGTCCGCAGGCGAAAATCCTTTCCGTGGAATCCATCAACAATGGCGAATCCACCAACATCGACAGCTTGAACGTGGAGGAATTGGATGCCAGCCGATTCCGCGATATTTACCGCGAGCTGATGATGGCCGATGATCTGATTGTCGATGTCGGCGCCTCCAACGTCGCCACATTCATGGATGAACTTTTCAAATATCGCTCGGCCATCGGTGAATTCGACCTGATCGTAGTGCCGACCGTGCCGGCCGATAAACAGCAAAAAGACACGATCACGACAATTGAATCACTGCATGAGCTGGGATTCGCCGGCGCCAAGGTGCGCGTCGTTTTCAATCAACATCAAGGGGGAGAAACCCTAGGAGTCTGTCGGAGTCA
>PKWL01000157.1 GCA_003133225.1 Janthinobacterium sp.
GCGCGAGCGGTTTAGTCCTTCGGCCATAACCTGCCTGTGGAGTCTTCGCATCGAATGGCGGCTTCAGGACTGAAGGTGACGCTTTTCTACTCTAGAAATCAAGGTCGATTATTACCTTTTGGCGCCATGCAGCCTTCACCGAAGCGACTCACCGACTTGGATGGAAAACTCTACGCGTCCGCCACGTCCAGCCTGATCGTCCTGTCAGTATAAAGCTCCAAAGCAAACTCATTGAAGAAAGCAATCGGCATGTCAGACCACAAAACCCCCAGCATGAGCTCCAACGACGTTTGGATTGAGCATCCGCATGGACGAATTTTCGCTCGTGTCTGGAGCCCTCCAATCAAGGCGAGCAGGTCCGTTCCGGAAAGCCCCATCGTGCTCTTTCACGATTCCTTGGGCTGCGTCGATCTATGGCGAGATTTTCCTACAGAACTGAGCGCAAGCACCAGACGCCGCGTGATCGCCTACGACCGACTCGGGTTCGGAAGGTCTGATCCCCGGAACGACAAACCAGGATTGGACTTTATTGCTGATGAAGCGAAAACGTATTTCTCGGCAGTTAGCGAGCAGATCGGTTTCAAGCGATTCATCGCATTTGGTCACAGCGTCGGCGGCGGTATGGCCGTCAATTGCGCTGCCGAATTCGCGGAGGATTGCGAGGGGCTGATTACCGAATCAGCTCAAGTGTTTCCCGAAGACAGGACGCTCCAAAGCATCTTGGTAGCGAAAGAGCAGTTCAAGGACGAGAGGCAAATCGAGCGGCTTAAAAAATACCATGGGGATAAGGCGAAATGGGTTGTCGATGCCTGGACCGAGACATGGCTTCATCCTGGGTTTGCTGCGTGGTCACTTGAATCTGTCTTGCCTCGTGTTACCTGCCCGGTGCTTGTCATTCACGGCATTCACGACGAATACGGATCAACACGACATCCTGAAATGATCGCGGAGCTATGTAGCGGCCCGTCACGGTGCGAAATCATGATAGATACCTACCATGTACCGCACCGTGAACGGGAGCCGGCTGTTGTAGATCTGGTCACAGGCTTCATTGCTTCAATCAAGGCAATGTAGGCGTACAGGAACGACTGAATTGGCCAAGGTGGCGTAGTTATCCCAAAAGCACGGATGGCAGGATGGGGACCAGAAAGCGGCCATCCCGCTTTCAGATGGCATCAGGCAGCCATGGGCAAGCCGTCAATCGTGCGCTCGGCAGGAGTACCGAATAAACCGGAGAAATCGATGGGCAAAGGTCGGCTTGAGGCGTTCAGCGATGGCGTCATTGCGATTATCATCACGATCATGGTGCTCGAACTGAAGGTTCCGCACGGCGCCACCCTTGATGTGCTGTTACCGCTTGCGCCCGTTCTGCTCTGCTACGTGCTGAGTTTCATTTACATCGGGATTTATTGGAATAAGCTCCAGTATGGGAATTACCCATCGTCTTTTTATCAAGGCTTCAGATGAGGCGCTGAAGGTTGAAGACGACTGCCAGCATCGAGCACGCCGCCTACCAACCCGCTCATGCTTACTTCTTGTGGGTAATAGCGTTGATGCCTTTGATGGTGAATTTCTTGCTATAAAGTGGCGATTCGTAGTACGCAGCCGTCGTCTTTGTAGCTGATGCGATCAGGTTCTTAATGGCGTCTTCCAGCCCTGTTTCCGCGTAGGCGAAGGACTCCGTATTTGAAGAAGGGTAGTCAGGATCACTCGTAATGCAGTCCACTTTCGGGTGTCCGATCTCTTCGAGGTAAGCGTGAAACGCCGGTTGCGCAATGCAAGCGCCATACATGCGCCAAGCGTATTTTTTGCCCCAGTAGTAGTCATCAGTCGCAGAGTGGGCAACCCTGCGCTCGTTCTTTTTTCGCTCTTCTTCAAATTGCTGACCAGCGAGCTGTTGCGCTGCAATATAGCTGAACATTGGATTCACCAGCGACGATAACGACAGCGCTGAGCGATCAATGATGTTTTTGCCGCCCGGTGTAACAGTGAATCCGATGTTATAGCGCTCGCCTTCGACCAATACGGGTACAGCGTTCGCCTCGAATTCGTACACCGTGGAAGTGGTGGCAGGGCGGAACTGGTGCCGCGCCGTCCCTCCGGGCAACTTAGTAATGGTGTAGTCCGTTACGATCAGGTCATGGATGGTGTGTAAGTCTTTTGATTTCATCTTCGGCTTTCAGGTGTTGTTATTAGTCAAGCCTGTTGGCCTGATGACTGATGTATATCTTAATAGCTAAAAAACAAGAGCAAATTACGTAAAGAATTCGTGTGGCCTAGTTGGGCTTGTCGAAATTGAACTAACTAGGCACATGGCATCTGTTTCTACCCTGCCACGCCGGCGGTTAGCAGCGTCGTACGGGCGCAAGAAGGCGACTTCACCCCGGCCTTTGCCATAGACGACGACAGCGACGACTAGCCCCGCCATATTTCAAATCCCGGCGCGCTGAAATCGCCGCCACGGCTAACGCGTTAAGTGCCGCTTTAGACCTGCGGCCCCCGTAGATATTTTCCATTTGCCCCGCCTCACGTCCAATAATGGGCCTTGCCGCCAGGATAATTTTTAAGTCTGAGCTATGGAAACATGCTTGGACGAGATTTAAGGCACCGCCACGGCATTTGCGTGTGTAATTGGTAGTGTACTGGCATGACGCACTTGCAGTGCCTCCTATGGCTTCCTATGAGCTAATAGGAGACACATGGGAATTGCTAAGCTATTCTGTGCGGTCTATATGCCATACGTTGCACAAAAATTAGGCAATAAAATGGATAATTCCAGATTGGTTGAGTATGAGTCAACGTCAGTATTGACAAACAGTTAACTGCGTGCTATTATTCCTTAGTTAGAAGCATTATAAGCAAACTTCATGCCACAAGTATCCCATATTCTTGGCTTTTCTCTATAATTCGGATAGAGATATTTCAATTATGATAATATAAAACGAATTGGATAAAGATAGAGACTGCTCCGAAGTAGAAAGCATAAGCTATACAACCAGAGGAAGAAACGAAATGGTATTAGGAAGGAAAAGGATTGAGACTAAGGTAACAGCAGTACACGGAGGTATGCACGATACAGATGCTTGGATCAAAATAAAATCCATGATTGAGTCAAATGATTACACAGCAGCTCGACTCTATCACGTCGTATTGACTCCACTCTCCAAAAACAACAAACGAGAGGTTAAGGACTATCAAGATGCTTGGAAGGCAATTTGCCTCAAGCTAACTCGTGCTGGTATTGCTCACAAGTGGCGAGCTTGCATTGAATTGGATGACGAGAAAGAGGTAAGCGGTAAAGGATTGCATTGGCATGTGTTCCTGATGCTTGAGGGCCACAGCGAAACCATCCCGGATCAGCTAATCAACACCAAGACAGATGGCTGGTTAAGGCTGACGCTCAACGCTCGCCACATCCAGCTAACGATTGCAAAGCCTCGTGATCGTATTCAATGGCGCGAGCCTCGGCAGAGCTTCGATAGCGATGCACCGCTATATGCGGCCCTACCAAAGACCAATCCGGCAAAGATTGCCAGTTGTACAGAATGGATCAGCTACCTAGTGAAACGTCGATCCAAAAATCCCATTAACAAAACGACTTACTTTTCATCACGAGATAGAAAATCCCATGCCAGCACGATTGCATCCCCATCGTCCGATCAGGTGCGATCAACTTTTACCATTCAGCAACTAACATGCGGATTGGCTACACCAATGTTCTGAGCAATGAGCACCATGAACTGGCTAGGCTGATGCCATACAACTACATCACTGTCATTGGCGATGATGTGACGGACGGATCAGGCATGGGGCACAGGGGCTGTACCTCGTGCATCTTGACGAACTCGGTTCATTTTTACAATAGAAAGTCAGCAAATCAAAATAGATGCAAAATCGATAACAACCTAGTTTGGCAACATTTTAATTAATACAACTTAGATGGTGTCGGAGTGCCTGTGCATTGATATTCAACTGTTACAAGCCATCTGGCGCATCCTGATCCTTGAAGTGCGCATGTTTTTGTTTGTCCACCAAATGCTTCCGTTCCCGTATATCCCCATGCAGCACATCTCTTAGTTGCAACAGCTAATCCCTGCTGCTCATCTACGTGTGGAACCTCAAACCTGTCAAATTCATAAGATAGCTTAATGGTTCCGTCTGAGCGACTTCCCCCTGTTGGGACCATTGTTTTTTGAACAGCACAGCCAGTAAGTGCGGCAATGACTGCGCAGGCAAGCATCAATTTTTTCATGACTTCCTTTGTTGTTATTATCGTTACAAATATCAAGATGAAATAATATCACGAGGGTTTGCAGGCGTAACTAAATTTTCCAAATAGCAACAGTCAAATAGGGTGGTAAATCTAAGAGCAGTCAAATAGAACAGATTATTTTCACTTGTTGCCCGGCAAATTCTCTTGTAACGCAAGGCTATTTTGGGTATACTCTATTTGCCTTATCAATAAAACAAACAAGGATTCCGAAAATGTCTACCTCCAAAACAAAAGCCTGCCGAATTTATCAACGTGTCAGCACATCGGGCCAAGACTTGACCCGCCAGCAAAAATTAGTTGCTGACGCGCAAGCAGCGGGCTTCTACGTGGCTGGTGTCTACTCGGAAAAGATCAGCGGCACAGTAGCCAGCCGCCCGGAACTTAACCGCCTGATCGCTGACCTCCAAGCCGGTGACGTGGTAATAGCAGAGTCGCTTGATCGCATCTCCCGCTTGCCAGTAGTCGAAGGCGAAGCCCTGATTGCTCGCATCACAGAAAAAGGCGCAAAGATCGCAGTACCTGACGTGATCGACCTTTCAGATATCATCGCCACTTCCACCGATCCGATGGTAAAAATCGTGCTGGAAGCCAATCAGAAAATGATGCTGAAGATAGCCCTGCACATGGCCCGCAAGGAGTACGAACAGCGCGCCACCAAACAGGCAAGCGGCATCATCGTAGCCAAGGCCAAGGGCCTATACACAGGCCGCAAGCCCGACACGTTCGTAAACGCCAAGATTGTTGAGTTGCGCGCTTTGAAATATACGATAGTCAAAATCGCATCAACCCTGAATGTTTCCGAATCCCAGGTGAAATTAATCCTCAAAAAAACGGCCGCGAATACCTAGCCTAAATGTTTCATAAATAGCATCACACCTGCTGAAAAATTGACAAATATTGCCCGAACAGCGAAAATGGAAGCCTTGTTCTAATTTCTAATAAGTGAAAGTGGAAAATGACACAGGAGAAGTTTGATGTCGTGGCTATGGTGCCTACTTCATCCATGAAAAGAATCGCTGATACCATCCAAGCGCTTCAAGTCAAATATCACCTGCTGGAAGAAGCCGAGATGCGCCGCCAGCGAATAAGGGGCGAAGCCCACGCGTCCTCGCCTAAGTAATTGATGTTAAATTTCCGCTTGCTCAAAGCAGCCGCATAATCTGCGTAGAAGACAGCCAGCCAAGCGTCTTACTCCTGCTCATCTAATTCCACGTTGTATTCAGGCACTTCGCCTTCGCCTCGATCAAACATTCTTTGGGCGGTTTCCTGACTGTAGCTAAGCGTCACCATCTCGCCATCTTTGTCGTAGACGGCCAAGACCTTCTTTCCCCCCTTCTTGACGGTGTAGTTGATCTGTTCGTCAAGGCGCACAATTTCAGTCGTGATCGCTAGGCGTCGGAGTAGGGCGTTTGCCTCCATCCTCGCTTCCGTGCCTTCTAGGTCAATCTTTGCCATCAGAGCAGCTCTGCTTCGCTCTACGCTGTTATCCCGTGCCGCCCGTTGCTCTACTTCTGCTTTGGCTTCTTCCAGGGTCACAAGCTCGGCGTTAACGTTCTTGATTGCCACGATCAACTCCGGCATCGGATCGCTTTCCAGCATTTCCGCAAGCTTACCCTTGCGCTGCCGTACGGCAGCAATCTGTCCCTCCAACTGCCGAATCTCCATTTCGTTGTGTCGTTTGTCGCCCGTGAAATAATCAGCATGCACCGCGTTTAGCAGCACTTCCCGAAATGCCAGTTCTGACCTGTCCGCCCTGATATTCTTGGCATCGCACGCGCCGCCCATCTTGCCGCTACAGACAAGGTACAGGTAGCCCGCCTTGCCTTTCGGAAGGCAGAACATCGAACGCTGACATAGTGCGCACACGCCGACCTTGGCCCACAAATTGATCCTGTCGGCAGTAGTCGTAACTTTGTCCCGCATGCGCTCTGCTCTTGCTCCTTGGGCAGCATCGAAGACCGCTCTGTCCACGATGGCCGGGAAGTAACCTTCGATTGGCTCGCCACCATCGCGGGGTGAGTACGTACCGATTACCGCTGGACCCTTCACAATTGCGAATAGGCTTGCAGTGATCCACAGCTTGCCCTTGCCCCGGCTCCTGAATGGCTCGATCCCTTTACGATTCAAGTGCTTCGCAATCACGGCGTAGCTATGGCCTGCCGCTGCCATATCAAAAATCTCCCGCACAGTGGTGGCCTCTGGTTCCTTAATCCTATACTCACTGCTGCTAACCCATTCGATCCAACTTGGGAGAAGTACCTTTACCTTTAGTCCGGCCCGTGCGTTGGCGTATCTGTCCACATAACTCTTTGCAATCCGGCCACCTTTCTTGACGCTTTCCTCATTCGCCAAGTCCTGCTTGATCAAGCTCATCAGGGCATCTGATACCTTCAGGACGCCTTCATACAGCTTTCTGTCCCTCAGAGTAAAGACTGCAATCCCGTTCTCGGTGAGTTCCCGGAGCTTGTCCGACGCTGTCCACATGCCAGCGCGCGACATACGATCTAAATCCTCCACCAGCAGCGTGCTACCCTTCGGCACGATTCCGGCCTTGACCTCGTCATAGAACCGCTTTAGCTCGCCTCCGTCAGCTACGTTTGCCCCTCTGTAGGCGCTCTTGCCCGAGTCGAAGAATATGTGCGCCTTGTCTTCGATCAGCGTAGGGCAGTGTTCCTTTGCCAGCCCTAACTGGCGTGCATAGCTTGACCCTTGGGACTGGGCGTCAGTCGAGTACCGAATGTAAAGATATGTATTTTGATATGTATTTTCCATGTGGGTATTATACATACTCAAGGAATCATCATCATTTGATGCATGCAGTGAGTCACGTCAGCGGCGGCGTACTATGGGCTAATCTACATCTTCTGTTCTGGCTATCGCTGATCCCTTTTGTTACCGGATGGATGGGCGAGAACCATTTTGCAACGATCCCCGTCGCGGCTTACGGCGTGGTCCTGTTCATGTGCGCCGTCGCTTATACGCTGCTGGTACGTTGCCTGACAAACCATCATGGCGACAATAGGGCACTTGCCGAGGCGATCGGTTCTGACAGAAAGGGCTGGCTTTCGCTGGCCCTCTACCTGCTGGGGATCGTGCTGGCGTTCGTGCACGCATGGCTCGGCTTCGCCGTCTACATTGGCGTGGCCCTGATTTGGTTCATTCCCGACCGCCGAATCGAGGACCGCCTGAACCAATAATTGACCATTATGGGTGCCGCTGGTAGGGTTATGGGCTACAACGATTATCATCGACCGCATGCAGTCAATTGGGTCGGTGGCCGCATCCAACTGGCCTGCACCTGCTGTTTTTAGCTCTCCTTAATCCCGTCCGTAACCGGATGGGAGGGAAAGAATCATGTCGAATCATGCGGTGGCCCTGTTTGCCAGTAGCCGATGTATGCTCGCGATTACAGTTTCTTGGCGCTCGTTGCTCGGCAAAGACAGAGCCTCGCCTCATTTCTTGTTGGCAAGGGCGATCCGCAGATGCTGTAGGCATGGTGGAAATTTGCCATTCGTTGCCATCCTCCGCCTCATGCCCGAGCGCCGCGTCGAACCCTGGGTGATCCATGGAGCCGGCTGTCGTTTGCGAGGAGTGACTCGGTTGTTTCAAGCTGATATGATTTAGCACCGACCACCGTGCGTGGCTCTTGTTTGAGCACGCCGGAAGGCCGTGTTTGGATGTCCAAGCAAAACGTCCTAACAACTAACGTGGGTAAGATAGAATTGACGATGAATGAGCAAGACTTGCTGGGGCTGACGCTGGAAGCGATATTGACACGCTTGCTGGCGCATTACGGCTGGCCCGAACTGGGCCGGAGGATCGGAATCAACTGTTTTATCAGCGACCCAAGCATCAAATCGAGCTTGAAGTTTTTGCGCAAGACCCCGTGGGCCAGAAAGAAAGTCGAAGAGCTATACCTCGAGACGCAATTTATCAATTGAATGAAAGAGAGCATGGACAATAATCTGAAAGCATCGTTAAGAAATCTGCACGCCAACTTGGCGAATACAGGCCCTATCGATGTCGAATTGCAACAATTGTTGCAGCAACTCGAGGGCGACATCAAGCAGTTGCTAGAAAAACGCGGCGCGGCCCCAGGTGCGGCCACCACGACCTATGGTTTGGCCGAACGGACGCAGGAAATTTCCGCCAAGTTTGCGGCCCAGCACCCGCAGCTGGAACCGGCGCTGCGCGAGCTCGGCAATATTCTAGCCAGCATGGGCATCTAAGGAAACCATCGGTGCTGCCGGGCCACCGAATCGGGCCTGATTTACCCAACTCGCATGCGAGGCAAACGCCGAACCGGGCATGTCTGTCCGTTCCTCGCGCTCGGGAGCGACGGGGGCGCCGTCCGGTGCGCCGCTCGGAAGATTATTTCGCCCACCAACCCGCTAGCCAGCACGCTTGGCGGCACCAGTTTGGAGCATGACGTTTTTCCCGAAGTGCGTTCAAGTCTTCACAAGTAATTGATAAGTAAACGATTTTTTTCCGCCATATCCCGGCGAAATGAATTTCCAGCGAGCCCGGGCTGGATAATTCCGGTACAATGCGCCCGATATGAGTTCCCCCACTAATTTATTTGCGACCGTCCCGAAACGCTCTGCCCGTGCTCCCGTTGCGCCTTTCCTGCCCATGTCCGGCGCTGAAATGGACGCCCTAGGCTGGGATTGCTGCGATGTCATCTTGATCACGGGCGACGCCTATATCGATCACCCTAGCTTCGGCATGGCGCTGGTCGGACGTCTGCTAGAAGCCCAGGGCTTCCGCGTTGGCATCATCAGCCAGCCGGACTGGCTGTCGGCCGAGCCGTTTCGCGTGCTGGGCCGGCCGAAGCTGTATTTTGGCATTACCGCCGGCAACATGGACTCGATGGTCAACCGTTACACCGCCGATCGCAAAATCCGCTCCGATGACGCCTACACGGCCGATGGCGAACCGAATAAGCGCCCCGACCGCGCCGTGACGGTATATGCCCAGCGCGCGCGCGAGGCCTACCCGGACACCGCGGTCATCATCGGCAGCATCGAAGCATCGCTGCGCCGCATCGCCCATTACGATTATTGGTCGGACAAGGTGCGCCGCTCGGTGCTGCCCGATTCCAAGGCCGATATGCTGCTGTTCGGCAATGCCGAGCGCGCCCTGGTCGACCTCACGCAGCGCATGGCTGCCGGCGAAGAGATCAAGCACATCCGCGACTTGCGCGGCACGGCCTTCATGGTGGCGCCGGGCTGGCTGCCGGACGCGACCTGGTCCGTGGCAGACTCGACCCGGGTCGATACCCCAGGCAAGGTGGATGGACATACCGATCCGTACGCGATGGCAGGCACCGAAGCGGTGGCCAAGGAAGTTGGCCTAGCCCAACCGATGCGCATCACGTCGCGCGCAGAGCGCTTGGCCCAAGCCAAGGAGCGCCATGACAAGACCGTGGTGCGGCTGCCTGCCTACGATGTAGTCAAGGACGATCCGGTGATGTACGCCCACGCCTCCCGCGTGTTCCATCTCGAATCGAACCCCGGCAACGCGCGCGCGATGGTGCAGGCGCACGGCGAGCGCGACGTTTGGCTCAATCGGCCGCCGCTGCCACTGGCGATGGACGAGATGGATGGCGTATATGACATGAATTACGCGCGCGCGCCTCATCCGAGCTATGGCAAGGCCCGTATCGCGGCCTGGGAAATGATCCGTTTTTCTATCAACATCATGCGCGGCTGCTTCGGCGGCTGCACCTTTTGCTCGATTACGGAGCACGAAGGACGCATCATCCAAAGTCGCTCGGAGCCGTCGATTCTGCGCGAGATCGAGCATATCCGCGATAAGACCAAGGGCTTCACGGGCACCATTTCGGACATGGGCGGCCCGACCGCGAACATGTACCGGCTAGCTTGCAAGGACAAGACGATCGAAGAGTCGTGCCGCCGCCTGTCATGCGTTTATCCGAAGATCTGCGGCAACCTGGGCACGGACCAGAGCAAGCTGATCTCGCTGTATCGGAAGGCGCGCGCAATTCCCGGCATCAAGAAAGTGTTAATCAGCTCCGGCTTGCGTTACGACCTGGCCGTGCGCTCGCCCGAGTATGTGAAGGAACTGGTCACGCACCACGTCGGGGGTCTTTTGAAAATCGCGCCCGAGCATACTGAAGCGAATGCCCTGTCAAAGATGATGAAGCCGGGCATTGGCGCCTACGATGAATTCAAGCAAATGTTCGACCGCTTCTCGCTCGAAGCGGGCAAGAAGCAATACCTGATCCCATATTTCATTGCGGCCCATCCAGGGACCACCGACCTAGACATGTTGAACCTGGCATTGTGGCTAAAGAAAAACAACTTCAAGCTCGACCAGGTGCAGACCTTCATGCCAACGCCGATGGCAATGGCCACCACCATGTACCACTCGCGAAAGAACCCACTGCATAAGGTGACGGCCGAGTCGGAAGTGGTCGAAACTGCGCGCAGTGGCAAGATCCGGCGCATGCATAAGGCGTTTTTGCGCTATCAGGACCCGGAGAACTGGCCCATCTTGCGCGAAGCGTTGGTGCACATGGGGCGCGGCGACCTGATCGGGAATGGCGAGCGGCACTTGATCCCGGCTTGGTCGGGATCGGAAGGCAGCGGCAATGTCGGCGCCGAGGCGCGTCGACCGATCGGGGCGCAGGCGATCAAATTCCAGTCCGGCCAGGCGGGCGGCGCACGGGGTAGCGCCTTGGCGGCGAAAATAGCGCTGGAATTGAGCCCGCGTCCGTCAATCCTGTCAACCATCAAGACCAAAGGCAAAGCGGCTTCGCAAGCGCCGAAGGCACCGCGCGCCCGCAGCGGCCGCAAATAGGGCGGGCGCGTCGTTTTCGATCGCGCCCGACCATCATTCTCCGTCCAGGCTAGTTACCATGGCCGCGGCTGGCTGTGGGAATTTCAGATTCCAGGGTAGGCACGAGCGCCGGCATCGGGTCTCGATCAGCCACAGTGTCAAACAGCAACAAAAACACGGGCTTTTGATATGGCGCAATGATGTGCTTGCCTTTCTGCTGCATTATTTTGCATAGCGTGCCCTGGTGATCAATGGAATGTTTTTCTGTTTGGACATTTCTCAGTCGCGCCACTCCTTGCTCTTAGCGAAGGATGTTGGGTGAAGTTACATCCTTAGAAAAAAACTTGCCAGCAATCCCATCCGGGTGAGGCAACAGCGCCAGCGATGCATTCGGGCCCGCGCCCTTTTGGCCGCCGCGATCAAAGTTGAAGCGGGCTGCAGCACCCATCGCTTTGCCGCCGATGTCTGCTCTATTTGCTTGGCTATTTTTCGGAGACGGATGCAACGGCCGTATCGATAGTCAAAATATATTGAATATATTTAAACAATCAATTTTTATTATATTGAAAAAAACTTTACACTACGGTTTCCATGATGATTTACAACCCGCACACGAGGAAAACACTATGTCTTTAATCAACACGCAAATCAAACCGTTTAAGGCTACCGCATTTCATGATGGCAAGTTTGTCGAGCTTAGCGAGGAGTCCGTCAAGGGAAAGTGGTCAGTCTTTGTCTTTTATCCGGCAGACTTCACTTTCGTTTGCCCGACAGAACTGGAAGATCTGGCCGACCATTACGCTGAATTCCAAAAGCTGGGCGTTGAAATCTACGGCGTGTCCACCGACACTCACTTCGCCCACAAGGCGTGGCACGATACCTCGGCGTCGATCAAAAAAGTGCACTACCCGCTGATCGGCGACCCTACCACCATCCTCTCGCGTAACTTCGAAGTGCTGATCGCCGAAGAAGGCCTGGCGCTGCGCGGAACGTTCGTCGTCAACCCCGAAGGCCAGATCAAGATTCTGGAAGTGCATGACAACGGCATCGGCCGCGATGCGTCGGAATTGCTGCGCAAGGTGAAAGCCGCTCAATATGTGGCGTCACATCCAGGCGAAGTCTGCCCTGCGAAATGGACGGAAGGCGCTGCCACCTTGACCCCGTCGCTAGATTTGGTCGGCAAGATCTAATAGTGGGGTGGATGCCGGCCCCAACTGTCCAGGTCGGCATCAAAAATATACTTTGATGGGAACGCGAATCATGTTGGATGTAAATTTCAAAGACCAGTTGCAAGCGTATTTGACGAAGGTCGCGCTGCCGGTGGAGATCGTCGCTTCTCTTGACAACAGCGACAAGTCGCACGAACTGCAGGCCATGCTGCAGGAAATCGCCCTGTTAAGCGAGCGCATCACGTTGGTTGAGTGCAGGGACGATGACAAGCGCAAGCCGTCGTTTTGCATCAACCGCACCGGTACCGACATTAGCGTGTGTTTCGCCGCAATCCCGATGGGACATGAATTTACCTCGCTGGTGCTAGCGTTGCTACAGGTGGGTGGCCACCCGGTCAAGCTCGACGATGCTGTGATCGAACAGGTTCGCCTCCTGGACGGCGACTACCAGTTTGAAACCTATATTTCCCTGTCCTGCCAGAACTGCCCGGAAGTGGTGCAGGCGCTAAACGCGATGTCGGTCATCAATCCGCGCATCAAGACGGTGACGATCGATGGCGCACTGTTCCAAAAGGAAGTCGAGTCGCGCCAAATCTTGGCGGTACCTGTCATCTATCTGAACGGTGAAGTATTCGGGCACGGACGCTGCAGTGTAGAAGAAATCCTTGCCAAGCTCGATAGCGGCGCCGGACTGCGCCACAGCGCAGGTTTAAGCAAGAAAGACGTGTTTGACGTGCTGATCATCGGCGGCGGGCCTGCCGCCGCGGCGGCGGCGATTTATGCAGCGCGCAAAGGCATCCGCACCGGGGTGCTGGCGGAGCGTTTCGGTGGCCAGGTGCTCGACACGCTGGCAATTGAAAACTTCGTCTCCGTCAAGGAAACTGACGGACCGCATTTTGCTATCGCGTTGGAACAGCACGTGAAGTCCTATGACGTCGATATTATGAACTTGCAGCGCGCCGAAAGCTTGTTGCCGGGCACGCTAATTGAAATTAAAACCGCCAGCGGCGCCGTGTTAAGAAGCAAGTCGGTGATTCTGGCGACGGGCGCGCGCTGGAAGGAAATTAACGTGCCGGGCGAACGCGAATACCGCAACCATGGCGTGGCATATTGCCCGCACTGCGATGGTCCCCTGTTCAAGGGTAAGCGCGTGGCGGTGATCGGCGGCGGCAATTCCGGCATTGAAGCGGCGATCGACTTGGCCGGCCTTGTGTCGCACGTCACAGTCATTGAATTTGGGCCCGAATTGCGCGCCGATGCGGTCTTGCAGCGCAAGCTAAACAGCCTGCGCAATGTCAGTATCATTACGTCCGCGCAAACGACGGAGATTTTCGGCGACGGAAAAAAGGTGAGCGCTCTACGCTACACCAACCGCCTTTCAGGTGCCAGTAAGACGCTCGAACTGGAAGGTGTCTTCGTCCAGATCGGTCTGGTGCCAAATACCGAGTGGCTAAAGGGCACGGTGGCCTTGTCACCCCATGGCGAGATTGTGATCGATGCGCGCGGCCAGACATCCATTCCGGGCGTGTTTGCCGCCGGAGACGTGACGACGGTGCCGTTCAAGCAGATCGTGATCGCGATCGGTGAAGGCGCCAAGGCATCGCTGGCCGCTTTTGATTACCTGATCCGCTCCGCGTTTGACGAGGCTGCCGTGCCTGTGGAAGAGCTTGTCATGGTGGCCTAAGCCCAGAGCCCGCAGACTGCCGACCCGCCAGTCCCTGGCGCACGGGCCCGTCATATGGCGGGATCGCTGCTAGAAATGCAAAATGCGCCAGAATCACCGTCTGTCGCCAGCCGGGTCCGGAAAACAGCAATAATCGATAGAATTTTTTCGTACTTTGAGCGATTCTAGACTGAAGTTCCCCGGGGGAACTTCAGTCTAGAACGTTGCACAAATTCGACGCACAAAAGAATAAGGGCCCGACGAATCGGGCCCTTATAAATGCTGGCGGAGTGGACGGGACTCGAACCCGCGACCCCCGACGTGACAGGCCGGTATTCTAACCAACTGAACTACCACTCCAAGCTACTTGATCTGTATTTCCGATCTAAAAGCATCGATGTTTTTCCGACTTGGTGGGTGCTGAGAGGCTCGAACTCCCGACCTACGCCTTGTAAGGGCGCCGCTCTACCAACTGAGCTAAGCACCCGCTCGCCTACATCAGAAAAACATCCGACGATTGTCACCTCGTCTGAAGAGGCCGAATTTTACAATGGGTCTCCCATCTTGTGCAAGGCTTTTTTTGAAAATCCATCCGGCTGACGCGCTTTGTTACAGGCCCGCACTGGGTAAAGCCCAGAAGTTCCTGGTTGGAACGGGAAGGGCGCCGTTCCGTTCCAACCATCTCCATGATGCCAATTTAGTAAAACGTGCATCCAAGCTGCCTTGGCCTCACTCATGGCGTCTAGCCTACAGGAGGGGCAGGCGCTCGCTGCCCGGCCTTGGCGGCGAGCTTAGCGAACGCAAGCAGCGGGCGTGCCGCTTGCATCGTTGTGTATTTCGGTTAATACTGTATATAATAACAGTGTCCCGAAGCCGCCGGGGCCGCGAACCACGGTGCCGCAAAAATTGAATGCCCCTTCCCGAAAAATCATTCATTGCGATTGCGACTGTTTTTACGCTGCCGTGGAGATGCGCGATAATCCCGCATTGCGGGCCTTGCCGGTGGCCGTGGGTGGTGGGGCTCAGCAACGCGGCGTGATCGCGACTTGTAACTACGAGGCGCGCCGCTTCGGCGTGCATTCAGCGATGGCGACCGCGCAAGCGTTGCAGCGCTGTCCGGAACTCGTGGTGCTGCCGCCTTCGATGGAAAAATATCGCGTGGCGTCGCGCCAGATTCTGGCCATTTACCGCGATTATACCGATCTAGTCGAGCCGCTCTCGCTCGATGAAGCGTACCTCGATGTGAGCCACGCTGTCCGCTGCAAAGGCAGCGCCACCTTGATCGCGCAGGAAATCCGGGCGCGCATCGCGGAAACGGTCGGTATTACGGCCTCGGCAGGGATCGCGCCCAACAAGTTTGTGGCGAAGATCGCCAGTGACTGGAACAAGCCGGATGGGCTGTTCCTCGTGCGGCCCCATGAAATCGACGCCTTTGTGGCCGCGCTGGCGGTCGGAAAGCTATTTGGCGTGGGCAAGGTCACCGCAGCCAAACTAAACAAGCTGGGAGCGAAAACCTGCGGCGACCTGCGTTCGTGGGCGCAACCAGAACTCGAGCATCATTTTGGACGCTTCGGTTCCCGTCTGTATCAATTGTGCCGGGGCGTCGACACGCGCGTTGTGTGCAGCACGCAGGAACGCAAGTCCGTTAGCGTCGAAGAAACATATACGCCGGATGTGCCCGATCTGGCCGCTTGTCTGGAGCTGCTGCCGGACCTGTTCGATCAATTGCTGGCGCGCATTAAGCGGGCCGGGGCCGGGCCGCACGTACACAAGCTGTATGTGAAGGTACGTTTCGCCAATTTTCATCAGACCACGGTGGAATCAACGGCGGCACAGCCGCAGTTGGCACTGTTTGAAAAATTGCTCGATACGGGTTTCCAGCGCGGGCGGCAGCCGGTTCGCCTGCTGGGGGTGGGCGTGCGCCTGGGCGAAGTTAGGAACGAGGGTCAACTGCGCCTGTTCGCCGATGAAACGGGGCGTTGAGCGCGGCGAACGCTTAAAAGCGATTTTAAAGGGCACACCCATCTGCGGCGCTGCCCGTGTGCGAGCGTGTAAAATGGCGTTTCTCTGGCAATACTGAAACAAGGCAAAATAATATTATGTGGTTCAAGAACCTTCAGATTTACCGCCTGCCTTCTCCTTGGGCGTTCACTGCGGAACAGATGGAAGCGGCCCTTGCGCCGCACTCTTTCGTGCCTTGCACCAGCATGGATTTGCTGCGCCAAGGGTGGGATTCGCCCCGTAACAACGGCTCGCTAGTGCATACAGTCAATAAACAGATGTTGATCTTGCTGGGCACCGAAAAGAAACTGTTGCCCGCTTCCGTCATCAACCAGGTGGCTAAAGCCCGCGCGGCCGAGATGGAAGAGGCGCAAGGCTTTGCGCCCGGCAAGAAGGCAATGAAGGAATTGAAAGAACGCGTGGCCGACGAGTTGCTGCCGCGTGCATTTAGCATCCGCAGCAATATTTGGACTTGGATCGATCCCGTCAACGGCTGGCTGGTGGTTGATGCGGCCAGCCCGGCAAAGGCGGATGACGTGATTAAGCTGCTGCTGAAGGCGGTTGACAAGTTGCCGCTGGAAAGCCTGCGCGTGCAGCGCTCGCCAGTGGCGGTGATGACTGAGTGGCTGCAGGCTGACGATGCACCGAGCGGCTTTACAGTTGATATGGATACCGAATTGCGCGCCACGGGCGAGAGCAAGGCGACGGTGCGCTACGTGAACCACACGTTAGAAGCGGACGACGTGCGCCGCCATATCGCTGCCGGCAAACAATGTACGCGCCTGGCGATGACCTGGAACGACCGCATCTCCTTCGTGCTAACTGAGGCTCTAGCGATCAAGGGCATCAAAGCTCTGGACGTGATCAAGGAAACCGAATCTAGCACTGCGAATGACGACGAGCGTTTCGACGGCGACATGATGCTGATGACGGGCGAGTTGAGCAAATTGATGACTGACATGGTGGAAGCACTGGGTGGCGAAGCGAAGGCTTGAGTAAGACTCAGCTCATCTACACTTAGCAAGAAACGTTTCGCAGCCATGTGTCACGTCGTCTCGCTCATGAAGTCGCCCCGCCAAACGGCCAAGTTCGGCGTTCGGGCGGGGCGACATGATGCTTGCAAGTTCGCGGCCGAGGTGCAGCGTCCCGCTTGACCCCCGGGCTCAAAGTCCTGCCGGGGCAGCAGCGCCAGCGAGCGGCGCCGGTCGACCAGTTCTCTCAAAAAGACTGGAATACTCCGGCAGCACGGTTTTTTCGGACGTTGTTCCACGCAAAAATCTGGCCATTCATCGCCACATACACCCCCACTGGCAGAGTTTGCGCCACGCCGCAGGCAAATCCCAGGTTGAACAGGGCGTCCGAATTGTCGATTTCGTATGGGATCATGGCGCCGGTCAGTACGATAGTTTGCTGCAGCCCGGCCGTGCCCAGCAGAACGGCCGTTTCGCGCATGGTGTCGGTGCCATGAATGATGACGATGGCTTTTTCGGCCGCGGCACGGCAGGAGGCCAGCACGCGCTCGCGGTCGGCGTCGACCATGTCAAGCGAGTCAAGCAGGGGCAATTGCTCCAGTGCTATCGCGCCAGTGATGCGCGCGCGCGCGAGGGCGGCGGCCACATGGCTGTCGCTAAAGCCAAGCGTGCCCCTTAGTTCATCGTAATGTTTGTCGAAAGTGCCGCCGGTGGCGAGAACGCGTAGTGTCATGGTGGGCCAGTCCGTGTCAAGGAGAAATGCGCCAAATGATAGCGTGAAACGCCGCGCCCGTGGCGCTTGCGCCGGATTTCGAAATTTGCCACGCTCATGTGGAAAGATTGGCGAACTATGAGTACACTAGCTTCTAATTTCCTTGCTCGACAAATGTATGCAAGCACTCGCTCCCGGTACCGTCATCTTTCATCGCCATCGCGGTTATGGTGTCATCACGTCGGTTAATTTGTTGACGGGCTGGATCTCGGCGCGTTTTGGCAGCGAGGCGCGCACGCTCGACCTGAGTTTGTCCACCGACGAGGTCCAGTTTGCCGATGGCGAGCCGATCCTGTTTCGCCGCACGCCGCCCGACCGTATGCCGCACGCACGCCTGATGGCGATGGTGCGCGAATTACATCGGGTTGGTTATCAAAAGTTATATCTATTTTCCTGGCCGAAACCATCTGGTCTGCACTGGCGCTGGCATTTGTTTGCCGGCCAGCGCAACTGGCTGGAGCGCCCGTGGCGCGAAGGCTGGTACGGTTCCGGCGCCGATTACAATGTCAATCCCGTGATGGGCTGGGGCGATTCGCCCGGTGCCTCGGCGCAAGCGCTGGCCCATGCGCTGGCGAAATTCGATCCGCAGGGTTTGGCGCAGGCGCTCGGGCGCGATGAAGATCATCGGGCTTGGTTCGACGTCGTGTGCCAAGCCTTGCTGCCGGGATATATGTACAGTCTGGACATGCAACGTCGCGCCAATGCACCTTTGCAAGAAATGCTGCCCATGCCCGTGGTTGCGGTGCGTGCTACTGTGCCCTTTTATGCGGGACCGGACCAGTCCTGGCCGCCCGGCTGGGCCGGCTTATGGACGCGCCCCCATGTGATGCGGGCCCCGGCCATCAACCTGACGGGCGTGCCCGCGTTGCGATAAGCTGGCGCGTGGCGGAGTCGCCCGGACGAGGGACGGGTGCATGGGCGGGCCGGTGACAGATGCGCTAGCCTTGCAATGCGCCGCACGGCTAGCGCGCAGCTCAACACCGCGTCCCCCTCCAAAGCCGCCCTCCGCCGTTATGACAGTCCAGCCTAGGGCTTAAAATAAGGACGGCGCTCGCACGCGTGCTCTTTGTAGGCGGGATTGAGCAGCGCAGGATCGGCGCCGCCGAAAAAGTCGGCGACGTTCTTTAGCGCGGCTTGGAAATACAGTTCGTAACTGTCCTTCTCGACATAGCCAAGGTGCGGCGTCGCCAGCACATTGGGCATGCGCAACAGAGGGGCGTTCGGTGGCAGCGGTTCCGCATTGAAAACGTCAAGCGCGGCCGCGCTCGGCCGCCCCAGCTGCAAGGCATGTTCCAGCGCCCCTTCGGCCACCAGTTCGGCGCGGCTGGTGTTGACGAACAGCGCATCTTGCTTCATGCGCGCAAAATCATCGGCCGTCACCAGCTCGCGCGTGGCGTCGGATAAACGCAAATGCAAGGTGAGAACATCGGCTTGCTCAAAAAACATGGCACGCGAGGTTGCCGCCAAATGGCCGTCGGCCGCGGCGGCAGCGCGGCTAGCCAGGCTGCCCCACACCAGGACGGGCATGCCAAACGCGCGGCCATATCCGGCAACCAGTTTGCCGATCTCGCCATACCCCCAAATCGCGAGGGTGCGTCCTTTTAAGACCGTCCCCAGCGTGTTAAATTGTGGATTGGTCGATACGGTCTGCCACAAACCTTCCTTCAGGTTGTTGGCATATGGCACGATCTTGCGCCGGGCGGCCATGATCAGCGCCCATGTCAGTTCGGCCGGCGCGGTCGCCGCGCCGACCCCTTCGGCGATCGCGATTCCAAGCTCCGTTGCGGCCGCGACGTCGATATGGCCGCTCACCCTCCCGCTCTGGGAAATCAGCTTCAGGTTCGGCAGTTTGGCCAGCAGCGCGCGGTTCAAAGAGGTCCGTTCCCGGATTAGGATCAGCGCATCGAATGGCGCCAGACGGATCGCCAGGTGGCCAATGCCGCGCGTCGAATTGGTAAAAACCTTAACCTCGTGCCCATTCAGAAATTTAAACGCCACAAGATCGCGGATACAATCTTGGTAATCGTCGAGGATGGCAATATTCATTTCAATGACATTCGTAAAAGGATGACGGAATTAATACGTTGAAAAATGGACCACGACATCAATCAAGGATCGCCCTGTATTTTTTGAAGGAAACGCAATTTGCCGGGTGTACAATTGCTTACTAATCTAACAATAACGGGCGTGGACCGAGGGTCCAGACGGGACTGAAGTTTGCGTCAGGTCTGGCGGGCCCCCCCCCTTTTTTTTTGTGCGGCGAAGGCATTTGGTGAAATAATTCTGGGTTTTTCCAATTCGGGGTTCACCTTACCGTGACATAGACCAAAGCCGCCGCGACTTTGCAGGCATTTAACGATGAACCGCGCTCGTGATTCAAATCAAGCCCCATGGTATATTTAGGCGCAATCGATTCAATCGGAGTTGCGATATAATTTTCAGGCGAAGAGGGGGAGAAGTCAATCGCCATGACCGGCCGCAAAAATTGAAGATGAAAGAAGGGAGGATCAGCTGGAAACGAAATGGGAGGCTGTAGCCGACTTGGAGCGGCAAACGGTTTTCAGCGCTTTCGAGGCGATCGAGCAATTTTTCGCCCGTGCGGTCAGTGAAATTTTTCATTTTGAATGACCTCACGCAACACGTCCCACTGTCTCGATCTCATCATTGGGTATGCGCCCCGGCGGGCGCAATCGACACAACCGGCGTGGCCATTCAAGCCAACATGGGTTTGCGCCCCAAGCTACGAGCTAACGACGATCTTGCCGATACAGGACAAGACGAATTTTCTTTATTGGAGACATCATGAATCAGCCCGTCACGGGTGGCGTTGCCGCACTGAACGCCCCAGCTTACATAAAACAACAAAAACTGATCAACTGGGTCGCTAACATCGCATCCCTGACGAAGCCGGACCGGGTCTACTGGTGTGACGGTTCGCAAGAGGAGTACGATCACCTGTGCGCCGAGATGGTGCGCAGCGGTACGCTGAAAAAGCTAAACGAGGAAAAGCGTCCAAACTCCTATCTCGCTTGCTCCGACCCGACGGACGTTGCGCGCGTCGAGGACCGTACCTTCATCTGCTCGGCCTTCAAGGAGCAGGCCGGTCCGACGAATAATTGGATCGAGCCGGGGAAAATGCGCACCACCTTAAATGGCTTGTTCGACGGCTGCATGGCGGGGCGCACGATGTACGTGGTGCCCTTCTCGATGGGGCCATTAGGTTCGCCCATCGCCCATATCGGCGTCGAGCTGTCCGACTCGCCCTACGTGGTTGTCAACATGCGCATCATGACGCGTATGGGGCGTGCCGTGTATGAGGTGCTCGGCACCGATGGCGCATTCGTGCCATGCGTGCACTCAGTCGGCGCGCCCCTTACGGTCGGCCAACAAGACGTGCAATGGCCGTGCAACCCGACCAAATACATCGTCCATTTCCCTGAAACAAGTGAAATCTGGTCATATGGATCCGGTTACGGCGGCAATGCCTTGCTGGGTAAGAAGTGCTTCGCCTTGCGCATTGCATCCCACATGGGGCACCAAGAAGCGCAAATGGGCGGCACGGGCTGGCTGGCGGAACACATGTTAATTTTGGGGGTGGAAGCGCCCTCGGGGAAAAAACATTACATTGCGGCGGCGTTCCCTTCCGCTTGCGGCAAGACCAACTTTGCGATGTTGATCCCGCCAGCGGCCTTCAAGGGCTGGAAGGTGACCACTATCGGCGACGATATTGCATGGATTAAGCCGGGTGCGGACGGCCGTCTCTATGCAATCAATCCGGAAGCGGGCTATTTTGGCGTGGCACCTGGCACCAATGAAAAAACCAACTTCAATTGCATGGCATCGATGCGGGAAAACACTATCTTTACCAACGTTGCATTGACCGACGACGGCGACGTATGGTGGGAAGGTTTGACTAAGGAGGCACCGAGCCACCTGATCGATTGGCAGGGCCAGCACTGGACACCGGCATGCAGCGGCAAGGCTGCGCATCCGAACTCGCGCTTTACCGTTGCGGCGACGCAAAATCCCGTACTCGACCCCGCTTGGGACGACCCGGCCGGAGTGCCGATCTCGGCATTCATATTCGGTGGGCGCCGTTCGACGACCGTGCCGCTGGTGACCGAGGCGCGCGACTGGGTCGAGGGGGTCTACATGGCCGCCACCATGGGTTCGGAAACGACTGCAGCCGCTGCCGGCCAGCAAGGTGTGGTGCGGCGCGACCCCTTCGCGATGCTGCCCTTTACCGGCTACAACATGAGCGACTATTTCCAGCACTGGCTCGACCTGGGCCGGAAAATTGGCGCGCTCAATGTTGCGGCCTTGCCGAAGATCTACTGCGTCAATTGGTTCCGCACCGACGAGAGCGGCAAGTACGTATGGCCCGGTTTTGGCGACAATATGCGGGTCTTGAAGTGGATGTTAGAACGCATTGAAGGCACTGCCGGCGGTGTTGACAACGTGTTCGGCATTACGCCGAAATTTGACGATTTGAGCTGGGATGGCTTGCCGTTTACGCCTGAGCAGTTCAACACCATCACCTCGATTGACCGGGCAGCTTGGGAAGAAGAGTTGAAATGGCACACGGAGCTGTTCGAGCGCCTGCAACATCACCTTCCGCAAGAATTGGCGGCGACCAAGGCGAAACTGGAAAAAAAGCTGACTGAGTAAGCTTCGGCCGATAAGGCGCGTTCATAGCCAGTTGGCCGTGCCGAGGTAGACTTTCACTACGAACTCGGCCCATTCGCCTGGTGCGTCTTGTGGCTCGATCCGCCGCGGTGCGCCGCTGCATCGTGCCTTGAGGGGCGCAGTGGGCGCGACCGTTGCAGCTTCGCGACCTTTCATGGCGTTAAATTAATCCGGGCGCGGTGCGATGGATGGGGAAACCGTCCTTAGTCCTGCACCAGCAACGGTCCAAGGTATTGTCCCGTCACACTGGCCGGATTTTTCGCCACGTCTTCCGGTGTGCCGGTGGCGATGATGACACCGCCGCCCGCGCCGCCTTCCGGTCCCAGATCGACCAGCCAGTCCGCCGTCTTGATCACGTCCAGATTGTGCTCGATGATGACGAGCGTATTGCCTTGATCGCGCAGGCGGTGAATGACTTTCAATAGCATGTTGACATCGTGGAAATGCAGTCCGGTGGTGGGCTCATCGAGAATGTATAGTGTGCGCCCGGTGTCGCGCTTGGACAGTTCCAGCGACAGCTTTACTCTTTGCGCCTCGCCGCCCGACAGCGTGGTCGCGCTTTGTCCAAGGCGGATGTAGCCGAGGCCGACGTCGAGCAAGGTCTGCAACTTGCGCGCAATCAAAGGCACCGGCTTGAAGAACACGTGCGCTTCTTCGACCGTCATCGCCAACACTTCGGTAATATTTTTTCCCTTGTAATGCACTTCCAGCGTTTCGCGATTGTAACGCTTGCCGTGACACACGTCGCAGGGCACATAAACGTCGGGCAGGAAGTGCATCTCTACCTTGATCACGCCATCGCCCTGGCAGGCTTCGCAGCGACCGCCCTTGACGTTGAACGAGAATCGCCCGGCGCTGTAGCCGCGCTCCTTGGCCATTGGCACGGTGGAAAATAAGTCGCGGATCGGCGTGAACAGGCCAGTGTAAGTGGCCGGATTGGAGCGCGGCGTGCGCCCGATCGGAGCCTGGTCGACCGCGATGACTTTGTCGAAATGCTCCAGGCCGCTGATGGATTCGTGCGGCGCAGGTTCCGCCTGCGAGCCGTACAAATGGCGCGCCAAGGCAGGGTACAGCGTGTCGTTGACCAATGACGACTTGCCCGAACCCGACACACCCGTCACGCAGGTCAGCAGGCCGACCGGTAGATTGAGCGAAACGCTCTTTAAATTGTTGCCGGTAGCGCCGGTGATGACCAATTGCTTGCTCGGATCGGAGACGTGGCGCGTTTTAGGCAGCGCGATCTTCAGCGTGCCGTTCAAATATTGCGCCGTCAATGATTTTTTGTTGCTGAGAATGTCTTCCAAGCTTCCCTGGGCGATGATTTCGCCGCCGTGAATGCCGGCACCCAAGCCCATGTCGACCACATAATCGGCGGTGCGGATCGCGTCTTCATCATGCTCGACTACGAGTACGCTATTTCCGATGTCGCGCAAATGCTTTAGCGTCTCGATTAGACGGTCGTTGTCGCGTTGATGGAGACCGATCGACGGCTCGTCAAGCACATACATGACGCCAGTGAGGCCTGAGCCAATTTGCGAAGCCAAACGAATGCGCTGCGCTTCGCCGCCCGAGAGGGTATCGGCGCTGCGGTCGAGCGACAAATAATCGAGGCCGACATTGTTTAGAAATTTGAGGCGTGACACAATCTCCTTGACCACGCGGTCGGCGATTTCTTTTTTGGCTCCCGTCAGTTTGAGTTGTTCGAAAAAATCCAGCGCCTGGCGCAGCGGTTTGGCTGCCACTTCATAAATGGCGCGCTGTTGCTTGCCGGTGCCGACTTTCACAAAACGCGCTTCCACGCGCAGGCGCGCGCCGTGGCAGGACGGACATTCTTTTTCATTGATGAATTTAGCCAACTCTTCCTTGACTGCCATCGAATCGGTCTCGCGGTAGCGCCGCGTCAGATTGTGGACCACGCCTTCGAAAGAATGCTCACGGATCACCGCGCGGCCGCGCTCGTTGACGTAGGTGAACGGGATCGCCGTCTTGCCGGAACCGTACAGTACGGCTTGCTGCGCCGACGTCGGCAATTGCTCGAAGGGCAAGTCAAGGTCGAATTCGTAAAATGCCGCCAAATTGGACAACATTTGGAAATAAAACTGGTTGCGGCGATCCCACCCTTTCACGGCGCCGGACGCGAGCGACAAATTCGGGAACGCGACGATCCGTTTCGGGTCGAAAAATTCAATGTGGCCCAAGCCGTCGCATTCCGGACAAGCTCCCATCGGGTTGTTAAACGAGAACAAGCGCGGTTCGAGTTCCTGCAGCGAATAGCCGCATACATTGCAGGCGAACTTGTTCGAGAAGACGTTTTCCTTGCCCGAATCCATTTCAAGCGCGATGGCGCGCCCGTCTGCCAAGCGCAGTGCGGTCTCGAAGCTTTCAGCCAAGCGTTGTGTTATGTCAGGATTGACCTTGACCCGGTCGACGACGATATCGATGGTGTGTTTTTCAGTCTTTTTGAGCTTGGGCAAATCGTCGATCTCGACGATTCTCGCGGCATGGGTGCCGCTTTGCACGCGGAAGCGGACGAAGCCCTGCGCTTGCATTTGCTCGAACAGGTCGACGTGCTCGCCCTTGCGGTTGGCGACGACGGGCGCCAGGATCATCAGCTTGGTGTCGTGCGGCATAGCCAGTACGGTATCGACCATTTGCGACACGGTCTGGGCAGCTAGCGCATTTTCTGGATGGTCTGGGCAATAAGGGGTGCCGACCCGCGCGTATAACAAGCGCAGATAATCGTGGATCTCGGTGACAGTGCCGACGGTCGAGCGCGGATTGTGCGATGTGGCTTTTTGCTCGATCGAAATGGCCGGCGAGAGGCCCTCGATCAGGTCGACGTCCGGCTTCTCCATCAACTGCAGGAATTGGCGGGCATAGGACGAGAGGGATTCGACGTAACGGCGTTGCCCTTCGGCGTACAGAGTGTCGAAGGCGAGCGAAGACTTTCCGGAACCGGACAAACCGGTAATCACAATGAGCTTGTTGCGGGGCAGGTCGAGATTGATGTTCTTTAGGTTGTGCGTACGTGCACCGCGAATGCGGATTTGTTCCATGTGTTGTGCCTTGCTTTCAATAAATTATGCGAGGCCGGCGCGCGCCAAAACAAGCGAAAACGGGGCCAAAACGGGTAACCCATTACTATAGCCGGGTTTTGATCAGTACGTGCCGCCGCTCCACTTACTAAGTCCGGGGTGAGCGTTAATGATATTGATACAGATTGAAGGGTTCGGATTGGATACTGTATAAACTATCAATAAATTGCGAAGGTCGGTTCTGGCACAATCTATTTTTGCCGCTGCGGCGAAAGGATTTGGGCGCGGAACGGATTCAGTCGCTTTGGGTGGATGACTGGCTTATAATCCTCAACTAGTAAAAAATCAAACTGCGCCGCGGATCGTCGCCGCAGGTCAACAGGAGTTATTCATGGCATCAGTTAACAAAGTCATCATCGTCGGCAATTTGGGCCGTGATCCGGAAATTCGCTATTTGCCAAGCGGTGACGCCGTCGCCAACATTGCTGTGGCGACATCGTACAAATCGAAAGACCGTACCACCGGCGAGCAAAAAGAGGTGACGGAATGGCATCGCATCTCGTTTTTTGGCCGTTTGGCTGAAATCGCCGGCCAATATCTGAAGAAAGGCTCGTCGGTCTATGTTGAAGGCCGTCTGCAAACGCGTAAATACATGGACAAAGACGGGGTAGAAAAATACGCCACCGATATCGTCGCCGAACAAATGCAAATGCTTGGCGGTCGCCAAGGCATGGGCGGCGATTCCTCAATGGACGATGGCGCCGGCTCTTATGAAAGCACTCGTCCTGCGCCAGCGCCGCGCCCGCAACAAGCTGCCCCGCAGCCACGTCCCGCTCCGAAGCCAGCGCCGAACTTTTCGGACATGGATGATGATATTCCGTTCTAGGACCTAGTCTGCATTATTTTGTAAGCTATACCCTACAAGTCTTTGATTTGCAGGGTATTTTTATTGGTGCGCCCAGCAGAGTGCACTTACTGGCGGGTTTGCGCCGATTGCAATGGGTCAATCTTGCGTCGGCACGTGGCTCAAATCTACGCGCCTGGCGCCGATCAATAAGCATTGACATCGACGATAGCTTCGGCAAAGGCACTCGGAGCTTCTTGGGGCAGATTGTGCCCGATGCCGCCCTTGATGATCCGGTGCGCATATTTTCCCGAGAATTTGTTGGCATAGGACGCGCCGTCCGCGTGTGGTGCACCATTGGCATCACCTTCGAGCGTTATGGTGGGCACGCTGATGACCGGACCTTGGGCAAGCCGCTCTTCCAGATCGCTGTACTTCGGTTCCCCTTGAGCCAGGCCGAGCCGCCAGCGGTAATTGTGGATCACGATGTCGACGTGATCGGGGTTGTTGAAGGCGGTTGCGCTGCGTTCGAAAGTGGCATCATCGAAGTTCCACTTAGGCGAAGCAATCTGCCAAATGAGCTTCGCGAAGTCGTGCCGGTATTTGTCATAGCCGGACCGGCCGCGTTCCGTGGCAAAGTAATATTGGTACCACCATTCGAGCTCCGTCTTTGGCGGCAACGGAATCTTGCCTGATTTCGGGCTTCCTATCAGGTAACCGCTCACGGACACCATGGCCTTGCAGCGCTCCGGCCAAAGCGCCGCTATGATGTTTGCCGTCCGCGCCCCCCAATCAAAGCCGGCGATGGTGGCTTTCTGGATTTTGAGACCATCCATTAACGCTATAGCATCAAGAGCGACCGCCGACTGTTGGCCATTCCGCACTGTGTCGCTTGAAAGAAAGCGCGTTGGCCCATAGCCGCGCAGATAAGGCACGATGACCCGGTAGCCCGCAGATGCCAGCAAAGGGGCCACATCGACATAGCTGTGAATATCGTACGGCCAGCCGTGCAGAAGAAGCACCGCGGGGCCATTGGCAGGGCCGGCTTCGGCGTATGCAACATTCAAGACGCCGGCAATGATCTGCTTGAGTGGGCCAAATGAGCTGTTCGTCCCCGGCTGAATGCTTGGCAGACGTAGCGCTTGTGTGTTGCTGGACTGTGCCTTTGGAGAAGCGATCATGCCGAGCTGGGCGGCCGCAATAGTGATGGCCGCAGTGCCAAAAAAACGGCGGCGATCAGCGTTGATTTCTTTAGACATTTTATTTCCCTCCACATTTAAGGCAGTAACGGATTCGGGAAGATCGCCCCTGAAGTCGTGTCAGATCGCATATGAAATCCTCAAGAATCGGATAGACGTCGCAGGGCTAGATATCAACGAGTCGTAACGGCGTTCTCACAGCGGCCGCGGCCAACGTGCCGCGCCGGAAAACTCTTAACGTGGAGAACCGATAAAGCCTCGCAGCAACTCCGCGATCTCATCTGCCGCTGTGCCCAAAGCAAAATGACCGGCGTCGAGAATGTGAACTTGAGCGTTCGGCACGTCCCGGCGATAGGCGTCAGGCTCCGAATGGTCGAACGAAAGATCATACTTGCCCCAGATAACCAACAGGCGTGGTCGTTTCCCGCGCATCCAAGCCTGCCACTTGGGATAGGCGTCGACGTTTGTGCGGTAATCGTAGAAAAGGTCGCTTTGAATCTCGGCTTGGCCGGGCTGGGTGAGAAAGGCAAATTCATCGGTCCAGAGATCCGGGTCACAGCGTTCCACGTTTGGCGTGTTCGTGTCGTCGGCAGCGACAAGAGATTTGTGCGAAGCGGATGGGCCAAGGCCATGCGAAAATCGGGGCCGCCATAATCCTGCACGTAAAGCGTGTAGCGCGAGAAACCGAGCGCTTCGGTGAAGAGATTTATGATCTCGGCGTAGTGATCAAACGTATACGCAAATTTTTTCGGCTCCGGCCAGTCGCTGTGTCCGAAGCCAAGGTAATCGGGCGCGACAAGGTGATAGCGATTGGAAAGCCGGGCGAAGAGGGGTTCGAACATTCGCGATGGCGAGGGAAACCCGTGCAGCAGAAGAAGCGTCGGCGCGTCTTTCGGGCCGGCCTCTCTGTAAAAGATAGAGAGACCATCTATCTGTATCGTGCGATAAAAAGTCGGGTGTTCCACGGACGTTCCTTTCCATCAGCTTGCGTCGGCAATTGAAATGATGCGAACATCACAGAAACCACCAGCACCATGCGGGAACCTTCAGGCATCGGGTGGGCGGGCTGAAAAGACGCCCGTCGCGTCCGCCACTGCCGAACCCCAATCGCCAGCATGAGCAGGTCCGGCGCGCGATGCGCTCGGGTCGAAGGCGTCTTCCGCACGTCCACCTTACTTCCAGATTCGCAGCAACCGGGCCCATGTCATGCTTTGTTTCAAAGGTCATCGCGAGCTCCTTGCGAGAGGACTATCCGGTGCGCATTTGCGGTTCACTAAGTGCCATTCATGCCACGATCCCAGAAGCAGCGTGAAGACACATCGAACGATGGTATCGGTCGACGATCAGCCGAACGTGAACGAAAAAGCCTGCACGCCCGGATCGAGAAACTCGATCTCAAACTGTCGGTCGGCGATGGGCTTGCGTTGCCGGATCAGATTATAAAGGCGCTGTTCGTTTGCCGTGCCGTTGCCTTGGGCGTCCACGTCAATTCCGTGAGCGGCGCCCGGCGGCTGTCCATCGATGAGCACGTGAAATCGAATCGACGTTCCTCGCGCTGCCGGTCCCATCACGACATGAAGATCACGCGCGTGAAAACGATACAGGATCCGCCCGTTGGCCCCGTGCAGCTCAATGGCTTGTTTCCCCACCGTCCAATCACCAACAATGGCCCAATGATTGAGTCTCAACTGCGCAGGGGCAGCGTAGACGTGACGCTTGTAAAATACGGCACTACCGGAAAGCGCAAAGTTCTCGGTGCGCTGATAGCCGAGATAGTTTTCAGCAGACTTCAAACTCTCCCAATCGGCAGCGGCCTCAGCACCACGGCCATCAACCAGCACCAGATCATGGCTGACGCCGCCGACTCCCGCCTCGGCCAGCAATTGTTGAATAATCCTTTCGGACTCTTCGTAATTGCCCTCGCCGAATTGATGATGCCGAATTCGCCCCTTCGCATCGACGAAATAGAGTGCCGGCCAGTATTGGATCTTGAAAGCGCGCCATATCGCATGATCACTATCGATGGCGATCGGATAATCGACCCTCATGTCCTTCGCGGCCCGCCGCACCTTATCAAGGTCCTTCTCAAAGGCGAACTCAGGAGCGTGCACACCGATCACCACCAATCCTTGATTCTTATATTTCTCGGCCCACGCGCGGACATAGGGAAGTTGGCGCAGCCAATTGATGCAGGAATAGGTCCAGAAATCGAAAACAACTACTTTTCCACGCAGGCCGCTCGCCGTCAACGGCTGCGAATTGAGCCAGTCGGTCGCGCCGCCAAGGGACGGCAACGGACCTTCAACGGGCAACTGAACCGCTGCGGACGTCACTCGCATGCGCTTGTCCTCGGCCAATGCAGGGCTTGCCAAAGCGCACACGAGTATTGTGGCGTGCAAGAAACGATTGGCGTTCACGGTGAATACCTTCCGAAACGCCTGCGATCATAGTCGATTTCCTCGGACACTTATCTCTCTCCATCGGACCGCTTCGGTGAAGACATTGCAGCGTTTCCGACCACCTGCACGTCTCTCGCAGGCGAAATGAACACCACGTGACTTGACGTTTTCCGCAACCGCACGCTCTTAATTCGATTCGGCTGCGAAACGTCGCGCGCGAATCTGTTCATCATGTCCCCGTTCGTGCGAACTGGGCAGCACGCGCTCGCAATGAATTGTCAGCGCAGCGATTTGAATGCTGCCCGGATCTCGTCGGCGAAAAGTTTCGGCTGTTCCCATGCTGCAAAGTGGCCGCCTTTCGGGAGCCGGTTGAAGTAAATTAGTTTGGGATAGGCTTTTTCTGTCCAGCTCCTCGGGGCCGCATAGATCTCGTCGGGAAAGACGCTCACGGCAGTCGGGATCGGGACGCCTTTCGGGGCGAAAAAGGGAAGCTTGCTTTCCCAATAGAGACGGGCCGAAGAGACCGCCGTTTTTGTCAACCAGTAAAGCGTGACGTTGTCGAGGATGTCGTCGCGCGTCAGGCCCTCAGGCTGACCTTCGAAAACGCGGGCGATGAGCGCCTGGCTGCGCGCGTCGTGGTCGAGCATCCAGGCGGCCAGGCCGATCGGTGAATCCGCAATCCCGTACAGCGTCTGTGGACGGTTCGCCATCTCCTGGGCGTAGCCCAGGCCATGCTTATAGAAGAAATCGAGCTGGTCCCACGCGCCCCTCTCCTCGGATGAGAGGCCGGACGGCGGGGGGGCGCCGAATTGGAGAGCCTTCTCGACGTCGGCTGGGACAGTGGCCGGCATGTTGGTGTGGATGCCGATCAATTCCGGAGGCGCCTGCAGAGCCATTTGCTCCGTGACGGCGTTGCCCCAATCGCCGCCTTGGGCCATAAATCGCTTGTATCCGAGGCGCTTCATCAGCGCGATCCAGGCGCGTGCGACGCGGATGGGGTCCCAGCCCGTCGTCGCCGGCTTTCCTGAAAATCCGTAGCCCGGCAGCGACGGAATCACGATGTCAAAGGCGTCCGATGCGTTGCCGCCGTGTGCCGTTGGATTCGTCAGCGGATCGATGATCTTCATTTGCTCGATGATCGAGCCGGGCCACCCGTGCGTGACGATCACTGGAAGCGCATTCGGATCTTTCGAACGCACGTGGATGAAATGGATGTACACTCCGTCGATGTTCGTCATGAACTGCGGCAGAGCTTTCAGTTTTGCCTCGCACTTGCGCCAATCGTAATCGGTCGCCCAATAGTGCGCGAGTTCGCGCATGGTCTTGAGCCGCACCCCTTGCGATGCGTCCGTTACGATTTCCTGCTCAGGCCATATCGTCGCCTTTATTCGTCTGCGCAATTCGATAAGTTCCGTTTCCGCAACATTCATATGAAATGGACGAATAGCGTTCTTGTCAGCTGCCTGCTCGCTGCCTCCATGTGTCGTATTGGTTTGGGTCATGGTGTCCTCCCGTTGAGTAGTTTTCTAATCTACAAATGCCTCGCCGATCGTCCCTGGACTGAACGCGACTGCCAAACCAGATATCGCGCTCACATTGAGAAAACTACGGCTCTACGGCTCGATTTGCCCTCCGCTTGTTTCCCCCCTGCGTCAGACTAGTTGT
>PKWL01000016.1 GCA_003133225.1 Janthinobacterium sp.
AGAGATGTGTATAACCGCATGGGCTATTGGGTATGGGAAGGCAATTGGATCTGGGCCCATGGCCGCTGGTCCGCGCCACCGCAGCCGGGTTACGGCTGGGTCAACCCTTATTATGAAAATCGCGGCGGTTCGGTCGTGTTCGTCAACGGCTTCTGGGCTGCACCGGGCGTGTCGTTTGTGACGCCATCGGTTAGCGTCAACATCGCGTTCGCTATAGTGGGAGCCGGTGTCGTTGCCGGCCCTCGGCCAATTGGGCCTGAAGGTGTATTTGTGCCGCCGCCACCCGGCTCGCGCTTTGGCCTCATTGTGCCTGCGCCGATCGGTACTGCTCCTGCCGTTGTCACCAGCGCTCCGCCCGTCATCAGGGAAGGGATGCGCATTCATGTCAACAACAATAGCAACAATTCGACCATCATCAATAATGTGACCAACGTCACCAACGTCACCAACGTGACCATAGTCGCGCCGGCCAGCGCTACCGCAAACGGTCAAGCAATCAATCGATCGATCCCGGGCCAAGCCCATCTCGCTGCGGCGCTGCCGCCGGTGATCAAAGCCACAGCTCCTGTGCCTGCCTCAGCCAAGGCAATTCCTGCATATGTGGCGGGACGCGCGCCGATCGCCTTGCCGCCAGGGCAAATCGTGCGCTCTGAAGAGTTGCAATCTCACGTGCATGCGCATACTGCAGACCTACCCCATCAGGCATCGCTGGCGCCAGTTGCCGTATCGCGCCCGCCAGCTGTCAGCGCCCCTGCAGCGCCGCATTCTGTCTCTGCCGACAACCAGCTGGCGCGTGAAAAAAGTGTTGCGAAACAATCAGACCGTGCGTCCGCGCCGCAAAATAAAATACGCCAAGATATCGCTGCCAAGGAGCGTGTCACGCCAGCAAGCGAGAACAAGCCGGCACCGTCCGATCAGGCGTCGGCAATAACAAAAAATGGGGCCAAGCCACAACCAGTCGCTTTCAAAATCGCCAATCCGGATGAAAAACAAAAACCGTCTCAAAAGCTTAAAAAGGACGCGGACAAGAAGAAGGACGTAAAAAAACCCAAAGATGAGGAAAAACATGGGGAGAAAAAACAGGAACATAAATGAGATGGAACACCTCATGTGATTAGCAATCGATTGGGAACGAAGTCACTGGCTTGACCTGATCGTGGGGCCAGTTGTTGGCGCGATCAGGGAAAGAAATGGGAAAAAAATGTGGTTTTCCGGAGAGAATTTCGGACGTTTCTTGGACGCTCTTCGTAAATACGAGCTCATCGGTCTGCGACCAGGGGCATGTCGAGTAAGGCTGGCGCCCGCTGGCAGCGCTACCTGTTATCCTTGCCTTCTTGGGGCGGTTCATGCCATTTTCGGGCGAATGTCCACCAGCCGCGCATACAGGCGCGTCATGGATTCGACCAGTTCCAGCGGTAAGGATGGAAATTTTCAAGGTGGCGTGTTTGGTCGTAACCAAATTGCCGGGCCTGCTTATTAAACGACGTCGGAGGCGACGTCAGGAATCGGCTTGAAGGAATGGTACGGACAATAGCAGATCAAAAACGATAACGGCCAAACCTATGACTTTGAAAATATCCAGGATTCTTCACGCCGGTTACGTCTTTGAGTGCAACGATACACTGGTCGCTTTTGATCCCATTTTCGAAAATCCCTTTAGCCGGAATTGCTACGCCTTTCCCGATGTTAGGTTTGATCACGAGCAGATCAGAAATTTGAAGTTTGCGGCCGTTTTCATTTCTCATTATCATGATGATCACTGCTCGCTTGACAGCCTGGATTTTCTGCATCGAACGACGCCGATCTATATTTACTGTCTCTTTGATGAACTCTTCGCCATGATCAGAGAGTTGGGTTTCCTCAATGTTCGCCAATTGCAAACCAACGTTCCAGTCAATGTCGGGCCGTTTGAAATTTTTCCACGAAAAGCATTGGACTCGGAAGTCGATTCGATGTTTCAAATTAAGGCAGTCGGTCTCAATGTACTAAATGTCGTTGATGCGTGGATCGATCCGGGGGCCCTAACTGAGCTGGCCCATGACGCCCCCTGGGACATGGTGCTGTGGCCGTTTCAAACGATGCGCGAAATTGAAGTGCTGTCGCCGTCCAGGGCCGCTATCGCGCCGTTAGCATTGCCGCTGGAATGGCTAGAGCAACTCAAGATATTAAATCCCAGATATGTGGTGCCGAGTTCCTGTCAATTTCTTCAGGAAACCTGGTCTTGGTACAACCACGCTTTTTTTCCGATTTCCTATAGGCAGTTTCAACAAGACGTGGAATTCATGCTGCCGAGTACGCGGGTGCTTAGGTTAAATCCGGCGGTGTCGGTGATCTTGGACCATGAGTCGCTCCAAGCATCGTCGCCGTTGGACTGGGTCTTGCCGGTCGGGGAGCAGAACGTCGATTATCGCTATGAGGGAAATGTCGAGCCGCCGGGCACGGCCGAAATCGCACGCCACTTCCCGTCGCTCGCCGCGCAGCAGAGCGACCGGGTAATACACTACTGTCATGTTGGCTTGCTTGCGAAATATAGGCAGATGGAGCTTGCACCAGATAGTTTTTTCCAAAAGGAGCGCATGTGGCGATTGTCCGTCTATGACCATATGGGGACGGCTATGCATTTCCACTATCGCGTGGGGGGCGATGCCATAGCACACCTGGTCGACGGCCACGCCCCCTTATCCTGGACCACCGAGATCCCGATTTCAAAATTTTATGCCGCACTAGAGGACGGCGAGTCGCTCACCTCAATGTATTTGCGTATTAACGACGTGATTTTCGACGATGACATCGAAAAGGAACTTCAAGCGGCAGATATTCTCGATGATCCCTTGATCCGCTGCCTATTTAACGATGTTTTCGGCGCTTACCAAGCCGCGCAGTTGCGGCGGCTAAAGGTACGTAATTCTCCTTTGGGTAAGGGGAAATAAAACTTGTTGCCGGGAGTTGCACGGGTCACAGGATTGGCCCGACTGGCCGCATGGGCGCGGAATTGGCCCCAGGAAGTCCTGGCGTTCTGTGCCTTTGACGTGGCCAAATATTTCTGGGAACCATAGGCTGCCAGGTTTTTCTTGTCAATCGGGGATCGTTGCCTAATATGTTCGTATATGCGTTGCTAGGTTGGGAGTTGCCAGCCTTGCTGCTCGTCACGGGGTTTGATGCCTTTCGGCTGGGGCCTGTGCAGCGGATGCTCATGCGTTGGCCGGGCGCCTGCTGGGCGATCGGGCCGAGAACCCTCTTCATCGGTGCGACCGAAGAATCCAGAAGCGAAAAAAGGCGTCATCTCGATTTTCTTCCGATCGTTGTTTGTCTTGATTTTCTTCAAGGAGCCAATCATGTTATTACGACTCAATGATATTGCCCCCGACTTCAACGCCAATACCAGTCAGGGACCAATTAATTTTCACGAATGGATGGGGAACAGCTGGGCGATCCTGTTCTCCCACCCGAAGGACTTTACACCGGTTTGCACCACGGAACTCGGTTACATGGCCAAGATCCAGCCCGAGTTCACCAAGCGCAATTGCAAGCTCATCGGCTTGAGCGTGGATCCCGTCGAAAACCACATAGCTTGGGCCAAGGACATCGAAGAAACCCAAGGATACTTGCCACGCTATCCGATGATCGGCGATACCGAGCTCGCGGTATCTAAACTCTACAACATGCTGCCGGCAGACGAGGTTGGCACGTCGGAACGGCGCACGGCCGCCGCCAATGCGACGGTTCGCTCGGTATTTGTCATTGGCCCGGACAAGCGGATCAAGTTGATGTTGACCTATCCGATGACTACCGGCCGGAACTTTGATGAAATTTTGCGCGTGCTCGATTCCATCCAACTCACCCAGGAGTACAAGGTGGCGACGCCGGTCAACTGGAAGCAAGGCGAAGACGTGATCATCGCGGCGTCGGTGAACGATGAAGATGCGAGCAAGCTGTTCCCCGAGGGCTGGAAGAGCATCAAGCCTTACCTGCGGGTGGTCAAGCAACCTAAAAAAGTGCAGCGGCCCACATCGGGGTAGCAAAGCATTCTTGCTCGCCGCAACTGATGGCGCCCCATGCTTTTTAAGCGGGTCGGCACGGGCGAATCGTATCTGCTGGCGGCGCTGATACTAGCGCCGCGGCCGTAATTGGTCCAATAGGCCAGGCGCTTAAAACGTTGCTGATAGGCGCCACCGGCCGGGAAGCAGCGGGCCACGTTTTTAAACATGGCGGCCCACCTCGCCGGCAGGATGTGTCACCTCCAACGCAGTACGCCGATGCCCATTGGGGGAAGCTGCGCACTACATGGCCAAGTTCGTCTTCCAGATGCTCACTTAGGGGGCGAGGGCGCCTTCATGTCGGTCGAGGGCCATGGGAAATTGGCGCCGGCGTCAATACGGTGTCGAGGCCAGCGTCACTTCAAGCTCGAGAGCGCCCGGTTAAGTCAGGCGGCGGCGGTCGCCAGAGCTTGTGCTATCGTCATCGTCAGCACTCTCCTGCATCTCCTGCATGCTGTACGGCAAACTTGATCAATTTGGCCTGACCCTCGATGCCGAGCTTGCGTTTGATGTTGAGGCGGTGCGTTTCGACCGTGCGCACGCTGAGCGCCAACTTGTGGGCGATTTGCTTGTTCGATTGGCCATCCGCAATCTGCTGCAAGACCTCGTGTTCGCGCGCGGTCAGCTGCGAGTCATGCACCAGCGGACGGGCGAGTTGTTTGGCCAGCGACGCGCTGTAATAAATGCCGCCCGCCATCACCGTTTCAATGGCAAGTACGATGTCCTTGCCGGGCGCGTCTTTCAGCACGTAGCCGCGCGCGCCGGCCTGGATCGCTTGGGAGACATATTCGAGCTTGTCATGCATGGATAGAATCAAGACCGCAATATCTGGAAAGGCCCGCTTGAACTGGGCTGTCGCCTCGATGCCGTTGGTGCCGCGCATATTGATATCCATTAGCACCAGGTCGACGTGGCGCAAGTGGGCCGCGGCCAGCGCGTCGGCCGCGCCTGCCGCTTCGGCCACCACGTTGAAATGCGGTACCGCGCCCAAGCGCGCGCGCAAGCCGTCGCGCACCAGGGGATGGTCGTCAACGAGCAAGATGTTGATCTGGCCTCGCATAGGATCAGCTCCCGATGCTCACGCGCGCCATCACCACCGTGCCGGCGGGCGAGGAAGCGAGCTGCAGTTCGCCACCGATCGCTTCCATCCGCTCCATCATGTTGCGCAAACCGATTCCGCGCTTGGGATGGAGGGCGATGCGGTCGAGGTCGAAGCCGACGCCGTCGTCGGCAATGGTGAGGCTGACTTGCCGCGCTTGGCCGCTCAGCGTGATCTCGATGCCGCTGGCGCCCGCGTGCCGTTCGCTATTGGTCAGCGCTTCCTGAGCGATGCGAAACAGGACCGTGTTGGCGACGTCGGACAAACCGCCCGTGCTTCCGGCGGCCTCGAACGAGACCGGAGTCATGTTGCTTTGGTTAAATTCATGCGCCAGATGGGCCAGCGCCGCAGCCAAGCCAAGGTCGTCTAGGATCGCCGGGCGCAGGTTGTGCGAGATGCGGCGCACCTCGCCTAATACATCGTTGAGCTGGCCGGCCGTCCGTTCGAAAATGGCGGGCGCCGTCGCTTTCTGTTCGGCATTGCCGGCAAGGTGAATGATGCCCGCTTCGATTTGCAGTTTGATCGAGACTAGCCACTGGCTGATGCCGTCGTGCAAATCGCGTGAGAGTCGGGCCCGCTCTTCTTCCTGCGATTCGACTACCCGTTGCGCCAGTGCTTTCAACTTGGCGTCGGCCCCCCGCAATTCGCTGATGTTGAGCGCCAGCCCGGAGCCGGCCACCAGCAGCGCGGACAAGATGGCAATGCCAGCGATCCACAGCATGGTGTACTCGATATTACCCGACTGTTGGGCATCTACCTTGGCCAGCGCCGCATCCACATCGTCGAGGTAAATGCCGGTGCCCAGCATCCAGCCCCAGTTGGCCAGCGGGATCACGTAACCGAGCTTGGGCGCGACCTTATGGGTCGATGGCTTGATCCAGAGGTAACGCTCAAAGCCGCCGCCGCTGCGGGCCCGCGCAACCAAGCGCTGGATGGTCGGGTTGCCGCTGGCATCGCGCAACTCCCACAGGTTCTGGCCAACGAGCTCGGGCTGGCGCGGATGCATTAGGGTGTTGCCATCCAAATCGTAAATAAAGAAATAACCGTCTTCGCCATAACTGAGCGACGACAGCAAGCGCTTGGCCTCGGCCAAGGTTGCCGGGTCCTTACGACCCGAGTCGTACAGGTGGGCGATCAAATGGGAGGCGAGCGCCACATACTGTTTCAGTTCGGCCTCCTTGCTGACAAGGTAAGCTTGCTGGATCGTGGCGCGCTGTTGTTCAGCCAACGTGATGGCCTGGTGGCGCACTGCCAGCGCGATTGCGCACAAGGCCAGGATCAGCGGCGTGATGGCCAGAAAAATGACTTTTTGCTTCAACTTCATGACGCAATCTCTGCGGCGCCGGCCGCGGTGAATTATTAGTGGTCCCAATTTTACGTCCTGGCGCCACCAATTGCCTACGTAATGGTACGCACAGATTCTGCGTAGTGGTGCGCTTGTGGCGATATTGGCATTCATGAATACTGAATAATACGCTGCGCGCGTCCAAGCCGACGACGATCCGGTAACGCGCGGCTACCGATTTCCCACTGGAGGAGTAGTAATGAACCGTCTCGCACGTCAACTCGGATGGGCAGCGCTGGCGCTCGCCGGTGCCATATCTCTGGGCGTCATCGCCTTGCAACGGGGGGAAACCGTCAGCGCCATCTGGATCGTCATCGCCGCCGTTTGCGTGTATCTGATCGCCTACCGCTTCTACAGCAGTTTCATCGCCGAGCGCGTGCTCGGTCTCGACCCGAAGCGCATGACCCCGGCCTACAAGTTCAACGACGGCCTGGACCATGTGCCCACCAATAAGTACGTGCTGTTCGGCCATCACTTCGCCGCGATCGCCGGCGCCGGCCCCCTGGTCGGCCCCGTGCTGGCCGCCCAGATGGGTTACCTGCCTGGCGTACTGTGGATCCTGGCCGGCGTCGTATTCGCCGGCGCAGTGCAAGACTTCATGGTGCTGTTCATTTCGATGCGGCGCGACGGCCGCTCGCTTGGCGACTTGATCAAGGCTGAGCTGGGTGAAATCCCGGGTCTGATCGCTCTGCTCGGCACCTTCATGATCATGGTGATCATCCTGGCCGTGCTGGCCCTAATCGTCGTCAAAGCGCTGACCGGTTCGCCATGGGGCAGCTTTACCGTGATGGCGACGATCCCCATCGCGCTGTTCATGGGCGTTTATTCGCGTTATTTCCGGGTCGGGCGGATCGGCGAAATTTCTTTGATCGGCTTCGTGCTGCTGATGCTAGCGATCCTGGGAGGGCAACAGGTGCAGGAAAATGCCGCGCTGGCCGCGCTGTTTACTTTTACCGGTACGCAACTGACCTGGATGCTAGTTGGCTATGGTTTCATCGCCTCGGTGCTGCCGGTTTGGCTGCTGCTAGCGCCGCGCGATTACCTATCTACTTTTCTCAAAATTGGCACCATTCTCGCCTTAGCGCTAGGCATCGTCTTAGTCGCGCCTTACTTGAAGATGCCGGCCATGACCAAGTTCATCGACGGCTCCGGCCCGGTCTGGTCGGGTAGCTTGTTTCCTTTCCTGTTTATTACCATCGCCTGCGGCGCCGTGTCCGGCTTCCACGCGCTGATCGCCTCCGGCACCACGCCCAAGATGATCGAAAATGAAAGCCACGCGCGCTTCATCGGTTATGGCGCCATGCTGATGGAATCGTTTGTCGCGATCATGGCCCTCGTGGCCGCCTCGACCATTGAGCCAGGCATCTATTTCGCCATGAACAGCCCGGCCGCCCTGATCGGCACCACGGCCGAGTCGGCGGCGCGCGCCGTGTCGGAATGGGGCTTTTACGTCACCCCGGAAATGCTGACCCAGACTGCGCGCGACGTCGGCGAGCACACCATCATTTCGCGTGCCGGCGGCGCGCCCACGCTGGCCGTCGGCATGGCCAATATTCTGTCGGGCGTCATGGGCGGCAAGACCATGATGGCATTCTGGTACCACTTCGCGATCCTGTTCGAAGCCTTGTTCATTCTCACCGCAGTCGATGCCGGCACCCGCGCCGGCCGCTTCATGCTGCAAGACTTGTTGGGCAGCTTCGTGCCACGCCTCAAGCATACGGAATCCGTGTTCGCCAACTTGCTGGCCACGTCGCTGTGCGTGGCGGCCTGGGGTTATTTCCTGTACCAAGGCGTGGTCGATCCTTTGGGCGGCGTCAACACCTTGTGGCCGCTGTTTGGCATCGCCAATCAGATGCTGGCCGGTATCGCGCTAGTGTTGGCAACTTGCGTGCTGTTCAAGATGAAACGGGGCCGTTACGCCTGGGTCACCTTGGTGCCGACCGCCTGGCTATTGCTGTGCACCCTGTGCGCAGGCTGGCAAAAAATCTTCGACGCCAATGTGCGCGTCGGCTTTTTGTCGCATGCAGCCAAATATCAGAGCGTGTTTGACGACGGCAAGTTGCTGGCCCCAGCCAAATCCGTTGCGCAAATGCGCCAGATCATCTTTAACGATTACCTCGACGCGTCGATGGCAGGCTTTTTCATGGTGGTGGTCCTTAGCGTGGTGGCATTTGGCATCCGCACCATGCTGGTGGCGCGCGCCAACAGCAAACCGAGCGCCAAGGAAAGCGCGTTTCAGCTCATGCCTACGGTGCCATGATGTTCGACGACATCGTCAAGGCCGGCCGTTATCTCGGGCAAAGCATGCGCCTAATGGTCGGCTTGCCCGAATATGATACCTATGTCGCGCACCGCGAAGTGAACCATCCGGGCGCGCCGATCATGAGTTATCAGGAATTCTTCCGCGAACGTCAGCAAGCCCGCTACGGCGGCGCCGGCAAACGGGGCGGCTGCTGCTGATCGTCTTGGTCAGCGGGTTGGACAAGGATGTCGGCGCCAGCGTCCTGGTGGGTGCGTCGCTCCAACCGCTTCTTTGGCAACGAGCGCCGTCCTAGCTTTCCGTCAGTCCGCAGTTTATTAGCATCGCAGCACACCCGGCACGTTTTTGGACTTACCGTCGTAACGCCCTCCTTGACCGCTATGTGCCGTCAGGCGGGAAGCAGTCGCAGGCGGGGTCGCGCGACATACGCCGCCTTGGGTCCGCCGCCAGACAACGATTTGCTTCCAGTTCTTGCGCCGTGCTTTTCATGCAAGCACACGGGCGACTCCCGATGACGTCATGGGATTGGTTGGGGACGCCCACACACCCGTTTTTCCAGCTCCAGTGATCAATTCGCCACATTTTTGATACATATTTCTCTTCAATAAAAATATTCGCCATCGAGCCTAAGCCATTGTATTTATTGGCAATTTCTTCAGACTGATTGCGCTATGAAATTTCCGCCCGGTGGATCGTTACATCGATGTGACAACTGCCCGTCATGCCGTGCGGCGGACCGGAGTTTTGGCTTGAAATCGACGCCGATTTTAATAATTTCTGCCACAAAATCAATACCTTAAAACTTATAGCTGAGTCTTGGCATTGACTTTGCTTAGTTCGCTAGTGCCTAGCGGAATTCGGGCCGCGAGATTGAATCCACATTAACTTTTTACTAGGAAACTGCTATGAACAAAACTTTGCTAGCGGCAGCCATTGCTCTTGCCTTTGGGTTGAACGCCCAGGCGCAAGACAATGCAACCAATTCTGCTAAAAGTCCGAGTGGCGGCTTGACCCAGTCGGCCATCACGAATTCGACCCAGTCAGGTGCCGGTGCTTCTGCCAATCAAGATTCCACGACATCGCAAAACGATAACTCGTCTCAAAACAATAGCAGCGGCGCTGCCGATGCCTTGTCGCGCGGGTCCGCAGCGGCCAATAACGGGTCGACGTCCTCAGTCACCGGTTCGTTTAACAGCACCACCGCGACAGCCGTTAGCAATTTGAGCGGCACGGTGTCCGGCAATTCGATCTGGGGAATTGGCAATACTGCCACAAATAGCGGCAATGCCAATGGCGGCGCTGCGAAGGGCGGCACTGGCGGTAATGGCACAGGAGGCTCCGCACGTGGTGCCAATGGTGCCGCGGGCGGCACGGCCGTTGGCGCCAATGGCGCCGCCGGCGCGAGTGGCGGCTTCGCCATAGTTGGCAGCGCGAAAAGCGGCAGTGCGACAGTTGGCGCTAGCATAGCCGGCGACGGCGGCAACGGCGGCAATGCGAGCAAGGCGACGAGCGGTAAGGGCGGCGCGGGCGGCGCTGGTGGCGTTGGCGGCTCCGGCGGCTCCGGCGGCGTGGCGATTGGTGGCTACGGCGGCAACGCTGGCAAGGGCGGCACCACAATTGCCGGCAGCGGCGGCAACGCCAGTGCGAAAGGGGGCAACGGCGCTGCCAGCGGTCTAGCCAAGGCCGGTAACGGCGGCGTTGGCGGCAAGGCAGCTGGTGCCCTCGGCGGTATGGGCGGCAATGGCGGTAAAGGTGCGAATGGCGCGAATGGCGGTAGTGGCGGCCTTGCGGCCGGCGGCATCGCGGCAGCGTTAAGCGGCGCGAAAGGGGCTGGCGCGAGCGGCGGCTCGTCCACTGCCACCAGCGGCAATATAACGGTACCCGCGACCGGCGGTACTAACACGACCGGAACCGCCGGCGCCGGCGCCGGCGGCTCCGCTACGGGCGGCGCCGGGATGACGGGCGCCAGCGCTGCCACGGGCGGCGTGGCAACGGGAGGCGCCGGTGGCATGGGCGGCAATGGCTCGACGACGGGGTCCGGTGGCGGCGGCGGCATGGCTACCAATACGGCCGGTTCGGGAGCTTCCGGCGGCAACGCCACGAGCGGTACCGGCGGCAACGGCGCTGCCTTAACCAGCAGCGGCGGTGCCGGCGGTACGGCAACCGGCGGCGCCACTGGCGCAGGCGGTTCTGGCGGCGCCGCAATGACGGCAGGTGGCGCTGGCGGTGCCGGCGGTGCCGGAGCTGCCGGCGGCAGTAGCGGCTCGGCGTCCAATACCGGTGGTAATGGCGCGGCCGGTGGCAACGCGACGGGCGGCACGGCCACCACTGGAGCCGCAACTAACGGCAGTGCTACGGCCGGTGCCGGTGGCGCTGGTGGCGCCGGTGGCTCTAACACGGGCGGTGCCGGTGGCGCTGGTGGCAGCAATACGGCCGGTGCGGGTACCGGCGGGACGGGCATGGGCGGTACCGGCGGCGCAGGTGGCAACATCAGCGTGACGACCGGTGCTTTCAACATGTCCAACACCATGACGGGTGCAGCGCAGTCGGCAGCAGGCATCATGGTCATTAGCCAAAACAGCGGCATGGCTTCCTTCATCCAGCAAAGCGTCAACGTGCAGTCCAATCTGACTCTCGGGCATTAAAGCACGGCCCGTGGCGCGAACTTGTTTTGCGCCACGGCATTTCGTGAGTCAGAAAATAGGTGGCCAGCGCTTCGGTCCGGCACTTTGGACTGCGCTGGCTGCTGTTAGCGCGCTGAGGAGACGAGGGGAAGCCATGCAATTCAAACACCATTTTTACATGAGCCTGCTGGTACTATCCGGCACGCCACTGTCGGTCTGGGCGGCGCCACCCGAGCAGCAAGCGGGCGCACCCAAGGCGGCGCAGCCAGCACCCGCGTGGAATAGGGATGCCGCGCCACAACAAGGTTTGGCCCCAGCGGCGCCGCAAACGGCGTCCGCCATCGGGATCTTGAGCGCAGCAGTGTCGGCGCCAGCGAAATTTAAATTGGCGCAGGCGGCCCCGCTCGATCAGCTTGACCAACTGCGTGGCGGCACCGAAACGGTCAACAATAGTGCCGCCTTGAGCGGCATCGTGACGGGCAATACGGCCATCAATGTCAATACCGGGTCCAATATCATCGACGGCGGCGCTTTTGCCAATTTTTCCGGTGTGCCGATCGTGGTCCAAAATTCTGGGGCGAATGTGTTGATTCAGAATTCGACCATTATCAATTTACAAATGAAATAAACTTGAGCCATCTCCGCCGGGTCAACTAGCTGCGCTAAAGGGCCGGGGCGGACCGATGGTCTATGCCTGCCCCGATCACACCGGTTTTGGCGAGACGCTCGATGGCCGTGGAGTCCAGCCCCAGCACTGCAGCGAGCACATCGTGCGTATGCTGGCCCAACAACGGCGGCGCATTGCGATATTCAACGGGCGTTTTCGACATACGGATCGGACTGGCGACCAGCGCTACGGTTCCAGCCGTCGGATGCGGCAGCTCGATTTTCATACCCCGTGCCCGTACTTGCGCATCCTCGAATACGTGCGCCAGATCGTTGATCGGTCCGCACGGTACGCCGGCCGGTTCGAGCAAAGATATCCATTCTCGTGTCGTGCGCATGACGCTCGTCTGGCGAATCAACGGCACCAATATCTCGCGATGCAAGACGCGGTCCGCATTTTTGGCGAAGCGCGCATCGAGAGCCCATTGCGGCTGCTCTACCACCTCGCAAAACCGGGCAAACTGGCTGTCGTTGCCAACGGCCAGGATCATGTCGCCGTCGGAAGTCGGAAAATCCTGATAAGGCACGATGTTCGGATGCGCGTTGCCCAAACGCGTGGGCGTTACTCCCGTCGTCAGGAAATTCATGTTCTGGTTTGCCAGGCAAGCGACCTGAACATCGAGCAAGGCGAGATCGATATACTGTCCTGCGCCCGTTCGATCCCGGTGCGCCAGCGCCGCCAGTATCGAGGTGCTCGCATAAAGGCCCGTCAGCACGTCCGTTAGCGCCACCCCGACTTTCATCGGCCCGGCCCCATGCTCGCCATCCTTGCGCCCCGTGAGGCTCATCAACCCGCCCAGCCCCTGGATCAGGAAGTCGTATCCGGCCCGGGGCGCGTAAGGGCCGTCCTGGCCGAAGCCAGTGATCGAACAATAGATGAGGCCGGGGTTGACTGCCATTAACGATGCGTAATCGAGCCCATACTGCTGCAAGCGGCCGACCTTGAAATTTTCGATCACGATGTCGGAGCGGGCCGCCAATTCGCGCACCAGGGCTTGCCCTTCGGCTTGCGTAAAGTCGATGGTGACCGACTTCTTGTTGCGATTGGCGCACAGATAATAGGCCGCCTCCGACGTGTCTTCGCCGTGCGCGTCCTTCAGATAAGGAGGGCCCCAGGCGCGGGTGTCGTCGCCGACGCCGGGGCGTTCGACCTTGATCACCTCGGCGCCGAGATCGCCGAGTATTTGGCCGGCCCATGGGCCGGCCAAGATGCGCGACAGGTCAAGCACTCGAATGTGAGACAGTGCTCCAGCCATGATGGACTCCTTGGGGGTTGATAACGATTGGAAAAATGCCTGGATCCTCGTTTGGGCGCGGCCTTGGGATCGGGGCGTCGATGTCATGCGTGCCTAGTGTCATATTGACCGCTTCCAGATTCACCCGATGGCCGCATGACCCTGAATTGGCCGCAGACGCCATTGCCGCCCAACACATTGCCGCCCAACATATCGCGCCACCCGCATCGCCCAGCATCGTCCTAAGCAGTTGGCCGGTTCAATAGTAGCGCGTTCATGGACGGGCGATGATTCCTTGTTCACATGGCGCGTGGCAGATGGCCCGATTCGTCGCATCCCGCTGTAATCCGAACGCAGTCCCGCATTCCCACCCAATTACGACCTTCTCGCCGAAGCGATGTATGCATGGCTTCATGCCGCAAGTGCGAGCGCTCGGCATCGACAGTCAAGCACCGAATTTTCAAGGCAAAAAGCGCACCACCAGCGGTATCAACCAGGGGGCCAAGATGGCCGTCAAGATTCCATTTAAGCCCATGCCGAGTCCGGCGAATGCGCCCATTTCCGGGCTCACCTGAAATGCCCGCGCCGTGCCTATGCCGTGCGAGGCAACTCCCAGCGCAAAGCCGCGCACTTCATGGGAATCGATGCGCATCCAGTTAAACAAAAAACGCGCGAAAACGGCACCGAAAATGCCGGTGCTAATGACCAGTATCGCCGTCACCGCAGGCAGACCGCCCAACTTTTCCGACACGGCCATGGCGATCGGCGTCGTTGCCGATTTTGGCCCGATGGACGCGGCAAGCTGATAACCCCCGCCCATCAAAACCATGATCGCGACGGCTGACACAATGGCGGTGGCCGATCCCAAAGTTAGGCCGCAAAACAAGGGCAGAAATGAACGCCGCAGCCGCGGCAACTGGCGCGCCAGGGGAATTGCGAGCGCGACAGTGGCGGGCCCGAGCAGAAAGTGAACAAATTGCGCGCCCGAAAAATAATTTCGATAGGACATGCCACTGACGGCCAGCATGCCGCACACCAGGGCAATCGCAATCGCAACGGGATTGGCGAGAGGCGAAAAATGGGAGCGCGCGTACAGCCAATGCGCGCCTACATACGCACACAAAGTCATGGTCAAGCCAAGTAATGGTGATGCGGCAAGATAAACCCAGATCAATCCAAATTCAGGCAGTTTATGCATCGCGCTTCTCATCTTTATTTCCCTGCAGCGAGATGACGGCGCGCGTGACCGCGCTCGTCACGGCCAGCGTCAGGAGCGTACTCACCATCACGGAGACCACGATCGCCAGCCAGTGTCCGCTAATGCTGGACGCCGACACGACAATGCCGACACCGGCAGGGACGAACAACAAGGACAAGTGGCGCAGCAACTGGGTGCCCGTTTCTTCAATCTGTGCGAGCAGCCTGGGTGCGACTAGCAATGCGCCAAACAAGAGCAACATGCCGACCACGGGACCGGGAATCGGCAAACCCAGTGCAAAGACCATCCCCTCGCCAAGGCACTGAAAAATCAGTAGGGTCGCGAATGTTGCGAGCATCATATTCTCCTAGCGCGCCACGACCGGAGCGCACGATTTATTTCAAAAAAACATTCTGGCAATGGGTGAATCGCCTTCATGGTTTAGGCTTAGTACCACGGCGTAAGACGGCACCAACGACGATGTCAAACGCCCCTTCCTTCTCCCGAACGGGCGCGAATGGTTGATTGAATTATATCAAATTGGCCGGATGCTAGAGACGCCGCCATGGCCGATGGGGGCGATCGTTTTGCGGCTGAGAAAAGCGTTGCTTTGCCTTTCGTAAAGATGATTCCGGTATTTAAACTTTTCCTTGCACGGCTTGTCGAATCAAGACAAGACACTACTGAGGCAGCGACGCCGCGATTAAGGCCTTTTTAGGCGGGTTATCGCATGACAGACAACATCTTCACCTTGCCAAGGAGCCGCCATGCGCGACAGCAGCGAAACCAAATTTTCCCATGTGAAACCAGCCGACACCGCCTTCAAAAGCGGAGGCTTGCGCGACTTTTTTCAATACCGTGACCTGGGTATCGCCGAGGCGACCAATGGCAAGGTCTTAGCGCACCTGGTGCGGGCAAACAGCGCGCCGGAAGTGGGTACCGGATGGCACCGGCACGAGGCCGATTTCCAAATAGTCATCATGACCAAGGGCTGGGCGCGTTTCATGTATGAAGACCAATTGACCTTGGTCGAGGCCGGCGACGTGGTGCACCAGCGCCCCGGCATCCGCCATTACTTGTTCGACTATTCACCCGATATGGAGTATTTGGAGATCGTCAGTCCGGCCGATTTCAAGACCATTGAGGTCGCTCCCGTGTGTGAGACGCCGCCGCCGACGCCGTGGAAGTAGATTGTCTTGCGTTTAATCTGGCCAGATGATGTGCCAGGCGTTCGACCTTGTTTAAACGGCTGTTAGCCCGTTTTGGCGCTGGCCGGCATGGGCTAGCGGCAGCCGTCGAAAAAAATCAGCACGCCCTTTCAGATGTGATTTTTTAAAATCAAGGACAACGCTGCCGTTTTGTGCGCTGTCGAACAGATCGGATGGTTCATTTCGCGCATTCTTAAGAGGCGGCCAATGGCAACCCAAGTCAAGGACCGAGCGAAGACGCACTAACTATGCATGAAGGGGGAAGTCACATGTTACGCAGCATGAACGATCTGGAGGGCAATGCGATTCTTGCGAGCGACGGCGCCATCGGCCACGTGAAGGATTTTTATTTCGATGACGAAACGTGGGTCATCCGCTATCTCGTTGTCGACACCGGCAACTGGCTTTTGAGTCGGAAAGTGTTGATCTCGCCCATGGCGCTCGGGCGGCCGGACTGGGCCGAAAAAATACTGCCCGTCTCGATCACGAAACAGCAAGTGCAAGACAGTCCTGACATTGATACCGAGAAGCCGGTTTCACGTCAGCATGAAGTACAGTATCTCGGCTATTACGGCTATCCTTATTACTGGGGCGGGGGCGGGCTCTGGGGTAATGGCGCATACCCGAGCCTGATGATGCAAGGCTTCGAGGGTTTCGTCACGGAACCCAATGGCGCAGCGCCAGAAACGCAAAGCGCTTACGCCGGGGCGCAAGCGGCGCCCGCTGCGCGCCACCAGCATGACGATGTCCATTTGCGTAGCTGCAAGGAAGTGATGACATACCACATCCATGCCGCCGACGGCGACATCGGCCATGTGCACGGCATGTTAATTGATGAGGAAACGTGGGCCGTGCGCTACCTCATCGTCGATACCAGCAAATGGTGGCTCGGTCACCAGGTGCTGGTGTCGCCCACGTGGATCAAAGACGTAAGCTGGCCCGATGCGGCGGTCTCTGTCAATTTGACGCGGCAGGCAGTGCAAGACGCTCCGCCCTATGACGCGGCAATGCCGCTAGAGCGTCAGCAGGAAATGGCCATCCACGACCATTATGGGCATCCAGGCTATTGGGCATCCGACCTTAAACGATAAGTGACCGTGCTGGTTTGGTGGCGGCCCTTGCGAGCTGCGGCGCCCGCATAAAAAAATCGCGCCGGCGCCGGCAGCCACGGCCTCATGGGCTGGTCTGCAAACGGATGAGTTTTCGCCGCGCCTTGAAGATTCAATCGCCTTGAAGATTCAATCTTGTGTGAGTTAATTTCAGGTAATGGCGTAGGCGAGTGTAGTTTGCCGTTTTCGCTACTGCCCGGTTTTGGTCGATTCGTTCTGGCTTAAAAAAGCACATGCGACCGGGTCCCTTACGGCCGGGGAGCAGTTCGCATCTGCTCGCCATAGATACAGAACGCCGCGCCGCCCATGTCCTTGGCATGATACATCGCTTGGTCGGCGTTTTTAACCAAGAGATGCTCGTCTTCGCCATGCTCGGGATAGATCGCAATCCCGATGCTAGTGGAAATGCCAATCTGGTGGCCTGCCAGATGGAAAGGCTGCTCGAGCGCAGAGAGGATTTTTTGCGCCACCATGCGCGCCCCCGGTTCGTTTTCAATGCTCGGCAGCAGCACGACGAATTCGTCGCCGCCGATGCGGGCCACGGTATCTGACTCGCGCAAGCAACACTGCACGCGCACGGCCAAGTCCCGCAACAACAAGTCGCCGACGTTGTGGCCCAACAGGTCGTTAACTTGCTTGAATTTATCGAGATCGAGGAACATCAAAGCCATCCGGCTGTGGTCGCGCCGCGCGATTGCCAGTGCCCGTTGCAAGCGGTCGGTTAGTAGCGCCCGGTTCGGCAAGTCGGTCAGGATGTCGAAATGAGCGAGGTGCCGGATCCGCTCCGCCGCTTTCTTGCGTTCAGTGATATCGCGCGCCGCTGCATACACCAATCGCTTATCGTGAATCACGACGCCACACAGATGAATCTCGACGTCGAAAGTCCTGCCGTCGCGACTCCGGTAACGGGTTTCGAACAGCTCATCTTTGTCTAAGGTCTGGAGAAATTTCTCTTGCAGTTCCCTGGCCGACCATTGCGCATCCCACTCTATCACGTTCATGCCTTGGAGTTCCTCTTGCGTGTAGCCCAGCATGCGACAAAATGCATCGTTGACCTGCACCACATTGCCTTGCTGATCGAGGACGTGGATGCCATCGCTGGCAGTGCGCAGCAGCACGGCATTTTTGCTGCTTTCTTCCTCCAGTACCTGCTGCGCCTTCTTGCGCGCGATGGTGTCATGAAATGCCACTACCGAGCCCACCACCTTTTGACCGCGGACGATTGGAGTGGCGTTGACGGACACGGGAAGCATACTGCCATCCTTGCGCCAGAATGCCACATCGTGCGAATGGAACGGTTGACCGGAATCGACGACGCGCGCGATTTCGCAGTCTTGCACCAAATTGGGCGTGCCATCGGGGCGCGAGTGATGCAGCATTGCATGACCATTCTGGCCAAGTAGCATCGATTCTGACCAACCCAAAAGGCTCTGCGCTGCGGGATTGAGAAAAGTGATCATCCCGTTCCGGTCGGTCACCAACACGCCCTCGCCAATGGTCGAATTAATCTCGCGCGAGCGCGCTTCGCTCTCCAGCAATGCCAGCTCGGCCCGCTTGCGGGCGCTAATGTCGTGCACGATCGAATACACGAGGACCTTGCCCTGATAGTCGAGCGGGCTGCTAAAGACCTCGACGTCGCGGATTTCACCGTTTTTAAGCAGGTGACGCCACTCCATGTGAATTCCTTTTACTTCACTGGCTAGATGCATGGCTTGCATGATGTGGTCAGGCGAGGTGATGTTGATCGAAGCGATATTCATTTTGCGCAACTGCTCGAGGGGGTAACCCCAGAAAATGGCGGCCGCAGCATTGGCATCGACAAGGCGGCCGCTGTCTGGCTCCACCAGATAAGCAATCGAGGTATTGTTCTCGAACATTTGCCGGTAACGCGTTTCGCGTTCTATCAGTTCCCGGTTCATCTCTCGCGCCGCATGCACGGCGCGCTCCCTGCCGTTGGCCAACATTAAGGTGAGCAGGGTCAGCAAAAGGCTGATGCCGAGCCCGGAAAAGACAACGATGCGGGGCGAGTCGCGGTCCAATCTGGCATCAAAGGCCGGCAAGGAGCGGCTCGCCATGGTCCAGGTATGGTTGCCAATCTTGATGTGCTGGATGGTCCTAAACAAACCGAGGAGCGGTTTGTCGTCGAGGCGGTCATGATCCGGGTCATACATGAGGGAGTCGGCCGCCACTTGGTCACCGTCGAATATTTCGATATCAAGCTGGACAGCTTGCTCGCCATGCAAGCCGTCCAGCAGGTCGTTCATGCGAAATGACGCAGCAACCCATCCGGCGATGGCGGCCCGCCGTTCTTCGACGCTGCCGTGCGGCGCACCAAATTTGTAGATGGGCAAATACATCAAGAAGCCCGCTTGCGCCTTTTTATCGTCTTCCTGAATCAGCGTCACCTTGCCGGTAATGACCGGCCGATCAAGGTCGCGCGCCTGCTCCATGGCAGCGCGGCGCGCCGCTTGCGCGTACGAGTCGTAGCCAAACGCGCGCCGGTTCATGGGGGAAAACGGCTCGATGTAAATGATTGGAGTAAGGACGTCACGCTCGCCGCCAGGCTCGATTGCATACGCGGGAAACCCTTCGCTGCGGATGGCGGCAAGGTGCCGCCCCCTTTGCCTGGCCGGCACGAGTTGCAAAAATGCCAGCGCCTGAATACCCGGATATTTTTCATCAAGATGCTGCTTTTCGACGAAATACCTGAACTCAGCCCGGGTAATAATTTCGGCATGTGACATTAAGCCGTCTACGCCGTGCAATATCTGCTCATAAGTGGCCATCCGCTGCTCGATCCGGCTACTCGCTTCATGCACGCTGAAATTGAAATTCGATTGCATTTCGTGGAGCGTTTGTTGCTGGCTGCTGCGCCATACCTGATAAGTGACAGCCAAGCTGGCGCAAAGTACCAGTAGCGCGAGCAGATGCCGCTGGTGGAACCAACTAAATACCCGCGCCCGGAACGGAATCGCGGCTGGCACAAAGGCTGATGGTGGGGACGGATGGCGATCGGTCATTGAGGGCTGCTGTGGATCATGGAGCGGGTGCGGTCGGCGAAAGTAAAACAAAAAATGCGTCGTTAGTCGTGCTTCGCATTAAATGTGTAATATTTATACATATATTTGCATAGAGGAAAGTTTGCCACTTTGATATATATCAAGCTCTTCCTTGCGCACCTTGTCGCAACTGCACGAGGAGCGTCGGCCATCGGGCACTGTTTCCCAATCTCGGTCATGGCCTGAAAATAGGGCATTAAATGGGGCACTAGCTCAGACAGCGCTCCGGCGCCAAGCACCAGCGGAACCTGAGACGGGGGCGCTGTCTTATGCACCTAAGAGAATATTTGAGCTGCCCGGCAATTGGCGAGCGCCATCAAGCTGTTAGTTGGCTGCCGTGCCAACGGGGTGCCAACGGGGTGCCAAAGAGCAGGGCGGCTTCGGCACTGGCAGGGGGAAGACGGCAACGCCCTCGGCTTAGAGGCGCGGGCGCACCGGGTGCGCTGCCTACTCATCGTCCTCGACCGCCAAAGCGATGCGTTCCTTGGGCTCGGCGCCAAGCGCGCTCGCGGCGCCGCCGGTGCCAGCTAGAGTGGCCGCGGCTTGAAGCGGCGTGCGCAGCGGCAACCAGACGGCGAAGATTGCACCTTCGCCCGCGGCACTCGCCACGGCCACGGCGCCCCCATGCAGTTCAGCTAGTTGTTTGACCATGGCCAGACCGAGACCGGTGCCTTCGAATTTGCGCGCCAGGCTGCTGTCGATTTGACTGAAGGCTTGAAACAATTTGGTCATGTTTTTTCCGGAAACGCCGATGCCTCTGTCGCTGACGGATATTTCAAGAAATTCGTTGTACTCGTTGCTGGCCAAGGGGAAGCTGTGCACTGGCCAGGCGCCAGGCAGCGTGCCAACGGCGGCGCGCGCGACCCGGCGCGTGCGCACGGTCACGCGCCCGCCGCTGGCGCTGAACTTGACGGCGTTCGACAGCAGGTTGTAGACGATTTGCTTGGTCTTGCGCATGTCTAACATGGGCACGCCCAAATCGTCGCCCGTGTCGAGTTCAAGATGAATACGCTGGACGGCCGCCTTTTCCCGCACGATCGACAAGCTGTTCGACAGCAGGCTGTTCAAGTCGACGGCTTCCAGTTCGAGGGTCATCATGCCCGCTTCCACCTTCGACAAATCGAGAATGTCGTTGATCAAGGAGAGTAAGTGCTGCCCGCTGGTGAAGATGTCGCCGATGTATTCGTGCTGGGTATCGCTCATTTGCCCCATCAAGCCATCCTTGAGCGCTTCGGAAAAGCCGATGATGGCATTGAGCGGCGTGCGCAATTCGTGCGACATGGTGGCCAGAAATTCCGATTTCATGCGGCTGGCATGTTCTAATTCCACATTTTTTTCGTTCAAGGCTTGCTCGAAGCGCTTGCGCTCCGTGACATCGCGCGCGGCCGCGAAGACGCCTTGCAGCTTGCGGTCGCGATCATGGAAGGTCGCCGCATTGTAAGACACCACCGTTTCATCGCCATTCAAGGCGCGCACGGTCAGCTCATAGTCGCTCACCTTGTTTTCCGTGAGAACGCGTTTGATGGCGGCATCGGCCCGCACCGGGTCGGTAAAGAAATTTTTGCAAGGCGCGCCGATCAGTTCATCGCGCGTGCGCCCCGTGAGCGCGATCATTTGCTGGTTCACGTCGGAGACGATGCCGCGCGGGTCGGTCGTCATGAGCGCGTCGATATTCGATTCGATCAAGGAGCGCGTATAAAATTGCTGGTCGCGCAGGCGCTGATCGAGCAACGCTTGCGCCGCCTCGACTTGTTTGCGGGCCGTATTGTCGGTGCCGATCAATAAATAACCGATAATGTTTTCCTGCGCATCGCGCAGCGCCGTGACCGAGACGATGGCGGGAAAGCGGCTGCCATCCTTGCGCACGTAGGTCAGCTCATAAATGTCTTCGATGCCGCGCGAGGCCTTGAACACGAGCGCCTCAAAGCCCGGCGTAATCGGTGTGTCGCATTCCAGGCTCAAGGCGGTGGCGCGCGCGATCAGCTCTTGCGGATCCGAGATATCGGCCGGCGTGATCTGATTGACGACATCTAGCGCCCCATAACCGAGCATGCGCTCGGCCCCGACATTGAAAATTTGAATCACGCCGCGCGCGTCCGTGGCGATGCTAGAGAAGTTGGCGCTATTGAAAATCGCACTTTGCAAAGCACCCGCCTTCAATAGCTCCTCCTCCGCCAACTTGCGGGCCGTATTGTCGGTGCCGATCAATAAGTAGCCGATAATATTTTCTTGCGCGTCGCGCAGCGCCGTGACCGAGACGATGGCGGGGAAGCGGCTGCCGTCCTTGCGCACATAGGTCAGCTCGTAAATGTCTTCGATGCCGCGCGAAGCCTTGAACACCAATGCATCAAAACCGGGCGTAATCGGCGCATCGAGTTCCAGGCTCAAGGCGCTGGCGCGGGCGATCAATTCTTGCGGATCCGAGATATCGGCCGGCGTGATCTGATTGACAACATCTGATGCCGCATAGCCGAGCATGCGTTCGGCGCCGACATTGAAAATTTGAATCACGCCGCGCGCGTCCGTGGCAATACTGGAGAAGTTGGCGCTATTGAAAATAGCGTCTTGCAAGGCGCCTGTTTTAAGCAGTGTTTCTTGGCGCCGAAATTCCATGATGCCGTCAAAGCCACCATGTCTTTCGCTAGCGCCGACAACAGAACCCGTATTGGCCATAGTCTCTTTCACGCTAACAATCACACGTCCGTCAGCGGCGCTGACCTACTGTTGTGATTCCCGTCATTTTCCAGCCTCTTTTCAGCCCACTTGAATGCGGCGTCTGCCTTGCGTCGGCCTGGCGTTCTCCTAGACTCGCATCGTTTTGCGGTCAGATTGGAGGAAAAAACCCGGCGCACCGAGCCGCCCCGGCCAGCTGGGCCGTATCGTGACAGCTGCGACCTAGCATTGCCGCTTGAAGAGTTTGGCTCCGATGCATGCCTATTTAGAAAATATTATCCTAAAGAAATATTTTGCTTTTGATGTACATCAACATGCAAAAGCTAAATGAAAGCCGTGCGCCAACCTCGGCCCAGTTTGTCCGCCTTCAATGGAAATTGGGCGGCGGCGTTGGATGTGCGATGGCGCGGCGGCCAAAATGGCTCGCACGCAACTAAACCCGGCACCGTGCAAGCTAGCATGGGACTGTGCGCAAAAACCGAGGCTACTGCCTAGGATAGTGCCGCGCTACCGGCCCTTATGCGCCAAGCCGTCTTGGCATTTCCTGTCGCGCCATCTGCAAACGAGCTGATCTAAATCAAACTCAATATATTGATCTATGGAAACATGCATGCACGTTTTTACGGATTCGCTAGCGCGCACAACCCTGACAGTGCCTGCCAGCGCTTTGCTTGATGATTTTTTTGTCGCCACGATGAGGTGGAAGGCTAAAAATTAGCCTTACCATAAAGAAAGGATTGCTGATGCAAATGACAGAAAACGCAGCGCGCCCGGCTGCCAACGCGATACAACTGGGCACCAGCCCATCATTGGAATTTCTCTCATTTACCTTAGGTGACGAGGAATATGGCATCGATATCCAAAAAGTACAGGAAATTCGAGGCTACGAAGCCGTAACCCGTATCGCCAACAGCCCCGCCTACTTCAAAGGCGTCGTCCATCTGCGCGGCGTCATTGTGCCAATCATCGACATGCGCGTTAAATTCAATCTCGGCAACGCCACGTACGATCAGGCCGCCGTCGTCATCGTGCTAAACATCAAAGGCAGCACCATCGGCATGGTGGTCGATGGCGTGTCAGACGTCATGGCGCTGAGCCCGGCGCAAATCAAACCGGCACCGGAAATGGGCGCCGCAGTAGCTACCGATTACCTGATTGGCTTGGGCACGCTAGGTGAGCGCATGCTGATCCTAATTCATATCGACAAGCTGATGTCGAGCACGGAAATGGGATTGGTAAAAAACCTGACAGCATAAAATATTCGACATAATGCCGGCGCCAAGCTGGTCGATCAAGTGGGCGTCACCAAGGACGAGATCGAAGGCAACGCAAGCCCGTGACGGGCAGGGCGAGACTTTGGGCATCAAACAGATCAACGAGTGCGCAGATGGATCCAGTCACCGGGCAAAATGCCGCTTTGATGGAAGAGGCCATCGCCGCGGCCGAATGGCTGCAAGGCCAAGCCGGCGGGCACGGCCGAGAACTCTTGACTTTATTCCACAAGCCCGGCCGGGGACGTTTTTGCGCCTTGATTAGTCATGGCCGCGGCGATGGCGTCATCGACTGTCCGCAGCCAGATGAATTGCAACTGCAAACGCGCATCTTCCGGAATATCTTCCAAATCTTTTTTATTGCGCTCTGGCAACATCACGGTTTTGATTCCAGCACGCAATGCGGCAAGCACTTTTTCCTTGATGCCGCCGACCGGCAATACCAGCCCGCGCAGGCTGATTTCGCCTGTCATCGCGTGGTCGCTGTGCACGGCTTGGCCGGTGACCAGCGAGGTCAGCGCGACGAACATCGCGACCCCGGCGCTGGGGCCGTCTTTGGGGATGGCGCCGGCCGGCACATGCACATGGATATCGCTATGTTCAAAGAGGTCAGGCGCGACATTAAGTCGCTCTGAATGTGCCTTGAGCAAGGTTAATGCTGCCTGCGCGCTTTCCTTCATCACGTCGCCAAGCTGACCGGTGAGAATCAATTTTCCGTGGCCCGGCGTGCGGCTCGCTTCGATGAACAAAATGTCACCGCCAACGGGTGTCCAAGCCAGTCCCGTTGCCACCCCGGGCAAGCTCGTGCGCATCGCGAGCTCGCTTTCGAAGCGTGACGGGCCGAGTATGGCATGCAGGTCGTCTGCATCAACTTGTACTTGGGTCGCCGTACCTTCGGCGATGCGCACCGCCGTATGGCGAAATACGCTCCCGATCTCCCGTTCCAGATTGCGTACGCCCGCTTCGCGCGTGTATTCGTTGATAATGGCGTGGATTGCCGCGTCCGTGATTTGGCATTGCAGTGCCGATAATCCATTCGCTTCTAGTTGGCGCGCAATCAAGTAGCGTCGTGCAATCTGGGCCTTTTCCTCCTCCGTATACCCGGGCAGTTGAATGACCTCCATGCGGTCACGCAATGGCCCCGGTATCGTGTCCAAAATGTTGGCGGTGCAGATGAACATTACTTTAGAAAGGTCAAACGGCAAGGCCAGATAGTTGTCGCGGAAGGTGGCATTTTGTTCCGGATCTAGCACTTCGAGCAGTGCCGATGACGGGTCGCCATGCATGCCAGTTCCCAGCTTATCCACCTCGTCGAGCATCATCACGCAATTTTTTACGCCGGCCTTACGAATGGCTTGAATAATGTTGCCTGGCAGGGCGCCGATATAGGTACGGCGATGGCCGCGAACTTCCGCTTCATCGTGAACGCCGCCCATGCTGATGCGCACAAATTGACGACCGGTGGCCCTGGCAATGCTCTGACCGAGCGAAGTCTTGCCGACCCCCGGTGGTCCGACGAAACACAATATGGGACTCTTCCCCTGAGGATTGAGTTTGCGTATGGCAAGGTGCTCTAGAATACGGCGCTTAATTTTTTGCAGTCCATAATGGTCATCGTCCAAAATCTTGCGGGCTTCGGCGATGTCAATTCGGTCTTCGGTGACGATGGACCAAGGCAGTTCCACCAGCCAGTCGAGGTAGCTTCGCAGCATCGCGTGTTCGCCCGCCGCTTCAGGCATACGTTCGAGCCTTTTCAGCTCCTTTCTAGCTTGTTTTTCTACTTCGTCGGGCATGCCCGCTTTGCTGATCGCTGCCGCCAGATCTGCCGTTTCTTTGCCGTCGTCCTCCGTTTCACCCAGCTGTTTTTGAATGGTTTTCATTTGTTCGCGCAGCAACACCTCGCGCTGGCGTTCTTCAAACCTTTCTTTCGTTTTCTGGTCGATGTCGTAACCGATGCGTAACACTTCAAGGCGATGCGTGAGAAAGGCCAATACCTTGTCGAGCCGGGTCTGCAAATCCAGGCTTTCCAATATATCTTGTTTCTCTTCCGGTTTCAGATCCATCAGGCCGGCGATAAAATCCGCTAAAACGGATGGCGACGTGATGTTGTCAACGGATGCCGCCAGTTCGGCCGGCGCCTGCGGCATCAGATTGAGAATCTCAGTTGCGTTCTTCTTTAGGAGCAGCATGCGGGCCTCAATGCCGGCGCTGGTGGTATCAAAATCCTTGTAATATTCGACACGGGCAATCGTAAACGGGTAACCGTCCATGAGTTCGAGAAGCCGGAAGCGTTGCTCACCTTGGCAAATGATATGGTGCGCGCCATCTTGCGCCGTCACGTAACGCAAGATGCTGGCAACGGTGCCGGTGTGATAGAGCTCATCGTAGGTGGGGTTTGCAACTTGCGGGTCGCGCTGCAACAGGACACCCACCTTGCGATTGCTGCGCACCGCTTCCTGGGCCGCGGCAATCGTGCTGTCGCGACCAATAATAATCGGCATGATCATGCCGGGGAAAAGCACCAAATTGCGAACCAGGACGATCAATAGGGCATCCGCGGGGTATTGCAAGGACGGCGTCGCCGGCAAATTTTCCGCCTCAGATTTGGGGCTGCTGTCATGAACTTCCGGCAAGGAGGAGGCGCCACTAAATTGCTGTCCGGTATTCATCAGATTTTGCTCCAGGATATGCCGCCTTTGAAGGTGAGCAAAGGCGCCGAAGCGGTCGCCCCCTTGGCCTTGCGTTGTTGTGCTGCGCTACCCCTAGGCGCAACAGGGTGCAGTTGGCCGCTTGAAAATTTTGCATTCCGCGCATCGGCACCTGGCCCTATGCGTTTTGGCGCCTCCGCAGCACATGTCGGATTGGTCCAAAATAGGTCCGCCACATGGGCGCTATCTGTTGGAGGAAGCCACATCGTGACCATCCTTTATGGAAAACTTGGAAGTGTCGAGGCCATTTTTAAGCTCTTTTAGGGCGCGATCGTCGCGCTAAGCTTGCGCAAAGTGAGCACGAGGCAGCCGTTTAGCAGTGTCTGCTCGCTGATGTCATAAAGTGCCGGTGGCAAATCGATTTGTCGCTCAAAGCGGCCATAGGGGATTTCCATTCTGAGCATCATCGATTTTGGGGCCGCAGGTATCGGCCGCACGCCGCTGATGAATAAACTGCAGCCTTGAAAGTCGACATTGACATCTTTTGGCGCCACGCCCGGCAATGCGATGAGGATGGTCAAGGCACTGTCAGTCTCGAAAATATCTGCCGGCGGCTCCCAAATGGGGCCACGGGCGCGTGACTGACTTATCCGAAAGAACTGGCGCTGGAGTCGGTCGGCCTGTTCCAGCAGTTCCATTGCATCAGCCCATACGAATTTTGTATTGTCGCGAAAAATCATAGGTCTTGGTTCCCGCCAAAAGGCGTTAAGGCATGCGATACCTTGCCATATACGGCCAAAAAAATGATCGTTCCCAGCAGTGCCTACGGATGCGCCCGGCGAGCCATCTTGTTTTGAACAAAACCGTTTCGCATGGCACGGTCCGGGCCCCTGCCGGTATGAATGTTCCCGTCATATGAAACCAATTTACAGGGGCTAGTCGCTCGTGTCTTGATCCGGCTTAATGGTTCGCCGCCGCAACCGGATCCGCTTGCTTGTTAAATTGCAGTTCCCATCCCGCCCGCGATCGCCCGCCGCTGCCGGGAGCGCGCGTCGTTGGCCAGTTGGCCAATTTATGAGTTTATGCCCAGAAGTGCCTGCGGCGGCCTTAACTACGGGCGCCTTGGCACTGTTTCGCGCACAAGATTTTGGCACGTCGAGTGCCTCCGCCGGCGCCCCGGTGTTCGATTCGGCGCCAGTAAACGATTGCGCAGGTCTGCGTAAAGTGGAGCACAGCGATTTTCGGATCTGAAATTTTGGCTGGCGCAGAAGCCGTCTGCAGATGGGGATGGCGACCAGTTCCGGCAGCGAAAAGTAATGTTGGGGTGGCAGCACGGCTGGCAAGAAATGATCGGTCACGGTTTGTGGCGCCGAGGTCAATCTGGTAGCGCGCCTGCTCGGGTCGTGCTAGGCGTCAGCCCAAGGTCATGCACAGCAGCGAAGTGAACGGCAAAGAGCAAGGTGATGGCGGCATCAAGCTCGGGGCTAACAAGAATGCCAATTACCTATATGATACGTGCCTGCGTTTTATTTTTTTTACGAGATCGATATGGAAACCAGCCTAAATTCGGCAGGATTAAGCAAGAGCAAAACCAGCAATACTTCATTCAAAGTACTGGGCGCCATCAGCGTCTCGCATCTGTTGAACGACATGATTCAGTCCTTGATTTTTGCGATTTATCCCGTTTTGAAGGGCGGCTTCAATCTCAGCTTCTGGCAAATCGGTTTGATAACGCTGACCTATCAAATTACTGCGTCGCTATTGCAGCCCTTGGTCGGGCTATACACGGACCATCGTCCGCAACCTTATTGGCTGCCAATCGGAATGAGCTTCACTCTGATCGGCTTATTGCTGCTGTCGGTCGCGCCCAGCTATCACCTTGTATTGCTGGCAGCGGCCTTGGTAGGAACCGGGTCCGCAATATTTCATCCTGAATCCTCGCGCGTGGCGCGCATGGCATCTGGGGGCCGGCACGGATTGGCACAATCGCTGTTCCAGGTTGGGGGAAATCTGGGCAGCTCGCTAGGACCGTTATTGGCGGCCGCATTCGTCGTGCCCTACGGCCAGGGGAGCATCGCATGGTTTTCTCTTGCGGCGCTGCTGGCGATCATTATATTACTGAGGATCAGCAAGTGGTACGACCATCATCGTCTGGGCGCGCGTGGCAAAGCCATTCGGCGCACAGCTTCAGCCGCGTTGTCGCGCAACAAGGTGATAGGCACAATCGGAATTTTGCTCCTTCTGATCTTTTCCAAATATTTTTACCTGGCCAGTATCAGCAGCTATTTCACGTTTTACTTGATCAATAAATTTCAACTCTCCGTGCAAAGCGCGCAGATTTATTTGTTTGCCTTTTTGTTCGCGGTGGCGTTCGGGACCGTGATCGGCGGCCCGGTCGGTGACCGCATCGGCCGAAAATTCGTGATCTGGGCGTCGATTTTGGGTGTCGCACCATTTACCTTGGTGCTGCCGTATGCCAATTTGTTTTGGACCGGCGTGCTGGTCGTGATTATTGGCACTATTTTGGCGTCTGCCTTTTCGGCCATCTTGGTCTATGCCCAGGAATTGATCCCTGGCAAGGTTGGCATGGTATCCGGACTGTTCTTTGGCTTTGCCTTTGGCATGGGTGGCATCGGCGCCGCAGTGCTCGGCCATTTGGCCGATCGAACAAGTATTGCTTTCGTCTATCAGGTGTGTTCCTTCTTGCCGCTGCTTGGCATCATCGCCGCGTTCCTTCCCAATTTGGAGCGAACCAAGCAAACGGCCTGACGCCGGTGGCGCCCATTGCCTGTTAGATTTAGTTTTCTAACAATCTCCAGTAGCGCCGCAAGCTCGAGTCAGGAAGAGCCCGCTGTGGAGTAGGACGCGAGGCCGACCGTGAACGAATGGCTTCTTGGCCCTGATCCGAACGCATGAAAGAATCCTGCTAGCCAAGGGACCGACCGTTTGCAAAACTTGACGGGGCGGGCAAGCGCCCATATGTTTTGAGTAATGTCACAGTTCCATGTGCACCATGATGATATGGTTGGGCACGGTAGCCTTCTAGGGCTGGTTCTGTTGATTTGCCGCGGCCGGTCTGAAACTGAAATGCCGGACGTGGACGTGGGGTAAACCGGCGCCTCGTTTTGGAACGACTGATCTGGTCGCTACCATGACTTTCCTCATGTCCGGTCCGTTATGCCGTCTTGTTTCAATTTTGCGATGACAGATAACCAAGATGGAACAACAAGTTCTTGAAATTGATAGCGCCAGTTGGCAACCTGGCGCGCCAAATGGGAGTTGGATTGCTGCGTTGGAAGCTGGAAAGGTTCTGTTTCTGCCTCGGCTCTCCTTTGCCATAAATGCGGATGAGCAACGCTTTTTATCGCCAGCCGTGCGCGCGCCTCGGGCGCGCAACATTAGTCTGGACGCGCATGGCCACTTAAAAGGAGCTGCTGGCGATCCTGCTACGCAGGCCAAAGTGGCCGCCATGATGACGCGCTTTCGCATGCAGGCACAAACCTTGATTAATGGGTTATTGCCGCGTTACAGCAGCGCGTTGCGGTTGGCGCCGACCAGTTTTCGTCCGGCACAGGTAGAAAATAGAATCCAGTCGTGGCGTGCCGACGATCGCAGGTTACACGTGGATGCGTTTCCTTCACGCCCCAACTACGGAGAACGGATATTGCGCGTGTTTACTAACATAAATCCGGACGGAATAGCGCGTGTGTGGCGCGTCGGAGAACCGTTTGAACAGGTTGCGCAACGTTTTTTTCCGCGCGCCAAACCGTATGTGAGGTGGCAGGCACAGTTTTTAAATACCATGCATTTAACCAAGTCGCTGCGCAGCGAATATGATCACCTCATGTTACAACTGCACGACCAAATGAAATGCGACCTTGGTTATCAACGCAGCGCCTCGCAGGTAGTGATGCCATTTCCTGCGGGCTCTGTTTGGGTTTGTTTTTCCGATCAGACTTCACATGCGGTGATGTCCGGGCAATACATGATGGAGCAGACTTTGCACCTTCCCGTTGAAGGGCAATACGATCCGGCCGCCAGCCCGTATGCCATCTTGCGGCGCCTTGCCGGACGTCAGCTGATTTGAGGGGGATCGACGACAACAGGTTACGTAGGCGCATGGTCTTGCTAGCACCGCAAGTTGCCCTTACTCATTTAGGCTCCTACGCTCGAGCGCTTCGAAGACAGCGCGAGCCAGTTAGCTCGCCCGGTTCATCAGGTAACTGACCGTTTTTTAAATATGCCCGCAGCGGCACCCGAAATCCTATTGGCGACGTGGACGCGGCAAGACTGCAGTTAAAAAAACCAACCGTGCGTCATCGCTTGCGCCATTAGGGTAGCATGCCTTGAAATAAAATTGTAAGACGGAAACATGAAATGGCTGTAGAACCAGTTGGATGGCGGTGCATGGCTGCTGCCGCCGTCTAAACGGTCGTCTTTCTTCCATGAAGTAGGCCATAAAATGAATGCCAAACGCCCTAGTGAGCGTGGCATGGCTTGCATCGGTTAGCGGCAAATCCCGTATGTAAAGAAATTGATGACTTTGAACTGGGATGAGCATGATGGTATCAAAGATAATCCGGCTGCCTCTATTAACTTTACAAACGCATTGATTGGAAAATTAACATAATGACAACCACAGCTTGCAACAACATGAGCGACGATTCCAATACGGATGATCTCTTGAACTACAACCCCAATGCCTTGCTCGATACGCTAATTTCTAACTTGCGGCTGAAAAATGATGCGGCGCTGTCACGCGCGCTTGAAGTGGCCCCACCCGTCATTAGCAAGATTCGCCACCACCGTTTGCCCGTCGGCGCCTCGCTGTTGATTCGCATGCACGAGGTCAGCGAGCTCAGCATCCGCGACCTGCGTTACCTGATGGGTGACCATCGAAATAAGTTTCGCGCTGGCGACATGCAACTCAAAAAGGAAAGTTGAACGGTAAATCCAGTAAAAATTTGAAGCAAGTTCTGGCATAAAAATCCGCCTGACGGACCCTGCTGATACCGGCAGAGAAGACAGCTGGGCCCGCTTGCCGGTCAGTAGAATGAGGGCGCACCAACCCGCATGCGAGCGATTGCATGCTTATCACGCCCGACGGGAATTGCGCTAGCGCTGAGCTGCTTTAGATGGTCTGCTTAAATGGACTGTCAGCGCAGCGCAAAAAATACCCCGCTTAACCGGTGGAAATTAATGATCCGTTTCCAACTCCGTTTTTTAGCTCCATTTTTTACCTAGTTCCTCCAGTCCAGCTTGTTGCAGATCTTCCGGCGTCATGGCAATACGGAACTTGCAGTTCGCATTAAAATTGAGGAACCATGGCTCGGCCAGTGCCGGAATCTGGGAGGCACGTTCAACATTGACGATAATGGTTGCGCCCCGATGCCCGTCCTGTTCGGAAAAATAAACCGCTTCCGGCTTGGTTGCTTCCATTATGTTACGGATCTTCGCTCCCACGCTGCCGTTCCGCAGGGCAGTGTTGAATGGCTCGTGAGGCAGTTCGACGTTCAGTATCATGCGCATGACTCGACTCCTTAAAGTAGGGTCAGCGTGACCACCCTGCAGCAAGCACGGCCACGCTGGCGACTGAAAACATGCGGCCGCAGGTCTGGGACCATCACAGCAGCATGCGCGGTTTCAGCGACCGCCCGCCTTGACATTAGAAATAGATATTTCCGCCAAGAACCGCAGCATAGCGGCAGCCAAAATGGGAAACGACGAGTTACCTCAAAGTCTAGCAGCTTTCATTTCGAATTCCATAGGCGCCTGGAGGCCCAATCCGAGCCCGACGGGCGTCCTAGCCCAATCTAGTGACGATGCGCATCGCCAGCAGGCAACCGCTCGCGTGGGTGGCGCGAGTGCGCGCAATGGTCGGGCCCTGTCTCCAAAGCCGCGTTGAGCTTGTGGCCCTATGGGCCAGCACCACACCTCTTTTGTAGCTGAGGAACTCATAGCGGGGGAGCTTGCGTCTTCGTCTTCTTCATGTTGGCGCCAGTGCCAAGCAGCCAGTCTTTGGGTGAGGGGTTGCCTTTAACGCCATCGCGACCGCTCGCCTGCCGTGGGGCAGCACGCGTTCGCGCACTCGTCAACGACCCGTCTTGGGCGGCCTGCCGTATGCATGGCATCGTCTGCGCCCAGCAGCTCGTGCAAATGGCTGGTTTGCATGCACTTGCGCGACTGCGGCGCCTTGAGCCGCTTGCGCTTCGCGCGTAGCGTGCAGGCATCATCGGTGCTCTTTTAGGGCCTGGACGAAAGCGCTGTGCCATGCAAGCTGGACGACCACAGATTGCGCTATTCAAGTCGGAAGCCTACTTTAATCGTCACCTGGTACTGCGAGACGTTGCCGTCCGCGATATGGCCTCGCGACTCGACTACTTCGTACCAATCCATGTGCTTGACCGAGAGCGCTGCCTTGGCAATGGCATTGCGTATCGCTTGATCAGTACCCTCGGTCGACGATCCGACCAAGTCGATAATCTTGTAAGTGTGTGCGGACATGATGTTTCCCCTATTAAGCGAGATTGACATCGAAACGGCGTAATCCGATGCCGCTCACGATGCTCCGGAAAATACCCATTACGCCGCTCCATATTGCGCTCAAACGCCCGCTCATGATGCAGCGCACCTTGTTCGTACTTAAATAGCGCCCATCTTCAGTGCCTCAGTACGCTGTCCTAGATGGTGAGCTGCCCCTTAGGCCGCGTTGCAATGGGACCACTGTCCTGGTCGCTACCGTGGGTCGGTGCGAGTCGCATGCGTCAAGAATGAATCAAGGTCAAGCGAACGGGCGGGCGGCGCTTTCCCCCCTGTTTGCAACCGTCGCGGATGGCGTCGCCTGCGGCGCTCAAGTCATCAGTAGTACCGCTCAATATAGCGCATCGAATTCGAATAGATATGATGCATCTGTTCATCGTCATAACGGTGCTGACTGCCTACCGGACAAATGACCCGTGCCAGACACGTGGCTTTGCAATGTGATTCCGCGCGTTTGCGGTAGGCGACGCATTTCCCAAGATTGAGCTGGCCGTCGTCCAGAGCGGCTCCCGGACAGGTGGCGATACAAGCCTTGTGCTCGCAATGGTGGCAAGGCGCCGCAGTTTTCAATGGCACGGTTGGTTCAAACCTGGTATCGGCAAGGACCACTGCACGATACGCATACCAAGTGCCCCACTCGCGGTCGATCCCCACCATGAACGGCGTCGCATGGTGCCATCCCGCTAGCTGTCCAAGCCGCTGCAAGCCAATCAAGTGGGTTCCCGGATAAATAATTTCGTACGTATTTTGTGGCTGGCAGCGGGCAAACCACTCTCTCACCACCTGCACGGTGAAGTCATCGACCGGATGTTCGGAATGGACTCCGGCCGCCTTCATCGATTTCCACAATTGCCTGCCGGCGTGGCCGATGAGCAGCAGCTGGCGATAGCCGCTGGCAGATGGGCAACTTGCCCGCACGCATGCCGCCATGTCGGACGGTAGGTCATCGATATTGAAAACGGCTTGCCGGTTCAAGCCGGCGCCATTTAGCTGCGTGCTGTCGAAAGGGTGAAATGTTTCCATGGTTTATTTGCGAGCACATGCCCGGCTCATTTGCTCCATCCAAGTTTGGTCTAGCAGATCTGCCCTTTGCGCCATGAAGACATACGCAATTTTCGTCTAACCACCTTGACCGCGTTCGCCCAGCAAGGCCAAACGCGTCATCGGTGTTTGCAGCTGCGCGAGCCACCATTGTAACGCTCGCCCCTGTCCCCCTTTACCGCTCCTGCGCCAGGCGTAACTGGCCTGGATCTGTTGCTCCGCCCGTTCCACGTTCTTGACTAACAGCCGTCCGCTGTCGACGTAGGGTTGCGCGAGGCAACTCGGCAAGAAGCCGGCTCCCAAACCTCTAACCTGTGCATCGAGTTTGGTGGGCATATCGGCCACGGTGAACACATCTTGTCCCGTCAACAGGCCGAAGGTGAGGCTCGTACCATGCTGGACTGAGTCGGCGATCGCTACCACTCGGTGCTGCCGGATCACTTTGTCAGATAATGGCTCAGGCGCGTGTGCCAGCGGGTGATGCGGTGCCACGGCAAAGACAAAACTCACCGTGCCAAGCGGTTCCCGGTGCAGGCCCGTCTTCGTATTGTCGTCCATCACCACGCCGATCGCAAGATCCGCTTGACCGCACGTTAGGGACTCGAGCGTGCCGGACAGGGTTTCGACGCGCAGCTTGAGCCTTGTCGGCGGATTCAAACTTAAAAAAATGGTGCACAGTTCCATCACCGTGACATGGTCGATGATGCTGTCGACGGCGATCGTGAACTGCGGCTCCCAGCCCGATGCGACGCGCTTGACGCGGTTAGCCACCGCGTCGATTTCCACCAACAGGCTGGCACCTTCGCGCAGCAGTTCGGCACCCGCTTCGGTCAGTTTGGCCTGGCGTGAGCTTCGGTCAAACAGCAATACGTCAAGCGCGTCTTCCATCTGACGGACGCGGTAGGTCAGGGCGCTTGGCACCATGTTGCTGGCGCGCGCGGCCGCCGCAAAACTGCCGGTGTCGGCGATCACTTGCAGCATGGCTAGAGCACTAGGGGTCAATACATCGCGTGGTGTGGGCATAGGGAGTATCGCAATTCAAATATTTTGAATGATGCCATCAAATTGCCAGGATCAGCAAGGCGTTAGCGACGATCATAATGGCTGCTGGGTCAAGGAGGGGGTCATGGCTAATAAGTCATAGCGGACGAAGTGCCAATCTGCGCCGTTCCAAGCCCCTTGAGCAGTTTATTTCCAACACAAATGGAGCTCCTATTATGACAAAGCCAACCTTACTTATCATCGGCGCGGCCGGCAACAACGGCGTCGCCACCATCGCCGCCCTAAGCGCCAAGCACAAAAATGACTTCCTTATCCGCGCCGGCGTGCACTCCGCAGCCAAGGCCAAGAGCTTGCTCGAAACATTCCCCGACATCGAAACCGTGATCCTCGACCTGGACCAGCCCGCCACGTTGACGTCCCCATTCACAGGAGTTGACAAGCTGTTCTTAATTCTCGGCAACGTGGAAAATCGAGAACAGCATGCCAAAAATGCCATCGACGCCGCCGTCGCCGCCGGCTCAGTCCAGCATGTTCTGTTCTACTCCGTTTTCGGCGCCGAATACGAGTCCATCCTGTTTGGCCGCCAGTTCCGCTTTGGGGAGAAATACTTGGAAGAGTCGGGCCTGCAATGGACCCACCTGCGCACGATCTTCTTCCAGGAAAATCTGCTTGGCTGGGCGGATGGGATCAAGCAGGGGGCCTTCTATTTCGGCGTGCGCGATGGCCGTTTTGCTCCCTTGAGCGTGGGCGACATCGGCGAGATCGCCGCCAACATCCTGTGCCGCAGCGGCCACGAAGGCAAGGCCTACGCGATCACGGGACCGGAACTCCTATCCGGTAACGATTTCGCCCACATTTTTGGCGAAGTCATCGGCAAAGCCGTTCAATACACGTCGCCCGACGAGGCGACGACACTAGCTTCCCTGCTCGGATCCGGATGGCCGGAATGGCAGGCAAAGGGCATGCTGGAACTGTTTGAAGTCTTCGCCTCGAATCAAGCTGCCGTCGTCTCGGCCGATGGCGCGCGCTTGTTGGGGCGCCCGCTGACACGTTTGCGCGATTACGTCCTAGCCAACAAGCGCTCTTTCATGTAAAGAGTGCGGGCGCCAGCTTTGCCGGCGGCCTCACGTTAAGAAAGTTCAAGTCATGGGCAAATCGCTCCACCCACCTACTTCAAAGCGCTACACGGCCACTGCCATCGGCCTGCACTGGCTGATGGCGACGGTATTGATCGGCCTGTTCAGCGTCGGCCTATATATGCACGATCTGCCAATTTCGCCCATCAAGTTACATCTCTATTCCTGGCACAAATGGGCGGGCGTGACGGCATTTCTGCTGGTACTGGCAAGGTTGGCATGGAGAATTACCCATCGCCCGCCAGAGTTGCCCGCCACGATGTCGAAATTTACGGAGCTGGCAGCGCACGCGGGACATGCGTTACTCTATCTGCTGATGATCGCCATCCCCCTAAGCGGTTGGATGATGAGTTCGGCTAAAGGATTCCAGACGGTGTATTTCGGAGTTCTTCCGCTGCCTGACCTGTTGCCGAAGAGCAAGGAGCTGGGCAATCTGCTGCGCGATGTGCATGAAACGCTGAACTTCGTGCTCGCCACTGTCGTGTTAGGTCACGCTGTTGCCGCGCTCAAGCATCATTTGATCGACAAGGACGGCGTGCTGGCCCGCATGCTGCCTTGGCATTCCCGTCTACTACTGGAGGAAACACCATGAAGAAGAATGTTGTTGCACTCTTGCTAACTGGCTTGGCACTAGGGCCCTTGGCTCAAGCTGCCGAATTCACCAGCATTCAGGCCGACAAGAGCAGCCTCGGCTTCATATACAAGCAGATGGGCGTCGCGGTGGACGGCCATTTCAAGAAATTTTCCGCCCAGCTCAGCTTTGATCCAGCCAAGCCGGCAACGGCGACGGCAGCATTCGACCTAATTCTTGCCAGCATCGATGCCGGCTCGGAAGAAGCCAACGACGAAGTCGCAGGCAAGGACTGGTTTAATATCAAGGCTTTCCCGCGTGCGAAATTCCAGTCCACTGGCGTCAAGTCACTGGGTGGAAATCGTTATGAGGTGATTGGCAAGATGACCATCAAGGGGCGCACTCAGATGGTCTCCGCACCGTTTACGTTTAACCCGCAAGGCAATGCTGCCGTTATCGATGGCGCGTTTGTTTTAAAGCGCGCCGACTATGCTATCGGCGAGGGTTCCTGGTCTGACTTCGGTACTGTGGCCAACGCCATTCAAATCAAGTTTCACTTCCTGGCAAACGCCGGGAAATAGTCGTCACTGTCTTAACACCTAATTAACAGCTGGCATGTTTTTACACGTAAAATTTACACTTAATTAACAGGAGATCCACCATGAAACGTTTTGCTCTTTTCACAATCGCTGCCGCCATTTCCACTGCAGCTCTAGCGGCGCCGGAAACTTACGTGATCGACGGCACGCATACACTGCCCCGTTTTTCCTACAGCCACTTTGGTTATTCCACGCAGTTGAGCCGGTTCGACAAGACTTCCGGCAAGATCATCATCGATCGTGCCGCCAAAACGGGCTCGGTAGTGGTCACCATTGCGACCACCTCGGTGGACACGGGCTACCCGCTGTTTAACGGCCACATCCAGGGTGAAGACTTCCTCAATACCGCCAAATTTCCGACCGCCAACTTCACTTCCAATAAAGTGAATTTCGATGGCGACAAGATCTCCTCAATCGATGGCACCTTGACGCTTAAAGGGGTGAGTAAGCCCGTCACCCTGACGGTCACGTCCTTCCTGTGCATGCCGCATCCGATGCTAAAAAAGGATGCCTGCGGCGCCAATGCGACGACGGTGGTCAAGCGTACTGACTTCAACATGGGCAAGTATGCTCCCTATGTGGGTGACGAAGTGACCATCACGATCCCCGTGGAAGCCATCAAGGAATAGTCCCACTAGCGCATCACCAGGGCCGACGGCAGGCAACCTCGATTTAGTCGATGGCCCAGATGCCCCTCGGGCCTGCTGACCGGCCCAGCCGCTGCCAGGGTTCGTGAAACGCCGAGGAAATCTTTTTTGTTAGGGCTCTCCCGTGGCCAAGGTCGCGTTTGCCACGGCAAATTCATATACGGGAAAAGGCCGATCCGACTTCGGTTCCGGTCAATTGGGGAGGTTAAAACTGATGCTTGATTTCTTTTCAAAGTGGCGCATATGTGCTTATTTTGATTAAACACCCGTCAGGCGCCAGAACTATTTCTTTTGCTTGTGCTCTCATTTCTAGCATTGCCGGATTTTTGACTCTATAGACCCTATACATCGCAAATGAACTCGATCAACAAGCCATCGCAAGACAGATTGTTGACGATCAATTTCACCGTGAAAACGAGGATGTTCCCAAGCGGCTCCCATGCTGTACTGCCGCATGAAATTGGGCAGCCAAACGCCTTCGATATCGGATCAAGATAGGATTATGGTCACCCCCTTTGCAATCTCGTTCTGCGGCGCAACTGAGCGTCCATAGGCTCAATGAGCGGGGCGAGCAATCGTCAACCAAGTGCGGATAAATCCTTCAGCAGCTTTGAATATCTTTTGAGGAACAGGTGATACGATGAGCGGTTATCTGGAAAATGGTCAGTGGCACGAAGGATGGTACGACACGCAGGCGACCCAAGGCGAGTTTGTGCGGACAGAATCGGCCTTTCGCAATTGGGTCACGGCGGACGGGTCCAGCAGCTTCCTAGCCGAGCCGGCTCGCTACCATCTGTACGTGTCGCTGGCCTGCCCCTGGGCGCACCGGACCCTAATTGCCAGGGCGCTCAAAAGGCTCGACGGGGCCGTGCCCCTATCTATCGTGGAGCCCGTGATGTCGGACCAGGGCTGGGCCTTCAGCTCGGCCCTGCCGGACCGGGCAAATGGTTTTTCCCATCTCCATCAGCTCTACACTGCCACTCGGCCGAACTATACGGGCCGGGTCTTGGTCCCAGTGCTGTGGGATACCAAGACGGGCGTCATTGTCAGTAACGAATCCGCGGAAATCGTGCGCATGCTAAACCAGGCATTTGGCGCCTATGGCGACGCCGGGGTCGACCTTTACCCGGCGCCGCTGCGCGGCGAGATCGACCGCGTTAACCAATTTATTTACGATGACGTCAACAACGGCGTCTATCGTTGCGGCTTCGCCTCCAGCCAGGCCGCTTACGAGCGGGCTTTTGTGCGCCTGTTTGATGCGCTGGACCGGATCGAATTGATGCTCGCCGATGGTCCCTATCTGGTAGGAGCGTCGGCCACGGAAGCCGATTGGCGGTTGTTTACCACCCTGGTCCGTTTCGATGCGGTCTATTACAGCCACTTTAAGTGCAATCGCAACCGCATCGAGGATTTCCCCCACCTGGCGCGCTACCTGCGAAAACTTTACCTGGTGGCCAATGTGGCACCGACCGTAAACATCGCCCACATCAAGCGCCACTATTTTATGAGTCATCCCCACATCAATCCATCGCGCATCGTGCCGCTCGGGCCGCGCCTCGATTTCTGCAAACCCGCCGATCAGGCCGGCCCGCGGTAGGCGGCAACGGCCATGCCCATGGCGGCAGCCCCGTGATCCGTGACTCGGTGCAAAGTTGACGCGGCAAAGTGGTTGACCAGTGGACCGACAATGGAACGTCGCCTCTGTTAACTGGGGGGCCGACCTCATGCGTGAAATCACCGCTGCCAGCCAAGAAGCAAAGCGACAAGATCAAGCAAATCGATCGGCATTACCCAGATGGATCGTTGCGTGCAAGAATCGTTGCATGCGCTTGCGCCCACTGCGCCCATGGTCGCTGTAGCCGAACCATCGCCGCCGTTAGGCATCGTCGACGGGCGCCGGTGCGGGCGCGTTGGGATTTAAGTTCGGGTTGGCTCGCTCACCGGACTGCTGAGCCGTGATACGGTTTACCGGCAGCAAGCGGCATGGCGCTCAGCTAATTGCAGATAAGCCTTGGCCCGGCGCGGCCATTCCGGCGAATACCGAAATTGTTGTTCTTTCAGGTGGCGCAATGCGATGGTGGCGCGAAGGCTGGCGCGATAGCTTTGGTAAAAGTGAATGAGCGTGGCGCTTGGCCAATCGTTCGAGATCTGGCTGTACGAGCGCAGCAAGAGGGCGCCCAAGCCGCCGGCCCCGAGCCTTTCACACTCAAGCGCCAGAAAGGCGAGTTCATCGGCTCGATCCAAGGTGCGTAAGTCTCGCGAAAACTCCAGGCAGTCGATGATGGTCGGCTCCGCCTCAAGGCAAATGTGTTCCGGCCGCAGGTCGCCATGACCTTCCACGATCCGTCCCGCCAGCACCCGTGCGTCTAACAAGGCGGACATGCTGTTCAAAAAATTGCGCTGCGCCTGGAAGATGCTTTTGAGCTGTTCGGAAGAAAGCTGAAAATCGGGCGAACTTAATTCCAAAAATTGAGCGTCAATGCGAAACAGGAGCCGATTGCGGTACTCGGCCGGGCCGATGGCGATCGGCGCGCAACTGCGGTAGAAGCGGGCAAGCCGCGCTGCGAGCCTGCCGATGTCGTTTTCGTTGGCGCTGCCGTGGATAATTGCATAGTCGAGCATGTGATGCATAGGCAAACGCCGCATTTTGACCAGCCAGTCGACGATCGTCGGACCATCAGTTAGCTGCAAATGGCCTGAAGTATTAAATGCCAGGGGCACGGTTCCAAGATATATGCCGCTGGCCAGGCGCCGGTTCAAACGCACCTCTTCTTGGCAATAGAAGGACCGCGCTTGAATCGTGCTGAAGTCGATAAAGTCGTTGCGCACTGGCTTTTTCAACTTGTAGGCAAACGCGTCAGTCAAAAAGACCCAGGACATGTGGGTCTCGATTGCTTCTACGCGATAAGTCGGTTCTGGGAAGCTCGTCGCCTGTCGCAAGAATGCAACTTTCGATTCAAGCGTCACTGCGGATGCGGGCGGCGGCGGTATGCCCATCACGTCCGATTGCATGATGCAGCCTCCGGTTCATCATTAGCGCGTATGGCGTCTTGTGATAACGCGTAGCGTTACCTTGGACTCCTACATTAGCAGACGAAAAAATCGTGTATTTGAGGAGGCGCAAACCGGAATTTTCCGTGAGCGACCATATTTCAATGTGCGCAAAATTTTTTTCTTGGTTGCGGCCGCATGTGTGCGTGATTTTTACAACAGTGCACGCACAATATGAAGTGGCGCGACGTGGACAGGGTCAGCTCCGTGGAAACAGGCACTGCCGTGCGCTCTGGCTTCATCTTCCGGGAGGTATGTCATGTTTGTCCACAATGCTGATATCGCCGCCATTTTCAATCAAATTGCTGATCTGCTCGAGATCAAGGGCGACCATCCATTTCGGATCGGGGCCTATCGCAACGCCGCTAGGACGCTGGCGACGCTGGCAACGAGTGTGCAGACGATGATCGAAGAAAAACGCGACCTGAAAGACTTGCCCGGTATCGGCCTTGACTTGTCCGCCAAAATCACGGAAATCGTCACTACCGGCAACTGCGCCTTGCACGAACAGTTGCGGCGCGAAATGCCTCCTTTACTGTCCGCATTGCTAACGGTTCCAGGCCTCGGTCCCAAGCGAGTCAAAACGCTTTATCAAGAGGCTCACATTGAGTCGATAGACCAACTATATCGCGCTGCCGGCGCCGGCCAGATAAGCCAGATCCGTGGCTTTGGCAAACGGGTCGAGCAACGCATCTTGGAGTCCGTTCGCGCGCAACGTTCAAAATAGGCGCGCTTCTTGCTCAACGTGGCGAGCGAGCTACTAGAACCCCTCATCAAATACCTACGGGCAATCAAAGAAGTCAACAGAGTGGAGGTCGCAGGAAGCTTCCGACGTGGGCAGGAAACGGTCGGCGACATCGATATTCTGGTCAGCTCGTCGCAGCCGCTTAAGGTGGTACGACACTTCACTGCCTACGAGCATGTTTCGGAGGTGCGGGCTCAAGGCTCGACCCGGGCCAGCGTCGTATTGCGCCAGGGTTTGCCGGTCGATCTGCGGATCGTCGGCGATCTCAGTTTTGGCGCTGCCATGCATTATTTTACGGGCTCCAAAGCGCATAACATCGCCTTGCGCACACTAGCTCGGGAACGTCAGCTCAAGATGAATGAATACGGCGTCTTTTCCGGCACCGAGCGCCTTGCCGGCGCGACCGAGGCATCCGTTTTCCATGCGCTGGGGCTTTCCTATATCGAGCCCGAACTGCGCGAGAACCGCGGCGAAATAGCGGCGGCGCGGGCCGGGCGCTTGCCCTTGCTAATCGAGCGTTCTGACCTTCGGGGGGATTTGCATACCCATACCAAGTCCACGGACGGTCGCAACAGCTTGCGTGAAATGGCGCTGGCGGCACAACAGCGGGGCTTGGCTTATCTCGGCATAACCGACCATTCGCAGCGATGGGCGCTTCGCCACGGCCTCGATCCGGATAGTCTATCTAGGCAAATCGACGAGATAGATAAATTAAATGCCGAACTGGACGGCATCACGCTGCTCAAGGGCATTGAAGTCGAGATCAAGGAGGATGGTGACCTTGATCTGCCAGATAGTATCTTGTCGCGCCTCGACCTTGTCGTCGCGGCCGTACACAGTCAATTCACGCTGTCGAGAGAGCGGCAAACGGGCCGCATTCTGCGGGCCATGGATCACCGCTACTTTACTTTACTGGCCCATCCAACCGGCCGCCTTCTTTTGGAGCGAGAGCCGTACGATATCGATATGCTGCGCATCATCGGCCATGCCAAGCAGCGCGGCTGTTCTCTGGAGCTGAACGCCCAGCCAAGACGCCTGGATTTGTCCGCCAATTATTGCATGCTGGCTAAAGATGAGGGCGTGTTGATCAGTATAAATTCGGATGCGCACAGTATTTACGATCTCGACGACTTGCGTTTTGGGGTCCAGCAGGCAAGGCGCGGCTGGTTAGAAAAAAATGACGTGCTAAACACGATGTCAATTGGGCACCTGAAAGCGCAACTCTCAAAAATGCAAGGTAATTAGAGGCCTACCAGCATGCTCCCCCGCGAGCCGCTTTGGTGCCTGTCGGCCAAGATTCAACTTTCCAACCATGTTTCGGCAAAGGGGTCTTTCGGGTTCATTTTTTATTGGCGCCAGAATGTGCCAATCCAAAAGCAATCACTTCGATCAGGATACCCAATATACCAATTACTGTGCCAATCCACGCATTGCCTGGGGCAAGCAAAATCAGCATGCCGCCCAAAATGATGAGGCTGATCGAAAGAGCTCGCCGGTGGTGCAAACGTTTAAACATACGTCGTTGACTTCGCGGTTCTATGGAATAATCATTCCGTCAATGAGGATGGCGAACCTGATGACCAAGGACGAAACATGGACGTCCGATTGCATTATGGAGACAGCTAGTGCTCGCATATTGATGCTGCGCAGAGCTCACCTTATTGCCGGTCATGCATCAGGCACCGTTTGGCTTGGCATCTGCTTGCCTAGTATTGTCATGACATTTTGTGGCGCTGGCCGTTCAGGTGCGACAATCACAGCTTGAAATCACCGACGGCCGAAGCACGCACTAGTACACCGGGTCATCGACCACATCGTGGCGCTGAGGTGGGCCACGCTTAAATAGGGGCGGTTCGATGTTATTTTGGCCGCAATTGCTGTGCACAGGTGTCAATGCGAACCATCAGCGCGCCCCGGCGGTGAACGATCACGCCTGAATCAGCTTACGCCATAATGCTTGCTTACTGGCGCGGTGTGTCGGGCGGCGGTGGCGGCATGTAGGGCGGCGGCGCAGAGTAATTCTCATTATACCGATGCATAGAGGCGGTGCCGGGAACACGATTGCCTTTTGCGTACATGCATTGTTCATAACTGATATCGTAGCGCCGCTGCGCACTATAACTGCCGTATTCGGAGGCGTTCGCGCCGCTCGCGCTACCCACCACCAATCCGGTGCCGGCGCCGACCGCCGCGCCCCTGTTGCCGCCGATCGCCGCGCCGGCAGCGGCACCAATCACCGTACCCACCAGGCCGCTTTCAACCGCCTTGTCGTTAGCGGCCTGGGCCGAACCGCTGGTCTGGTTGCCGGCATACTGGCGACACAGCATATCGTCGGCGTTGAATTGCTCAAAAGTCTTGCCATTGCCGGGCATGACGGCAACGTTCGGCCCGGTCGGTGCCGTGGCGCAAGCAGCCAGTAGAAGGGCGGGAACCAGGGGCGCATATTTGAAATAGATGCGTAACATAATCAACTCTCTAAAAGAAATGTTTTGCCTGGAGTAATGTTTTAGGTGCTTGCTACGGCACTCTTTTATTTTCAATCAACTCAGCTTAAACCCGGCGCGCTTTAGTTCGGCGACGCACTTCGCTGTCCTAAGAATCCTTTCCCGCCCGATGCCTGTGGTTCCCATAAATTGCATTTTCATGAGCGAAACCTTTAGCTTTGAAATTGCAAGACCTGCCCTTACATGCCAGTGACAAGTTAGAACGATTGTCACATCACACAATGGGTCATGTTGCGCGCTACAAGTGCATAGTCTTTGACATTGATCAAAGGCCGCATTACTTTCCTGGTGTGCATATCGCCTTGCGACGAGGGACGATTTTGGCACAGGGGCCGGGAAGCGACGCCGTGCACCGCCTGTGGCCGGTTGCAGGTACTAGCCCCATGGCTGGTGCAAGGGGGGGCATATTTTGTTTTCACAATCCATCTAGCGCTCCAAAATGGGTTGTCTACGACGAAACGCGGTACCAAATCCGCCCGGATTGACATGCCATTTTTGGACGGCGACGTGTGGCGCCAGCGTCAATGCTTGTGGCCTTGCGGCCCTACTGTGTATAACCTCAGCCTCTGCCAGATGGTGGAAGAGGGACGGAAAATCATCAATTATCTGATGGGCATTGGATCAATCTCTTTGCGCTCGATTACCTAACGGAGAAGGAACCCGCGTTCAATGTGATGGTTGTGGGTGTGATGATTCGGCCTTGCTGCTTGGCCGATTTACGTTGCCACTAGGACAAAGACGCGTTGCGGAAAATCGGTGGGGATTTGTTCCGCAGTGTAAGGGTGTCATCGACGCCGCCTTCTAGGAAGGTGACGACAAAAGGGTTGAACCTTGTTCAAGTGGCGTGCTCACGTAAGCATCACGCCACACATCAGCATCACGCAACAATTCGACTCAGCCTGCCAGCTGCGCAAGGAGTAAACAATTGAAACCAAAATCGACTCGCCATCCTCCCCCATACCTTGATCACAAGGAAGGCGATACCGCTCCGGACAGGGCGAGCGATATTGACAAGGCGCTAAACGAGGCTTTGGAGGAAAGTTTTTGCCAGCGACCCCGTCGCCGTCACCATCGCAAAGCCAACCCAACAGTAACCCAAGGATGAGTGCGCACTGCGATGGCGTGGCCGGCTCGCCGGCCTAGCTTGCAGACGGCTAAGTATGGCATCAGACGGGCGCCCATTTTTTGCTGTGGTCAAGCGTGAAGACCGTGCCCCGCTCAACGCAGTGAGAGTCGGGGCGGGCGCCGCTCGATATTAATTTTCTTGCAACGAATCCCGGTCTGAGTCTATTTTGCCAGCACCTTACGGATCGTGGCCGCGAGATCTTCTGCGACGAACTTGGCAACATAGGCATCGGCGCCAACCCGTTTGATGTGTTCCTCGTTAGTTGAACCTGAAAGCGAGGAATGGATCACCACAGGCAGCTTGTTAAAACGCGCATCCTGCTTGATGTTGCGCGTCAAGGTGAAGCCATCCATTTCCGGCATTTCCAAGTCGGTCAGAACCAGCGCCACCTTGCTGTAGATGGTTTCGCCCTTGGCCTCAGCTTCGGCGGCCATCGATTGCAGCTTTTCCCATGCTTCCTTGCCGGTCTTGGTCATGATGTAGGCCGCCCCCATGGCCTCCAAGCCCTGCTCGATCAAGGCGCGCGCCAACACCGAATCGTCGGCAGCTAGAATCACACTGCCCGCCGCCAGTTCCAGCTTCGGCCCGATCGTTTCAGGATCGATGTTCTTGCCGTCGTTTGGCATCATGGTGCGCAAGATGGTTTCCACATCGAGTACTTGTGCCAAGCGTGAGTCTTTGGCGTTGCCGTCGAGACGGGCGATGCTGGTAACCATGGCGCCGGCAACGCCTTCGGCGGAGAGCACCTGGCGCCAGTCTAGGCGCACGATGTCTTCCACCGACTCGACCGCGAACGCCTGCGTCGAGCGGGCAAACTCGGTGACTAGGAGAATATTTAGCCCCGTTTTAGGAGTGCAGCCAGTAATCGACGGTAAATCCAACACGGGAATGATCTGGCCGCGCAAGTTAACCACGCCCAGCATGTAGGGCGCGGAACCGGCAACGGCTGTCACTTTCGGCATGGCCACGATTTCGCGCACCTTAAAAACGTTGATGCCAAATAATTCCGAGCGCTCGCCGTTGGCATCGCCGCCGAGCCGAAACAAGAGTAGTTCGAACATGTTGGAGTTCGTCAAATTACTGCGTTCATCGACTTCTTGTTGCACTGATTTCATCTACGCTCCGATACGCCGTTCAATATAGAAATGTCCAACACCCTGGCGTTGAGCAACCTAAAACTCTTCCCAATCATTGGATTTGACAGCCGGCACATTAGAAATTCTCATCGTCTCAGGCCTGCTCGCGGAAGGCTTGCTGGTGATTTTTGGTGAACCGCTCTTGCGTGCGGATACTGGTGCCTTGGCCAGTTTGGATGGGGGCTTGCTATAGACGCCATCCAACTTGAACACGCTAACGGCCCGCGACAGATTTCCAGCCTGGTCTTGCAGCGATTCGGCGGCGGCAGCAGCTTCTTCCACCAGTGCTGCATTTTGCTGGGTCACATCATCCATTTGCATAATGGCTTGATTGATTTGTTCAATACCTGATGTCTGCTCTTGGCTGGCGGCGGTCAGTTCGCCCATAATGTCCGTTACCTGCCTGATCCTACCTACTATCTCAGTCATGGTTGTGCCGGCCTGGTCAACGAGCCGGGTGCCGATATCGACTTTATCTACTGAATCGCCAATGAGCGTCTTTATTTCTTTGGCGGCGCTGGCCGAGCGCTGGGCCAGACTGCGCACCTCCGTGGCGACCACCGCGAAACCACGGCCCTGTTCACCGGCACGGGCCGCTTCCACAGCCGCGTTTAATGCCAGTATATTGGTCTGAAACGCGATGCCATCGATTACGCCAATGATGTCGACGATCTTCTTGGACGACGCGTTGATCGAACTCATGGTATCGACCACTTGCGAAAACATGGAGCCACCCTTAACCGCCACTTCGGAAGCGGAGACGGCAAGTGCACTGGCCTGGCGTGCATTGTCGGCATTTTGTTTGACAGTACTGGTTAGTTCTTCCATCGATGACGCCGTCTCTTCCAGTGAACTGGCTTGCTGTTCAGTGCGCGACGATAGGTCTTGATTGCCGCTGGCTATTTGGGCGGACGCTATCGCCACCGTATCGGTGCCGGCGCGAACTTCACTGACCATTTGGGCCAGGTTATCGCGCATTGTCTTCATTGCAGCCAACAAACTCGTTTGATCGTCCGCTTTGACGTTAATGGCAACGGTAAGATCGCCTTGGGCGATCTTACCGGCAATACCCGTCACATAATTAGGGTCGCCGCCGAGCTGCTTGAGCGAGCGCCGGACAATAAATCCAATTACAAGAAACAAGATGATCTGCAGGGCACCCTGGCCAATCCAGATTCGTGTGTTAACCTTGGTGATCGAGGCCAAGTCGTCTTTGATGTCGATGGTAATGCTGGCCGCGCCGAGAACCGCGCCCTCATCTACGCCGTGGCATTTAAGGCAATTGGTGCCGCGAAAGTCTTTCTTTGCAATGAAAGGCAACACCGCTCTGAGCGATGCTTGGCCTTGGCCATCGCTAATCATTCTAAATTGTCTTTTTCCGCTGCTGAGAACGTTGCGGTCTATGTCGTCGATGGACTGCTCCTGGGGAAGGCCGCCACCAAATTCGTCTTTCACTCCCTTGCCACGGACAATCCGTAGCTCCTTGACTTTTTCCCCCGCACTCATCTTTTGAATGAAAAGAGCACGGCTCACCGTGTCGCTGATGATGTCGGTGTCTCCCACCTTAGTGACCATCAAGGTATTTAAGCCATTGATCGCGCCGTCTGCCACTGCGTAAGCGCGCTCTTCGGCGGCGCTTAAGACTTCGTGTTCAAACTGTATCGAGATCCATTGCTGAGCGGCGAGAAGGATAATGATCAAAAATCCTTGAATAAGAATCTGCAGCCTTCGCTGCAGTCCAATCCCATCCCACCAACCGGAAAGACCACCCATTTTTTACTCCTTCTGTAGCATGAACAACAATTAATCCACTTTGACTTCTGAAAAATTCATATACCGGGCACGGCAACAATAACAAATGCCCACGCCAAGACGCCTCTCATGCGCGATGGAGCGTAAACTCGGTTAAGGCCGGTTGGCTGGCGTCTCGGTGCGGGCGCAAGGATTTACCATGAAATCTGGCGCTGGCAGACACTCAAGAATGCGAATTTTTTGTATCCTGGCAAATTCTAAAAAACGTGTGCGTATATTTCCACTAATCAATTTTTATGTCTTTGACATAGGTCAAATAATGGTGGGTAAACGGAGGCGTTCAGCGCGCGCCGTCGGCACGGCCGCCAGCAGCTTCCCGCCGTTCAACCGGGCGCCGCCCATCGCCCATTGATGAGCCGAGCCGGGCCGACCTTGAAAATAGAACCACAGCGAACGCCAGAAGGCCGGCCCAAAGACCCCGTAAAAGCTCACCCTGTGCCCCCGTAAAAGCTCACCATCAGACAAGGCCCGCCGGTGTTAACGCGCCGCCCAGATGCCATCAGGCAGCTGACCCCGCCCAGCCGCTTACGGCGGCCCGTTCCTAAAGTGAGGCATCGCATGCGCCCCAAAGTTGGCAAACGGGTCGCAACAGCGTCCCCGCCGCGCTTCCGGCGGCCTATTCGGGTTTGCCGTCGCCATGCAAGCAGCCGATTTTTATCGCGGTTGTGAAAAAATATTTCACGCCAGGTTTTGCTGCATCGATATTGACAATTATCAATAAACGGACGTTTATCTTCGTTCATTTGCGCCAAACGGTTCGATCGAATTCGCAAAATAGGATGACTATCTTATTTTATTTTGAGACCCCGCATATCTATTGGCAAAATTTGCAACAACTATCCGCCCATGCTTATTCTTTTTATTGACCTGCTGCAATAGATGCTATAGTTATCGGAAATCAAAAAAATAGGCGCGATCCGGTCCACACTGCCTCAATTTGACAGAAAACGGCTCTCACCCATTTCGTTCGCATTGTAATTTCATCGATATTTTAGTGATTTTTGGAGTCGTGCATAACGAATTTACCCGGATCTGTCCGGGGTATCGCCATTGCCTACCGCCGGTTTTTCCGCTGGTATTTAATTTGGATAAGGAGCCGAAAATGTACGGACTCATAAATCAGGCGGTGAAAGAAATGGTCGTCGCCGGCTACGGCGAAGAAATGTGGGAAAAAATTCGCGCCCGCGCCGACGTTGATGATGTGTTTGTCTCAATGGATCAGTATCCTGAAGCGGTCACGGACAATTTGGTCATCGCGGCCAGCGACGTCATGGGCGCAAGTCCGAGCGACATTCTGCAAGGCTTCGGCCATTATTGGGTTGGCTTTGCCAGCCGAAATTATGATTACGTCTTTGACATGTCGGGCAAAACCTTTGTCGAATTTGTCAAAAATCTTAATAATATGCATGCGCGAGTCGGGCAGTGGATGGCGGATCTCAATCCACCATCATTTACTGTCACCGACGAGGCCACGGGCTCATTCCACCTGCATTACTATTCGTCACGCTCAGGCTTCTGGCCTATGATCCCGGGGCTCTTGAAAGGGCTTGGCGACCGCTTCAATACCGACGTGAAAGTCGAGCATTTGGGCGGCGTCGCGCAAGGACTCGACCATGAGGAATTCCACGTTTGCTACCTTCCTCGTTGATGGCGTTCATTTCTTAAATGAACGATTTTCATCCTGCGGCTTCGCTCCACGGACTACCGGCCGGATTGATGCAGGCGGTATTTCCATTTCATCTCATATTCGACCGCAGTAATCGGATCATCCAGCATGGTGAAAAGTTGGTTCACCTTTGCCCGACCTTGACGAATAATTCCAAGGTGGGCGACTTTTTCCGGATGGTGACGCCGACGGGGTTATTGATGAATTTCGAGTCAATTTCCAGTCAATTGTTTTCCGTATTTTTTGTGGAATGCATCGAGACCAAACATATCATCAAGGGGCAAATGCTTTTCCTCGACAGCGCCCAATCCGATCTGATGTTGTTCCTCTGTTCACCGTTGGTGATCGACGTAAATGGCGTGAAGAGTCTCGGTCTGTCATTTAATGATTTCGCCCTGCATGACGCCACCGTGGATTTTCTTTTTCTGATACAGACGAAGTCCAACACAATTCATGACGTACGCACGCTGGCCGACCGTTTGAAAAAAGAGGTCCAGGAGCGACGCCTGGCTGAAAAAGCCTTGCAAAATATGAACCTTGAATTGGAGCAGCGCGTCCACGAGCGCACGGCCGAGTTGGCTATCGCGAAAGAGCGTGCCGAAGTGGCGAATAAAGCGAAAAGCATATTTCTGGCCAACATGAGCCATGAGTTGCGCACTCCCCTGAATGCGATTCTCGGTTATGCACAAATGCTGCAACGCGATAAGAATCTCAGTGAGCGGCAGATCGCTGGTTTATGCACGATCAACGAAAGCGGCGACCACTTATTGGCCCTTATTATCGACCTATTGGACCTGGCGAAGATAGAGTCTGGAAAACTGGAACTCCATTTGAGCTCAGTGAATTTGCACAATTTTTTGGAAATTATCACGAACATCATGCGGATGCGTGCCGAACAGAAAGAATTGATGTTCTGTTACGATCCGGCGCCAGATCTGCCGCGCACGGTGCGCATCGATGAGAAACGAGTGTGCCAAATTTTGCTGAATCTTTTGAGCAATGCGGTGAAATTCACTGATGGCGGGCAAGTAAGCTTGCGCGTGCGAAGTAAATTCACGAGCGCGACCGAGGCGTGTTTGCGATTTGACATCGAAGATAGCGGTGTAGGCATCGAGCCGGACCAGGTTAAAAACATTTTCCAACCTTTTGAGCAAGTCGGTTCGATCCATAAACAACTGGGTGGCACCGGACTGGGACTTTCTATAAGCAAACAACTAGTCCAGCTCATGGATAGCGAGCTTAATGTCGAGAGCGAACCGGGAAAGGGAAGTCTTTTTTGGTTCGAATTCGTCGTTCCCGTGGTTGAGGCCGACGCGCTGACTGGACGCATGGAAAGGCTTGTTACAGGTTACCGAGGTCCCTTAAAGAAGATCTTGATCGTGGAAGATGGCTCCAAAAATCAACCGATGCTTGATCTGTTGCGGCCGTTGGGGTTTGAAATTAGCAAGGCTGAAATTGACGGGCAAGGATTGGTGCAAGCGTTGCCAATAAAGCCGGATCTCGTACTGATGGATTTTGCGACGCCGTTGGTTGACGCCGCCGCAATGATCGGCCTGATGCGGCGCCAGCCAGGGCTGGCGCGCGTGCCATTCATCGTTGTCTGTGCCAGTGCGGCAGCAAAAGATCGGCTCGCCAGCGCGCCGAGCCCAACTATTGTCATGGTCGATCCGCTAAATGGTGCCGACTTGTTGCGGGAGATCGGTATGCAGTTGGGCCTCGAATGGGTGCTCGAACGGGCTGAACCGCCCGCTCTTCAAATTATCGCGGAGCAGGAACAATGGCTCCTGCCGCCGCCCCAGGAAATTGAAAAGTTATATCAGCTGGCACTGGCCGGAAATATACGAAAAATTACGTTGCAGGCGACGCGGCTGGGCAGAATGGATGCCGGCTATCTTCCTTTTGCGGACAGATTGAATTTTCTGGCCAAAGGGTATCAAACCAGAGCGATTTTAAGTTTTATTGAAGAGCATATGCCGGTAAAGAGTAGCTCATGATGGAAATGCTAGACTCCGCTTTTCAAAACAAGACGATTCTGATTGTTGATGACACTCCCGCAAATTTGGGCGTGATGATGCATTATCTGGAAGATTTTGGTTTCGAGGTGCTGCTGGCGCAGGATGGAGAAGAGGCGCTGCAGCGCGCGCAGTTTGTTCATCCGGATCTCATTTTATTGGATGTCATGATGCCGGGCCTGGATGGTTTTGAAACATGCCGGCGCCTGAAGGCAATTGCTGCCGTCAAAGAAATTCCCGTGATATTTATGACTGCATTGACCGATACCAAAGGAAAGGTGGAAGGTTTCGATGCAGGTGGGGTTGATTATATTACCAAGCCGTTTCAAATCGAAGAGGTATTTGCCAGGATCAAGACGCATTTGCGTTTGCGCCTAATGCACAGGCAGCTGCACTTGCAAAATATCCGATTACAAGATGAAATTGCCGAACGCAAACGCCTGAATGAAATGATGCGGATAGCCGCCATGGTGTATGAAAATAGCGGAGAAGGTATGTTGGTAACCGATGTCGATAACCGCATCGTGTCGATCAATCCGGCGTTTGCCAAGATCACCGGCTATGATTTGGCCGAAGTGCTGGGCAAGGATCCGAATTTCCTTAGTTCGGGACGGCATGACAAGGATTTTTACGGCGCCATGTGGGGTGCGCTTGGTACCAATGGATACTGGCGGGGCGAGTTATGGGACCGGCGCAAGGATGGCGAAATCCATGCCAAATCGATGATTATCAACACGCTCAAGAGCGAGGATGGTGCGTTACATGGCTACGTGGGGCTGTTCTCTGATATTACGGACAAAAAAAAATCCGAGGAAATGATCTGGCGGCAAGCTAATTTCGACGAGTTGACCGGCCTGCCCAATCGGCGCATGTTTGGCGACCGCTTGGCGCAGGAGGCGAAAAACAAGCATCGGGCCGGTCTGTCGTTGGCGCTTTTGTTCATCGATCTGGATTCCTTCAAGGGTATTAACGATACTCTCGGTCACAGTGCCGGTGATCAGTTGCTGGTGCAGACCGGGCTTCGAATCACAGCTTGCACGCGCGAATCAGATACTGTAGCGCGCCTGGGCGGCGATGAATTCACCGTGCTCTTGACGCAGATCCACAATAGTAATCACGTCGAACGGATTGCGCAGGTGATCCTCGATAGCCTGGCCCAGCCTTTTATCCTGGGCGGCAGTATTGTCTACGTGTCAGCCAGTATCGGCATTGCTCTCTATCCGGCCGACGCCACCGATACCGCCCATTTACTCAATAATTCGGACCAGGCAATGTACGTCGCTAAGAGCGAGGGTGGCAATCGTTTCAGCTATTTCACTCCTTCGTTGCAGGTGGCGGCCCAAACCCGCAGGCACTTGATCACTGACTTGCACAGTGCGCTTGATACGGGCCAGTTTCGGGTCTATTTTCAGCCGATTGTCGAGTTGGCGACCAGTCGCGTGCACAAAGCAGAAGCGCTGGTGCGCTGGCAGCACCCCGTGCGCGGCATCATTGGCCCGGTTGATTTTATTCCGCTGGCCGAAGAAACGGGACTGATTGTCGACATTGGTGACTGGGTATTTCGAGAATCGGCACGCTGGGCCAAACGTTGGACCGAACTACGCGCAAGCGGCTTCCAGGTCAGCGTGAACATCTCGCCCGTTCAGTTCAAAAAAGAAGGTGATGAGCAAGAACAGGCCTGGCTCGACTACTTGGCTGAAGTCGGCTTATCCGGCGCAAACATTGTTCTTGAGATTACCGAAGGCTTGCTGCTAGATATAAATGCCAAAATAGCGGACAAATTGCACAGATACCGTGGCGCCGGCATCCAGATGGCGATTGATGATTTCGGCACCGGTTATTCGTCGCTCTCTTATCTCAAGAAGCTAGATATCGATTACCTTAAAATCGACAGATCGTTCGTCTCCAATCTTGCCACCGATCCGGATGACATGGCGCTGTCTGAAGCCATTATCGTGATGGCGCATAAGTTGGGACTCAAGGTCATTGCCGAAGGCGTCGAGACTGAGGAGCAAAGACATTTGCTGGCGGCTGCCGGTTGCGATTATGCTCAAGGTTATCTGTTTTCCAAGCCCATCGCGCCCGAACAATTTGAACGGTTACTGCAAAACGGTGGTTTCCATGTTTAGACATTGGTACACTCGGTGTGCGGGATGTTAAGCTTGGCTGCGCCGCATGCCATAGAACACGCTTTAGTCTTTGGCCACGGTGACGCGTCCTTTGCCCTTCGCCTTCGCTTCGTACATGGCATCGTCGGCACGATGCAGCAGCGCTTTGCTGGTCGCTCCCGAATCGGGAAACCCCGCGACGCCGACGCTAGCTGAAATCTCCAAAGTGAGGTTCCTAAATTGATAGGGAAGGGACAGGCTCTCGATCAGCTTGGCAGCCACATGGGCTGCTTCATTGGTCGGCGTGTCGAATAACACGATGGCAAATTCATCTCCGCCCAGCCTCGCGGCGATGTCTGATTTTCTGATTTCAGCCTTAAAGCGTGCGGCCACCGCCTGCAATAATTTGTCGCCGGCCGCATGACCGTGTTCATCGTTGATTTTCTTAAAGTCGTCTAAATCGACATAGAGGATGGAAAGACAGGTGCCATTTCTAAGGCAAAGAGTCAGTCGTTGGTCGAGAATTTCCTTGAGCAGCGCTCGGTTCGCCAGGCCCGTTAGCACATCATGGTTGGCCTGGTGCTGGGCCCGGGCCAGCATGTCCGATGCTTTTACCAATGCCGTTCCAACTTCATCGGCTTCGCGCAAGTTAAAGGATTGAACTTCCACGGGCGTGCCCGCCCCCAAGGCCAGCGCTGGCTTGGTTAATCCCCGCACCGAGCGCGCAATCTTACCGCCAATTAGCCAAGCGAAGCACAGGCTGACCCCCATCAGAATGGCCGTTACGATGCTGAGCCATAAAAATGTTCGGCTTAACTCAGAACTTAAATTTTTGGCTGGAATACCTATCGCTACTGTCCATTGTGAAGCGGGAGCATGACTGAAAACGACCAGAACGGGAATCCCCTCCTTGGAAATCCCTTCGAAAGCGCCTTCCCCCGTTTTGGCCATCAGATTCACTAAATCTTGCGATGCTTTCTGGCCAACGAAGCGCGCCATTTCGTGTGTGCGCGCGACGATGGTGCCACTTTGGTCGACGATAACGGCGATCCAGTCTGGCGGCAGATTTTGCTGGCTTAACAGTTTGCTGAAACGTTCGGTGAAGATACCCGCGCCTAGGTTGTATACGACTTTGTTTGCGCGCCGGACCGGAACATTCACGGCGACAACGGGTCGCTTCGATACCGAGCCGATGAACAAGTTGGAAATTGCCGGTTCTCCCGTTTCAATGACACGGCGTAAATTGGGTGAATCGGGCTCGAGCCGTGGTTCACCAAAGGGCCGTATGGTGTTGATGTATTGCTTTCCCGTCACGTCGCTAAGTATGATGTGCAAATCGCCTTGGCCGTGGCGGACGGCATTGGCTTGCTCATAAAAAGCGGATAGGTCAGTCGAGGCTAGATTCGGTGACGTAGCCAAAGCCAACAGGCTCGATTCGACTTTCGCAAATTCCTCATCGACTACCGAAGCCATTGCGCGCGCTGTCAAAACGGAGTTTTGCACGAGCTGCTCGCGTGCTCGGTGATAGTCGTAAGTAATTAGCATCACGGCCATGAGTAAGGCGGGAACGATGCACGCCATGACGAGTAAGGCGAGTCGCGAACGTATAGAAGGGGAGCGCCTTGCTTTCATTTTTCAAATCAATTTGGCATGTGCCCGATGCAATATTTTACATTACTGGCCCTCGTTTGTTTGCATTGCCTCCACAAAATACCGCAAATGATCGCGGCGGAAAGCCTCCATGCTGGCGCAACCGGCCTCAAGCCATCAGCACTTGCCTCAGCTCGGTGCCTCGGTCATGTCGATGTGCCCCCGGCGAACGACGCAACACGACACCCAGCCTCATCTTCGCCTGCGCATAGTACGGTTGGCGCATTTCTTGGCTTGATGTTCGGGCTGGCTCGATGCGCCCGTTGGGGTGCGTACGGGCGTAAGTTGTCTTGATGGTTGTTAAAAAAACGTTACAAGACTACTTGCTGCGGCCTCACTTTCTCCGGATGGGCCGCCCACTAGAGACGGGCAGGTTCTCGGCGCCCACGTTTAGCCCAAACACTGCTATTGGTGCAAAACTGGAGGTATTTGTTTTTCGCGGCGCTCAGGCTTTAACAGCAGTACGCGCTCGATAACGTCGGCATCAATATCATGCGCTTTCAGGTATTCAAATGCGCACATGGTATTAAATTCCGCTTGGATATCAAGACCCTGGTTCACTATACTTCTTTGTGCCACGTCCAAACCATCAATCAACCCATCCAGATTTGCCCCATCCATCCGTAACGAGGTTTGTTGAGTCAGCTTATTCATCGGCTACCCTTCCATTCGTTCCCGCGGCGAGCCCATCGGAATTAACAAAATGCGCAAATCACAATTGCCAAATTTGCACGCTTATGCTTGTCGCTCATCTCAATATTGATTGGATCGGACATTCTTTGGCTAGTTCATGGTAGCGATTGTTTGGCGGCGCCCATTGCTTTATTCCTTTTCCTGGTCCGGCAGCTTCAGCCTTCCTGTATGGAAGTCGTACTCATAAATTTCGCCGTAGCGTCCCCATTCGATTGCCACCTCTAGCATGCGTTTCGCTTCGTCCGCCTTCAAAAACTCCTCAAGCAATTCGATGAATGGCTGTTCCGGCGAAGTGCCGCTAGGCTCTTGCTCGAGTCGCTGGCGGATCTGGGCCGCCAAAGGCACATGCGTCAGTAATTGCTGCCCAAAGATTTCCTGCCTCTGCGTTTGATCGGCCACGACGTAGCGGCGCCCCATGGAGGTGAGCGAAATATCTCCCTTTTCCACCTGTGCCAAACCGAGCAAGCCTAGTGCTTCGAACGTGGGGAACAACTCCTCATCAGGCAGTTCCGCCTCTTCCGCCAAGTGGGGCAAGTCGGCCCGGCCGTTAAACGGCGCATTGGCCAGCAGGTCGAGGATGCTCTCGATTCGACTGACGTCGGTTTCCGGCAAGCGATAATCCGAATGTGTGGCGGGCAGCGCTCCGGCGCGGGCCTCATGAACGGGGCGCATGGTCATCAAGCCGTACACTTCATCGATAAGAGAGCGCACTTCCGCCGAGTCGACGGTGCGCGGGCGCTGCAGGCTGATGTTTACTTCGCTGCTGATCCGACCGGGTCCGATCGACAGAATAATAATGCGGTCCGCCATCATGACGGCTTCCTCGATGTTGTGGGAGACGATCAGAATGCCTTTGGTTGAAATTCGGTGGCTATCCCATAAATCCAAAATGTCATTGCGCAGCGTCTCGCCGGTCAGAACGTCGAGGGCGGAAAACGCTTCGTCCATCAGCAAGACATCGGGATTGGTCACCAGTGCGCGCGCAATGCCGACGCGCTGGCGCATGCCGCCTGACAGCTCGCGGGGCAAGGCGCCGCCAAAACCGGCCAGGCCAATTAGTTCGAGCATGGCGTCGGCGCGCTTTTCCCGCTTGGCAGCGGGCACGCCTTGCGCTTCTAGTCCCAGTTCGACGTTCTGCTGCACGGTCAGCCAAGGAAACAGCGCAAAGGACTGGAATACCATGGCGACCCCCGTTGCCGGGCCGTGGATGTCGTTGCCGCGATAGGCAGCTTGGCCCGCGTCAGCCGGAATTAGCCCCGCCATGATGCGCAGCAAGGTCGATTTGCCGGAGCCCGATTTCCCCAGCAGGGCGACAATTTCACCTTCGGCCAGCGAAAAATTGACGCCGTCGAGAATGAGGCGCGGTGCGCCGTCAGCGCTGCGAAAGGACTTGGTGACGCCATTTAGTTCCATCAATCGCTTATCAGTCATGATTTTTCTTTAGAGGCTGCGCTCTTCGGCCCGCAAATATAATTTGCGCCAGAAGAAGCGGTTCAACAACATGACGAAAATACACATCACTCCGATGCCGAGCGCGATGCGATGGAAGTCGCCAGCGTCCGTCATTTGCTTGATATAGCTGCCCAAACCGTCCGCCACCACGGTGGTTTTGCCCCAGGTGACGTACTCGGCAACGATGCTCGCGTTCCACGAACCGCCGCTGGCGGTGATGGCGCCCGTCACGTAGGCGGGAAACACCGCCGGCAGATACACCCGCTTCCATTTAAGCCAGCCTTTCAGACCAAGATTGTCGGCCGCGAGGCGCAGCTCGTTTGGAATGGTCGAGGCGCCGGCAACCACATTGAACAGGATGTACCATTGGGTCCCAAATACCATCAAGGGGCTCAGCCAGATATTCGCGTTTAGCTTTAGCGTCACCAGCATGTAGACGACCACCGGAAACATCAGATTGACCGGAAAGGCGGCCAGGAACTGCGCGACCGCCTGTACCCGCTGCGAATACTGGGGACGCAAGCCGATCCAGACTGCAATTGGCACCCAGACAATGGACGCCAGGCCAATTAGCAACATGACGCGGGCCAATGTGATTGAGCCTAGTAGTACAACATGGGCGGCCTCCGCCCAGCCGACCCCGCTATGCACATACAGCAGCAGGCGATAGGCAACGAGCAACGATGCCACAGGTACCAGGATGTCCCAGGCCCGCGCAGCGTATTGGCCCAGAGGGTGTGAACGGGGCGCGGGCGAAGCGCCTTCCGGGCGCCGGCTGAACCAGCCGAGCGCGCCGCTCAGCTTCAGCCAGAAGTGGTCGGTCAGAGTGCGTATCCAGCGGCTGCGCCGGCCCCAGTCCAGCAGCCACGAGCCCTGTGCGTTTTCGCCCTGCGACTCCTCAAAGCGAAACTTGTCGGCCCAGGCCAGGAGCGGGCGAAAAAACAGCTGGTCGTACAGTACGATGCCAGCTAGCATGGCGCAAATGGCCCAGGCTATGGCGCGCCCGTTTTCGGTCTCGATGGCGAGCGCGATGTAGGCGCCGATTCCGGGCAGCTTGATGTCTTGCCCGGCCACCGAAATCGCTTCGGCCGCAACCAGAAAAAACCAGCCGCCCGACATCGACATCATCATGTTCCACAACAGCCCTGGCATCGCAAATGGCAACTCCAGCCGCCAGAAGCGCTGCCAGCCCGACAGGCAAAACACGCGCGATGCTTCATTGAGTTCGGGCGGCACGGTGCGCATCGACTGGTATAAGCTGAACGCCATGTTCCATGCTTGGGACGTAAATATGGCGAAGATGGCGGCGCATTCGACCCCCAGCAGATTGCCGGGAAACAAAGCGATGAAGGGCGCTATGGCGATCGCCTGAAAGCCGAGAATCGGCACCGACTGCAATATGTCGAGTAATGGAATCATCACTTTCTCGGCTGCGCGGTACTTCGAGGCAATCGCAGCGAAGACGAAACTAAATAGCAACGAGCAAGCTAGGGCCGTAAACATGCGCAGCATCGTGCGCAACAGGTAATACGGCAGATAGGACGGGTCAAGAGAAATCGGCGTTGCTTGACCCACCGTGAAGGGTCGCGTCATTTGCATCGCGCCAAATGCCGCGGCCACGAGCACGGCCAGCACTAACGGCAACAAAATCCAGTCCCAGCGATTGGGACCGCCGCTACGCGGCGCGGGCTTTCCCACCTGCGGGTTAAACAACTCAAACATCAGGCATTCCTAGTGAATATGGCGATGGGTGGACGGAGCTGGCGCCGACAACTGCCGGCGCCGCCGCGATGGTCAAGGCGCTGATCGTCCGCACCAATCGCGTTTTTGGCATGAATGGCGACCGCTGCGCGCCTGCCACCGCAACGGCGTACGTGCCATGGGCAAGCTGCAACTAGTTTAGATTGCGCAAAGTGGTTTTGCGCAAACTTCCTATTATGGAATAAATTAATGACCGCAAGATTACAAGCGATGACGACGGGACGGTTGTTGGCGATGCGGACGCTGGCATCTGAGTCCTCCTCTCGTCTTGATGCCCGCTGCCACATGAACGGGCACGCTCGGACACGCGCTTGGAGGCCTCTGCGCACAATTGAGCATGCTGTTTAGACCAATTTGGCCTACATTGGGAGAGTTTCTGCGCCGCTCAACCAGTCCGGATATACGGCACTGGATATTTTGATGACATTTTCGGGGGCGCAGGGCCAAGCCCCAAGCCACAATAGGGAGAACTTTGTGAATACGAAAAAACTAGCCCTCATCACTGCTACCGACGTGATGAGTGGATTGAACATAAAAAAGGGAATGGTGCAAAAGCTGGACGCCAACAAGGCACAAGATTCTGAAGGCACTGCCAGCATCATCGAAGTGAGTTTTGAGAATATTTTAGGAAATCCTGTCTTATTTACCGTCACCCACCGAAATAAAATTGCGCTGAAAGGGGACATCGCCGACATGCCATTTCCACTTCAATCGACCAGACCCAAGCTGCGGGTCGTGAGCGCCCCGGCCGAAGCACACTTTAAGCTCAAAGAATGGGTCAAGCTTTGCCAGCTCTCCACCCCTGGCGCTTGGTACTATCTGGCAACGCCGAAGGCATATCGGAAGGCAGAGAAAATTTACGCAAAAATAGACCCAATTGGAAGAGTTTTTGGCATTAAGCCAAAAGCAAAAAAAACCTGAGAAAAGTGATCTGTTTCTCGTTTCTCGCTTTGCCTGTGCTCAGTCGAACCGGTTATTGACACGCGGGTGTCGCTCGTAAGTCCCCGTTGCCCTCACTTAACGGGCAGTGGCGGAGGGCGCAGTGCGACGGGTGTCGATTGCACGATGGCGCTCGTGGTGTTGCCGTATTGCAGAAAATCATCAAGCACGGCCTCCAAGTCTTCGACCCGCGCCACGAGGACCTTCATGATATAGCAGTCTTCGCCGGTCACGCGGTGGCACTCGACTACCTCTGGTGTGGCCCGGGCGAGTGCCGCAACCGTTTGCAGTTCGCCGGGCAGGGGCCGAACCCGAACATAGGCAATCACTTGCAATCCCAGTTGTCGATGATCTAGTTCCAGTCGGTGGCCTCGGATCACGCCGTGCTCATGTAAGCGGCGCAAACGCTCTGCGATAGCGGGAGCGGACATGTCAACTGAGGCCGCCAGCACCTTGATGCTCATGCGCGGGTCCGCATTTAGCAGGTGGAGGATGCGCAGGTTGACGGCGTCGAGGATGGGATTGACGCCGAAGAAACTGGTCTTTCGTTTTTCATTCTTTGGAAAAGGCATAGCGGCGCAACCACCTTTTTTCGAGTATTCACAGGCATCGGTTGACGGCTCATACTACACTTTTTTGTGTATCGAGATGAGCGTGGTGCCTTCCCAATCGGGTCAGCCCGTCGTGGCCGGTGTCGTCGATCGCATTCCGCCCCATGCGTACTTCCTAGTTAGCGCGGTCTTTCACTATCTTGGACCCGCGTGCGCGGTGCTGCTGTTTCGCCATGTGGATTCGCTCGGTGTGGCGTGGCTGCGCATCGCGACTGCCGCCATCGTGTTTGCCGTCTGGCGCCGGCCGTGGCGCTGCGTTCTGACTGCCTCGCCGGCACAGCGCGGCTCGCTGTGTGCGCTCGGTGTCGTGCTGGGACTGATGAATGCGGTCTTTTATCTCGCGATCGAGCGCTTGCCGTTAGCAATGGTGGGGGCCATCGAGTTTCTTGGTCCCATCATTTTGGCCGCGTTCGGTGCCCGCTCCGCGCGCAACGTCGCCGCGCTCGTTAGCGCAGTGCTTGGGGTCGGGCTGCTAACGGACCTCCGATGGGCCGGCGCGCCAATGGCGCTGGCGTTCGCGTTCGCAAACAGCGCACTCTTCATGGCCTACCTCGTATTGGGTCACAAAATCGCGGCCGACGGCGCCCGCAACGGCATCGAGCGGCTGGCTGTGGCGATGCTAGTTGCTCTGGTCGTCGTGAGCCCCATAAGCTTACGCCAAGCGTTGCCGGCGCTCACCCACGTTAGCTTGCTGGCAGCGGGCGCCGCAGTGGGAATTTGCTCGTCTGTTATCCCTTACATGTGCGATCAACTGGCGATGGCGCGCATGGCACGGGCGACGTTTGCGCTGCTGCTCTCGCTGTTGCCCGCAATGGCCGTGCTAATTGGAGTGGTGGTGCTAAGACAGGTCCCAACTGCGGGCGAGATCCTGGGTATTGGCATGGTCGCCCTCGGTGTGGGCTTGCATCGTCCGCCCTAGCGGGCAGGGGCCGGCTGCTGCTGACCTTATTTTTACTGCTGAAATTTTCCCTTAGCAAGATGGGCAATGCATCGTGAGCCGAGGCCGAACCGGCATTAAACTTGACGCAACTGCCCGCCCGGCGCCGAATCGCGTGGCACACTATGCAAAAGCTGGCAGCGTGCTCCGTTTTGCGAGCTAACTATGGAGCACCTTGGGAACATCCTCGTTGTCAAGATGAAATTTTTCGTCAAAAATCTGTCTTGCGATAAATTGTTGATCTCGTTCATTTGCGATGTATGGGTGCGCCAAAAATGAGAGGATCAGCAATAGCTCCAGCGCTGGATGAGTGTTTCATCAAACTAAGCACATAGGCGCTGCTTTGAAAAGAAATCAAGCATCAGTTTTAACCTCCCATTTGCAGGTCTGCCATGCCGGACGCATTGAAAACCTATACCTCCAAGCGCAACTTTGCCGTCACGCCCGAGCCGGCCGCGGGCGGGCAGGGCGGCGCCCAGCTCTCTTTCGTGATCCAGAAGCATTGGGCGCGCCGCCTGCATTATGATTTCCGCCTCGAACTCGACGGTAGCATGAGGAGCTGGGCTGTTCCGAAAGGGCCCAGCTACGACACCAAGGACAAGCGTATGGCGGTGCAAGTCGAGGATCATCCGCTTGCCTATGCCAGTTTTGAAGGCACTATTCCGGAGAATCAATACGGCGCGGGCCAGGTAATCATTTGGGACAAGGGGACGTGGCATCCCTTATGCGAGCCGCATCAAGGCTACGCCGAGGGCAACTTGAAGTTCGAATTGCGCGGCCATAAGATGCACGGCAAATGGGCGCTGGTGCGCATCAAGCGCGCGCGCGAAAAACAGGAAACCTGGTTGCTGATCAAGGAAAAGGACGAGTTTGCCCGTTCTGCGGCCCAGTATAGCGTGGTCGATGAGATGCCTGGCAGCGTCAGTGCCCTGCCGCTGCCAGGCGCGGCGCTAAAGAATGGGACACCATCCTCACTTGCGACCTTGGCGGGGCGCCAAAAAGCCCGCTTGCCGGCCACCTTGGCGCCCCAGCTTGCTGTGTTGGCGCAGGCGCCGCCGTCGGCCGCCGCCAACTGGTTGTTTGAAATCAAGTATGACGGTTACCGCATCCTAGCTCGCATCGATGGCAAAGACATCAAGCTCTATACCCGCCATGGCAACGACTGGACGCATAGGCTCGAAGGGCTTGGGCAAGCGCTACTGAAAATGAAGTTGCCGTCCGGCTGGTACGACGGTGAGATTGTCGTCATGGACGAGCAGGGACGACCCGATTTTGGCGCGTTGCAGCGCGCATTCAACGGCAACAACCAGGCGGACATCGTGTATTACGTGTTCGATTTGCCGTTTTGTGACGGCTACGACTGGCGCCGCGTGCCGCTGGAAGCGCGGCGCCAGATGTTGCAAACGCTACTGGCCGAACGCCCGATGCCGAGCGTGCGCTTTAGCGCCCAACTCGATGCGCCGATCCAAGACTTGCAAGCTGCTGCCAGCAAGATGGGACTGGAAGGCATCATTGGTAAGCGCCGCAGTGCCAGCTACGTATCGCGCCGATCGCCTGACTGGATCAAGCTCAAGTGCGGGCACAGGCAAGAGTTCGTCATCGGGGGCTATACGGATCCGCGCGGCGCGCGCTCGGGCATCGGTTCGCTGCTGCTGGGCACCTACGACAACAAAGGCGTGCTCAACTACGCAGGCAAAGTGGGCAGCGGCTTCGATCAAGTCGCGCTGCACGAGCTGAAAGCGCGCCTCGACAAGCTCGTCTGCGACAGCAGTAGCTTTGAGGCGACGCCGGCCATCGTTAAGAACGCGCATTGGGTCAAGCCCGCCCTAGTCGCTGAAGTGAGCTTTGGCGAATGGACCCGTGGCGGCGCCATCCGGCACGCCGTGTTCCAAGGTCTACGCGAAGACAAAATGGCCAAGTCCGTCAGCCGCGAAGTGGCGGTGCCGGTGGCGCCTGAAAGCGGGGCCTTGACCTTGCAAAGCAGACTGCCTGGCGCACTCAAGGTGAGTAATCCGGAGCGGGTGATCGACCCCACCAGCGGCACCAGTAAGATCGACCTATTGCGTTATTACTTGCTCGTCGGCCCGCTGATGCTCGTGCATTTGAGAGGTCGGCCCGTGTCCTTGGTGCGGGCGCCGGCGGGCATCGGAGGTCATCTGTTTTTTCAAAAACATGGCGATATCGGCAAACTAAGGGGCGTGAAACAACTTGATCCAGCGCTCGACCCGGACCACCTTCCGATGCTCGAAGTGGCGACGGTGCGCGGTTTGCTGATGGTCGCGCAAATGAATGTGATCGAATTTCATACACAAAACGCGTTCGCCAAGACGTATGCGACGCCGAACCGCCTCGTATTCGACCTAGATCCTGGGAAAGACGTGCCATGGGCCGCGATGCAGGAGGCGGCGCTTCTGCTGCGGGCCTTCCTCGAGCAATTGGGGCTAGTGCCATTTTTGAAGACGAGCGGCGGCAATGGCTTGCATGTGGTTGTTCCCATTCGCCCAGGCTACGGCTGGGACACCGTCAAGGGCTTTTCGCGGGCCATTGTGGCCCATCTGTCGACATTGATGCCGCAGCGCTTCGTGTTGAAAAGTGGTCCGAGCAACCGCGTCGGAAAGATTTTCATCGATTATTTGCGCAACGGGCGCGGTGCCACTACGGTGAGCGCCTGGTCAGCACGCGCACGCCCGGGCTTGGGAATCTCGGTACCGCTCGGATGGGATGAACTCGCTTCACTCAAAAGCGGCGCCCATTGGACCGTGCGCAATGTGCACACGCGCCTCGGCCAGGGCAACTTGCCATGGCAGCAATATGCCAGGAGCGCGCGGAAGCTGACGGCGCCGATGAAACGGCTGGGCTTCCAGCCAGAATCGACTTAGGCGCCGCGCGTGGATGCGCGCTTGGCATGCGGGGCGGCACGCGCGCCAGCTTGTCTTGGGGGCGCAATTTGGGCTGTTTCCCGCCCCGCTTCGCCAGCCCTCGTTTTGGGACCCTGCTTGCCCAGGCTTTGCTTTAGCAGAGCCACCAGATCAATGATGTTGCTTGATACCGCCGCTTCTTTTTCCGGCTCTGGCAGCGTGATGGTTTTGGTCTGTCCCGCCTTCACTTTCTTTTCCACCAATTTCATGATGTCGTCCCGGTAATGGTCGTGGTATTGCCCGGGCGTCCATTGCGCGCTCATGCCCTCCACTAGCGCTAGTGCCATTTGCACCTCCTTATCGGAAATGCCGGCAGCTTTCAAGCTCTTAGCTGGTAGCTTGAGCTCTTCCGTGCCGCGCATCTCGTCGGGGAAACGCAAGGTGTTGAGCATGATCGTGTCGTCTACGCAAAGCAGCGCGCACAGATGCTGCTTGGTACGGATCACCACCGAGGCGATGCCGATCTTGCCGGCCCGGCGTAAAGTCTCGCGCAGCAATGCGAAAACTTTGTCGCCGCCGCGGCCCGGTGCCAAGTAGTAGGGCTGCTCGTAATACTTGGGCGGCACCTCGGTGGCGCTGACAAAGTCCAGAATATCGATGGTTTGGGTGGCCTCGACGTTGGCGCGTTTCAAGTCTTCATCGGACAGAACCACGTACTCGCCCTTACTGTATTCGAACCCTTTAATGATGTTATCCGAGGCCACTTCCTGGCCCGTGGCCTTGTTGTAACGTCGGTATCCAATCGGTGCGAAGTCGCGTCGATCCAGTAACGTCAAGTCAAGCTCGTTTGGTTTGACGGCGGGGTAGAGTTCAACTGGAATGTGCACCAGTCCAAAACTGATGGCCCCCTTCCAAAGAGTTCTGGCCATGGAAATCCTCCCTCGTTGTTCCCGGTGCCCGGCCAGGTTCGCCGCCATCACCCCGGTGCTACAAACAGTATTTCGTTCCCGCTACAGGACCGAGCTAGCTTACATGTGTCCTTGACCGTTTTAGCGCAGCAAAGAACCGCAGCAACGGATCCGCGGCAATGGATCCCATTAGCGTAGAGCGTAAAAATGATGGCGCGGTTCCTCAAATAACGAAAAAAGAGCATGCGCGAAACGCGATAAGGCGCCGTGAATGGCCTGTTTTTTCCGAGCAAGGTGGGGCGATCATTGATTTGGTATAATGGCCATTCAAAAGATGTATTTCAAATGATTGTTAAATTATTGGAAGCCTACAAAAAAATGGCCGCACAATCCACACAGCTTGCAACGTTGTCGAAAATGTTTGAGCAGCATCCATTATGGCGTCTTGCATTTCGTCCGTTTTACTTGCTGTCGGCCGCATTTGGCGCTCTCGCTGTTCCGCTCTGGCTGGCCCGTTACAGCGCCGTCATGACGTCCTTGCCGCGCGTCGGCCTGGACTGGCATATGCATGAAATGGTATTTGGCTTCATTTTGGCGGTGCTGGTCGGTTTTTTATTCACCGCCGGGCGCAACTGGACTGGTCTGTGGACGCCACGTAAAGGCGAGCTGGCCGCGTTCTGTGCACTTTGGCTGGCGGGCCGGCTGGCCATGTTGCTAGCGCCGCCGCTGGCGGCCGCCATCATCGATGTTCTGTTCCTGCCATGCGCCGCATGGTCGTTTTTCCGCGTGCTGAAGGCGTCTCGCAATTTCCGGAATATGTTTGCCGTTGCGCTTTTGTTGCTGCTGACGGTGCTAAACGTGCTGTTCCACGGGGCCCGTTTGGGTTACTTAGCCCTGTCACAAGTTACCTTGATGCAGGCGGCAATCCTAATTGTGGTGGTGATCGTGACCATTATCGGCGGCCGCGTAATCCCGATGTTTACAAAAAATATGGCGGGCAGTGCGCCGCGTCTTCAGCGCCGCTTAGATTGGGCGGCCCTGGGCCTGCTGGTGTTGGCCGCGCTGTGCTGGCTGGGCGGCGCCTGGTCTTGGCTGAGCGCTGCCGTAGCCGCGTTGGCAGCGACGGCCCAGCTATTTCGCCTCATCGGCTGGCAGCCGCAGTCGACCGTGCGTTTTCCCTTCCTGTGGATATTGCAGCTGTCTTATGCCTGGATCGTGTTCGGCCTTTTTTTGCTGGCCTTAACGGCTCTCGGCCTAGCTGCGGCCAGTACGGCGTTTCACGCGCTGGCCGTGGGCGGCGTTAGCGGCATGATTATCGGCATGATCACGCGCACCGCGCTCGGTCATACGGCGCGTCCACTGCAGGCGGGAAGGGCGGAAACGGCCATGTTTATGTTGATGCAATGTGGCGCAATTGCCCGTTTTTGCGCGAACATGGTGGGCCCTGACTGGCGCCAATTAGCCCTAACGGTTTCTGCCGTTTGCTGGTCATCCGGGTTCATCGTCTATCTATGGGTCTATGCTCCCTACTTGTGGCGGCCTCGTCGCGACGGAGGAGAAGGGTAGCCGACTAGACCGTGGCGAGCCGGCAAAGCGCGCGCCCCCTTTCGTTGGAAAACGGGAGCGATCAGGCCGCGTTTAGGGTTTCAAGAAACCGGCTCCTTTTTCCGCTTTTCAAGCTTACCAACTTGAAGGACCTTGATGTTTGCTCGCGTGCTTCGACATGGACTGCGCAGACCGATTCATTGCGCCACACACCGCCTGGCACCTTGGCACCTCGGCACCTTGGCACCACGGCACCTCGGTCACGCGCTCAAACGGCGGATCAACAATCAAGGCACGCCACCGGCTAGCGCATGACTTAGGTGCGCATCGCTATTTACATGTGATGCATAGCCAATGTTTCCCGTTCTTGCCGCCGCCAAAGCGTTTCATGCTGTTTCCGGCTGCGCTCGCGGGCGGCTCTCTCCTTCCTCATGGACGGTCTTCGTCGTCCACCAGCGCACGGCGGATTTCGCGCGGGATGTCTAGCGCGCGCAGACGCTGCGGATCGTCGGGACGCTTCGCGCCCAGCACACGGACCTCGAAACCGTCGACCAAGAGCGTTTCGCCGCGCCGCACCAGGTGGCGCAGTCGCAGTGTCTTGCGGGCGCACTCGACGACGCTAGACTCGATTTCAAGCTGGTCGCCATGACTGGCCGGTTGCCGGAACGTGGCCCCGGTCTCGACCAACGGAAAGCCGATCACGCCATATTCATCGCGTAAGCGGGTCCAGTCGAGGCCAGCCTCTTGGCACAGATGATGGGTTGCCGCATCGAACCAGCGGTAATAGTTGGGATAAAACACGATGTTGGCGGGGTCGCAGTCGCCAAATTCGACCGTCAGGCGGTAAATCGAAGTAGGCATGGTAGATCGCAATTCGGTCAAGGCTGGCCGTGGCGGCAAGCATAGTATCAATCGGAGGCCGCCCAATGGCGGCCGCAGCTCTAGTGAGTCATCCGGAAATATCTTCCAGCCGAAGGCCGCAAACGGGCTCCGTGGCGTTATGGCTTTGGATAGCACTTAGCCATGATATAGAAAAATTGTTTGATGTCAAATTAAAAATGGCGAATTTGAGTTTGCCGGCAGGCGCGCCGCTGGCGACAAGCAAACGGTGCCATCTGCTTATGAGATAGAACCGGATGCCGACGCCAAAGTGGCCAAGCTCGAGACAGGTGCTCGCCGCCAAGCGAAAAAGGTGCAGCCGAAAAGCAAGGCCTGGGCTGGCTCAAACGCGCGCTGTCGATGACGGGATCTGCCCTCTAGCGGGGCGGTGTGGCATGGCAAATCATCCACTTTATGACCCACTTTATTACTCAAACATGCAAGGTTGTCGTTCAGTACGGTGCAAGCGTGGTCACGGCGCTTGGGCTTGAATGGCGCATATTGCATTATGTTGCATTTAAATTGGTTGAGATCAAATTAAGTGCTGGTATTTTTGTTTGTTAAGGCCTAGCATAGGAATAATAGTTCATGTTTTGGGGCTCCGGTGTTAAACGAGTGCACCCCGTTCTTTCTTCCCGATCGGACTGTCGTGCCTTTGCTTTCGGCGAGCCCGGCCTTGGGGATGTGTAGCTTTTAGGATGTGAATTTTGGGACGGTTGGCGAGCGCCGTGGCGCTGGCGCGGGCGAAGGCTGGCGCGTGGACGAATGTTTTGCGTGACCAGCGTCTGAGTGGGAACCGCACGCATCCGTTGGTTGGCCCAGTAGGGTTGGTGGCGTCGGGTTGGTGGCGCTTCAAATTGACCACCCCATTATAAAAGACGGAGACAGATATGCCACGCAGCACAAACAGCGCTCTTGAGCCAATTGAGCAATGCAGCAAAGACGAGCTTTCGGCCTTGCAGTTGGAGCGCATGAAATGGACTTTGCAACATGCCTACGACCATGTGCCCCATTACCGCGCCGCATTTGATGCGGCAGGAGTCCATCCGCACGACTTAAAGACGCTCGCCGACCTCGCTAAATTTCCCTTCACGGGCAAGAAAGATTTGCGCGACAATTACCCGTTCGGCATGTTCGCGGTGCCGCGCGAGCAAGTGATGCGCATTCACGCCTCGAGCGGCACCACGGGCCAGCCGACCGTAGTCGGGTATACCAAGAACGATATTGAGACTTGGGCCACGGTGGTGGCGCGCTCGATTCGGGCCGCTGGCGGCCGTGCTGGCGACTTGGTCCATATTTCCTACGGTTACGGCTTGTTCACGGGCGGCCTGGGCGCGCATTATGGCGCAGAAAAACTCGGTTGTACGGTGATTCCGATGTCGGGCGGGCAGACGGAAAAGCAGGTGCAGCTGATCCACGACTTCAAGCCCGACATCATCATGGTGACGCCGTCCTACATGCTCAACATCATTGAAGAATTTTCGCGCCAGGGGCTCGATGCGGCCCGCAGCTCGCTCAAGATCGGCATTTTCGGCGCCGAGCCGTGGACCAATGCGATGCGCGCCGAAATCGAGGTGCGCGCCGGCATCGATGCGCTCGACATCTACGGTCTGTCGGAAGTGATGGGGCCCGGAGTGGCGGGCGAGTGCATCGAAAGTAAAGATGGCCCCGTCATCTGGGAAGACCATTTTTATCCGGAAATCATCGACCCTGACACGGGCGAAGTATTGCCCGATGGCGCCGAAGGCGAACTGGTGTTTACCTCCTTGACCAAGGAAGCGCTGCCGATCATCCGCTATCGCACGCGCGATTTGACCCGATTGCTCGCGCCCACCTCGCGCTCGATGCGCCGCATCGGCAAAATCACGGGCCGCTCCGACGACATGCTCATCATCCGCGGCGTCAACGTGTTCCCGTCGCAAGTGGAGGAAGTGATCTTGAAGCATCCCCAGCTGGCGCCGCAGTACCAGTTGGTAGTCTCGCGTGAGAGCCATCTCGACAAGCTCGACGTCATCGTCGAACTGCGCCCCGAAGTGAGCGGTAGGCTGTCCGAACTGGAGATGGATGCCGTCGGCATGGCCTTGCAACACCATATCAAGGCATCGATCGGGGTCACCACCAAGGTGCGCATCTTGGATGCCAACAGCATCGAGCGCACCTTGGTTGGCAAAGCCAAGCGCGTCATCGACAAGCGCCCGCGGCCGGGCCAGGAGGCGGCGCCAGCGTCCCTGTGACGCGGCCCCTTCCCATTACAGGACATGACCCATGAATGATGCCTTTATCTGCGCTGCGCTGCGTACTCCATTCGGGCGCTACGGCGGGGCCTTGGCCGCAGTCCGGACCGACGACCTGGGCGCGCTCCCGATCCGAGCCCTGCTCTTGCGCTATCCGGACCTCGACTGGGGCGCTGTCGATGACGTGATTTACGGCTGCGCGAACCAGGCCGGCGAGGACAACC
>PKWL01000051.1 GCA_003133225.1 Janthinobacterium sp.
CGTATGGGTCGGTCATTACCTGGGCGAAGCAGCTTTGACGGCCACCGCCAATTCCAATGCCATCTTGTTCTTCCTGATCGCGAGCGTGATGGGACTGGGCATGGCGGCGACGATACTGGTCGGGCAAAGTCTGGGCGCAAAAAACATGGACCAGGCCAAACGGGTCGTCGGCACCAGCGTCACTTTTTTTGTCTGCATATCCTTGCTAGTTGCCGTGTTCGGGCTCGTGTTCTCCGAACACCTGATGGAACTCATGCATACGCCGCATGATGCGCTGCCTTTGGCGGTGGCTTATCTGCGCATCATATTTCTTGCCCTGCCATTCCAGTTCGCTTATATCTTCCTGATGATGATCTTGCGTGGCGCGGGCGATACCAAGACGCCGTTCAAGTTCCAAATAATGTCGGTGGGACTAGATATCGCCCTTAATCCCCTGTTCATTTTTGGTTGGGGGCCAGTACCAGGATTTGGTATTGCAGGCTCTGCTCTCGCCACGCTGCTGGCGCAAAGTCTCAGCTTGGCCGGATTGATCATTTACCTTTATCACAAAAAACACTTCCTGTGCCTGCATGGCGGCGAAGGCCACTACCTGCGTCCGGACCGAACGATTCTGAAATCCATGGTCGTCAAGGGCATACCGATGGGTTTGCAGATGGCCGTGGTATCGCTTTCCCTGATCATGATGATTTCCCTCGTCAATCGCTTTGGCTCTCAGACTGCGGCGGCGTATGGCGCATGCCTGCAATTATGGAATTATGTGCAAATGCCGGCGCTGGCCGTGGGTATGGCCGTATCGTCCATGGCGGCGCAAAATATCGGGGCGCGCCGATTAGACCGGGTGCAGCGTGTTGCCATGGTGGGAGTGATGTTCAATTTTCTGATGACGGGCAGCCTGGTGACTTTGATCTACCTGTTTAACCGCACGGCGCTAGGCTTCTTTTTACCGGCGCATGTGAACGCCCTGCCGATGGCGCAGCACATCAACGCGATGGTGGCCTGGTCCTTCGTGCTGTTGGGCGTGACGTTCGTGCTGTCGAGCGTGATGCGCGCCTCCGGCGCCGTGCTGGCACCGTTGGTGATCCTATTTCTGGCCTTATGGTGCATACGCTTGCCGTTTGCCAGCATGCTGATGGGTCGTTGGGGGGCGGACGCCGTATGGTGGAGTTTTGGCGCGGGTTCGATATCGGCAATGCTGATGTCCATAGGCTATTACCGTTTTGGCGGATGGCGCAACGCACATATGCTGCCGATTCCGCCGTCAGTTGCGGCAAACAGCTTGGCCGTCAGTTCCGCGGGCTAGAAAAAGCGGAGGGTCCCATGAGGAGATTCGCGCCTGACCCGCGAGGCCCGGAAACCAGAATTTTTCACGGCCTGTGCCGTCCTGCGCTAAGGCCCCGTGCTCGACACAAGAATTTCCTGCACAAGAATTTCCGGGTACATTTCCCGCATGACCTAGGGGTAAAGCTCGGGTAGCGCCGGTTTTGCTTTTGCCGAAGGCGCCCGCCTAGGCAGCGTCGCGAAGGCGCGGGCAAAAGAGTCGCCTTGCCAGATACCGTCCGTGTAACAGGCCCGATCAAGTTGCCGTATTGGTTCAGCGCTCTTGGTTTCGGCCAATAAAAGAGCGAGCGCGTTGAGTCCATGCGGAGCACACTCCGGCCAGAAACCGGCGGCCCATTCGAGCAGATGGCGGCGCGCGGCGTGCGGATCATTGTCACGACAGGCCCGCTGCAGCGCGCTTAAAGCATTTTTACCATGCAGCATGGCTGGCATAGGATTAACCACTGCCGCTGGCGTCGGCATGGCGGGCATGCCGCGGCGGCGTGAATGCCACCACGCCAGGGCTGTGCCAAACCAGAGTAGGCCCAGGGCGATGCTAATTTTCTGCCATGGCAGAGCATGGCGTGTTTCTAACGCTGCGCGCTTCTCCGCATCGCTATGGCCGACCCTGGACGGTGGCAGATTTTCCGGCGGCGGCGGCGCCGTGACATGGTCGGTGGGGCTAGGGCGAATGTCGAGGGTGCGTGGCGCCAGAACGGCTTCGCGCTGTACGTTGCGCGTCGTGTCCCACCAAACAACTCGCACGGCCGGCAGTGTGTAGTGGCCCGGGCTGTTGGCGACCAGCGCGATGTCCTGGTCTCGACTGCCAAGAACCGTCGCGCCGCGCGCATTGTCGTCGGTCTGGGATTGGTCCGGATAAGGCTTGATGCCGTCGGGTACCGACATCAAGGCGCCGATGTCGGGTAGTTGCACGCCGGTCAAACCTAACGCTGTGAGATGAAGATGCCGCGTAAATGGTTCGCCCACGCGAAGAACGGCGTTGTCAGGGCGCCAGCTCTCCTCTAGAGTCACCGTTTGCGCCGGCAGCCAGTTCGCCCCCGCCCGGGACGGACGCGGCAAAACATTCAATTCAATCGGTTTGGCAAGCAAGTGCAGCGAACGGGTCGTGTTCATGAGCCCGCCAAGCGGCGAGTGCCCGAACGCATTGCCAAAAAATGAGTCAAGTTCGGCGGCATCGCTGTTTGTGTTTTGCACCTGTGCGTCTAGGACGGGCCCCTTGAGGCTGATACGGCCGCTTCGCTGCGGCAATAATATGTATTTGCGTTCGACAACCTGGTAATGGCGGCCATTGCGCGATTCGCTGCTCTGAATATCCTTGCCGAACTGTTTGACGAGCACATCGCTGCTACCCGGCAAGTCCAGGCTGGCCTGATGAATCTGCAGTCCCGCATATAGGCGCACAGTGAGTACGACAGCGCCCTGCACATAGGGTTGTTTTTGATCCGGCGCTGCAGTAAGGAAGATGGGCGCGGACCCGTCTGCCGGGTTCCCGTTTTGACGCCCCGCGTTCGCGCTGCCGCTCACGGTCAGCTCGAGCGCCGGTGACTGCTGCGTTCCCCATTGCAGGGGAGGAATCTGGAGCGCGCCCTCATGTTTGGGGGCGAGGACGACAGTGAGCTGCGTTTGCGCCGACTTTTGGCCATTGATGATCTGCATGCTGGAGCCGCGACTGCTGCCCAGTACGTCAAAGTCGCGCTTGAGCGGCCCGATATCGGGCATGCTGTCGGTGCTGGCGTCGCTTTGCACGAGCAATTGGACCGTTTCACCTAACGCGATGCGGGCCTGGTCCAGAGAGGCTGTGACTGCCGCCGGCGCGGATAAGCACGTCGCGCACGCGAGCAAGAGGGCGAAAATGCGATAAATGTTGGTCATGGCTGAATTGTGCTGCCCTGTCTCATCATGTGTTCGATCAGAAATTTGCGTCGAAGCAACCCGCCCGGGTCGTCCGGAATGCTGCGCAGCCACTGTTCCTGTGCAATCTGTTTTTCACTTTGAGGCACCATCTGCAATGCATGCCCAGCCGCGCGCGCGACAATACCATCGCTCCCTGGTTTGCCTTGGGCCGCGCCCGTCCTGCTTGCTGCAGCATCGCGCCGCGCCTGATCAGCATCGTTGCCGTCCGCAACTTTCTGATTTTTTCGAGCTGTCTGTTGCGCGGCCCGAAAATCATGTCCCCCCGGCAAATTCTTGGCTTGCTGTGACGTCGAGCCGGGCGTGCTTGGCCCTAAAGCGCGCTGCCCAGTATTGGCGGCATCACCGGTTTGCCCGGTCTGCGCCCGCTTCTCAGCGACTGTTGGGACAGGCGGGACAGGCGCCTGCGAGCCATTTTTAACGTTTGCCCCTTGGCCCCCTTGCTTGCCGCTCTCTTGGTCGCTGTGCTGGCCGTCTTGTTTCTTGCCGTGCAAGCCGTCCTGCGGGTTTTCCTTGTTAGAGTCCTTCTGCTGCGCCCGCTTCTGCCCGAGGGCGTTAGCGACCAGGGCGCGATTGTGGCGCGCATCCACATTGTGCGGGTCGATCTTTAGTGCCGCATCATAGGCGCTAAGGGCGCCATTCAAGTCACCCGCGTAGGCTAGCGCATTGCCTCGATTGTAGTTGGCTTCGCTATCATCGAACCCGGCAAGGTCATGCGCTGCTGCCGCATAATTGCCGGCCATGAATTCAGCATAGCCCTTGCGGCGCGGATCGGCGTACGTCTCGGCTGCAGCGTGCGCATCGCCTCCATGGAGTAATACTTCGCCGCGCTGATCGGCAGTGCGCCACAGACTGGACCAGTTCGCGTCGGCTTGCGCCGGCGCCGCAAGCGCTAGCAGGGCAAATGCCAGGAGCGTTTTTCTCATAGCCATCTCCTGCGTGCCAGTAGCGCCGCCAAGAGCAATAATGGGGGCAGAAAGTAGGCGCCGGCGTCGCGCCAGCGCGCCACTGCGACCCCCTGCCCCTCAATCGCATCGCCCGTTCTTTGCGACGACGCCTGCAGACGGGAAATCAGGCTGGGCAGATTGGCAATGTCGACATAGTGGCCGCCGCCCACGGCGGCCAGCTGCTGCAGAAGGCCGACATTGAGGCGCGCCAGCAAAGGCTGCCCATCACCGCCCAGGGCAAAACGGCCGTCTGCGCGGCGCAGCGGCGCACCACCGGCGCTCCCTATTCCCACGACGCTGAGCGCCACGCCACGCGACTTGAGCTCCGCAGCCGCATCCAGGGCCGCTGCCGGATCGTCAAACCCGTCGGTCAGGAGCACGATGCGTTTATCGTTGGCTCCCGCCAACTCGAGCAGCTTGCCCGCTTGCCCGAGTGCCGGTGCGAGATGGTCGCCAGCGCTCGGCATCATGTCAGGCGCGAGCGAAGGCAGCAAGGTACGCACCGTCGCAACGTCTTGCGTGAGCGGCGTCACCGTGTACGGCTCGTCGCTGAACGCGACCAATCCGACCCGCGCATCGTGCGCCGCAGCGAGCACGTCGTCTATCCCATAGCGGGCGCGCGTGACGCGGTTTGGCGCCACATCGGACGCCGTCATGGAAGGAGAAAGGTCGAGCACCAGTACCCAAGCTGCCTGGGCCCGATATGCGGGCACGCGATCTTGTTGCCAACTCGGTCCCGCTAAAGCGAGGACGGCGAGGCTCCATGCTAAGGTCAGCCAGGGCCAGGGACGCATTGTGCGGCCGCTACCGTCATGTTTGCCGCCGTCGAGGCGGAGGGCTGGCAACAGATCCGCATCGATCACGCCGGACCAGTCGCCAGCGCGCGCCCGGCGCCGTGCCAACCAGAACACCATCGCCCAAAAAACTGGCAATGCCAGCAGCCACAGAGGCCGCAAAAAATGAAATGCAGCCAAGATGGCTGTCATGTCCGCTCCCGCATCCATGCCGCCGGCACACTAAGTAGCAGCGCGAGCCCCAAAGGCCAAGGGAACCATTCACTGCTCGGACGATACCATTGGGACTGCCCGGCGCCAGGCTCTAGTTTGTCGATCTGCGCGTAGACATTTTGCAGCGCGGCCGCGTCGGTCGCGCGAAAATAGGCGCCGCCGCTAATTTGCGCGATCAACTTGAGCGTGTCTTCGTCCAGATCGGTATTGCCGCCTGCGCCAAACAAGCCCTGCTGGGCGGCTGCACCGACGCCTATGGTGTAAATGCGCAGACCGGCAGCGGCTGCCATCTTGGCGGCCGGTATCGGATCCATCAGGCCGGCATCGTTACCGCCATCGGTGAGGAGGATCAGCACCATTTCGCCCTGTTTTCCGGATTGATCTTGGGCCTGCAGACGCTTGATCGCAAGGCCGATGGCGTCGCCAATCGCGGTCTGTGGTCCCGCCACGCCGATCATGGACTCGCGCAAAAATTGGCCAACCGTGTCGAGATCGGCCGTCAGTGGCGCTTGCAGATAGGGCCGCGTTCCAAACAGGATCAGGCCGACCTGGTCACCCTTGCGCTGACGTATGAACTGGCCCGCCACTTCCTGCACCACTTGCAGCCGGGAGTAGCCGCCAGCCATGTCCTGGGTTGCCATGGAGCCGGACGTGTCGACCGCGAGCAGCAAGCGGCGACCGCTAGTTGGGACCGGCATCGGCTCGCCTAGCAACTGCGGGCGCATGGCGGCGCCGACCAGTAGGAGCCAGACCAAGGCAAACAGCAGCATGCGCCAGCGCGGCTGTGCCCGCATCACAGGCGTCCAATCTGCCGCCACGGTCGCTGCAAACGGTAAAAATAACGCGCTCTCTTGCGCCCTAGCCGGTGCCAACACACGACCAATCAACCAGGGCAAAGGCAAAAACAGCACCATCCATGGCCATGCGATATGAATCATGTCGCGGCCTTGAAAAATGCGCGTGCGCCAGATAGCCAGCGCGTGCGCTCCGCGCAAAGAGTGCCGCCATAGGCTGCCTGCAGCAGCTTGGCGCCCACGGCGCCGCTCCAGGCAGTGCCACCATGGGCGACGACGTAGTCGATCCAGCCTGGGCCGCTCAGACTGGCCACGGCGGCGCGCCCGAAACGCGCCAGCGCGAACCGGCGCACCAGATGCTCCAGTTCGCGCGCCAAAACGGCGTCGTCGGCCGCCATAGCTTCCAGGAGGTCCAGCTCGCGCAGCGCAGCGCGGCGTAACCGGACTTGTGGGCGTCGTTGCCAAACCGTCACCGCGACCATGGCTACGCCAATCAAAAGTGCGAGTCCCCACCAACCGGGCGCGAGTGGCCACCAGCCGGGCGCTGGCGGGGCATGGGAAGGCGCTAGCTGCGCCAGCCAGTCCGGTGTCATGCTGCCCAATTTGGTTCCTTGAGCAATGAGATCATCCGCTCGGGCACGGCGTCGGACGTATCTAGACGCACCAATGGCAAACTGAGGCGCATCGCCAACGCCGTCAAACGTTGCTCGCGCCGGCCCCAGGCGGCCTGCCATGCGCTGCGGCTGCCTTCGCCATCGACCCACCACAAACGGCCAGGCAGGCCCACGCGATGGGCGCCCGCGGGCAAGCCGCTGCGTTCGAGCGGATCGGTAATCCATAGCAAGCGCCAATCGTTTTGCGCTGCCGCTCCCGCCAGGATGTTTTCAAGTTCGGCATCGAGTCCGCTGAAGTCGCTCAGTAGCAAGATCAGGCTGCCGGGTTGCAAAAGCGGGCGCAGCGTGGTCAAGGCAAGCTGCAAGCCCGTCGTGACCGTCGGGCCGGGGGCCCGCGGCTGGGACGCCACCAGCGCTTCTAGAATCGGCAGAACGCCCGCCTCGCGCGTGCGCGCAGGGAAGATGCGCGGCGCCGCAGCGCCATCGGAAATGACTGCACCCACCCGATCGCCTCCCAGCATGGCCACCCAACCGAGCAGCGCTGCGGCCTGTAACAGCAATGCCGACTTGAACTGGCGTCGACTGCCGAAGAAGAGCCCGGGATGCAAGTCGGCGACAAGCCAGACGGGGCGTTCGCGCTCCTCGCGAAACAGCTTGGTATGCAAGCGTCCGCGGCGCGCGCTCACGCGCCAGTCGATCGTGCGTGCATCGTCACCGGCCGTGTAAGCTCGCACCTCTTCAAATTCCAGGCCGCGGCCGCGCTGGACGCTGCGATGCCCGCCTGGCAACTGCGCCAGCGCGGGGCGATGGCCACGCAAACTGAGCCCGTGCGCGGCGCCGCGCAAGACCACCAGATCCGTGAGGTCGGGGAGCTTCATGGCGCCGGCACCAATTTCAGCAGTTCACTCACGCAGCTTTGCGCGGTAATGCCGCGCGCCTGCGCGCTGTAATCGAGCAAAAGGCGGTGGCGCAGGGCATCGGGAGCGATCGCCTGGACATCCTCCGGGCTGACATAATCGCGCCCGTCGAGCCAGGCTAGGGCGCGCGCGCCGCGTTCGATGGCAATGGCCGCGCGCGGACTAGCGCCCCACCGTATCCATTCGGCCAGCTTCTCGCTATAGGCTGCGGGATGGCGCGTCGCATCGACCAAGGCAGCGATGTAGTCGGCCACCGACCCAGCCATTGTCAGGCCCAGCACTTCGCGGCGCGCCCCGAACACGATTTCCTGCGACACATGGTGCGGCGGAGGCGGCAACTCGCGTCCCTCAAGCGCCTCCCGTCGCGTTAAATCCATGATCAGACGGGTCGTCGCCCGATCCGGGTAAGCAACCAGCGTATGCAGCATGAAACGGTCAAGCTGCGCTTCAGGCAGCGGATAGGTGCCCTCGTGTTCGATTGGATTTTGCGTCGCCATCACCAGAAACAGACGCGGTAGCGCATAGGTGGACATACCGACGCTGATCTGATGCTCGCCCATCGCCTCGAGTAGAGCAGATTGGACCTTGGCCGGCGCTCGGTTGATTTCGTCGGCCAAAATGAGATTGCGAAATAGCGGGCCCCGCTGGAAGTGAAAGCTGCCTTCCTCGGGCCGGTAGATGTCGGATCCCGTCAGATCGGCAGGCAGCATATCGGGAGTGAACTGCAGCCGTTGGAACTCGCACTCGAGGCCGTGGGCAAGAGCCTTAATGGCGCGTGTCTTTGCCAGTCCGGGCGGACCTTCGACGAGCAAGTGTCCATCTGCCAACAAGGCGACCAGTAAACTCTCGACCAAGCTCTCCTGGCCCAGGATTTGACAGTTGAGGTATTGGCGCAAGTTCTGAAATGAGGCAAGAGCGTGGCCGTGGACATCATTCGAATCCCGGGTTGAAGCATCCATAGAAAGTCCTGTTTGTGACGGTTGAAGTGGCTATGTTGATCCCGAGTGCTTCAACGCCGCCGGCGCTCGCCTCTGGCGTGCGCTCTGCCGCCGCTGCATATTGCCCCGCGTTCGTGCGCGAGCAGCTCAAAATAGCGATTTATTTACGTCACTCTATACGTGTTTACTTAAGCAAGTATTTAAAGGGGGATGCGTTGCGGATCTGGAGCTATTGCAAACTCGATGTTCCACAACAACGCCGCCTTGCGTCGCCCGCGAAACGGCTGGCGTCGTGCTTGCGCGAGCTAGGCGGGACGCCGCAATTCGGCCATTTTTCACGGACAGTCGAATTCTTGTTCCGCATCAAGGCCCGCATGTCCATTGATGGGCATGTGGAGATGGCTTGGGTGGGCGTCGTCTCGTCATGGCGGTCGACCTTGATGCCGCTGCCGCGCCGGATCGTGGAGACGGGGCCAGCCGTGCCGGTTCGGTCCCGCATCCATCCCTTATTTCACCGCAGTCACGACATAAGCAGATCCCTGCTTCGTCAATTCGACATGGACCGTTTTGCCAACGACGAGTTTGTCGAACAGCTTTTTATCCGTGACCGCAAAGCCCATGGTCATGGCCGGCCAGTGAAGACTTCGGATCGCTTCGTGCGCCAGCGTCACGTTGCCTGTTGCCGGGTTGACCGCGCGCACCACCGCTACGGCCGCATGCGGCGCTTGAATGGCCTCCTGCACTTTTGGTCCAGCCTCTGCATTTTTGACGTCGTCCTGTTGCATGCCGGGCATGGCCGCGTGATTCTCGGCCGATTGCGCCAAGGCCAGAGAGGATGCGGACAAGGCGAGGATCACAGCGATCGTTGCGGTGGTTTTCATTGCGATATTCCTTTAAAAATTAACTGTTTCAAAAAAGATCAGGCCGCGGCGTTAGCCAACCTTGGCCTTGCGCTCCTGGTCCCGCACGATGTGGGCGCCGTCGTCCGGCGGCTTCAGATTGTTCCGCACATTTGTTTCATTTATTTTTTCCCACCCCTGGTTGAGGCGCCACTGCTTGATGAGCGCGTACAGGGCGGGAATCACCGCCAGTGTCAGGATGGTCGACGAAATCATGCCCCCCACCATCGGCGCGGCAATGCGGCTCATGACCTCGGAACCGGTGCCCGTGCTCCACAGAATCGGCAGCAGGCCGGCCATGATCGCGACCACCGTCATCATCTTCGGCCGCACCCGCTCCACCGCGCCTTCCATGACCGCCTCATAAAGGTCGGCCGCAACCGGGGTGGTCCCGGATTCCCAGCACTTCGTTTTGACGTCTTCCCAGGCATGGTCGAGGTAGATCAGCATCACCACCCCGGTTTCCGCCGCCACGCCGGCCAGCGCGATGAAGCCGACCGCGACCGCGACCGACAAGTTGTAGTCCAGCAGCCACATGAGCCAGATGCCACCCACCAGCGCAAACGGCACCGACAGCATCACGATCAAAGTCTCGGTAAGGCGCCGGAAGTTCAAGTACAGCAGCAGGAAGATGAGGAGTAGCGTGACGGGAACGACGATCTTCATCTTCTCGATTGCCCGTTCCATATACTCGAACTGGCCGCTCCAGGTGGCGTAGTAACCGGGCGGGAATGTCACTTGCGCATTGACCGCCCGCCTCGCCTCAGCCACATAGCCGCCGATGTCGCGCTCGCGGATGTCGACATAGATGTAGGCCGACAGCAGAGCATTCTCGGTGCGAATGGCGGGCGCGCCCTTGACCACCTTGATCCGCGCCAGCTGGCCGAGCGGGATCATGGCGCCGCCTGTCGTTGGCACCAGAACTTCGCGCGCGATTTGCTCCGGGTCGCTGCGTAGTTCGCGTGGATAGCGCACCGTCACGCCGAAGCGCTCACGCCCCTCGACCGTGGTGGTGACCATTTCGCCGCCCAGCGCGGTGCCAATCACGTCCTGCACTTCGCCCACCGTCAAGCCGTAGCGCGCCAGTTGCGCGCGGTCCGGTTCGATGTCGAGGTAAAAGCCGCCCGTGATGCGCTCGGCAAAGGCGGAGGTGGTGCCCGGCACCTGTTTCACGACGGCCTCGATCTGCTTGGCCAGCTTCTCCATTTCCCCGAGGTCATTGCCGAACACCTTGATGCCGATCGGCGTCCTGATGCCAGTCGAGAGCATATCGATGCGCGCCTTGATCGGCATGGTCCAGGCGTTGGAGACGCCGGGAAATTGCAGCGCCTTGTCCATTTCCGCGATCAGCTGGTCGGTAGTTAGTCCAGTTCGCCATTCGGATTCCGGTTTGAGGTTGATGACAGTCTCGAACATCTCGGTCGGGGCCGGATCCGTGGCCGTGTCGGCGCGGCCAGCCTTGCCCCAGACCGATGCCACTTCTGGAAAGCTCTTGATGATCTTGTTCTGGGTCTGCATCAGTTCGGCCGCCTTGGTGATCGACATTCCCGGCAGACTGGCCGGCATGTACAGCAAGGTCCCTTCATTTAAGGTTGGCATGAATTCACTGCCCAGTTTCGATGCGGGGTACACTGAAATAGCCAGGACGATCACGGCGGCGGCGATGGTCAGCTTTTTCCAGCGCATCACGCCTTTGATGACGGGGCGGTACATCCAGATCAGAGCGCGATTCACGGGATTTTTTGCTTCCGGCATGATCTTGCCGCGGATGAACAGCATCATCAGCACCGGCACCAGCGTCAGCGACAACAATGCAGCGCTCGCCATGGCAAAGGTCTTGGTATAGGCCAGCGGTTTGAACAGACGTCCCTCTTGCGACTCCAGGGTGAACACGGGCAGGAACGCGACGGTGATGATCAAGAGCGAGAAAAACAGCGCCGGACCCACTTCCTTGCAGGCGGCGATGATCGCATCGACCCTCGAGTCTCCTTCCTTCATGCGCTCGATGTGTTTGTGGGCGTTTTCGATCATCACGATCGCCGCATCGATCATCGCGCCAATCGCAATCGCGATCCCACCCAGGCTCATCAGATTCGAACTCATGCCGAGCAAGTGCATCGCGATGAAGGCCATCAGGATGCCCACCGGCAGCATCAGGATCGCCACCAGAGCGCTGCGCACATGCAAGAGGAACACGAAGCAGACCAGCGCGACAATGACGCTCTCTTCAAGCAGCGTGCCCTTCAAGGTTTCGATGGCGCGCAAAATCAGTTGAGAGCGGTCGTATACGGCTTCGATCGACACGCCTGCCGGCAGCCCGGCGCTAATTTCGCCGATCTTAGCCTTCAGGTTGCCGATGACGTCGAGCGCGTTCTCGCCATAGCGCGCCATGGCGATGCCCGACACGACCTCGCCTTCACCGTTCAGTTCAGTCAAGCCGCGCCGCTCGTCGGGGGCCAGTTCGACATGCGCGATGTCGCGCACCAGGACTGCAGTGCCCTTGTCACTTTTCACGACCAGGTTTTCGATATCGCCCTTGCCGCGCAGGTAGCCCTTGCCGCGCACCATGTACTCGGTCTCGGCCATTTCGATCACGCGCCCGCCGACATCGCGATTCGAGTCGCGAATGACTTGCGTGACTTTATTGAGCGCAACGCCGTAGGCGCGCAGTTTGACGGGATCGACCGTCACTTGATAGGTTTGCACGAAGCCGCCGATCGAGGCCACCTCGGCCACGCCGTGCGCCTTAGCCAGTTGATAGCGCAAATACCAGTCCTGCAGCGTACGCAACTCGGCCAGGGTCTTGTTTTTGCCGAGCACGACGTATTGATAGACCCAGCCCACCCCGGTGGCATCCGGCCCGATCTGGGGCGTCACGCCACGGGGCATGCGGCTCGATGCGAAGTTCAGGTACTCGAGCACGCGCGAGCGGGCCCAGTAGATGTCGGTGCCATCCTCGAAAATGACGTAGACGAAAGACGCGCCGAAGAAGGAGAAGCCGCGCACCACCTTGGACTTTGGCACCGACAGCATGGCGCTGGTGAGCGGATAGGTCACCTGGTCTTCCACCACTTGCGGGGCCTGGCCCGGATATTCCGTATACACGATCACTTGCACGTCGGACAGGTCGGGCAGCGCGTCAATCGGGATGTTTACGACAGCGTAGACGCCGCCGATGATGATGAACAGGGTCGCAAGCAGAACCAGAAAAATATTCCGGCCCGAGCAATTGATGATCTTGTTGAGCATGGCGTTTTCCTGTCAATGAGCGGTGTGCGGCTCGGCCGGCGTGCTAGCGCCCGCCACTCCGCCCATCTTTGCGCCGGCCTTGATGGCGGTGATCACCCATTCGCCCGGAGACCGCTCGACAAACTCGAACGCGACCAGTGTGCCCGGCGTTAAATTCTTCAGCAGCGCGCCGTTCGCGACCTTGAACTCCATCGTCATGGCCGGCCATTTGAGGCTGGCGATTGCGCCATGACGGATACTGATGGTGCCGCCCTTGGCATCGATCGCATCGACCGAGCCTTCGGCCTTGTGCCCCGCAGCGCTTGCGGTCGTGCTTGGCAGCGCCGCTTCGCCCGCCTTGGCCGCGGCGGGAGCGCCATGGGAAGCGTGGCCGAAACTGCCGATGGCCGCCTGCAGATTGCTTTCGGCATCGATCAGGAAATTGGCGGCGATGACCACCTGCTCGCCATCCTTGACGCCATCGAGCACCTCGACATCGTTCTCGCTGCGCGCGCCCAGCTTGACTTCGCGTGGATCAAAATGTCCCTCTTTCGCCTGCACCAGGACGATGCTGCGGGTGCCGCTGTCGATGACAGCCGACAGCGGCACCGTCACGGCCTTGTGCCCGACGGGCGCGGCCAAATCGACTTGGGCGAACATGCCGGGCTTGAGCAGCAGTTTGGGATTGGGCAGTTCGACCCGTACTTGCATCGTCCGTGTTTCGGCGTTTAGTGTCGGATAGGCATAGGCGACGGTGCCTTCGAACACCTTGCCCGGATAGGCGTCGATCATGACCTTGGCCCTGGAGCCGGACTTGACCAAGCCGATATCTTGCTCGAACACATCGGCCATCACCCAGACCGAAGAAAGGTCGGAAATCTGGTACAAGGTGTCGCCGGGCATGAAGCGCATGCCCTGCAATGCTTTCTTTTCCGTCACAATGCCGGACACGGGCGAGCGGAACGTCAAGGTCCGTTTCGCCTCGCCCGATTTCGCCAAAGCTTTCAGCTGTTCGCCGGATATGTCCCAATTTTTCAGGCGCAGCAGACTCGATTCGGCCAGCTGCCTCATGCCCGCCTGGGTCTCGGCTGCGGCCCCTTTAAGCGTTTGCATGCCTTGCGCGGCAATCGCGTATTCCCGCTGTGCGGACACCAGATCGGGGCTGTAGACTTCAAATAGCGGCTGCCCTTTACGCACCGCCTGGCCAGTCGCGTTGACATGCAAGCGTTCGACATACCCTTCGAACTTGGGCGATATCATGTAGACGCGCCTTTCATCGGGTTCGATGCGCCCGGCCGCGCGCACGATCCGGTCGATGGCCTTCATGCTGGCCGCTTGCGTCCTGACGCCGAGCTTCTGGACTTTTTCCGTGCTGATCTTGATCTGGTTGGCCGCATCCGGTTCGGCGTCCTCGCCCGCATAGACGGCGATATAGCCCATGCCCATCGAATCTTTTTTCGGCACCGGTGACGTGTCGGCCAAGCCCATTGCATTGCGATAATAAAGCAGCTTGCGCACTTTATTTGGGCTGGCGCCGGACTGGCCGCTGCCTGCAGCAATGCTGGCAGCACCGTGGCTCGCGCCCATGCCATGATGGCCGGCCCAGTAACCGCCACCAGTTGCCAATGCGACGACGATCAGGCCGATCGCGATATTCGCGCCTTTTTTCACAGGTCTTCTCCCAATAGTCGTTCGATGTCAGCCAGGCGCGCTTGTCCCTCCGCGCGCGCCTTGATCTGGATTTGTCTGGTCTGGCGAATCTGGCGCTGGGCCTCGAGCAAGGTGGCGAAATCGACCTTGCCGTTTTCATAGCTGGCCAGCGCCGACTTGAATGTGAGCTCGGCCTGCGGCAGCAGGCTCGTCGTCGTAAGCGTCTCGGTGCGGCGAGCCGCATCGAGACCAGATAGGTATTCTCCGAGTTCGCTCAACACCTGGTTTTCTGCCGCGTCGCGGCGCGCGCGCGCGGCCGACAACATGGCCCCGGCTTCCCTTTCCTGCGCCCGGCGTGAGGTTTGCTGCAGCGGTATGTTGAGCTCCACCATCAAGCCCCATTGAACCGCATTGCCAGTCTGGATCGGGGCCACGCCGAAAATGAAATCCGGATAGCGGTTCTTGTAGGTCAGTTCGCGCGTTTTTTCGGCCGCCTTCAGTTTCGCGCCTGCAGTGAATAACTGCGGATTACGCTCCCGCACGCGCTCCTCCAATGCGGCATATTCGAGGCGCACCGCCGGCGGCAGCGGGCGCAAGAGTTCCGGCGGCGCCAGCGGCGCATTGGCGGGGCGGGAGAGCAAGGCATTCAAGCGCACCTGCACGATGCGGCGCTCGTTTTCCAGCGCGATAAGCTCATTTCTCATCGAGCTCTGCTCGACTTGCGCGCGAATGACGTCTTGCTGCACGGCCAGACCGGCTGCGTAACGCACCTGCGCCACCTGCTCGAGGCGCGCCATCAAGTCCAAAATTTCCTGCGTCAAGCGTGCGCTTAGTTGCAGGTAGTAAAACTGGGCGTAACCGGACTTGATGCGCGACGACAGGTCGGCCCAGTTTCCCAGCGCGCTGCCCTTGGCGCCTTCGGCGTCCAGCGCGGCGATGTCGCGTTTGAGCTCGCGCTTGCCGAACCAGGGTACGTCCTGCATCAATGTGTACCATGTGCTGCCAACCCGGCTGGGCAATAGCGTGGGATTTTGTGTGCCGCCGCGGGTGATGTCCATCGGTTCCACGCGCAGTCTTGGATCGGCCAAGGCGCCCGCCGGAGCGATGCGCTCATAGGCGGCGTCCGCCTCATAACGCATGCCCGCGTATTCCGGATTATTCTCTTTGGCCAGAGCCAGCAGGCTGTCGACACTGCCTCCTGGTATAGCTTCGCTGGCAAGCGCGGCAACCGGCGCACCTATGGCCAACAGCACGGCGCACGCACCGGTGCGTAATACGTATTGCATAAATTTCTCCAGACAGCATGATGCGAACCGTTCGCTTAGGGCAAAACGGCGACGTGGCAAGCAGTCTGGATAGTCAGATTCGGAAGCAGCAGTTGCGGATGGAGAGCGGAGGCGCCGTGGTCCTCGTCAAAAAGAGGCCATCGGAATGGGGGATAAGGGATGGGAAGGCGCGATCGGCATGCAAGATGGTCTGCACCAGCACGGCTGCCATGAAGGGTGACACGTTCGGCAATTCCGGTTTGGTAAGAGACTGGCTTTTAGTTTGAGCGTGGTCATGACAATTGAGTGGCTTGACCTTATCCATTCCTTCGCATCCGGCCATAGCGTGCATGCTGCCCGCTGCCGCCACCGACTCCACCGCTTGAGCGATCTGCATGCTTGGGCAGGCATAAGCGGCCACGGCAAGCTGAGCAAAAAACACGCTGAAAATGGTAAATAACGCCGCAATGAAGCGAGATTGACGGGACAGTCTCATTGACTTTCTACTCACCTTTATCATGTTACTCGAACGCACTGTGCGTCATTATGCACTGCCTAGCTCGTTAGCAACGACCTATCTTCAATTGTGCCGCAAGTAAATATTTAATCTTTTTTGCAGCGAGCCGAGCGCCGGTCGAAACGGCCAGTACGCTCCAGACTACGCCAGCTTGCGCGCTTATCGGTTCTCGCCGCCGCGGTCGTGGCCTTCACTGCCGCGGTCGTGGCCTTCACCGCCGCGCTCGTGCCCACGCTCGTCGCCCCCGCGGCCGCCCCATGGCCATACGACACAGCCACCGAGCAAGATGGCCAAGGTGAGAAAAATAGCAGTACGTTTCATGTCGAGCTCCACGGCAATTGGTGAGGAAAGTATGACACCAAAATATGAGATCTGCTTGCCGTTCAACTGTAGCGACGCCAGAAGCGTCTGCGGGTCGCAAAATGAGTCAAGGGCTCTTGCACGGTCGGGCGTCGGGTCGCCCGCGTGCAAAGCAAGATTGAATGCGGTCTCAAAAGCAGACTTCTAGTGACGGGCGCGGCCGATTGCAACCAGCCACGACCAGGAAACAGGTGCAAAGAAGCTTGAATTGTTTGCCTACATCGAAGGTGGCTGCGAAACGGTTGCGTCATCTGTGACGAGCGGCAATGTCCGCAAGTGAAGTGCGATAAACAAGGCAGCGAGCAAACTCGCGGACAACGCCAACACCACGCCGTGCCACCCGTTGCTTTCCCACATGACTCCTGACAAGGATCCTACAACGCTCGATCCAAGGTAATAAAAAAACAGATACAGCGCGGAGGCCAAAGCTTGAGCTCCCATGGCGCGTCGCCCAACCCAGCTGCTGGCAACGCAGTGGCCACCGAAAAAACCGAAGGTAAACAAGGCGACGCCGCCAATGATCAGCAGTAGCGAATTTGACAACGTCAGCCATAGTCCCGCCAGCATCACCGACACAACGAGCCACAATACACGGCGCCGGCCGAATTTGTCGGCCAGTTTGCCGACCCAAACCGAACTGAAAATTCCCATCAGGTACAGTGAAAATATCGCCGCAATTTCACTCTGGCGCAAACCGAATTGCGGCTCCATCAAGCGAAAGCTCATGTAGTTATACAGGCTGACGAAACACCCCATCAACAGGAAAGCGAGCAAGAATAGCCAAGGCAATCCTCGGTCACGGAAATGACTGCGCAATCCGGCTACGATGGTAGGGCCGTTGAAACGGCTTTTGTGAAAATGCGTTGAATTGGGTAGGCTGCGCCAAAATTCAATGGCAGCGAGAAAACTGGCCATGCCGATCACAGCGATGGCCACGCGCCATGCTAGAGCGTCGCTCAAAACCGATGCCAAAACGCGCCCCGTCATGCCGCCTAACGCACTACCCCCGATGTACAAACCCATCGAATATCCAAGCGACGATGGCTCTATCTCTTCGCTGAGATAAGCCATCGCCACCGCAGGCAAACCGGCGAGCACCAAGCCCAGCACGAAACGCATCAGCAACAATTGGGAATAGTTGTGGGCAAACGCACACAGAACGGTCGTCACCGCCGACGTAAACAACGCCGCACACATCAACGGTTTGCGCCCGAGATGGTCCGATATGACGCTCGCAATTAGCAGGCCGATCGCCAACGCTGCGGTGGACACCGACAACGATAAACTGCTTTGCATCGGTGTCAAGTGAAATTCTCTGGCGAACAAAGGCATCAAAGGCTGCACGCAGTAGAGCAGGGAAAAAGTCGAAAATCCACCGATGAATAACGCCCGATTTGCGCGCCGGAACTCAGTCGTCCCGGCGCGCATGCGGTGAGCGAAATCGCGGATCGGAACCGACTGAGTAGCTATTGGCAGAGGCAAACCATTTCCTTCTAAAGCGGATCACTTGCCGCGCATGCGATGCCGATTTGGTATCTTTTGCCAGATTGTACGCCGCCGCTGGGAGTTCCGGTTCGGCCCCGATAGGATGTTGGAAGTGGGCGCGGCAGCCCACCACTCAATGAAGCACCCCTTCTTCAAGTCTGGTCCGAAGACCGGTCTACAATGTTCCAGCAGCTTCACCCAACAGGGCGGAGCAATATCCTCGCGCGGCATTTTCGTGTGCGTTTCTTAGCGCCACGGCATCAACCACGCACAGCGCGGTCATGTTGACGATGCGGCGCACGGTCGCCGATGGAGTCAAGATATGTGCCGGTTTAGCGCACCCGAGCAAGATAGGCCCGACCGCGATGCCGTTTCCGGCCGCCGTTTTCAGCAGATTGTAGGCGATGTTGGCGGCATCGATATTGGGCATGACGAGCAGATTGGCGTCGCTCTTTAAGGTCGAGCTCTGCATCATCTGCGCGCGCAACTTCGAGTCGAGCGCGATGTCGCCGTGCATTTCGCCATCGACTTCCAGTTCCGGCGCTTTTTCCCGAATGAGGGCCAGGGCCGCGCGCATTTTCTTGGCCGACTCGCTATTCGATGAGCCGAAGTTCGAGTGCGACAGCAGGGCCGCGCGCGGGCTGAGGCCGAAGCGGCGCATCTCCTCGGCCGCCATGATGGTGATGTCGGCCAGCTCTTCCGCACTCGGGTTCTCGTTGACATGGGTATCGACTAGCACCATCTGACGTTCTGGCAGAATCAACACATTCATGGCGGCGTAGACATTCGCTCCGGCGCGCTTGCCGAGAACCTGGTCGATATAGTGCAAATGCAGCTGGGTCGTGCCAAACGTGCCGCAAATCAAGCCGTCGGCATCGCCCTTATACAGCATCATGGCCCCGATCAAGCTGTGGCGGCGACGCATCTCCAGCTTGGCGTAGCCCTGGGTCACGCCCTTGCGCGCCGTCATCTCGTAATACGTGCGCCAGTAGTCGCGGTAACGCTCATCGGAATCGGGGTTGATGACGTCAAAATCGGCCCCCTGCTCCAGGCGCAGGCCAAATTTCTCGATGCGGGCCTCGAGCACGGCCGGGCGCCCGACCAAGATGGGGCGCGCCAGCCCTTCATCGGCCACCACCTGCACGGCGCGCAAGACGCGCTCTTCCTCGCCCTCGGCGAAGACAATACGCTTGAGCTCGGCCTTGGCCGCCTTGGCGAGCTGGAACAACGGCTTCATGAAGGTGCCGCTGTGGTAGACAAATTGCTGCAAGCTGTCCGCATACGCTTGCAGATCTTTGATCGGCTGGGTCGCGACGCCCGACTCGAAGGCGGCCTTGGCGACGGCGGGCGCGATCTTGATCAAGAGGCGCGGGTCGAACGGCATGGGAATTAGGTATTCCGGGCCAAACGACATGTTTTTGATGCCGTAGGTGGTGGCCACGATGTCCGACTGCTCGGCATGGGCCAGGTCGGCAATCGCATGCACCACGGCGATTTCCATTTCGCGCGTGATGGTGGTGGCGCCGCAATCGAGCGCGCCGCGGAAAATGTAAGGAAAGCACAGCACATTGTTGACCTGGTTCGGATAGTCGGAACGGCCGGTCGCGATGATGGCATCGCTGCGCACGGCCTTGACCTCTTCCGGCAGGATTTCCGGAGTCGGGTTGGCCAGCGCCAGGATCAAGGGATTGGGCGCCATCTGCTTGACCATTTCAGGCTTGAGCACCCCGCCGGCAGACACGCCGAGAAAAATGTCGGCGCCGGGAATCACTTCGGCCAAGGTCCGGGCCGTCGTCTCGCGCGCAAAGCGTTCCTTGTCCGGATCCATCAGTTCGACGCGGCCCTTGTAGACGACGCCGGCCAGGTCGGTGACGAAAATGTTTTCGA